>NZ_FOPO01000022.1:0-27796 GCF_900113505.1 Pseudomonas sp. NFACC45
TGTAGATACCGTCTTAAATCTCACCGGGCAAGCGCAAGTTTTGGGTCATATGGCAGACCTGACTTGAGCACTCCGTAAACGAAGTGCAGCAGTTTGCGCATCGCTGCGCAGATGATCTGCTTGGGGGCCTTGCCGTTGGCCTCCAAGCGTTCTTTCATCGCCATGATCGCGTTATTGTGTTTCAGCGCCACCATGCCAGGCATGTAAAGGCCTGCACGCAGCCGTGCTGAGCCGATTCTCGAAATTAGGGTGTGGCCCTTGAGCTTCCCTGATTCCTGCAACTTGGGGTTCAGCCCAGCAGCGGCGACAAGTTGGCGAGGATCGCTGTACTTGCGCAAGTCACCCAGCTCGGCCAGCAATCGCTCAAGCGTTTTCTGTCCGATGCCGTCGATGGTCACGATCAGATCCCGCATCTGGCGCATGTCCGGGTCGTCATCAATGTGCTTTTTGATCGCCTTATGCGTTTCTACGATCTCTTTTTCGATATGGCGCAGAACGGAGTTGATCGAGTCTTTGACCTTTTCGTCAGACACATCCAGACGATTACGCTCCATTTGCTCCATTTCCTGAAGGTCATCCAAACGGCGCACCATCGCTTTCAACTGGCGATATTTCAGTGGCTCAGGCGCCCAGGGCTGAAGCTTCTGATCTTTTTCTCGGGCGAAGTCAGCGATCAGCTTGGCGTCGCTTTTATCGGTCTTGATTCGGCGCAGTTCACTGTCCGCGTACGCTTTGGTCGTGGCCGGGTTCACTACGCAGACCCGGAAACCCTTGTTGTAGACGAACTCGGCAAGCTCCAGGTGGTAGACGCTGGTGGCTTCCATCACGATCAGGGCCGAACGCTCGACGTGTTTGTCCAGCCAGGTCTCAAACTCTTTGAAACCCTTCGGATCGTTGCCCAGCTTGGCCTTGGTTTTGTGCTTGCCATTGGGCAAATGTGTAGCAATATCAAAGGTGTTCTTTGCGATGTCGACGCCAACGAAACCTGACATGATCGTCTCTCCACTTGGTCCCTTTTGCGATCATCACTTCACTCTGTCCAACCTTGCGAATGCGAGCTCTAGCCTGAGGCGGGCCCAAGATACCGTTCGAACTGTATGAGTGAGTGTGGAGGGCTGGAGCACAATCTACGTCACAGGCAAAAAGCCTAAGGAGCTGCACGGCTTCCAAGTCCCTCCCTCGATGATCAGTCGAGAACTATCGCTCCTGACAGGGCGATAGTCGATATACAAGGAGCTGCCGAAGGCTGCGATCTTTTGATTTTGACCTTAGATCCACCCACCCCACTGCAACACAAAAATCCCCAGGTTGGTGGTAATTGCCGCCATCAGCGTGGTGATGACGATGATCGCCGCGGCCAGTTCATGGTTGCCATCGGCGGCGCGGGCCATGACGTAACTGGCGGCGGCGGTGGGGCTGCCAAAGTACAGGAACAGAATTCCCAGCTCCGCCCCGCGAAAGCCCCAGAGCCAGGCGCCGAGGGTGGCCAGCAGCGGCAGGCCGATCATTTTTACCAGGCTCGAACTCAGGGCCATCTTGCCGCTTTTGCGCAGCGCCGCCAGCGACAGCGTGCCGCCGATGCAGATCAACGCCAGGGGCAAAGTCATCTGGGCAAGGTATTTGGCCGAGGTTTCGAACCAGTTCGGCAGGCCGATCTGCCAATAGGCCAACGGCGTGGCCAGGACCACACTGATGATCAGCGGGTTGCTGACCACGCTTTTGCAGATGCTCCAAGGATCGGACTTGATCACCGGGCTGTAGACCGCCAGCACGATGGTCGACAGGGTGTTGTAGAACAGGATCACCAGCGCCGCGAGAATCGACCCCAGGGAAATCCCGTAATCGCCATACATGCTCGCCGCCAGCGCCAGGCCGATCACACCGTTGTTGCCGCGAAAAGCGCCCTGGGTATAGATGCCACGGTCCTCACGCGGACACCGCCAGATCGCCCAGCCCCAGGCCACGGCAAAGCACACCAGGGTGGCAATGGAGAAATAGATCAGCAGGTCCGGCTGCAATGCCGCATGGAGATCGGCATGCAGGATGCCGAGGAACAACAGCGCCGGCATGGTGACGTTGAACACCAGGGACGAGGCGATGTGAATGAAGTTGTCGTTGATCCAGTAAATGCGCTTGAGCAGTGTCCCCAGAAACAACATGGCAAACACCGGCGCGGTGATGTTCAGGGTTTCGAGGAAAATTGCCAGCATGCCGGGGACCTTGAGAAGGGTGTCGTTAGGTGGCTAATGATAGCCACTAACGCCACGGGCGTCTGGTAGACCGCTATCGTCGGATCGCCGCCCGGTGCAAGCGCGCTCCCACATTTTGTTCTTGGGTGAACGCAGAATCTACATTCACCGCAAATCCCCTGTGGGAGCGGGCTTGCCCGCGAAGACGGCGGCACATCCAACCTCAATGCCAGCTGAACCACCGCATTCGCGAGCAAGCCCGCTCCCACACTGGGTCTCCAGCGATCACGCAATCATCAAGTAATCGGCGCCGGGTTGAACAGGGTGATGTCGTTGTACAGCTTGTGCCGCTCGGCCCAGGTCTGTTTCTTGCCGCTGGCCACGTCCAGGTAGTAATGGAACAGTTCCCAGCCCAGTTCCTCGATGGAGGCGCGCCCGGTGGCGATGCGTCCGGCGTCGATGTCGATCAGGTCGGGCCAGCGCTGGGCCAGTTCGGTGCGGGTCGAGACCTTCACCACCGGCGCCATCGCCAAGCCGTACGGCGTGCCACGGCCGGTGGTGAACACGTGCAGGTTCATCCCCGCCGCCAGTTGCAACGTACCGCAGACAAAATCACTGGCCGGCGTGGCACAGAAGATCAACCCCTTTTGCTTGAAGCGCTCGCCCGGGCCAAGCACGCCGTTGATGGCGCTGCTGCCGGATTTGACAATCGAGCCCAGGGATTTTTCGACGATGTTCGACAGCCCGCCCTTCTTGTTGCCCGGCGTGGTATTGGCACTGCGATCGGCCTCGCCCTTGGCCAGGTAACGGTCGTACCAGTCCATCTCGCGCACCAGCTCCTGGGCGACTTCCCGGGTTTGCGCCCGGGAGGTCAGCAGATAGATCGCATCGCGTACTTCGGTGACTTCGGAAAACATCACCGTCGCCCCGGCCCGCAATAACAAGTCCGAGGCATAACCCAAGGCTGGGTTGGCGGTGATGCCGGAGAACGCATCACTGCCGCCGCACTGCATGCCCAGGATCAGCTCCGACGCCGGCACGGTTTCGCGGCGGCGCAGGTCAAGTTTCTTCAGGCGGGTTTCGGCCAGTTCCATGATCTGCTCGATCATCTCGGTGAAACCGTGGCTGGAATCCTGCAATCGATACAACCACGGCTCGCTGAGGTCCACCGAGCTGTCGTTCTCATGCATCACCTGCCCGGCCTGCAATTTCTCGCAGCCCAGGCTGATCACCAGCGCTTCGCCACCCAGGTTCGGGTTGCGTGCCAGATTGCGCACGGTGCGGATCGGGATGTACGCGTCGGTGGCGGTGATTGCCACGCCGCAGCCGTAGCTGTGGGTCAGCGCCACCACGTCATCGACGTTCGGGTATTTGGGCAGCAATTCGTCCTTGATGCGCTTGACCGCGTGGTCCAGCACCCCGGCCACGCACTGCACCGTGGTGGTGATGCCGAGGATGTTGCGCGTGCCGACGGTGCCGTCGGCGTTGCGATAGCCTTCGAAGGTGTAGCCCTCCAGCGGCGCATCGGCCACCGGCACATCGGTGGACAGCGGCAAGCTGTCCAGCGGCGGCGCGGTGGGCATGCGCAGCTGGTCTTCCTTGACCCAACTGCCACGAGGGATCGGTTGCAGCGCGTAGCCAATGACCTGGCCGTAACGAATCACCTCGCCGCCCTCGGGAATATCTTCCAGGGTGACCTTGTGGCTCTGCGGCACAAAGTCCACGGTGACCAGGCCATCCGGGAACTCGGTTCCGGCTGGCACGCCCTGGTCGTTTACCACAATGACCACGTTGTCCCGCTCGTTCAGGCGGATGTAACGGGGCGAATCGGCATGTTCAATCAGTTGCATCGACATCGCTCCTTCAGGATTTCGCTTCAGACAGGCTGGAAAATTGGTCATCCTGGGCCGTGGGTTCTTTGAGCACGACACGTTTGATCGGCCCGACGATCACCAGGTAACTGAACACCGCCATCAGCGCGTTGCAGCCCACGAACACCAGCGCCCATTTGAACGAACCGGTGGAGCTGATGATGTAGCCGATGACGATCGGCGTGGTGATCGATGCCAGGTTGCCGAAGGTGTTGAACAGGCCGCCGCTCAGACCGGCGATCTGTTTTGGCGAGGTGTCGGACACCACGGCCCACCCCAGTGCGCCTACGCCTTTACCGAAAAAGGCCAGGGCCATGAAGCCCACCACCATCCACTCGATGTCGACGTAGTTGCACGCCACGATGCTGCTGGACACCAGCAGACCGGCGATGATCGGCGCCTTGCGGGCGAAGGTCAGCGAGTGGCCCTTGCGCAGCAGGTAGTCGGAAATCACCCCACCGAGCACCCCACCGATGAAACCGCAGATCGCCGGCAAGGAGGCAATGAAACCGGCCTTGAGGATGGTCATGCCGCGCTCCTGCACCAGGTACACCGGGAACCAGGTCAGGAAGAAGTAGGTGATGCCGTTGATGCAGTATTGGCCCAGGTACACGCCGAGCATCATGCGGTTGGTCAGCAGTTGGCGGATGTAATCCCACTTCGGACCGTCGCTCTTCTTACCCCTGCCCTTGTCCTGGTCCATGTCGACCATCGCGCCGTTGGCGGCGATGTGATTGAACTCGGCCTCGTTGATCATCGGGTGCTGCCGCGGGCTGTGGATAACCTTCAGCCAGACCAGCGAGAACACGATACCGACCACGCCCATCACGATGAACACGTGCTGCCAGCCAAAGCGGTAGACGATCCAGCCCATCAGCGGCGCAAACAACACCGTGGCGAAATACTGGGCCGAGTTGAAAATCGCCGAAGCAGTGCCGCGTTCAGCGGTGGGGAACCAGGCCGCGACGATGCGGGCGTTACCCGGGAAGGAAGGCGCTTCGGCCAGCCCGACCAGAAAGCGCAGCATGAACAGCGCCACCACGGCGGTGGAGACGCCGAATTCACCGACATAGCCTTGCAGCACGGTGAACAGCGACCAGGTAAAAATGCTCAAGGCATAGATTTTTTTCGACCCGAATCGGTCAAGCAGCCAGCCGCCCGGGATCTGCCCGGCCACGTAGGCCCAGCCGAAGGCGGAGAAGATATAACCGAGGGTAACGGCATCGATGCCGAGGTCTTTCTGCAGGCTGGAGCCGGCGATAGCGATGGTTGCGCGGTCGGCATAGTTGATCGTTGTCACCAGAAACAGCATGAGCAGGATCAAATAGCGGACGCGAGTCGGCTTGGTTTCTTGCATGTAAATCTACTTCCACTATTTATTTTTATACGGGAAATCTGGTGTACGGCCGGGCGGGTTGTCCCGCTCCGGCCGGTGTCGCAATTACGATCCGATGTAAGCAGTTTTCACCACGGTGTAGAACTCTTGCGCATAGCGACCTTGCTCGCGCGAGCCGTAGGACGAACCTTTGCGGCCGCCGAACGGCACATGGTAATCCACGCCGGCGGTCGGCAGATTGACCATCACCATGCCTGCCTGGGAATGACGTTTGAAGTGGTTGGCATATTTGAGCGAGGTGGTGGCGATACCGGCGGACAGACCGAACTCGGTGTCGTTGGCCATCGCCAACGCCGCCTCATAGTCAGCCACGCGCACGACGTTGGCCACCGGGCCAAAGATTTCTTCGCGGCTGATACGCATCGAGGCTTCGCTGTCGGCAAACAGCGTCGGCGCCAGGAAGTAACCTTCGGTATCGCACGTTACCAGGCCGCCACCGCTGACCAACCGCGCACCTTCGCTCTGGCCGATGTCGATGTACTTCAAGTCCTGGTTGAGCTGGGCTTCGGAAACCACCGGCCCGATATCGGTGCCGGCCTTCAAGGCATGACCGACCTTGATCGACTGCATGCGCTCGGCCATGGCAGCGACAAACTTGTCGTGGATACCGGCGGTCACGATCAGGCGGCTCGACGCCGTGCAACGCTGGCCGGTGGAGTAGAACGCGCTCTGCACCGCCAGTTCGACGGCCTGCTTGAGATCGGCGTCGTCAAGGATGATCTGCGGGTTCTTGCCGCCCATCTCCAACTGCACCTTGGCCTGGCGCGCCACGCAATTGACCGCGATCTGCCGCCCCACGCCCACGGAACCGGTGAAGCTGATACCGTCGACTTTCGGGCTGTTGACCAACACTTCACCGACCACACGGCCGCTGCCCATCACCAGGTTGAACACACCGGCCGGGAAACCGGCGCGGGAAATGATGTCCGCCAGGGCCCAGGCACAACCTGGCACCAATTCGGCGGGCTTGATCACCACACAGTTGCCGTAGGCCAGCGCCGGGGCGATCTTCCAGGCAGGGATTGCGATCGGGAAGTTCCACGGCGTGATCAGGCCGACCACACCCAGCGCTTCACGGGTGACTTCGACGTTGACACCCGGGCGCACCGACGGCAGGTAATCGCCCGACAGACGCAGGCACTCGCCCGCAAAAAACTTGAAAATGTTGCCGGCGCGGGTCACTTCGCCAATGGCTTCGGGCAGGGTCTTGCCCTCTTCCCGGGCCAGCAGTTGGCCGAGCTCTTCGCGGCGGGCGAGGATCTCGCTGCCGACTTTGTCCAGCGCATCGTGACGGGCCTGGATGCCCGAGGTCGACCAGGCCGGAAACGCGGCGCGGGCGGCTTCGATGGCGGCATTGACTTGAGCTGCATCAGCCTTGGCGTATTCACCAATGACATCGGACAAGTCAGACGGGTTGATGTTGGTGCAATAGTCGGCACCGGCCACCCACTGACCGTTGATGTAGTTATCGAAACGCTTTGAATCTGCCACGGAGCTACTCCTTCTACAATAGCTGTCTAGGAACGCAGAGCGTCCCTGGCTGCGCTCCCACGCAGAGCATGGGAACGTTCAAGCCTTACGCAAAAAGCCGCTGATTGCTCAGCGGCTTTGTCGGGTCTGTTACTGCTTGCCTTGCTTGTCGATCAGCGCGGCCAGGGCTTCGTATTCTTCTGGCAGCAGGTCGGTCAGCGGCGTGCGCACGGGACCTGCGTCATAGCCGACGATCTTCGCGCCAGCCTTGACGATGCTCACTGCATAACCGGCCTTGCGATTGCGGATGTCCAGGTAAGGCAGGAAGAAGTCGTCGATGATCTTGCCGACGGTCTCGTGATCGTCACGGGCAATGGCGTGGTAGAAATCCATCGCGGTTTTCGGGATGAAGTTGAACACCGCCGAAGAGTAGACCGGCACGCCCAGGGCCTTGTAGGCCGCGGCATAGACTTCTGCGGTCGGCAGGCCGCCCAGGTAGCTGAAACGATCGCCGAGACGACGGCGGATCGACACCATCAATTCGATATCGCCCAGGCCATCCTTATAGCCGATCAGGTTCGGGCAGCGCTCGGCCAGTTGCTCCAAGTGCGTGGCGTTCAGGCGGCAGACGTTGCGGTTGTACACCACCACGCCGATCTTCACCGATTTGCACACGGCTTCAACGTGGGCGGCTACGCCGTCCTGGCTGGCTTCGGTCAGGTAGTGCGGCAGCAGCAACAGGCCCTTGGCGCCCAGACGCTCGGCTTCCTGAGCGTACTCAATGGCCTGGCGGGTCGCGCCACCGACACCGGCGAGAATTGGCACGCTGGTGGCGCAGGTATCAACAGCTGTCTTGATGACTTGCGAATACTCGCTGGCGGCCAGGGAGAAAAACTCACCGGTGCCACCGGCCGCGAAAAGTGCCGAGGCGCCATACGGGGCCAGCCACTCGAGGCGCTTGATGTAGCTGTCGCGATTGAAATCGCCTTGAGCAGTGAAATCGGTGACCGGGAAAGACAGCAGGCCAGACGAGAGGATGGACTTCAGTTCTTGTGGATTCATTATTCGAACACCCTGGACGCAATGTTGTGTTGTAGGAAACGGTTCAGCTTCATGAGAAGTTGTAAGTCATCGTACAACTTAAAATGCGAACGTCAACTGCATTTCGTCTTTTGTCGAATGCCAGGTCCGGGGGTATTTGTGGCCAAGCCTTGTAACTCGCGGCTTTTGAGCAGATTGGAAGACCGCTCAAACTTGCCCTCGCCAAGGAGCAAGGCCGCTCATCGTCACTGTCAACGCTGCCAACAGGCGCCCCGGCGGCAAAGGCTTGCTCCCCCACCGGGCTGCGTCCTAGAAGCTATGTAAGAGCTAGGTAGGAGCCGTGTAGGAGCTGTCGAGTGCAACGAGGCTGCGATCCTGCTCCAGGCAATGAGGTCGCAAGTGAAAGATTAAGATCAAAAGATCGCAACCTTCGGCAGCTCCTACAGAGCGCCTACGATGCAGCCCAGCGCAAGCAAGCCCCTCGCCACAAGAGCAGTGACGAGCGGCTAGCCCTGGGCCTGCGCCTCTTCATGCGCCTGGCGCAGCCGTTCGCGGCTGTTGGTCAGGTGCAGGCGCATGGCCGCGCGGGCCGCGTCTGAGTCCTGGCGGGCGATGGCTTCGTAGATTTCCTCGTGCTCACGGCTCAGGCGATCCATGTAGTGCTGGTGGTCGTCGTGAGCCAGGCGCGCCGAATTCAGCCGGGTACGCGGGATGATGCTGGTGCCCAGGTGGGTCATGATGTCAGTGAAGTAGCGGTTGCCGGTGGACAGGGCGATTTCCAGGTGGAAGGCGAAATCCGAGGCCACCGCGTCGCTGGCGTGGGCCGCGCTTTCGTTCAGCGCATCCAGGGCCGCGCGCATCGCCGCCAGTTGCTCGTCGCTGCGGCGCTGGGCTGCAAGGCCTGCCGATTCCACTTCCAGGCTGATGCGCAACTCCAGGATCGCCAGCACGTCACGCAAGGTGACCACCGTCGCCGGGTCGATGCGAAAGCCGCTCGGGCTGGGCGTATCCAGCACGAAGGTGCCGATGCCGTGGCGGGTTTCCACCTGGCCGGCGGCCTGCAAACGGGAAATCGCCTCGCGCACCACCGTGCGGCTGACGCCATGGGCTTCCATGATCGCCGACTCGGTGGGCAATTTATCGCCACGCTTGAGCAGGCCGTCGCGAATCTGCTCGGACAGCACCGTCACCAGCTCCTGCGCCAGGCTGCGGCGCTTGCGGGGAAGGCGTGGTACGTCGATCGGTCTTTCCATGTGTCTGTGTCTCGGCAAGCGGCTGAATGCGCATCATGATAGCGCAACGTGGTTGTACGATCACCTTGCTCCCTGGCGGTCTTGGCAAAGTTTGCCGCCATGCACCGTTGTGGCGAGGGGATTTATCCCCGCTGGGCTGCGCCCGTAGGAGCTGTCGAGCGAAGCGAGGCTGCGATCTTGTCCCAGACAATTGAGCTAAAGATCAAAAGATCGCAGGCTTCGCCAGCTCCTACAGCCCAGCGGGGATAAATCCCCTCGCCACACGGTGTTCGACAATGACAATCAGGCGGTTACGGTGCGCTCCACCAGTTGGCCATTTTCGATACGCACATGTCGCGGATGGAACCGTTTCAAGCTGCTGCGATGGCCAACGCTGACAATGCTCAGCCCCGGTAACTGGTCAATCAGCGCCTGGTACAGCGTCGCTTCATCTTCTTCGTCCATCGCCGACGTGGCTTCGTCCATATACAACCATTGTGGTGCATAGAGCAATGCGCGGGCGAACGCCAGGCGTTGCTGCTCGCCGGGCGAGAGCATGCGTTGCCAGTGGTTGGCTTCGTCCAGTCGCGCCACCAGATGCGGCAGGCGACAGGTTTCCAGCACTTGGGCATAACGCTCTGGCGGGTATGTGTCGCCCGGCTGTGGATAACTCAGCGCCTCGCGCAACGTGCCAATGGGTAGATAGGGTTTTTGCGGCAGGAACAGATAACGCGCCGCGGGCAGCCGGATTGCGCCGTGCCCTTCGGGCCATAAATGCCCCATTGCCCGGAACAGGGTGGATTTACCGCTGCCCGAACGCCCGCTGAGCATCACCCGCTCGCCCGGCTCGACAGTCATATGGGCATTGCTGAGCAGATGACGGCCATCGCCCAGGTCCAACCCCAGACCCTGCACCGCCAATGCGTCGCCTTGGTTCTGCACATCGATGGCCGGCACGCGGTCTTCGTTGTCGCTCATGGCCTGGCGGAAGCTCAGCAGACGATCACACGTGGCGCGCCACGCGGCGAGGTCGGTGTACGCGCTGATGAACCAACTGAAGTTCTCCTGCACGTTGCCGAACGCCGAGTTGATCTGCATGAGCTCGCCCAACTGGATCTTGCCGGCGAAGTAGCGCGGCGCGGCGACGATGAACGGGAAGATGATCGCGATCTGGCCGTAGCCGGAGGTGAAGAAGGTCAGGCGCTTGGACACCCGCATGATGTCCCAGAAGTTGTGCCAGACCAGGCCGAAGCGGCCACTGAGCCGCCGGTTCTCGTTGGGTTCGCCGTTGTACAAGGCAATGCTCTCGGCGTTCTCGCGCACCCGCACCATGGAAAAACGCAGGTCGGCTTCAAAGCGCTGCTGGTTGTTGTTCAGGCCGATCAAGCGCCGACCGATCAGGTGCGTCAGCCAACTGCCCACCGCCGCATACACCAGCGCACACCAGAACATGTAGCCGGGGATGGTGTAGCCCAACACCTGGATGCTGCCCGACACCCCCCACAAAATGATCGAGAACGACACCAGGCTGACCACGGTGCGCAACAGTCCCAGACCCAGGCCCAGGGTGTTGCTGGTAAAACTGTTGAGGTCTTCGGAGATCCGCTGGTCCGGGTTGTCGGTGTAGCCACCCTGCTCCAGGCGGTAGTAATTCTTGTCACTGAGCCAGCGGGCGAAGTGTTTCTCCGTGAGCCAGGCTCGCCAGCGGATGGTGAGCATCTGCGTGAGGTACAAGCGATACACCGCGCCCAGGATCGCCACGGCGGCGATGCCGCAGAAATACAGGATCAACCGCCAGAACGCGACGCTGTCCTTCTCCTGCAAAGCGTTATAGAAATCCTTGTACCAGCTGTTGATCCATACCGAAATCGCCACGCTGAACAGCGACAGCACGATGACAGCGATTAACAGCGTCCAGGCCTTGCCCTTCTCCTCACTGCGCCAGTACGGCGTGGTCATTTGCCAGACACGGCGGAAAAACTGCCCGCGCACCGCATCATTGACCGCGGAATATTCAGCGTTCTGATTCATGGTTAAGGCTCAATAAAGAAAAAACCCGGGCCGATCATAGAGCAACGGCCCGATCTGCTGCGAGGGTGGACACCATCCGTTCAGCGCAGGTTCAGCGACGCACAGGGCGCTTCTGCAATTTGCGCTGCAAGGTGCGCCGGTGCATGCCCAAGGCGCGGGCAGTGGCGGAGATGTTGCCTTCGTGTTCGGTCAGCACCCGCTGGATGTGCTCCCATTGCAGGCGGTCCACCGACATGGGGTTTTCCGGCACCAGGGTGTCCAGATCGGCGTGTTCGGACAACAGGGCCGCCAGCACGTCATCAGCGTCGGCCGGTTTGCACAGGTAATTGCAGGCGCCGCGCTTGATGGCCTCGACCGCGGTGGCGATGCTCGAATAGCCGGTGAGGATCACCACGCGCATTTCCGGGTCCAGCTCCAGCAGCTTGGGCAACAGCACCAGGCCCGAGTCGCCGTCCATTTTCAAATCCAGCGCGGCGTAGTCCGGCAGGTCGGCCTGGGCGATGCTCAGGCCCTCCTCGGCGGAACCGGCGGTGCTCACGCGAAAGCCCCGACGGGACATGGCCCGGGCCATGACGCGGGTGAAGGTGGCGTCGTCGTCTACCAGCAACAGATGCGGCAGTTCTTCGCCGTCGACTTGGATCTCGTCACTCATGTTCGTCTCCTCGGTCGGCATGGGGCAGGCGCAGCTCGGTGAGCGTGCCGCCCTCCTCATGGGGGTAGAGTTTCACCGAGCCGCCGGCGCGTGTCACGCTGGCCTTGCTCAAAAACAGGCCCAGGCCGAAACCTTTGCCCTTGGTGGTGTAGAACGGCTTGCCGATTTGCTCGGCAATCGCCAGCGGCACACCGGCGCCGTGGTCGCGGATGCTGATGGTCAGCTCGTAGGCATTCCAGTCCAGCGCCACTTCCAGGCCTTCGGGGCAGGCGTCGGCGGCATTGTTCAACAGGTTGAGCAGCGCCTGGGTCAGGTCCGGCGGCGGCGCCATGCGCGGCACCGGGCCCTGGCCCAGACGCTGGAAGCGATAGCTGGCCTCCGGGCGCATCAGGTGCCAGCGATTCAGGGCTTCGTCGAGCCAGTCGGTGACGTCCTGCATGTCGATGGCCAGCCGGCGGTTGGCCTCAGCGGCACGCACCAGATACTGCAGGGTCTCCTTGCAAAGCTGGACCTGATCCTGCAACACGCCGAGGTCTTCCTGCAGCGCCGGGTCGTGGTGATCCTGGCGCATCTCCTTGAGCAGCACGCTCATGGTGGCCAACGGCGTGCCCAACTCATGGGCGGCACCCGCGGCCTGGGTCGCCACGGCCAGCAATTGCTCGTCCCGCAGGCCCTCTTCACGGCGAATAGCCCGCAGCTCCTCTTGACGACGCAATTCTTCGGCCATACGCGCGGCAAAAAACGTAATGACCCCCGCCGCCAGGGCGAAACTCAGCCACATGCCGTAGATCTGCAGGTTTTCCCGAGCGATGGGGAAGGTTTCCAGCGGATAGAAGCGCGCCAACAACAAGGTGTACAACGCCAGGGCGATGCCGGACAGGATCAGCGAATACCGCCACGGCAACGTCACTGCGGCGATGGTCAGCGGCACCAGGTAATAAGACACGAAAGGGTTGGTGGAGCCGCCGGAGAAATACAGCAATGCGCTGTGGATAAACAGGTCGCAGGCCAGTTGCACGGCGTACTCCAGCTCAGTCACCGGCCACGAGGTGCGCAGACGAATGGCGGTCAGCGCGCACAGTATCGAAGAGCAGGCCAGGGTGATCGCCAATTGCAGCCAGGGCAGCGGCAGCAGCTCGAACCAATAGGCGAGCCCCACAGACCCGGCCTGGGCGGCCAGGACCAGGATTCGGATAAACGTCAGGCGCCAGAGGTTCTGGCGAGAGGCAGAAGTCATTTGCAAAGGGGCGAGCATGAGCTCTCCTGATGAGCGCTCCAGGCGGATCGCACGGAGTATAACCAAGGCGCGGGTGGCAGAGGCAGCTATGCGGCAAAGCGCCACAGCCCCAAATGCCACATATCCCTCCTGTGGCGAGGGAGCTTGCTCCCGCTGGACTGCGTCGTAGGAGCTGTCGAGTGCAACGAGGCTGCGATCTTGTTCCGGCTAACCGAGTCGTAAGGGAAAGATCAAAAGATCGCAGCCTTCGGCAGCTCCTACACACAGGTCAGCGGGAGCAAGAGTCCTTCATTGGTCTCATGCACATCTGTATAGAAGTTGTAACTGTGCGAACCCACCCATAAAAGCTAGAGTCTTATCCTTCACGCAGGCCCGGACCTCACCCCTGCGCCTCATTCCAAGGAGCTTTCATGCACACGTTCAGTCGTCACGCCGCCCTGCTCGCCTTAAGCCTCGGCACCGTCGCCAGCCTGCCGGCCCTGGCCGCCGATGAGCTTCACTACAACCAGATTTCCGTGCGCGCCGAAGCCAGCCAGGAAGTCGCCCGCGACCTGATGATCGTCACCCTCTACACCGAGGAACAAAACACCGACCCGGCCAAACTCGCCGCGGCCATCAGCACCACGCTGAACAAAGCCATCGGCCAGGCCAAGCAGGTCAAGGACATCACCCTGCGCCAGGGCAGCCGCAACAGCTACCCGGTCTACGACAACAAAGGCCAGAAAATCACCGGCTGGCGCGAACGCGCCGAACTGCGCCTGGAAAGCGCCGACTTCGCCGCCTTGTCCAAGCTCACCGGCGAGTTGCTCACCGATATGAAAATGGCCGGCATGGACTTCGCCATCTCCACCGCCACCCGCCAGACCAGCGAAGACGCCCTGCTCAAGGACGCCGTCAACGCCTTCAAGGCCCGCGCCCAACTGGCCACCGAAGCCCTGGGCGGCAAGGGTTACAAAATCGTCAACCTGAACCTCAACAGCAACGGCTACCCACAGCCCTACATGCGTCCGCAGATGATGATGAAAGGCGCGTCCATGGATGCTGAATCCGTCACGCCTGAAGTAGCACCCGGTACCAGTCAAGTGAACATGACGGCGGATGGAGTGGTTGAGGTGTTGATGCAGTAACCATTCAAGGCAGCGGGTCAATTGCACCGAAGGCAATTGACCCACCTGTTTCGGAAGGGCCCTTTAGCTTGGCGGCACGGTCCATATATCGTTATTTCAGCAAAGCCACCGCTGCTTTAGCGAGCTGGATGAACAACTCATCATCCTGCGCATCAAAATCGCCATCTCCGTCAGCATCTCCTTTTACGTCCACCTTATCGTAGTGACCATTCTTCGAAGAGGAGGATACAGAGGTAGAAAAATCAATGTCCTTCCCGCTGTAGAATTCGAACAAGACCTCAGGGCTACTGTCACGATCGAGTTCTTCAATTGATATGCGAATTTCTTTGGCAGCCATCATTACACCTCTTCCATTGGATTAAGTAATTACGGCATCGCTCGTGAGAAAAGCGCGCCAGCATTCACCGTATGATCAGGCGCGCCAGTCGTCTACTGTCAGAACTAACAGGTGTACACCCGTACAGCGGGAGCTGGCCCTATCCTTCGGCGGGACTGCCCGGCGCCTCCAATTGATCCAACGCCTTATCCACCAGCAACTGGCACAACTCCACCAACTGATGAATCCCCAACGCCACGCTGCGCCGCGTGCCCTCCACTTCAAAGGCCAGGTTCTCAGCCATGGCTTTTACCGAAGCCAGGGTTTCGCTGGTGCTGGTCAGCAGCGTGTCGGCGTCAGCTTTGGCGGTGACGGAGAACAGGCTGTCGATACGGGGGTCCGTGCTTGGCTCTGGTTTTTTTGGATTGAGGTAATGATTGAGTGCCCGCTCGGCGGCTCGGTCTTTGAGTAGGTCTTCGATCGCGTCGAAATCCGCTAATGGATTCGTTCTGTTGAAGTTCGGTTCAGTCTTTCCTTCGTTCATGTGCATGCTCCTGATGAAATTGGAGCCATCACTTGCCGTTATGGTCGTGAGGCTTACGACCTATTAATTTCGGGTTCCCACTCCCGGCCGCTGTTTCGCAGCGACAGCAAAAGGTTAGAGAGCACATTTCCGAGGGACAACCTTAAAAGCTTGTCGGATGTTTCGCTCTGGCGAGCGGATCCTTCCGACGCACCTGAATGATTTATGCAGCCTCCCACCCCACCGCAAACCCCGTGGCGAGGGAGCTTGCTCCCGCTGGGCTGCGCAGCAGCCCCTGACCTGATACCTCGGTGCGTCAGGTTGTACAAATAAAGTCTCTTTTCCAATGCGGGCTGAAGTGCATAGCAGGCCCAGAGCTTGGGTAGATTTGTAGGGGGTTCCTTAGCTCTGTCCTGCTTACCCAGCCCTTACTACTTTTTACGTTGGAATAATGATTGGAATGATCATCGGCGAAGGCGGCGCGGGCGGGTTAATCATGCCTTCGCTTTTCACCACCGGCACACCCTTGCGTTTAATTGCCTCGAACAGTTCCTTGGTAGCTGCCGAGTCGATATAGCCCCCCTCATCTATAGACGCGCTCAACGCCAATTGACGCCGCTCTTCCGTCATCTGGAGCTGACTGGTCCGAAAAATCGTATGCAGGGCGACGTTTTTAAGCGCCGATATATCCACATGAGCGATCTCGACGTACTTCAACGCTTTGGCGTCCCAACCCTGAACGTACAGATCATTGGCGGTCAACGCGTAGGTGCAGAAATAGTAGGTGCCGGTATTCGAACCCGGGGTAGATACGATCAGAGAGCAACGGCCATGTTGCAAAATAGGGCTGTTCAGTCTTGGATAGTCTTTGACAAGTTGTGCAGGAAACTGTGTTCGGTCGTAGTAGATAGTAGCCTTGTCGTAGG
This sequence comes from Pseudomonas sp. NFACC45, assembly GCF_900113505.1. Classification (NCBI taxonomy): domain Bacteria; kingdom Pseudomonadati; phylum Pseudomonadota; class Gammaproteobacteria; order Pseudomonadales; family Pseudomonadaceae; genus Pseudomonas; species Pseudomonas sp. NFACC45. The sequence continues at coordinate 16,012 of NZ_FOPO01000022.1, forward strand.
GGGTAGTGTTGCAGGCTGAAAGGAGCAATGTCATGGACAGTAGGAGGGACGTGCCGAAATAGTGCATTGAATAATCCTTAAAAAACAAAAAACAAAAAACAAAAAACAAAAAATGGAGTCTTTCTTGGAGCAGGTTTTTCACCCAAGAGACTAAGCCCAACCTTTTTCATTTTTTGCAGGTGCATCAGCTAGAGCTATCCGTTAAGTAAGCGCCATTAAAACCTGCCCCCTTTATCGCGCCTTTTTTTCACAGGCCGCGTTCAAAATCTAGAAAAAAAACGATTACGTATAGAGTAAAAGAGAATATCGCTAAAGCAGCTCGCCACTCAGGATCAGCATCTTTGCCCAAGCTGCTAGGTCCGATAGCAATCCTAGCCCCTCTCAAATAATTCCAGACAGCTTGCACAAATAACAGCTGAACTACAATCATTAAAAAAAAACGCCCCCATCCACCATTAAATCTTAGAACGGCATTCAAGACCGAAGCAAATAACAGCCCAATCGCGACATAATTCCGGTACCTAAACAAAGCATCAATTACAACTCTTGACCTTAAAAACATTATAAAACCCCGTCAATAATTTTATCCCAGACCTTTAATACACCCAACGCACTGGATACTCGACCGGCCTCTACTGCTGAAAGCCCTCTGGCCATTGCATAGCGCTCAAACCCCATACTAAGCACGGTACTACTCACGGCCTTTCCCGTTTCGTTATTAAGATAGCCCGCAAGAAGCGAAGCCGCAGTAGATGAGTTTGCAAAAGTTACTGAGAGCCCCCCAGATGTAATTATGGCGCCGACGCTTAACACCTTACTCATTTTATCCACCGCCTCTACATCCGCGGCATTAATCCATCTAAGAGTTTCAATATCACCCAAGTCAATATTCGCGCCAGAGGCAATACATTGCGCACTAGCACACGCAAAGAAACGAGGAGTAAAACGAACACCGTCAACAGCCACACCCACTCGGTAGCCGCCTTTGCCATCTGTCGGATACCCTGTTAGGGGATCTCTGTCTCCAGGCCCATACGGGGTATTGCTCCAATCGGGGCCGGCCACCGAGGGCAGCCCTAGCCAGCTGTAATTGTTCGTTGATTCGCGTATGAAGGCGATTACTTCCAAATCCAGCTTATCGAATTGCTGCAAAAACTGACCATCACCCAATGGCACCCACTTACCGGAAGGATCGTACATGCCATCTTTTGTGGCCACAATGTCGGTACCAGGTCCGATGTCGGTCCCCGCTATTGCGGAAAGTCGCAATTGCGCTTCAATTTGCTCAGCTGTGAATTTTCCATTGCTTCGATCAGCTAGCTGCCTGGCAAGCTCCCGCTCTTCTTTATGCAACTGTCGGTTGTAAGCAGTGGCGTACTGTGCAATTTCGGCGCCCTTCGATAAATCCCCATCCACCGCTGCCGCTGCGACAAGACCTGTAAGCTGCGATGCCATCAATTCCAGCTGCTTGTTCCCACCCACCATGTTGCTGAGCACATTGATGAGCGCTTCGTTCGCGCCTGCGGCGATGGCCCCCGTCTTAAAATCGCTGCCCGTCGCTTCAGCCAGAAGTCCACCCATCAATGCGTGAGCCATCACCTTCTGAATGCTTCCATCCTGGTATTTCCCCAGCGAATAGTCACCGACCATCTTGAACCCCAGGGCCATGCCCACGTTACTGGCCTGATTCCCCAAGGAGTTGCCCAAGTTATCGGTGTAGCTGCCTCCATTAATGACTGTGTTCACGAACGCATCAGAGGCTGATTTGAGCAGGACGGCTTGAAGACTTTGAAGGTTAAAACCAAGCGCTGCCGGGTTATAACCGGGCGTCATCCCCCCCATGGCGGCAGACGTCAGATATCCCTTCATCGAGTCAGAAGAGGTAATGTCTTTAAAGGTCGCGCCGAGGTTGCCTTTGTTATTGACGGTACTGATAGCGGCTTGACTAACAACAGCCTGGAATCCTGCTGAGGCGGCGTATCCCGCAGCCGTCCCCAACGCCGTGGCTGTGCCGGCCGAGGCACCAGCTGCCGCTGCTGCACTACTGGCCGAACTTGCCGCTGCACCGGCAACACCCGACGCCGCCCCTGCCGTCAGAACAGTGACGACGATAATAATCGCCAGCATCGCCCCCTGCCCAAGGCTCGAGCTGCTGTACTTGAACGACTCGTGGGTTTCCTTGATCAACCGCCAGTCCACATCACCGCGCTGCTCGGCCTCCTTAAGCCAGGCCAATTGCGGGTCGGCCTTGACCATGGCGTCGATGGTTTGACTGACGGTCTTCTGATTGATGTGCTTGATATCGATGTTCAAGCCATCGACAGCCTTAATGACCAGGTCGCCTTGAGCCACCAGTTGGCTCTGGCGCAACGTTTCATCAGTGTGACCTTTACCCTTCATGGAATTCCAGGCCAAGCTGGTGTTGCTCTTGGTATGGCTTTCCTGATCTAGATCCTTGACGCCCTCGAAGGTGATCGAACCACCGCTTTGTATCGTCAGATCATCACCAGAGTTCAGCTTGGCGACTTGATAACGCTGATCACTTCCACTGAGCAACGTCAGAGCCCCACCCGTGGTGATCTGGCTCCCAACATGGGTGATCTTGGTCAGCTCATCACGCCGGAACTGTTTATTCCCCCAACTGCCCTTTTTCTTTTTCTGATACAGCGAGTAGTCGCTGTCTTGCGCAGCCAACAGGTCAAGATTTTCGCCAGCCACCAAGTAAGCTTCATCACCGGCGGTGACGCGGCTGGAGATGAGCGCCATGTCTTTTCCGGCATCCAACCTCACATCACCACCAGCGCTGATGGCGCTGCCAATTTGTTTGACGTGGTCTTCCTGGGCGGTGACTTTTTTCGACTTGTAGTAAGAATGTGTTTCGTTGGCGCCAGAAGAGATTGTCATGTTCTCGTCGGCAGTCAGCGTTACATTCCGATCAGCGCTGATCTGGCTAGCGATAGCGTTAAAGTCTCGACCAGCATTCACAACAACATCACGCCCGGCATCCATGTCCGAACTCAGCTGTGTGATCGAACTTCTGCGAACTCCGCCCGTACTGGAGCTTTGCTGTTGAGCCGAGACGATATTGACATCCCGCCCTGCATCGATCCGGGTATCACGACCGCTAACCATGACGCTGCCAACGCTCTTGTAGTCCCGACCGGCGCCCATGGTCAGGTCATTGGCGGCCTCGATGCGTGAGGCGCTGTCTGCGTAATCCTTTAGCTGGTTGTAACCTCTGTTGCTGATGCTTGCGGTGGTAATGGTGCGCTCGTTGATCACGTCCCCCGCTACCGCCTTCAGGGTGATGTCACGCCCAGCGATGATCCCGCCGGATTTATTGACGATGTCGTTGCCAGCCAGCATATCAAGACGGTTTCCAGCTTCGATCAACCCGCTGTTGGCGAGGTTCTGGCCGGCGGTCGCCGAGAGGTTATTGGTAGCCCGGAGTGTGCCGGCATTTTCCAGATCCTTGCCGGCGATCAACGTGACGTTCTGGCCGGCAATCAACGCACCATTAGGCGCCAAACGATTGTTGGCCTGTGCCATATACAACACCGGCACCAACACCTTTTCCCCGTTCACTTCATGCTCTTCAAGCCAGACGATGTCATGCGTCAGCGCGGCGACTTGCTGGGCGGTGAGGGTGACACCCATCGACAGGTTGAGGGCGTCTTTGCTGGCGATGGCGTTGTTCATCAGGTACTTGAACATCGCGTCGTCGGAGGTCTGACCGTCGATGAAGCGTTGGCCGGTGCGGGCGACGACGGCTTGCTGGATTAAGCGTTGTTCGAACAGACCGTCACCCAGGCGTTTGGCGCTGGTGTCGGCGTCGTAGCCGAGCTTCGTCAGCAGATAATCCGAGCTTGTAAACTGCTTGAGGTCGGTGAGGACCGGGTTGGTTTCGATCAGGTATTTATGCGGCTTCGAGGTAACCGTAGCGCTCGGCAGGCCCGTGACTCGTGCCAAGGTCTGGCTGGTCGGAGGTGTTGGGATTCCTGCAGAGCCACCGCCTGCTGGAGAGGTTATCTGGAAGGCGGACCCGCCAGCGTTGTCACCATTCAATGGTTGCAACTGACGATCAGAGGCCGAAAGCTGAGTGACGTCGGCGACCTGAATGTCGCGCACATTAGCGATTGGGCCGGCGGTGGAGCGATCTGATGCGCTCACGTTGGCGCCGCCGATTGTCCAATTCTTCGACACGGCCGGCGTCTGGGACACTGACGCGTCGCTGGCGCCCTGCCCGCTCAACCGGAACAAGCCGTTTTGCCCGGTGGGGAGGTTGAAACCGGGGAGTGTCAATGGGTTTATTTGTTGCTGAGCCAAGTCCGGTGGGAGTTGGCTGTTCAGGGTCATGACCGTGGTTTTGCCTGATCCTGAGGCTGCGGTTGTGACATTGCGCGTCGACGTTGAAATGCCAGCTGAGAACGGGCGTTCTACGCCATTGGTGATTTTGTTTTTTGCGGTAATGGAAACGTTGCCGCCAGCCTGGATGATGGCTGGAGCAAAATTGTCGGATGCAGTGGACGTAATGATTGTTTGGTTAAAGGGCGTTAGTTTCTTTATAAAATCAGGCAGATCTACCTGAACACCATCCTTATACTTAGATGGCTCAAAATCAACTTCCGGATACCCTCTAAACCCACTCCCACTAATAGAAATAACAGCCGGACCGATCACCTGGTAATATTCTTTATCAACAGGCTTCGCCCCAGACACCGTAACACGGGACTGCACAGAGCTTTCAACACCGGAAGAATTCCAAAAACGAATGTCTTGATTGTAATCAGCATCATTATACGTATTGTAATTTACTATTGAACGCAGCTCTCCAATCTGTTCATTAGCTGAATACGCTATATATTGATAACTCGTATAATCACCCAAAGCAGTGCCTGAGTTATCAAAATCATCTACGACTATAGAAACGTTTCCACCCGCTATGGTCGACGAGTTTGAATTGGTGAATGAGGTCCCCTTAACATTAAGATCCCCACCCGCACTCAGCGAAGCCGATTTCGCTGTAGAGTCTCCGGACACCACTACACGATACTGCTGTTGATAGACGAGATGATAGCGTAGCCAGTCAATTCCATATTGAGGAAGCGAGTCGCAAGTATTGCAACGAAACCCCAACGCCGAAGAATACAACTCCGCCTCAGTCTTAAAATCCCCCCGCTTATTAATAATCGAATCCGCATTAATAGAGAAATCCCGCCCACTCTCCATGGTGCCCGAATCATTCTCCATCAACGCCGAGCGTCCACCCAGGTCATTGCGCGCTACATCAATATCCCTCAACGCATAAACATCCGACTTACGGTTGGTCAAACTCCCCACCCGAAACTTCATATCCGCGCCACTGAACAAAAACCCACCCTGGTCGTTCAGCAATGTCGAAGCCGTCAGTTTCAATCCATCCGCGCCGGCCACGGTCCCGTAGTTATTGACGGTACCCGCATTGATATTCAGCGCACCCGCCGATGTCAGCCGCCCGTAGTTATTCAGGCTGCTCAAGCCACCGCGGCCACCAATCGTCGTGGTCCCGCCGCCGGTAATGCTTGCCACGCTGCTCAGGTCGATCGCAGCGGCGTCTACCGTCATGTCGCCCAGGCTGGTGACGCGGCCATTGCCGCTATACCGCCCGGTCAACTGCAAGCCCATGCCGCCATCACTGGCGATTAACCCGTTGTTAACCCAGTTCCCGCCCTTACCTTCCAGTTGCGTCGAAGCCAGCAGTTGCCCGGTCGCGGTCTGGGTGAAGTTCTTGACGTTGACGTTCAGCCGCCCGGCCTGGATGACGCTGGTGTTGGTCCAGGTGTCGGCGTTGAGTGTCAGGCCGCCGCGGGTGACGATGGTGCCGCCGGCGCCGGTGACGTTAGGCAGGGAGATGTCGAACGTGCCGTCGCCCACGTGCAGCAGTTGGCCGCCGCTGTTGAGGAAGCTGTTGGCGCCCAGGGTCAGGTGGGTGTTGGCGGTTTCCAGGTTGCCGTTACGGTTGTCGAAGAGGCTGCCGATCTGGAAGTCGGTTTTGCCGCTGGCGCCCAAGGCGCGCAATTTGCCGCTCTGGTTGTCGAGGTTCGCGGCGCGCACTGCAAGAGTACTGTCGCTCTCGAGGATGCCGCTGCGGTTGGTCAGGGTGCCGCTCAGGCCGAAGTCGATGCGGTTGCCGGCGATCTGGCCGGCGGTGTTGTCCAGGCTGGAGCCGGTGGCGCTGAGCAGTCCGGTAGCGTAGAGGCCGCCGTTGCGGTTGTTCAAGTCGGCGGTGTTGATGATGACATCGCCGGTTTGGGCCGCGATTCGCCCGCCGTTGTTGTTCAGCCCCGCCAAGGCGCGAATGTTCAGGCTCTGCGCCTGGATCACACCCCCCTTGTTGTCCACGTCGAAACCGTTGCGCAGCACGCCCACGGTGCGCGCTTCAAGGGCGCCCTTGAGGGCGGCAAGCGTTCCGCCGCGGTTGTCGATGTTGGCCGCGGTGAGGCTGACATCGCCGGTCTGGGCGATGAGTTTGCCGCCCTGGTTGTCCAGGTTACCGCTCAGCTCGACGGTCAGGCCGGTCTGGCCTTGCATCTCGCCCTTGCCGCTGGCCAGACTCGCGGCTTTCAGTGTGACGTCGGCTGCCTGGCTGTAGATGAGGCCGTTGGTATGGTTCTGCACGGCGCCAGTGGCGGTGATTGCCAGGGCGTTTTTGGCGGCGATGGTGCCGGTGTTGCTGTTGTCCAGGGAGCCGGTGGTCAGGGTCATTTGATCCTGGCTGGCGATTTGGCCGCCCTGGTTGTTGATCGCTGTCGCGCCTTTAACGGTCAGCGGGCCGGCGCTGGCGAGCTTGGCGCCGCTGTTGTCGAGGGCACCGTTAAGGTTCAGGTTGACCGCCGCGTTACCGATCAAGTTGCCTTGGCGGTTATCCAGTTCGCTGGCGTTAAGGGTCAGTGCTTGTTGAGCGTTGATGGCACCACTGGCGTTGTCCAGGGCGGTGGTCTTGATGGTCAGGCCGGCACCGCTGTCGATCAGGCCACCCTGGCCGTTGTCGAGCGCGCCGCTGAGGATGAGGTTTTGGGCGCCGCCGCTACTGAGCGCCCCTTTTTGTGAGTTGTTCACCGCAACGGCCGTCACATCAAGGGTGCCCATGCTTACCAGCGCACCGCCGTTGCCATTGAGCAGGTTGCCCAGCAGATTGAGGGTCACGTTGCCGTCGCGGCTGGAAAGCGTGCCGTTGTTGCGGTTGTCCAGGTGGGTGCCGTTGACCTGCAACCCTTGCCACCCGGAGATCAAGCCGTTCTGGTTGACCAGGGTTTTGCCGTCGAGGCTCAGGTTCTGGCTGCTGATCAGCTTGCCGCCGCTGTTGTCCAGCGTCCGGCCGCCCAGGTTGAAACTTTGGCTGCTGGAGATTTCGCCACCCTGGTTGTTCAGGTCGCGCAGGGCGTTGAAGGTTAGCGGGCCTTTGGCGGTGATCAAGCCATTGCGATTGTTCAGGTCGCCGTTGCCCAGGTTGAGGGTGACGGCTTTTTCACCCAACAGGCGGCCGCCGTCTTGAATCAGCGATGCGAGGGTCAGGCGGATGTCGCCCTTGGCCGACACTTCACCACCGTCACTGGAGTCCAGCGAATCGGCACCAAGAGTGAGGTCGCCTTGGGCATTGATCAGGCCATCGGCGCTGTTGTTCAGGGCCATGGCGTTGAGGACCAAGGCACCGCCTGCCAGCACGCTGCCGCCCTGGTTGTTCAGATCACCGCTGTTGAGCGTGAGCAATTGCGCGGCGCTGATCAGGCCTTGGGCTTGGTTATCCAGTTGTTGATCAACGGTCAGGTCGAGGTTGCCACGGCTGGTGATTGTGCCGCTGTTGTTGGTCAGGCTTTGCGCCGTGGCATCCAGGGTCGCCGCGCCGATCAGGCCTTTGATGTTGTTCAGCGCCTGGGCGATGCGCAGGGTCAGGCCCTGGCCGCTGAGCAACCGGCCACCGTCGTTGTTGAGATTCTTGGCCGCCAGGGTAAAGGCTTCGGCGCTGGAGATTTCACCGCCCTGGTTGTTCACACCGTTGAGGTTTTTCAGCACCAGCGCGCCGGGGGCATTGATCAGGCCGTTCTGGTTGTTGAGCTGGCCGTTGTTCAAGTCCAGGCTCAGCGAGGTGTTGCTGAACAGCTTGCCGCCCTGCTGATCCAGACCGGACACCGACGCGGTCACCGCGTCTTGGCTGCCGATGCTCCCGCCATCCTGGTTGGTGACTTGGCCCGCCACGAGGTTCAGCGTGCTGCCGCTGTTGAGGCGACCGCTCTGGCTGTTATCGAATGCACCCGTGGTGACGCTCACCGTGCCTTTACCGCTGATGTTGCCCTGCTGACGGTTGTCCAGCGCCGCGCTGGTGAGCAGCAGCGCGCCGTCGGTCACGAGTTCGCCGCCCTGGTTGTCGAGACGCCCCAGGCTTTGCACCGTGAGGTCGGCGGCGCTGGACAGACTGCCGCCGGTGTTGGTCAGGTTGGCCGCAGTGACATTCAGCGTGCCTTCGCTGCTGAGTTGGCCCTGGGTGTTGAGCAGATCGCGGCTGAGATTGATGCGCTGGTTCTGTTGGCTGATCAGGGCGCCGCCACTGTTGTCCAGGGCGCCGCCATCCAGACTCAATTCGGTCTTGGCACTGAGCAAGCCTTTGGTGCGGTTGAGCAGCTTGTCCACCGTCAGCTTCAGCGCTTGCCCGGCGTACACCAGGCCGCCATCGCTGTTGTCGAGGTTTTGGCTGATCAGCGTGACGTCGGCGTTGCTCGTCAGTTCACCGCCACGGTTGTCGAGTTCGTCAACGTCGAGATCCAGCGCCTTTGTCGCACCGATCAAACCGGCCTGACGGTTGTCGAGACTGGTCGCCTTGAGCGTCAAGGCATCGGTGCTGATCAGCGTGCCTTGGCGGTTATCCAGCGAGGTGACGGTGGCCTCAAGCCCGGTCTTGCCGGCGATGCTCCCGGCGCGGTTGTCCAGATGATCAGCGGCGAGCAGCATCGCGCCATCGGCGATCAGCGAGCCGCGCTGGTTGTCGAGCAGCCCGTCGACAGTCAGGTCGAGTCGATCGCGGCTGCTGATCAGGCCATCGCTGTTGTCCAGGCTGTTGCTGCGACTGTCCACGGAGGCCGCCGAAATGATACCCTGGGCGTTGTTCAGGAGCTGGGCGGTTCTGAGCACCAGACCTTGATTGCTCAGCAATTTGCCGCCGCTGTTATCGAGGTTCTGCGCCGCCAGGGTGAACGCTTGCTGGCTGGAGATTTCACCGTTCTGGTTATTGACGTCCTTGAGGTTACTCAGCAGCAACGCACCCGAGGCGTTGATCAGGCCGCCCTGGTTGTTCAACTGGCCCTGGTTCAGGTCCAGGCTGAGGCTGGTGTTGCTGAACAACTCACCTTGTTGTTGATCCAGACCGGTAACACTGGCGTCCAGCGCTTTTGCACTGGCGATACGGCCAGCAGCGTTATTCACCTGGCCGGCCCTTAACGACAGCGTGTCGCTGCTGATCAGGCTGCCGTCGACGTTGCTGAGTGCTGCGGCGCTGTCGATGCTCAACGCGCCCAAACTGGAAAGCTGACCACCGTCATTATTTATCTCGCCCGCTTTGACGCTGGCCGTGGTGTCGCTTTTCACGCTGCCTTGGACGTTAAGCAGTTGTCCGCGCAGGTCCAGATTCAGCCCTTGCTGTGCATAAAGAGATCCCTGGCGGTTATCCAGCTGCCCCCCATCAATAGCCAGAGCGGCGCGGCTGGAGATCAAACCCTTGGTCTGGTTGTTCAGGCGCTCGAGCGTCAGGCGCAGGTCGTCATAGGCAATCAGTTTGCCGCTGTTGCTGTTGTCCAGCTCGGTGCCGGTCAGCGCCAGGATGCCCTGGCTCGACACTTCACCGCCTCGGTTATCCAGACTGCCTACGTTGAGACTCGCTGCTTGGGCGCTGGTGATGACGCCGCCCTGTCGGTTGTCCAGGCTCGCCGCATTGAGGGTCAGCAGCCCGGTCGATGACAGCAACCCAGCCTGATTGAGCAGGTGCGCCGAGATGCTGGCGGTGAGTGCGTCACCGCTGAGCAACCGACCTGCGGTGTTATCCAGCGAGGCGACATCCAAGGTGACGTCACTCAAGCTGTTGAGCTGGCCGTTGCGATTGTTCAACTGCCCCACATTGGCCGTCAGGTTGCCATTGCTGCTGACGATGCCTTGGGTGTTGAGCAGCTTGTCGGCGGCGACGCTCAGGGCGCCGTTGCTCAGCACCCGCCCCTTGTTCTGGTTATCCAACGTCCCGGCTTTTACCGTGCCGGTTTGCCCGGCGCTCAAGGTCCCGCCCTGGTTGTTCAGGGTCTTTGTAACATTGACCGTCAGATTGCGGCTGGCGACCACACTCTTGCCGTTGTTGCTGAGGTTTTGCGCCGTGAGGCTCACATCCCCCGCAGCATTGCGCAAGTTATCAGCATTGACCCCGGCCTCAATGATGCCGTTGTTACTCAACTGCCCACCGGCGCCCAGGGTGATGGTGTTACGCGCCGCGAGGGTTTTCTGGTTGGTCAGGTTGCCTTGGGTTTGCGCGTTCAACGTGGTGCCGGCATAGACCGGACCACGGGCGTCTAGGCTGGCGGCCTTGACCTTGACGGCGCCGCTGGCCGAGGTGTCGACCAGGCTCAGATGGCCGTTGGCGTCGAGCTGGATATCACCACCACTGGCAATCAATTTGCCGTCCAGCTTGACACCAACCCCGGCCTCGGTGCCCACCAGCTTGATAGCGCCTGCATACATGCCACCCAAGGCCGAGGAATCAATAGCCAGTTGCGGTTTGACACTGCCGTCATCGGCCCGGGCAGTGGCGTTGAGGGTGGTCGCGTTGACGTCGTTGCGCCCGGCAATAATCGTCAGGTTCTTGGCCTGGATCTCGGCATTGATCTTGGCGCTGCGAGTGATGATTTCGAAGTGGTCGACGTTGTTAGCGTTGAGGCCTGCGCCTTCGATGGCAACGCTGCCTTTATCCACCTGGTAGCGATCCAGCCGACCGTTTTCCACCACCGGTTTGCCGGTGCTCAGGGTCACCTTCGGGCTGTTGATGAAACCGCAACCGTTGCAACTGATGCCATAAGGGTTGGCGACGATGACATGAGCCGACTGCCCCGCCACTTCGGTGTAGCCGCGCAACTGGCTAGGGTTGCCGCCGTTGACTTCGTTGAGGATGGTCTTGGCCGCCGCGCCATTGAGGTTCGAGTTGCCAACAATAATCCCGCCCAACTGCGTGGACTGGGTGCGGGCGGTGGCGTTGTTGAGGATTACGCCGTTGCTGCCGACGTTGTAGTCCTTGAACTGGTTGTGGGACAGACCGTTGCCGTTGGGCTTGGCGATGTTGACGATGGGCACGCCGTTACCGGCCCGGTCCAGACCAGTACCCGGTGCGCTGACCACGATCCCGTCAGCCTGGGCCCACAGCGGTTGCCAGAACATGACGTTGGCCAACAGGAACGCCAGGCCCCGCTTGGGCATGCCCCAGAAGTGCTCGCGATTTTTCAGGACAGCAGAAGGCTGGCGGGCCAGGAAGGCGTGTTGGCGGTCGTCCATGATCAAGTCTCGTACAACGAAATTTAGAGCGGCAGCATTTAAAAAACGCATCCACGCGGAAGTAGGTCGATTAAGGAATCGAAAGTGACATCAAAATAGTGGCGCGATATTAGATAGCCATTATTCTGGCGTCAATAAATGAATACAGAAAGGAAGGCTGTGCGGACCATCGGTCTGGAGATAGAGGTGAGTTGTCAGGCCGCCTTCGCGAGCAGGCTCGCTCCCACAG
>NZ_FOPO01000003.1:0-87823 GCF_900113505.1 Pseudomonas sp. NFACC45
GGCTACCGAATTTCTTGACGACCATAGAGCATTGGAACCACCTGATCCCATCCCGAACTCAGCAGTGAAACGATGCATCGCCGATGGTAGTGTGGGGTTTCCCCATGTGAGAGTAGGTCATCGTCAAGATTAAATTCCGAAACCCCTATCTGCTGATGCAGGTAGGGGTTTTGTTTTGCCCGCAATAAAATTGCGCCGAGGCTGCGAATAAATTTGCACAGTTATTTTCAAGCCAGCGCACTAGAATAGCCTCCACCTTAGTTGAGCCAGAGCTCTTTATGCCCGATCCGTTTGACGCCCCTCGGTTGTCAGATCTGCCGTTGGATGACTTGGTGGCGTGCCATGAGTGCGACCTGTTGATGCGCAAGCCCCAGCTGGCCCATGGCGAAAAAGCCGAATGCCCGCGCTGTGGGTATGAGCTCTACGCTCACCGACACAATGTGGTCGAACGCAGTCTTGCCTTGGTCATTGCCGCTCTGCTGTTGTATGTGCCAGCGAACTTTTTACCCATCATGCAGCTCAATTTGCTCGGCCAATCCTCCCAAGACACCGTTTGGAGTGGTGTGGTCGGCCTGTTCAATACCGGCATGCAAGGTGTATCGGTGGTGGTTTTTCTGTGCAGCATGGGCATTCCACTGCTTAAACTGCTTTGCCAATTGGCTGTGCTACTGACCATTCGCTGGAATATCGGCCGTAGCTACGGCTTATTGCTCTATCGCATTTATCACCATTTACGCGACTGGGGCATGCTGGAGGTTTACCTCATGGGCGTGCTGGTCGCTATCGTCAAGTTGGCAGACATGGCGGCCATTACCGTGGGGCTTGGTCTGGTGTGTTTTATCAGTTTGTTGCTCGTTCAGGTCTGGCTGGAGGTGGTGATGTCGCCGCATCAGATCTGGCAAGCGTTATCAGGAGAGGACGCTCATGCGGGCGATTGATGCGGGTATTTTGATCTGCACAGAATGCCACGAGCTAAACCGGCAGGAAGCTGACGTTGATACACAAACCTGTACCCGTTGCGGCGCCCTGGTTCATCCTCGTCGCCCGAACAGCTTGATGCGGACCTGGGCGTTATTGGTCACTGCCGCGATTCTCTACATTCCGGCCAACATGCTACCGATCATGACCATCAACTCGTTGGGGCAAGGGGCTCCGAGCACCATCATGGCCGGGGTCATCGAGCTGGTTCAGCACGGGATGATTCCGATTGCCGCCGTGGTGTTTATCGCCAGTATCGTCGTTCCAACTTTCAAGTTGGTAGGCATTGCCTTGTTGCTGTTTTCCGTGCAACGGCACCAGCCCATGTCTGCGCGGCAACGGATCCTTATGTACCGTTTTATCGAGTTCATTGGGCGCTGGTCGATGCTGGACATTTTTGTGATCGCCATATTGGTGGCGGTAGTGAATTTCGGTCGACTCGCCAGTGTCGAAGCCGGTCTTGGTGCAATTGCTTTTGCCAGCGTAGTGATTTTGACAATGATTGCCGCAGTAACCTTCGATCCCCGACTGATTTGGGATAACACGGAGTCGGATGACGACCATGACTGATTTGCCTACCGCTAAAACCCGACCGGCTTCGAACTGGTCCGCGATTTGGGTCTTGCCGCTGATTGCCTTGATTATTGGTGGCTGGCTCGGCTGGCGGGCTTATAACGAAACCGGCATCGAGATCAACGTGCGCTTTGAAAGCGGCGAGGGCATTCAGGTCAACAAGACTGAAGTCGTTTACAAGGGTATGCCGGTCGGTAAAGTGAAGACCCTCAAGCTCGATGACGAAGGCAGCTCGAAGGGCGTGGTTGCGACCATTGAGATGAACAAGGACGTCGAGCAATACCTCAAGACCGGGACACGTTTCTGGCTGGTCAAGCCGAGCGTGACCCTGGCCGGGATCACCGGCCTGGAAACCCTGGTTTCCGGTAACTACGTGGCTATCAGCCCGGGGGAAGGAGAGCCGATCCGTAAATTCAAGGCCCTGGCCGAAGAACCGCCGCTATCGGACGCCAAGCCCGGTTTGCACCTGACCCTCAAGGCCGAGCGCCTGGGCTCGCTGAACCGTGGCAGCCCGGTGTTCTATAAACAGATCCAGGTCGGACAGGTGAAAAGCTACCTGCTGTCCGAGGACCAGGGCACGGTCGAGATCAAAATCTACATCGAACCGACTTATGCCAGCCTGGTGCGTAAACATACGCGTTTCTGGAATGCCAGCGGCATCAGCATCGATGCCAACCTGTCGGGCGTCAAAGTGCGCAGCGAATCCCTGGCGAGCATCGTGGCCGGTGGTATCGCGTTCGCCACGCCGGAGAGTCGCAAGGACAGTCCGCCCACGGACCCGAGCCTGCCGTTCCGTCTTTATGAAGACTTCGACGCAGCCGCTGCCGGCATCCGCGTGAAGGTCAAGCTCAGCGACTTCGAAGGATTGCAGGCCGGTCGTACCCCGGTGATGTACAAAGGCATCCAGGTGGGCAGCCTGAAGAACCTCAAGGTCGATCCGGACCTGTCCAGCGCTACCGCTGAATTGACCCTCGACCCACTGGCTGAAGATTACCTGGTGACCGGCACCCAGTTCTGGGTGGTCAAGCCGTCGATCTCCCTCGCAGGGATTACGGGCCTTGAGGCACTGGTCAAAGGTAACTACATCGCCATACGTCCCGGTGACAAAGGTGGTGCGCCGCAGCGTGAATTTGAAGCCAGGCCAAAGGCGCCACCGCTGGACTTGCGCTCGCCCGGGCTGCACCTGGTCCTGCTCACTGAAAACCTGGGCTCACTGGAGGTCGGCAGTCCGATTCTCTACAAACAGGTCAAGGTTGGATCGGTGCAGAGCTACCAGTTCTCCCGCAAGAAAAAGCAGTTGATCATTGGTGTGCACATCGAGAAGGAATACGAAGGTCTGGTCAACGGATCGACCCGGTTCTGGAATGCCAGTGGGATTACGCTCACGGGTGGTTTGACGGGGGGTATCCAGGTCAAGAGCGAATCCCTGCAAAGCCTGATGGCCGGCGGCATTTCTTTCGAGACGCCGGAACCCAATGTGCCGTTGAAAAGGCGCATCCCACGGTTCCGCCTGCATGCGGACCGCGAAGCCGCGCAACAGAAAGGCACAATAGTGACGATCAAAGTCGATCGTGCCGATGGTTTGCGCAGCGGCACGCCGATTCGTTTCAAAGGGCTGGATGTGGGCAAGATCGAGGACGTGGACCTCAGCGCCGACATGCAATCCATCCTGCTCACCGCACGTATCACCGAAGTGCCGGAGCGTATTGCTCGGGTTGGCTCCCAGTTCTGGGTGGTCAAGCCCGAACTGGGGCTGATGAAGACCTCGAACCTGGAGACGCTGGTGACCGGCCAGTACATCGAAGTACAGCCACCGGTGAAAAACCTGGGGCCGCAGAAAAACTTCGTGGCCCTCGCCAGCCCACCGCAAAACGTTGTTCCTGAAGCCGGTCTGAGCCTGGTGTTGAGCGCCGCTCGCCGTGGTTCGTTGAAGACCGGCGTGCCGGTGACGTATCGCGAGATTACTGTGGGCAAGGTGACCGGCTATGAATTGGGCCAGACGGCGGACCGTGTGCTGGTCCATATCCTGATCGAACCCAAGTACGCGCCACTGGTGCGCAGCGGCACGCGGTTCTGGAACACCAGTGGCTTCGGCATGGACTTCGGGTTGTTCAAAGGCGCGACAGTGCGGACTGAGTCGCTGGAGACGCTGATCCAGGGCGGCATTGCTTTTGCCACCCCGGATGGCGAGCGAATGGGCAACCCGGCGCGACCGGAGCAGACGTTCCCGTTGTTTGATCAGTTTGAAGAGGAGTGGCTGACCTGGGCGCCGAAGATCAAGCTGGGTAAGTGATGGGGGAAGTCAGGCTGTTCTGCCGCCATCGCGAGCAGATTTGCCCCCACCCAATGAGTGTCTTGCCGGATTGTCACGAACGACGCTAAACCTGTGGGAGCGAGCCTGCTCGCGATGATCCTGAAAAGCCCACCGCAATGAAAAAGGCCGCGATCCATGGGATCGCGGCCTTTTTTGTATCCGGCTATTCACCTCAAACCGGATCCAGCTCCGGCTCGTCGGCCTGCACGTTCACCGTGGCTTTCACCGCATCGTGACGGCGTATGTACTTCCAGTCCGCCTCGTCGATGTAGATGCCGTTGGGGCCGCTGCCGCCTTCCAGGTCGATGGCGACGCTGGCGCAGACTTGCGGCTTCACACTGGCCAGGATCGGCACAAAACCCAGCTGCAAACTGGTTTCCAGCAGCGCGGCCTGGTTTTTCTCGTCGATGTCTGCCGCTTCGTCAAGGTAGTACGGCAGACGCACGCGACCGGCCTGTTCGCGATCCATCAGGTGCAGCAACAAATACATGTTGGTCAGCGCCTTGATGGTCATCGTGGTGCCGTTGGACGCCGCGCCATCGATATCGGTGTGGATCACTGGCTGGCCGTTGACCTTGGTGATCTCGAAGGCCAGTTCGAACAGGTCCTTGAGGCCGAGCTGGTTGTGGTTGGCCGCCACCAGACGGGCCAGGTATTCCTTGGCCTCTTCGTTCTTGTTGTCCTGCTCGGCGCTCTGGCTGAGGTCGAACACCGACAGGGTCTCGCCTTCCTCGTACTGGCCGGCGCTGTGGATGATCTGGTCGATGTGCTTGAGCGCTTCCTTGTTGGGGGCCAGAACGATCCGGAAACTCTGCAGGTTGGACACCTGGCGTTTGTTGATCTCGCGGTTGAACAGCGCCAGTTGATGCTCGAGGCTGTCGTAGTCGCTGCGGATGTTGCGCAGGGTCCGGGCAATGTCAGTCACCGCCGCACGCCGTGCCTTGCCCAGGGTCAAGGCTTCGTCGGTACGGTGGGCATAGGCGTTGATCAACAGTTGCAGGCGGCGCTCCATGTCATCTTCGCTGTCGAACTTGGCCACGCCCTTGAGGCGGACCTGGGCGTACAGCGCTTCGATCTGGCCATCGACCCGCAACAGGCCCTGCCAGCTGTCCTGGTAGTCATTGAGCAGCGGCAGCAGGTTATCCATGGAGTCGTCAACCGGGTCCATGAACGGCGTGCCAAACGGCAGGTCCGCCGGCAACAATTGACGACGGCGCAGGGCATCGTCGAGGGTGCGTTGCTTGGCTTCCATGTCGGCGATCTGCCGGCCCACCAGTTGCAACTTGGCGGACAACTGCTGGACACGTTCGGTGAAGGCATCGCTGGAGCGCTTGAGTTCGTCCTGGGCGGCTTCCATCTGCGCGAGTTGTTCGAGCTTTTCGCCTTCTTCGGCGCTCAGGGTCTGCGTGCGACGGAAGTCTTCCAAGGCTTTTTGCGCATCCAGCACCTGCTGGTACAGCGCCTCGGTCTGGGTCTTGCTCGCGGCGCGGTCGGCGGCCACCGCTTGCTGGGTCTTGAGCTGCTTGAGTTCTTTTTCCAGGCGTTCTTTCTGGTCCCGCAGTGCGGCGCGGTCGGCCAAGGCTTGCAGGGCCGGCGGTTCGATATGGGACAGGTCGATGGACAGGCCCGGTACTTCGAAGCGCTCACCTTTGAAGCCGTCGAGGATCAGTTCCATGGATTTGACCCACTCGCCGTTCTCGTCCAGCGCGATGCCGTGCTCACCCAGCGGCAGGCTGAACAAGGCGCTGTTGAACAGGCGCATCAAGCGTTCGACGTCCTGCTGCGAGAATTCTTCCCGCAGGCGGGCGTAGCTGTTGTTGTCAGCGTGATCGAGTTGCTGCTTGACCGACTTCAGGCGCTTTTCCAGATCCCGCAGACGCTCCTCCAGGTCTTCGGCGCTGAACTGGCGGGACTGGGCGAGGGCGCCGGCCAGTTCATCGTGGGCATCCTTGGCCGCGAGCAGTTGTTGCTCCAGGACCTTGACGTCATCCACCAGGGCGAAGCGGTTCTTGAGCACCGACAGCTCGCCGATCCAGCGCTGGATGCCGCTGATTTCCCGTTCCAGGCGCATCAGTTCCTGAGTGCCGCCGCGCTGGTCGTTCTGCAACGAATCCTGTTCGTTGCGGTAGTGTTCGGCCTGGATGGTCAGCTCTTCCTTGCGCGCACTGGCGTAGTCCGACCAAGTACCCAGCAACGAGTCGAGCAACGGTGACAGGCGATGCAGTTTGCCGCGTAGGACATCGCGCTGCTTCACGCCATTGGCCAGCGCTTCCACCAATGGACCGGCGGCCACCAGGGAGTTGTAGTCCTGTTCCATGCGTCGTACATCGCGGAAGGCTTCTTCGCACGCGGCGATGTAATCCACGCTACCGGAACGCAGGCTGTGCTCGAACGCGTCGAGGAACAGTTGCTTGAGCTTGGCCGCGGTAATTTCGCGCATGTGCAACAGGTTGATGAACAGCGCGCGGAAGGTCTTGAGGCTTTGCTCGCTGGTGGAGCGCAGCGGGATCAGCGTCAGGTCCAGCGGAATCGAGGTATGACCGCCCACCAGCAGGCGGCGCAATTCATCGGGCTTGAGTTCGTAGGCTTTGAGGCCTTCGCGCTCCAGATTGGTGAACAGCTCTTTCTGACGCAGGCAGGTGTCGTCTTTCTGATAATGGGCCAGGTCCAGCTTGCCGGCGTAGGCAAAGAACTGGTGGCCGAAACCGCCGCCAGGGCCGCGCCCGACCACACCGATCACGTGCGGGCCGTGGGGCAGGGCGACTTCCACCAGGATGTAGCTGGTGTCCGAGGCAAAGTAGAACCGCCGGGATTGCTCCAGGCTGTACTTGCCGAAGCTCATGTCCGACATGCGCGCCAGGATCGGGAACTGCAGGGCGTTGATCGACGCGGATTTACCAAGGTTGTTCGCGCCGTAGACCGACAGCGGTTCTTCCAGCGGGAACAGGCCGAGGCTGTAGCCGGCGGTGTTCAAAAGGGCAAAGCGGCGGATGCCGTAGCGTTCCTTGCTCATGCGTCGGTCTCCTGTTCTTCGGCAATGGCGCGGGCCAGTGCGTCTTCTTCGCTTTCACCTTCGAATTCGCTGAGGTCCAGCGGATCGTCGGTCTGCAGCAGTTTTTCGTCGCTGTCTTCGTCGATCAATACCGGTGCCGGCAACGGCAGCACGCTGTGCAGGCTGGCGGCCAGGTCGCGGTCCTGCTGGACCGACAGGCAGACGTCGAGGAAGCGGTGCATCGGTGGCAGGAAACGGTAGACACCGTTCTCTTCGCCGGCAAAACCCAGCTGGGTCATGCGGCGCATGATTTTTTCTTCCAACTCTTCCTGGGTCTGCACTTCGGCCTGAAGGAACAGGTCGCGGTACTTTTCCAGCAACGAAGGCAATTCATCGCGGCCCAGGCTACCACCGTCGAGCACGGCAATCGGGTCGCGGCCCTGGTCGGCCAGGTGCTCGACGAGAATGAAGGTGAACAGCGCCAGGCGTTGGGCAGTCTTGTTCACCGCGGCGGCGGCCAGGTCCGGCACGAAGTAGTAGAAACCGCGAGTATCGCACACCAGTTCGAAGCCCAGGGCCTTGAACAGCGTGCGGTACTGGTCCTGGAAGTTGGACAGTTGCGCGTACAGCTCCGGGTCACGGCGGCTGACGTGGTAGCCCTTGAACAGCTCGCGAAAGATCGGCGCCAGCTGGGACAGTTCGGATAGATCAAGATGCATGGGGGATGCTCGCAGAATCCTCGGCGGCGGTGTCGCCAGCCGAGAGCAGGGCGAAGGAGCGCAGGCTGACCTGATGCTCGTGAGTGTGATAGTCGCGGCGTTCCAGACGCTCGCGCTTGAAGCGTTTTTCCCGCGACAGGCGCGAGAACCAGTACAGCAATTCGTCGGTGGCGCCGTCCGGCTCCTGCTCCAGCAACCAGGTCATCAGGTCCGGCATTGGCAGCGCGTCTTCGCAACGCTCGACCATCTCACGTACGGTGCGCGGCGCGCGAGGTGCCTCGCCACCCTTGTGGGTCTTGTGGGATTTGGGGAAACGCGCCGGTTTCGGTTCGAAACGGGCCAGGGCATAGACATAGGCTTCGACCTGGCTGGCGCTGCCCAGGAAGGTGCTTTGCGGCCGGGTGAATAGCGGCATGGCGGCCTGCGGCACGGCATCGAGGCCTTTGCGGCGAATGGCGGCCAGGGCCAACGCGGCGCCACGGGTCACGGCGTTGTGGCGGCGGGCCTCTTCGCGCAGCGGCAACAGCAATTCACGGGCATGGCGCAGGGTCAACTGGGCGCTGGTCTGCATCTCGAGGATGCGCGCGTGGGTGCGCAGCAGCATGTCGTCGTCCACCAGGTGCCCGAGGCGCTGCTGTTCGGTGAGCATGCGCAACAGCACATTCTCGACCTTGCGTACGCCTTGCTCGAACGCGCCGTCGGCGTTCACCAGTTGGATCATCGGCTCGACGTATTCGTCCCAGGTCGCCAGCACTTCAGCGTAACGCTGGCGCAGCGGAATCTGCCGGTCGCTGGTCTTGGCCCGTTCGGCCACCGCTACCAGGGCCTGTTCGTCGTTGGCGAGTTTCTTGAGGACGTCCCGCACGCGCATGTCGAGCAGGCGCAACTGGCGGGCCAGGTCGTTGCCGTCGCGAATGTCGAACGCGTCCTGGATGTAGCCGGCCAGACGCTCGAGGTGGCGCAGGTAAGCTTCGATTTCCAGGCACAGGCCGAGGCGGTGTTCGCGGCGCAGGTAGGCGAGGAAGTCATGGATCTGGGCGTTGAGCTCGAAACGGTTCGGGCTTTTTGCCACCGGTACGAGGATGTCCAGGCGGATCCACACGTCCAGCAGATTGGTGATGTCCTGGGGCGTGCTGTCCAGTTGTTGGGCGGCCAATTGTGAACGCAATTCGTTGAGGCTCAGGGTGCCCTGGTCGAAGTGCTCGCACAAAGGTTCCAGCAATGCCCAGTGTTCAGCGAGGGCGCGCAAGACGCGCTTGGGTTCGATCATCGCAATGGCCGTCGGGTTGGCAATTAAAAGGGGCGATTGTACTGCATCAGGCCGGTTGCGATTCACCCCTGAGACGGACTGTCGGTTGAATCGCTCAACTATTGATTCAACAGGGAAGCGATCTGTCTCGAAGGGCGGTAGAATCCCTCCCACTTTCAGTTATCCACAAGTGGCCGACCCTTGCTTATCGAGTCCCGCCGCCGCGCCTATCTGACCGCCATGCAGGTGGTCAACTGGCTGCCGCGTACCGAATTGCCGTTCGCCGCCCCGTCGCGGCCCGAGCTGCTGGAAACGCCCGAGCCGATCGAGATCGAGCCAGTCGTGACTGCGCCCGTGGCCAGGACGGTTGCCGAGCCGGTGGCGCCCGTGGTCGAGCGACCGAAAATCGAGGTCCCGCGCCCAAGCCTGGCTTCGACCCGCACCAACGCCAAACCGGTAGAGGCCGCCGATGAGACCCCGGCCCCGGTCAAGGCACCTTACGTCGCACCGCCGCGTTTCGCGCTGCAACTGCTACGGGCAGGGCGTTGCCTGCTACTGGTGGAACTGCCCACGGGCGAACCGTTTCAAAGCCGCGATCCGGCGTATCTGTTGCTCAAGGACATGCTGCGCGCCGCCGGTCTGCCGGACAGCCCACAGATCATTGGCGAGCCGGTGCGCTGGCCGTTGTTGTCCCGCGGGACCATGGACCAGGGGCCGGAAGCGGCACGCGATTTTGTCCAGGGTTTTGTCTCGGCGCGGCTTGAAGACGAGCCCTGCGCGTGCCTGTGGCTGATCGGTCTGCCGGCGGTGAAATTTGCTGGCGAGGTGGATGCGCAAGCGTTCAATCGCGAACTGCAGGTCGAAGGCCTGGGCTCGGCCTGGGCGTTGCCCGGCCTGGAATTGTTAATGGAAACGCCACAGCGCAAGGCTGATGTCTGGCAAGCCATGCGCCGGCTGATGGCGCGCTGGAAAGAATCGAATGAGTGACGCTGTATCGTTCCGCCCGATGACCGAGGCGGACCTCGACGCTGTGCTGAAAATCGAATACGCGGCCTACAGCCACCCCTGGACCCGGGGGATCTTCCTCGACGGGCTGGGTAAATACCAGATCTGGCTAATGTTCGAAGGCCAGCAGCAAGTGGGCCACGGCGTGGTGCAGATCATCCTGGATGAAGCGCACCTGCTCAACATCACCGTCAAACCGGAAAACCAGGGGCGTGGCTTGGGTTTGCGGCTGCTGGAGCACCTGATGTCCATTGCCTACAAAGCCGAGGCTCGGGAGTGTTTCCTAGAAGTACGTGACAGTAATCGCACGGCCTTCCGGTTGTATGAGCGCTACGGTTTCAATGAAATTGGCCGGCGGCGCGACTACTACCCTGCGGTGGGCGGACGTGAAGATGCGGTGGTCATGGCCTGTACTTTGGTCGATTGAGTTTCCCTTCGTTCGTTTCTGGCCGAACCACCGCCATCGCGAGCAGGCTCGCTCCCACAGGGAATTGGCGGTGGATACAAATTTTGAGGCCACACAGAAATCAATGTGGGAGCGAGCCTGCTCGCGATGGTGACAGTGCTAACGACCCTCAGGTGCGATCAGCGCTTGCCATCCAGCGGGTCGATATCGGCCATTTCCGCTTCATCCAGCCCGTCGCCCCCGCCAATATCATCTTCATCCACAACGCTGAGGTCCCAGTCGGCCTGCCCATCGTCACCGGCCTCATGGGCGTCCCGGGCACCGTCTTCGCGGATCAGTGTTTCCGGGCTCATGTCGTCGTCGGTGGCTTCGTGATCATCCATCGAGGCCCCTGTCAGCCCGGCTTCACGCACGCGTTCACGAGGCATCAACTGCTCGCGTTCGTTTTCCGGCAGTTCGTCACCGATTTTCGCGCTGGGCTCTTGTTCGTCGAATTCCAGTTCATGCATCGAGCCCATGCGGTCTTCGTTATCGTCGATGGGTTCCGGTTGAACCGCGTCGAAAGGACGTCGTGAATCATTCATGGCAATTCCTCATACTGTGGGGCTTACTGGGTGGACCCACAGCCGTGGCGAGAATTCCAACGGCATTCTGGACGTGACCTCGACAGGCGGTCGTCTGTCAAAGTTGCGCACTATTCTCGAGGGCTAGATAGCATGAACGAATTACAAGATCTGATTGATAACAACGCACGCTGGGCCGATGCGATCAAGCAGGAAGATCCTGACTTCTTTTCCAAGCTGGCCCGTCAGCAAACCCCTGAGTATCTGTGGATCGGCTGTTCCGATGCGCGGGTGCCGGCCAACGAGATCGTCGGCATGCTGCCCGGCGATCTGTTCGTGCACCGTAACGTGGCCAACGTGGTGCTGCACACCGACCTCAACTGCCTGTCGGTGATCCAATACGCGGTGGACGTGCTCAAGGTCAAACATATCCTGGTCACCGGGCATTACGGCTGTGGCGGCGTGCGTGCCTCGATGCAGGATCGTCAACTGGGTCTGATCGACGGTTGGCTGCGTTCGATTCGCGACCTCTACTACGAGCACCGCGAAACGTTGGCCCAATTGCCGACCGAAGAAGAGCGCGTGGATCGTTTGTGCGAGCTCAACGTGATCCAGCAGGTGGCCAACGTCGGCCATACCAGCATCGTGCAGAACGCTTGGCATCGCGGGCAGAAACTGTCGATCCACGGCTGTATCTACGGGATCAAGGATGGCCGCTGGAAAAGCCTGGATACGACGATCAGCGGTTTCGAGCAGTTGCCGCCGCAGTATCGGTTGCGTCCGGTCGACGCGCCCTGATTCGGTTCATTCAGTCGCGATGACAGCGGCGACGCCAGTGCCGCAGAAATTTCATCCCTCGCTCGTTGGGCGGTTCGTCATAGCCTGTGATCCAGCCATGACAGTTGGACGAACCGCACCGGCAGGCGAACTGTCGATACAATTTCTGTTCGGTACTGGCGTAATCCATCGTCAGGCAGTCACCTTCCTCGATGGTGGTCAGCGCCCATAACCACAGTTCGCTCATGTCCAGGAAAACATTCGGGCTGCAGGAGTGCTGCAGCAATCCGGCGAAGCGCGGGTCATACATGTGGATGTCCGGCAGGATCTGCAGTGTATGCAGGCGTCGTCGGCTCACGATCAGCCCCGATACCCTGCACATCCTTTCCAACGGCGCAAACCGCCTGCGGGCGACGATGCCATTGCCGCGGCCGTTAGTCGTCTGGCGCACTTCGAAATCGCGCCTGGATGGATAACCCATGCGCGTGCTGAGTTGTTTCTCGGGATAGATGCCGTCCCGGTTCGCTGAGAAAGCGTTGTCTGCAAGGAAGGTGGTCATGACGGTCCCTGTCGCGTAGGACGCTCGGCCTTCTGGCGCTGGCGATCCTGCCAGCGGTCGTTGAAACCTGCCTAGCTTCGCGCAACCTTGAAACGACATCTACTGTCGACTCTGACAGGAGCCAAAGGCGCTTTCCCGCGTGAGCGCAGGCTTACGCGGGAAAGCCCTTGGGTTTACACCGCGTCAGGCAGCGCTGGCATAGGGACTTTCAATTGTGGAAGTTGTGATTTGATCGCCGGCTCCGCGCATTTTTTCGCGGCATCGTCCGCAGACAGCTTGCGGATCGAGGTATAGAACAGCTCACAGGTTTCTTCCTTTTGCGTGACCTGCCAGGTCTGTGTGCATTGGTTCAATTGCGCCGTCGGATCGGTGCCCGGTTTGCTGCCCATGCCGGCTTGCCAGCATGCAGCGCTCAGGTCCTGGCCCATGACTTTCAAACCGGCCGCATCCGCCTTGGCCTGGTCACCGTCGTAGCTGTCAGGATCGGCGGCATACCAGATGTAGCTCGGGTGGTTGGAACCCAGGACCGGAACCTTGACGCCCGCAGACGGAGTAATGGTTGCCAGGCCGAGCACGTTCACGGTCTGGCCGTACTGTGTCTTGATCCAGTTCCGCACGGGAGCGCCGAAGGCCACCATCGGCAGCGTTTCTCCGCTGGTGTTTTGACTGACCTCCTTGACCATGGTGGTCTGGTAATCGTTGAAATAGTCGTAGACCCCGCCCAGCGCCTGACCGGCATCGGATGGGGCGGCGATGGGCGCGATGTCGATGATGGTCTGGTAGGCCGGGGTCTGTTCGGCGGCGATGCCGTTGGCGGTCAGCAGCGTGGCCCAGCGATCGGTGGTGGCCGACTCCAGATAGTCCTGCGCCTGGGTCAGGGAGTAATCCGGCGGGAAGTGCAGCAACTCGATGCTCTTGCGGTTCTCCAGAGCCATGCCCAGTGGCAGGAACAGGTACCAGTCGTAGGCCCATTTGTTATCGCTGTTGAGTTTGCTGGCCCCGTTGTATGCCAGGTCACCGGCGTCGAGCAGCGCAGTCAGTGGTTGACCGTAACCCTTCGGCACTCCGCTGATGCTGGCATAGACTTTATCGTTATCGCGTTTGACGCTGACCTTGGCCTTGCTATAGCCATCGCGTTGCACACTTTGGCTCAGGTAATGCTCGACGGTCTGCTCCAGCGTCCAGTCGCGAAAGCAAATGACGTTGCAGTTATTGGGATAAGCGAAGAGACGGGTGACGCGTTCGGTACTGCCAAGGTATACGTCGATGTCGGCGGCGTGGGCGGCGGCACTGAAGGCCAGGGTGGCAAAAGAAAGTACGGCGAGTTTGGACATGCTCAGATCCTTTTCAGCGTGTGGACCCCTCGAACAGGGTGTAGCCATACTGAAACAGACCGGAGCGAAGAAAAAGTGGGCCGACGAAAATATCGACCCTTTTTTATGGCTTTATGGCATCACAGGCGGTAGATAAGACAATGTCGTCCCCAGTGCCCACAGCAGCACCAGCACCAATGGCGTGTGAACCAGTAGTTGCACGAAGGAGAAACCGATCAGGTCCCGGGCCTTGAGCCCCAACACCCCCAGCAGCGGCAGCATGTAGAACGGATTGATCAGGTTTGGCAGCGCTTCGGCGGCGTTATAGATCTGTACCGCCCACCCCAGGTGATAGTTCAGATCATTGGCCACCTGCATGACATAGGGGGCTTCGATGATCCATTTGCCGCCTCCCGATGGAATGAAAAAGCCCAGCACCGCCGAGTAGGCGCCCATCAACACGGCGTAGGTATCGTGGGACGCGATCTGTACGAAAAAGGTGGATATGTGATGGGCAAGTGTCTGGGCGTCGCTACCCTTGACCGTGGTCAGCAGCGCGGCAATCGAGCCATACAACGGGAACTGGATCAGTACGCCGGTGGTGGTCGGCACCGCGCGCGCCACGGCATCGAGAAAGCTGCGCGGCCGCCAATGCAGCAACGCGCCAAGCATCAGGAACAGGAAATTGTAAGTGTTAAGCCCGGAGATGGCGCTTATCGCAGGTTTGGTCGAGAACTCGTGGAACAACCAGCCGGCGGCCAGCAACGCCAGGGCAATGGTCAGCAGCGGGCTATGTTCCAGCCACTCTCCCGGGCGGGTGCGAGGCTGCAACGCTGGCATGCTGAAGCTAGGGTCTATCCCGCAGGCGGCGGCGTCACGGGCACTGTTCGGGCCGGGAGCGGTGGCATAGGCCACGATCAGCGAGATCACGATCAACGCCAGCAACATCACCCCGGATTGCCAGAGAAAAATGGTCTGGGTGAATGGAATGACCCCAGTAATCGACAGGATCGATGGTGGCAGGCTGGCCGGGTTGGCCTGCAATTGCGCCGCCGACGAAGACAAACCCAGTGCCCAAACCGCGCCCAGGCCCAGGTAAGCGGCGGCGCCGGCGGCACGATAGTCCATTTTCAGATCGGTGCGACGGGCCAGGGCACGTACCAATAAACCGCCAAATACCAGGGAAAGACCCCAGTTGAGCAGCGACGCGACCATGGAGATCAGCGCGACCCAGGCCACCGCAGAGCGGCCATTCTTCGGGATGCGGGCCAGGCGATCGATCAGTTTGACAGCCGGCGGCGAGCTGGCGACCACGTAACCGCCGATCACCACGAAGGCCATTTGCATGGTGAACGGTATCAGGCTCCAGAAGCCATCGCCGAACGCCATGGCGGCGGCCGTGGGCTTGGCGCCGATGAACAGTGTCGCCACCGCTACCACCAGTACCGCCAGTGCGGCAAACACCCAGGAGTCAGGGAACCAGCGCTCGGCAAAACTGGAGCAACGCAGGGCGAAGCGGGCGGAACGGCTGTCTTGTATGTCGGTGGTCACGGCAATTACCTCGGTTTTTATGGTTATAGGTATTGGGTGCGGCATGGTATTGGCGTGCAGGCGCCAACACTGGAACACTCCAGTGACCATGGAGGTTAATCCGGGTTCGCGAGCGCGCAGGATTATTTTCAGACGCGGCCTGTGGCGCTCTTTAGAAAAAAATCGGCGAGCCGATGGCAAGAGAACAGGCCACCTAACTCTCCTGCTCTCGGAGCATGCCATGTTCAATAAACGCTTGAAGCAGGAGCTTTCGGCTCTTCGCCAGGAACTGTCCAGCCTTGTGCAGGTGAAGGAGAGTCTGGACCGCGAGATGCTGGCCCTCACGCTGGATGCCGAAGGGCGGGTGCAAACGGTCAATCAGAACTTCCTCGACGAAATGCACTACAAGACCCAGGACCTCATCGGCCGGTCTGTCGAAGAGCTGGTGCCGGCTTACCTGAAGTCCAATGAGTTCCAGTTGCGTTTCAAGACGGCGCTGACTCGAGGCGAGCATTTCTCCGGCGCCGTACGGCTGCTCCGGGGCAACGGTAAGGAAGCCTGGTTGCGTTCGATTCTCCAACCGGTACGGGCGACTGATGGGCGAATCCGCTATTTCTCGATGTACTCCAGCGACCTGACTCGTACCATCGAGGCGTCGCGCGAGCATGAAAACCTCATTGGTGCGCTGGTGCGTTCAACGGCGCTGATCGAATTCGACCTGGGCGGTCACATACTGACAGCCAATGATCGCTTCCTTAATGCCATGGGTTACAGCCTGGCGCAGATCAAGGGCAAGCATCACCGAATGTTTTGCGAGCCGGAGGAATACAACAGCGCCACCTACCAGCAGTTCTGGCAGCGTCTCAATAGCGGCGAGTTTGTGGCCGGTCGCTTCAAACGCCTGGACAGCAACGGCCGTGAGGTCTGGTTGGAAGCCTCTTACAACCCGGTGCTCGACTCCAACGAACGACTGTACAAAGTGGTCAAGTTCGCCACGGACATCACCGATCAGGTCAACCAGGAAAAAGCCGTCGCCGAGGCGGCCAGCATTGCCTACAGCACCTCGTTGCAAACCGACAGCAGCGCCCAGCGCGGCACTACCGTGGTGACCCAGGCCGTGGATGTGATGCGCGACCTGGCCCGGCACATGCAATCCGCCGGCGAAGGCATCGAGGCCCTGAATGAGCAATCGCTGGTGATCGGCACCATCGTCAAGACCATCAGCGGTATTGCCGAACAGACCAACCTGCTGGCGCTCAATGCGGCCATCGAAGCCGCCCGGGCTGGTGAGCAGGGCCGGGGCTTCGCGGTGGTGGCTGATGAAGTGCGGCAACTGGCGTCGCGTACCAGTCAGGCCACTGATGAGATCGTCGGCGTGGTTCGCCAGAACCAGGACATGGCCCGCAACGCCGTGGCACTGATGACCGACGGCCAGCACCAGGCCGAACAGGGCCTGGCCCTGGCAGCGGAGGCGGGGACGGTGATCGTCGAGATTCAGGATGGAGCGAAGAAGGTGGTCGATGCCGTGAGCCAGTTTGCCAATCAGTTGTCGACTTGAGTTCGATATTATCGTTTTTTACATATTAATTATTGTTTGGCGATAATTTAGACGCTATGGTTCGCGCTTCCTTTGTTCTGTGGAGCCTCCTATGTCTTCGAATCGTCTCGCCCTGTACAGCCAGCGCATGGCTGTCATCACACTTCTCTTCATTATCACGATGATGGTCCTCAACGCCGGGGTCTGGCTGTTTCCTGACGTTGCTTCAGAATACGGTCTGGGCTTTGCCCTGACCGAGCGACAGCTGTCGAGCTTGTCAGCAGAGGCTATGCGCTTGACTGGCTGGCAATGCCTTGGCGCAATGCTGTTGTCGAGCATACCGCTGCTGGCACTGGCGTTCGGGCTGGGCCATTTGCGGCAGTTGTTCCAGCGATATGCCCAAGGCGAGTACTTTTCCAGCGACGCAGCCGTTTGCCTGGGGAAGGTAGGTCGCGCTGTGGCGCTGTGGGTGCTGCTGGATTTCCTGTGTGAGCCGTTTCTCAGCCTGCTGGTGACGATCAACGCACCGGTCGGTCAGCGTTTGCTTACCTTCAGTGTTACCGCCCCGTCGTTTGTCGCGTTGTTTCTTGCAGCCTGCATTGCAATCATTGCCCGGATATTGTCCCGGGCCAGTGAAGTCGATTCAGAAAACCGAACTTTCGTTTGAGAACCCTATGCCTATCGTTATTCAACTTGATGTGATGCTGGCGACGCGCAAGGTTAAATCCAAGGACCTTGCCGCCGCGATAGGCATTACTGAAGCCAACCTTTCCTTATTGAAGCAAGGAAAGGTCAAGGGTATTCGCCTGGCTACCCTCGAAGCGATTTGCAGCTATCTGCAATGTCAGCCTGCCGATCTGCTGATTTACCAACCGCAGAGCGACGCCCCCAAGGCCTGACTCCTGGGGGAGCGAGCCTGCTCGCGATGGCCGGCGACGCGACTTCGCAGACCGTCCGGATAGCCGCGACGCTCAATCCCCCAGCGCCTGGCCCTCACGCCGCGGGTCCGCTCCACCGGCCAGTGAGGTTTTGCCCTGGGCATCACGGACTCGGACGATCGCCTGGGTCCCACTGGTCATGTCGATTTCACTCACGGCATGGCCTTTGTTTTTCAACGCCTGGATCAGCGTCGGGCTGAATTGACCTTGTTCCAGTTCGGTGGGGCCGTTGCGGCTGCCGAAGTTGGGAAGATTGATGGCGGTTTGCGCGTCCAAGTCCCAGTCCAGCAGGCCGATCACTGACTTGGCGACGTATTCGATGATTTGGGAGCCGCCCGGTGAGCCGACAGCGGCCAGCAGTTCACCGCTCTGGCGATCGAAGATCAGGGTCGGCGCCATGGACGAGCGGGGGCGTTTGCCGGGTTCGACGCGGTTGGCGACCTTTTGCCCATTTTCTTCGGGTATGAACGAGAAGTCGGTCATCTGGTTGTTGAGCATGAAGCCCCGGACCATAAGGTGTGAGCCGAACGCTGACTCCACCGTGGTGGTCATCGACACGGCGCCACCCTGGTCATCCACTGCCACCACTTGCGAGGTGGAGATGCGCAGGGGCGAACGGTCCGGGGCGTAGGCCACCTGGACGCCCGGCGGTGTGCCGGGTTTGGCGATGCCCATGCTGCGTGGGCCGATCAGGCTCGCGCGGCTGGCCAGATAACCGGGATCGATTAGCCCTTTGACCGGCACGGGGACGAAGTCCGAGTCAGCAACATACAGCGCACGGTCGGCGTAGGTCAGGCGTTCGGCTTCGGCGATCAGATGCACTGCTTCGGGCGTCGGCTCAATGCCGGCGGGTTTCTCGGTCTTGACGGGTTTCATGGGGGCTAGGGCGGTGCGGCTGTCGCGCTGCTCCAATGCCTGCAAGGTTCCGAGGATCTGCGCCACGGCGATCCCGCCCGAAGACGGGGGCGCCATGCCACAGACTTGCCAGCGCTTGTAGTCAGTGCAAAGCGGCGCACGTTCCCGAGCGGCGTAGCCCTGGAGATCATTCAATGACAGGCTGCCGGGGTTGGCATGCTCCTGCACCTTGGCGACGATTTCTTCGGCAATCGGCCCTTTGTACAAGGCGTCGGGGCCTTCGCTGGCGATGCGCTTGAGCACGTCGGCCAAAGCGGGATTTTTCAGCCGCGTACCGACCGCTTTCGGGCTGCCATCGGCGTTCAGGAAATAGGCGGCCATGTCCGGCGACCCCGGTAAGGATGCGTCGGCCGCAATCATCGAGTGCAACCTGGGTGAGATCGCAAAACCCTGTTCGGCCAACGCGATGGCCGGTTCGAACAGCGTGGCCCATTCAAGTCGGCCATGTTTGCGATGGGCCAGCTCCAGCGCCCGCAACACGCCCGGTGTGCCCACGGAACGGCCGCCTATCTGCGCGGCGGTAAACGGCATGGGTTTGCCATCTGCTTGCAGGAAAAGTCTCTCGGTGGCGCCGGCCGGTGCCGTTTCGCGACCGTCGTAAGTACGTACTGCCTTGCCGTCCCACAACACAATGAATGCACCGCCACCGATCCCGGAGGACTGCGGTTCCACCAGGGTCAGCACCGCCTGCATGGCAATCGCCGCGTCGATGGCCGAACCGCCGCGCCGCAACATCTGCCGTCCGGCTTCGGCTGCCAGCGGGTTGGCCGCCGCGGCCATGTGCTTGTCGGCATGGCGGGTCTGCAAGTCGGTGCGGTAGCCGGAGGCGATCTCCGGTGCAATGGGCAATGCTGGGGTTGTGGAGGAGGGCGGGGCTTTACAGGCAACCAGGGCCAGGGCGACAGCCAGCAGCGAAACGGCTGACAGGCGATGAAGATTGGGTTTCAGATCTGCAAGCATGTGTCGCTCCATCCGTGGGCCAGGGGATAGGGAACGACTGTAGCGATGCGAGGCGTCTGGCGCAAATCAGCGCGGACTTGAGAGAAGGCTTTTATCGAGGCATAAAAAAACGGCTTATCTTTCGATAAGCCGTTTTTAGTACTTGGTGGCTACACAGGGACTTGAACCCCGGACCCCAGCATTATGAATGCTATGCTCTAACCAACTGAGCTATGTAGCCAAGTGGCGCGCATTATTCGCCGGTAACGAAGATGTGTCAAGCGTAAATCTGAAATATTTCTCAGCGCTTTCAACCGCTTATCCATCCTCGCTGCAAATACCCGTCAACCGAGTTGAAATCTCCCTGTGTTGGCGCTCAGGGCCTGGCTGCCTTGGCTCAACGTATCCGCCGCGAGGTTCACCGCGCGTGCCCCTTCAAGCAATCGCATGGCCGCCTGGTCGACCTGTTGGATATTGCCGCTGACCTCGTCGGCGGTGCTGGCTTGTTCGTCCACCGCGGTGGCGATTTGTGCCAGGGTGTCGGTGACGCTCTGCACGGCGCTGGCAATTTCTCCCAGTCGCTCGCCAAGGCCGGTGACGGCTTGCGCGTCGGTCTGGGCCTGGCCGCACGCGGCTTCCATCAGGCTGACCGCTTCGTTGACCGTAGCGCGCAGGCTGTCGACGGTGCCAGCAATCTGTTGGGTGGAGGACTGGGTGCGTTGCGACAGGCTGCGTACCTCATCGGCCACCACCGCGAAACCACGGCCTTGTTCCCCAGCGCGAGCGGCTTCGATGGCCGCATTGAGGGCCAGCAGGTTGGTCTGCTCGGCCACGCCACGGATGGTGTCGACCACCATCTGGATCTGTTGCCCCTGTTCGCTGACCCGGCCCAATGCGGCGGCGGTTTCGTTGAGGCGCTGGTTGAGTTGCTGGATGCTCGCCGTGGTGCGTTGACTGTCGCGGCTGCTGTCGGCGGCGATACGCCGGGTCTGCTGGGCGCTGTCAGAGGCCTGCTCACAGCTTCTCGCGACCCCTTGCGAGGTGGCGGCCAGTTGCGTAGCGGCGGCCGCGATCTGGCTGATTTGCATCTGTTGGGCTTCGACTTCCCCCAGGGCGCCGCTGGAGTGAGTGTTGAGGGTGCGCACGGCATTGCTCAACTGCAACGTTTCGTGGTCCACACCCAACAGGCTGTTGCGCAACTGCACCACCGCGACGTTGAGAGCGGTACTGATGGCCGCCAGTTCGTCGCGTCCTTGCACGGGTACTTGCAGGCTGAGGTTGCCGTCACGCAGGGCTTCGGCCAGTAATGTGATACCACTGGCGCTGCGGCGGATGGACGCTTGCAGGCAGACGAAGAGGTAAAGCGCGGCCAGTAGCAGACAACCCAGCACCGCGGCCACCAGGGTGAACTGGCGGATGGCTGAGGAGTGGTAGTGGTCCAGTCGCGCATCCAGTGCCATCAGAGACTGCTGGCGCAATGTCGCCAAGTCCGCCAGGAGCGCATCCATGTGTTTCTCGAACTCTTCCGGCTTGAGGCTGATGGAGCCGGCGAAGACCCCTTCATCCAAGACTTTCAGGCCGGAATCCAGATGCTTGAGGCTGTCCTGGAATTGCCCGGCCCAGGTTTGCAGTTCGCTGGGCAGGCGGGCTTGCAGCACCCCGCCGGTTTTGACCAGTTGATCCCGGGCATCGCCGATCCGGCTGCGCAGGTCGCGCAATTGCAGGCGGCTTTGCAGGGTGAATTGACCCGACACAACAGAGGCCTGGCCAACGCTGGTCAAGCGCGCGACCCGTTCGATCAGGTCCGGTGTCTGCTGGGTCGAGATCTGGATCAGCAGGTAGGTTTCCAGCCAGGAGGCGAGGGTCAGGCGATTGTCCATGACGATTTGTTCGCGCAAGGCTTGCAAGGCACTTAAGGCCGCAGTGAAGCGGTCATAGCCGTCCGGCCACCAACCGACGGTGCCCAGGCTTTTCGAATCAAGACCATTGAGACTGGTTTGCAGCGTTTGGAAGCGGGCGAGGGTGTCGGCTCCGGCACCTTCGGTTTGCAAGGTGCTACCCAGGTCATTGGCGGCCTGGTTGAGGGCCGGCTGCACGGCATCGAAAGCCGCCATCGCGGCAAGCGTCGCCGGTGTTGCCTGGCGATTGGTTTCCGTGGCTCGCCAACGGGCCGCGCGGTTGCGCTGGGCGGCGAGCAGGTTGTCCAGGTTATCCAGGGCCAGCAACTGGCGAACCCCGGCGCGTTCTTCGGAAATCAGGCTGAGTTTGTCGCGATAGTCCTGGCCAATGATCCACAGGCTGCCCATCAGTGGCAGGATGAAAAGCAGGAACAGCAACTGAAATTTGCGGGCAAAGCCGAAACGCCCCAGCAACCTGATTCCCGGTGATAGAAAAGCCTGCATGCCCATACTCCCCTGAACACCCTTGCACTATTTTTGTGCGTTTCGACACAATGCCGAAACAGGTGCCCTTTTAAAAGGCCTCGAAAGTTTGTCCAGGCCCGCTCTGTAGGCTGGCTCTGTAGCGAAACTTCCCATTCTCGGTCCCCTTTGTAAGGGGCCGCGTTGTAGACCGTTAACAAGGCAAGATTCAGACCATGGCTTTGCGCTATTACCGGGCCCGCTGACAATATTTCAAGTCGATAGCAAGCTAAGGGGATAGCCTTGCTGCACCGAAAAATGGCACATTGATGAACCCGCTTCCCGTGCAAACCCCGTATGGAAACTCCCATGGCTATCAGCGATACCCAGGTCGATACCGCGTCTATCCCTGCCACACCCCAAAGCAGTCCGTTGGTCATGCGCATCATCGGTGCCGTGGCGTTGGCGCATTTGATCAACGACCTTATCCAGGCGGTACTGCCGTCTATTTACCCGATGCTCAAGGCCAGTTATGGGCTGACCTTCACCCAGGTTGGCTTGATTACGCTGACCTTCCAGTTGACGGCATCTCTGCTGCAGCCCTGGGTGGGTTATCACACGGACCGACACCCCAAGCCCTGGCTGTTGCCGGCCGGTACGGTATGCACGCTGATCGGGATCGTGATGATGTCGATGGTTGGCAGTTTCGCCATGATTCTGCTGGCCGCCGGTCTGATCGGTATTGGCTCCTCGACCTTTCACCCTGAAGCTTCGCGAGTCGCACGTTTGGCGTCGGGCGGGCGTTATGGGTTGGCGCAGTCGACGTTCCAGGTCGGCGGTAACGCCGGCTCTGCTTTCGGCCCGTTGCTGGCGGCGGCGATCATCGTTCCTTACGGGCAAGGCCATGTGGCCTGGTTCGGGCTGTTCGCACTGTTTGCGCTGTTCGTGCTGTACCGCATCAGCCGCTGGTACGCCAATCACCTGAACCTGTTCAAGCTCAAGCAAGGCCAGGCGGCCACTCACGGTTTATCCCGGGGCCGGGTCTTGAGTGCATTGGCGGTGCTGGGTTTGCTGGTGTTCTCCAAGTATTTCTACATGGCCAGTTTCACCAGCTACTTCACCTTCTACCTGATCGAGAAGTTCGACCTGTCGGTGGCGTCGTCACAGTTGTATCTGTTCCTGTTCCTCGGCGCTGTGGCGGCGGGGACCTTTTTTGGCGGTCCGATAGGCGACAGGATCGGGCGTAAGGCGGTGATCTGGTTCTCGATCCTTGGCGTGGCACCGTTCACGCTGATCCTGCCTCACGTTGACCTGCTGTGGACCAGCATTCTCAGCGTGGTCATCGGCTTCATCCTGGCTTCGGCATTCTCGGCCATCGTGGTGTATGCCCAGGAACTGGTGCCGGGCAACGTCGGCATGATTGCCGGCGTGTTCTTTGGTTTGATGTTCGGCTTCGGCGGGATTGGCGCTGCGCTGCTGGGGCACCTGGCCGACATCCGTGGCATCGAGTATGTGTATTGGTTGTGCTCGTTTTTGCCGTTGTTTGGGGTCCTGGCGATTTTTCTGCCCAAAAGCAGAAAAAACTGACGTGTACCCAGCCGGCGGAGGCGAGTTCGCCCCGCCGGTCGTTGCAAAACAACTGAATTTCAAAGCATTGAAAAATACCCGCCAACCAGAGCGATTTGATCAGTTGCTTGGAGTCGCGACTAAAGTAGCGTTTTGTATAAGTCTTAAGTTTGATTTTGGATAAAAGTCGGCCATGTTAATTTGCTGCTGTGGTTGATGGATTGAATGGACGCAGCGGCAATCTTCAAGGGAGTCCGCTGGGGTGACCGGAAAGCAGCTTTCCACATTCTTTCCACCCGCCGCTCTTATTGTCCTGGGACATAAGGCCTTCGGCTCTTGATCTGAAGACCTTCACCCTTCTGGTGAAGTGACTCACGCCCCAACCTGCCACGCTTCAAATACTTATAAAAGTAGCTGTATCGCCGTGCCCGTGAAGGCGATTGCCCCGTGGACGGTGGAAACAGCCGTGATCGATTGTTATTTGCCGTGTCGTGCACAAGTTTGAGGCGGTCGTCTTAAACGTTGGCAATAAAAAGAATCAGGCAGGGGAAGATATGAAGTTCAAGTCGTTGCAGGCACGCATTTGTGTCACGGCAGGCGTATGCCTGTTTGTTTCATCAACCAGCCTGGTGATTTACGGGCTCTTTACCGCCAGGGCCAATGAGCAATATGTGGCGACCGAAGTCTCGGCATTGGTTGAAAAATCAACGATCCGGGAGATTCAGAACCTGGCCGAATCGCGTGCCAACGCCATTCAGGCCAAGTTGCAAAATGCGCTGGATGCGGCCCGCACCATGGCCAATACCTTTGCCTCCAGCAAGGCCGCGCAAAGCCCTTTGGCGTTGGGACGTGAACAGATCAACACGGTATTGCTCAGCGTTCTCAAAGATAACCCGGACTTCAATGGCACTTATTCCTGCTGGGAGCCGGACGCGCTGGATGGCCAGGATCTTGTGTTCCGCAATGTACCGGACGGCAGTAATCCGTTGACCGGGCGCTTCACGCCTTACTGGACGCGCAGCGCTGGCGGACATGTGGCGGTACAACCCTTGGTCGAGTATGACTCTCCGGATCGTCATCCCAACGGTGTACCCAAAGGGGGGTGGTACAGCGGCCCTCGTGACACGCTGAAGGAAAGCGTGCTGGACCCCATTCCTTATGTGGTTCAGGGCAAAAACGTATGGTTGACCACGTTGTCGGTTCCGATCGTATCCAACGGCAAGTTCTACGGTGTGGTCGGAGCTGACTTCGACATCGACTTTATCCAGAAACTCAGCGAGCAGATGTCGGCCGATCTCTACGGTGGCAAGGGCACGGTATCGATCCTGAGTAACCAGGGGCTGGTGGTCGCGGACAGTCAGCGGACCGACCTGATTGGCCAGCCCATCAAGGCCTTGTTGCCTGACTCTTGGGAGAAAGTGCTGCGCGATATCCAGAGTGGTCGTGGTGACGGCCTGCTCAATCCACAAACCCAGCATATCGAAGTGCTGATGCCCATTGAGCTGGGGCGTACAGGCAAACCCTGGGCAGTGCTGATTCGTCTGCCAAAGGCTGTGGTCATGACTCAGGCCATTGCCCTGGAGCAGGAGCTACAGGCGCGCAGTATCAGCAACAGCATCTGGCAGGTGTCGGTTGGCCTGGGCATTTCGTTGTTGGCGCTGGTTGCCCTGTGGTTTGCCGCCGCAAAAATCGTTGGGCCGATTCGCGAAGCCGCCGCCTTGGCAGCCAACATCAGCCTGGGGGATTTCTCGCGTCGCCTGGTGCAGAAATCCGAGGACGAAGTGGGCCAGTTGTCTGCCGCGCTCAACGACATGTCTGAAAGCCTGCAACGGCAGGTCAGGGTAGCCGAGCGCATCTCCGAAGGTGATCTGGACCTGGAGGTCCGGTTGTCCTCACCCCACGATACCCTTGGCAAGTCACTGGAGAAGATGGTGGGTAATCTGAACCAACTGATTGGCGAAGTTCAGGCCAGCGCCACCCAGATCACAGGCAGCTCGGCGCAGGTTACCGACCTGAGCCAGTCATTGTCCGATGGGGCTTCCAATTCTGCCTCGTCCATCACTGAAATCAGCGCGGTGATGACGCAAATGGCCGCACAGACCCGGGACAACGCCGAAAACGCCAAGAAAGCCGACGAGCAATCCCAGGCCTCACGGGCCGACGCGGGGGAAAGCGACAAATTGATGAGTGAACTGATTGCCGCCATGGCCGAAATCGACAATTCGGGCAAGGACATTACTGCAATCATCACCACCATCGATAACATCGCCGCACAAACCAACCTGTTGGCGTTGAACGCGGCTATCGAAGCCGCCAGGGCAGGTGAGCTGGGGCGTGGTTTTGCTGTGGTGGCGGATGAGGTACGCAGCCTGGCCGCCCGCAGCGCCGAGGCCGCCCAGCAGACGGCTGCACTGATCGCCGACTCTTCGAGCAAAACGCAACGCGGCATGATCATCGCAGGCCGGACAGCCGAATCGCTGAAAAACATCGTCAGCGGAACCAGTGCGGTATCCAACCTGGTTTCATTGATCTATCAAGCTTCCAGCGAGCAAGCCTCAGGCTTGCAACAGGCCAGCATCGGGTTGGAACAGATCGATGAAGTGACGCAGAAAAACCAGTCCAACTCACAAGAGTGCGCAGTGGCGGCCAAGGATCTTTCGGAGCGAGCATCTTTGATGCAGCGCGTGCTGGGGCGCTTCAAAGTCAAAAGGGGGTAAAGGGGTAAAGGGGTAAAGGGGTAAGGGGGGGCGGGCCGGCGTCAGGCGCCCGCCCGGAGTTTGATCAAGCGATATCCCTGGATTGACGGCCACGCTGTTCATCTAAGACCTCTCGTGCCAGGACTGAATGCGGCTCCGGGCGGGGGCCGTTCTGGGATGTCAGATTCTGTAATAATTCGATCTGTATGACGCGTTCGGAAACATTATAGGATCACCTCCCCAATTATTTTCAGGTCTATATGAACACCCTTCAGGAGCCTCCCAGTCGTTTTTCCCCTCCCGCGCCCTGTACCCCTCCGCTCTGCCAAGTCATGCCTCGCGCCACCCGCCCGATAGGGCTTTTCCCCCTCGCGCCTTTCGCTCCGACTCTACGAGAGGTTAAATGACCTTATGGAATGGATTGCTGATCCGACGGCATGGCTCGGCCTGCTGACCCTGATCGTGCTGGAGCTGGTGCTCGGCATTGATAACCTTGTGTTCATCGCCATCCTGGCTGACAAGCTGCCGCCGGAGCAGCGCGATCGTGCCCGTATCATTGGCCTGTCCCTCGCGTTACTGATGCGTCTTGGCCTGTTGGCCAGTATTTCCTGGATGGTCACCCTGACCGAGCCGCTGTTCGAGGTCTTCGACAAGACGTTCTCGGGCCGGGACCTGATCATGCTGTTCGGTGGCGTGTTCCTGTTGTTCAAGGCCACCATGGAGTTGCATGAGCGACTCGAGGGCCATGTGACAGAACGTTCGGGCAATGCGGCCTATGCGATGTTCTGGCCGATCGTCGCGCAGATTGTGGTGCTGGATGCGGTCTTCTCGCTGGACGCTGTGATCACTGCCGTGGGCATGGTGGAACACCTGTCGGTCATGATGATCGCGGTGATCTTCTCCATCGGCTTGATGATCATCGCGAGCAAGCCTCTGACCAACTTCGTCAACGGGCACCCCACCGTCATCATGCTCTGCCTGGGCTTTTTGATGATGATTGGCTTCAGCCTCACGGCCGAGGGCCTGGGCTTCCACATTCCGAAAGGCTACCTCTATGCCGCGATCGGTTTCTCGATCCTGATCGAACTGTTCAACCAACTGGCGCGCTCTCGCCGCAAGAAGAGCGTGCAAGGTCATCGACCCATGCGTGAGCGTACCGCCCATGCGGTTTTGCGCTTGCTGGGTGGCCAAAAGCTGGGGGCTGATGAAGTCGGTGAAGAGATCGCTGACATGCTGTCAGGCGATGAAGCCGAACAGGTCTTCCATCGACGCGAACGGGTCATGATCAGTGGCGTGCTGCAGTTGGCGGAGCGCCCAATACGCAGCGTCATGACTCATCGTGCAGAAATCGATCACATCGACCTGGCCGATTCCCCAGACGAGATCCGCACCCGGCTGATGCACTCGTCGTATTCCAGGTTGCCGTTGATCCGCGAAGGCCGGGTGGATGAACCCTTGGGGTTCATCCACAAGAAGGAGTTGCTCAAGGAGCTGTTGGCGGGCAACCAGCCGAATCTGGAAGCCATGGCGCGCACGGCCATCAACCTGCTGGACAACTTTACCATTCTCAACGCGCTGGAACAGATGCGCAAAGAGTCGACCCACATCGCCTTCGTGGTGAACGAGTTCGGTGATTTCATTGGTCTTCTCACCATGACCGATATTCTCGAATCCATCGCCGGTGAACTGCCCGATGCCAGTGAAATAGAAGGTCCGAACATCGTGGCCCAGGATGACGGCTTTCTGGTCAGCGGTGCGCTGAATCTCAGCCAGGTTCGCGAACACATCGGCTTCCAGGCAAAAGCGACGGATGACTATCAGACGCTCGCCGGGTTGGTCATGAGCTTGCTGGACCGCTTGCCGATCATCGGAGACAAACTCGATTGGCAGGAGTGGAGCATGACCGTTGTCGAGGTTGAAGAGCGTCGGGTGACGAGGGTGTTGTTGCGTAAAGCTCAAACGTAGAAAGTGCCGGCGCAACACCGGTCTCAAGACGAAAAAAATCCCCGTATCAGCTAATGATTACGGGGATTTTTTTGTCTGTCGAGATCCGTGGGATTCGTTAGACGTTAAAGCGGAAGTGCATCACGTCGCCATCCTTGACGATGTATTCCTTGCCTTCCAGGCGCCATTTACCGGCTTCCTTGGCGCCGGCTTCGCCCTTGAACTGGATGAAATCGTCGTAGGCAATGACTTCGGCGCGGATGAAACCTTTTTCGAAGTCGGTGTGGATCACGGCCGCGGCTTGCGGCGCGGTGGCACCGACGCGAACGGTCCAGGCGCGGACTTCTTTTACGCCAGCGGTGAAGTAAGTCTGCAAGTTGAGCATTTCATAGCCCGCGCGGATTACACGGTTCAGACCAGGCTCTTCCAGGCCCAGGGCCTCCAGGAACATGTCCTTTTCTTCGCCGTCTTCAAGCTCGGCGATTTCCGCTTCGATCTTGTTGCAGACCGGTACGACCATTGCGCCTTCTTCTTCAGCGATGGCCTTTACCACGTCCAGCAGCGGGTTGTTCTCGAAGCCATCTTCGGCCACGTTGGCGATGTACATGACCGGTTTGGTGGTCAGCAGGTGGAAGCCGCGAATGATCTGCTTCTCATCGGCGCCCATGTTCTTGATCAGGCTGCGTGCCGGCTTGCCTAAGGTGAAGTGGGCGATCAACTGCTCGAGCAAGGCTTTCTGGGCGACGGCGTCTTTGTCACCACCCTTGGCATTGCGAGCGACTTTTTGCAGTTGCTTCTCGCAGCTGTCGAGGTCGGCAAAGATCAGTTCCAGGTCGATGATCTCGATATCGCGTTTCGGATCGACGCTGTTGGAGACGTGAATCACGTTTTCGTCTTCGAAGCAGCGCACCACGTGGGCGATGGCATCGGTTTCGCGGATGTTGGCCAGGAACTTGTTGCCCAGGCCTTCACCTTTCGATGCGCCGGCCACCAGGCCGGCGATGTCGACGAACTCCATGGTGGTCGGCAGTACGCGCTCCGGGATCACGATGGCCGCCAGGGCATCCAGGCGTGGGTCGGGCATCGGTACGATGCCGGTGTTTGGCTCGATGGTGCAGAAGGGGAAGTTCTCGGCCGCGATACCGGACTTGGTCAGGGCGTTGAACAGGGTGGACTTGCCGACGTTAGGCAGGCCGACGATGCCGCAATTGAATCCCATGGTGTTTCCCCTCGGAGTAGAGTCAGGCCTTCTGGCTGTGCAGGTTTTTCATCGCGCGGTTCCATTCACCGGCGAGGATATCCGGCAGCACGCCGAGGGCAAAGTCGATGCTGGCATCGAGTTTTTCCTGTTCGGCGCGAGGCGCACGACCCAGGACAAAATTTGAAACCATGCTGGCAACGCCCGGGTGGCCGATGCCGAGCCGCAGGCGGTGAAAGGTATTCTGATTACCCAGTTGCGCGATGATGTCGCGCAACCCGTTGTGACCGCCATGGCCGCCGCCCTGCTTGAGTTTGGCGACGCCCGGAGGCAGGTCGAGTTCGTCGTGGGCCACCAGGATTTCTTCAGGTTTGATGCGAAAGAAACCGGCCAACGCCGCCACGGCCTGGCCGCTGCGGTTCATGTAGGTGGTGGGAATCAACAGACGAACATCCTGACCCTGATGTGAAAAACGCCCGGTCAGGCCGAAATATTTGCGATCGGCCGCCAGGCTGACGCCTTGGGCGTGCGCGATGCGCTCAACAAAAAGGGCCCCTGCGTTATGCCGGGTCTGTTCGTATTCAGCGCCTGGATTTCCCAGGCCAACGATCAGTTTAATGGCAGTCACGATAGGGGCCCTTCCTGGAGTGTGGATAACAACGTCGCGCTCAAACGGTGTGGCGACAGTGGGACGAAAATGGCGGATCTACCGTTAAGTAAACTTCGCGTTCTCGCCCGCTGTCTCGCTACGTTCCAGTCCGCGATGTTTCCGGTCACTCCGGCGACAGAGTGAAATTACTCTGCAGCTTCTTCTTCAGTCGCTTCTGGAGCAACACGTGGAGCGTGGACGTTGGCAACAGCCTTGTCATCGCCGTGCGCCAGGGCAACAAACTCAACGCCTTTAGGAGCCTTGAGGTCGGACAGGTGAATGATCGTGCCGATTTCGGCGTCAGCCAGGTCGACTTCGATGAATTCAGGCAGGTCTTTCGGCAGGCAGGAAACTTCCAGCTCGGAAGTCACGTGCGAGATTTCGCCGCCTTTCTTGACCGGAGCAGCTTCGTTGATGAAGTGCACTGGAACAACAGCAGTCAGCTTCTGACCGGCAATAACGCGTACGAAGTCAGCGTGCATCACGTGGCCTTTGGCCGGGTGACGCTGCAGGGCTTTGATCACGACGTTTTGCTTGGTGCCGCCAACGTTCAGCTCGATGATGTGGCTGTAGGCCGCTTCGTTTTCGAGCAGTTTGGCAACTTCTTTGGCCAGCATGCTGATGGACTCAGGGGCTTTGTCGCCACCGTAGACTACAGCTGGAACCAGGCTTGCGAGACGACGCAGGCGGCGGCTCGCACCTTTCCCCAGGTCGGAACGCACTTCAGCATTCAGAGTAAAATCGTTCATGTTGTATCTCCAAAATAACCACATTCGCCCCAGCGTTTGCGACCAGCGCTAAAGGCGATATGGGCAAAAAAGCCCCGCCCCGGCAGGTAATGTCGGGGCGGGGCGCTTTTCGTCAACGAGATGTAATGGAAAGGGCAGGGCCCTTAACGGAACATCGCACTGATCGATTCTTCATTGCTGATGCGGCGAACCGCCTCGGCAACAACCGGTGCGATATCCAGTTGGCGGATACGCGCACAGGCTTGTGCTGCAGCGGACAGCGGGATGGTGTTAGTGACCACCAGCTCGTCCAGCACGGAATTTTCAATGTTTTCGATCGCTCGACCCGACAGCACAGGGTGTGTGCAGTAGGCAAAGACCTTGGCAGCGCCATGCTCTTTCAGGGCCTTGGCCGCGTGGCACAGGGTGCCGGCGGTATCGACCATGTCGTCGACCAGAATACAGGTACGCCCTTCGACGTCGCCGATGATATGCATCACTTCGGAGTGATTGGCTTTCTCACGGCGTTTGTCGATGATACCCAGATCAACGCCCAGGGATTTGGCAACGGCCCGTGCACGCACGACGCCGCCAATGTCCGGGGACACGATCATCAGGTTTTCGAAGCGCTGATCTTCAATGTCATCCACCAGAACCGGGGAGCCGTAGATGTTATCCACGGGAATATCGAAGAAGCCCTGAATCTGGTCAGCATGCAGATCGACCGTGAGTACACGATCGATGCCGACTACGGTAAGCATGTCAGCCACGACTTTCGCGCTGATTGCCACACGTGCGGAACGCGGACGGCGATCCTGACGGGCATAACCAAAGTAAGGAATAACAGCAGTAATACGAGTAGCTGAGGAGCGACGGAAGGCATCAGCCATCACGACGAGTTCCATCAGGTTATCGTTGGTCGGAGCGCAAGTCGGCTGAATAATGAAGACGTCTTTACCGCGAACGTTTTCATTGATCTCGGCAGTGATTTCGCCGTCGGAAAACTTACCGACAGAGATGTCACCGAGAGGGATATGCAGCTGACGTACAACACGCCGAGCCAGATCGGGGTTAGCGTTCCCCGTAAAGACCATCATCTTGGACACGCGCAGTACCTGAAGGCTGAGGGTATACCTGGATGAGTATAGGAAAATGGCAGGGGCGGCTGGATTCGAACCAACGCATGGCAGGATCAAAACCTGCTGCCTTACCGCTTGGCGACGCCCCTGTATCTGTTGCTGCGAGTGCCCAGCACTCGATTCCTTTTAGAGCAGACTTTGCAGCTTGCGATGCAACATCGAAACGTTGCTTCCTTTCGCTACAAACCCTGTAAGGGTCTCTGTCAGAAGGGCCGAGACTTTATCAGCTTCAGCTTTGCTTGGGAAGCCCCCAAACACACAACTTCCAGTTCCGGTGAGTTTTGCTTCGGTAAATTTACCTAACAAATTCAAAGCGTTACGTACATCTGGATAACGCTTTGCTACCACCGGTAAGCAGTCATTTCGACTGTTTCCCTTGGGAACGGGGCGCACTTTAATGGGAGGAGAGTTACGTGTCAACAGTGGATCTGAAAAAATTTCTGCTGTACTTACAGATACTTGCGGCACCAGCACCAAGTACCAGGGTTCCTCGGGCTCTACCGGTGTGAGTTTTTCCCCGACGCCCTCGGCAAAAGCCGCGTGGCCCCGTACGAAAACCGGCACGTCGGCGCCCAGCGTCAGGCCCAATGCGGCCAGGCGATCGGCGTCCCAACCCAGCTGCCACAGATGGTTGAGCCCCAGCAAAGTCGTCGCCGCGTTTGAGCTGCCGCCGCCGATGCCGCCGCCCATGGGCAGGATTTTTTCGATCCAGATATCAATGCCCAGCGAACACCCGGATTGCTCCTGAAGTTTTTTCGCGGC
Organism: Pseudomonas sp. NFACC45; assembly: GCF_900113505.1. Taxonomy (NCBI): domain Bacteria; kingdom Pseudomonadati; phylum Pseudomonadota; class Gammaproteobacteria; order Pseudomonadales; family Pseudomonadaceae; genus Pseudomonas; species Pseudomonas sp. NFACC45. The sequence goes on from NZ_FOPO01000003.1 coordinate 32,350, forward strand.
TTTGACGATCAGGTTGCTGTCGTGAGGAACACCTTCGAACTCGGTGTGCAGATGAATCACACCGTCGTCACGCACGGCAAAGGTGATTTCATCGCCGTAGTCGAGAAACTGAAAAATCGTCTGCAACTCGTGATAACCGTCCGGGCGACGGCCCAGGATGTGCAACATCAGGTTGAGCTTGGCCGGGGAGGGCAGGGTCAGACGCGCAGCGGTCATGTCATTGCCCCAGCTTGCGCGGCTGCCATTGCTTGATCACCAGCGTGACGTCCAGGTTGCTGCCATGCAGTTTGATGCGCTCGGGCAGCCAGTAACCGTTTTGCTCGGCGTAGCTTAAGTATTCGATCTGCCAGTCGTCCTGCTCCAGGTTGGACAGGCGACTGTCGGCATCGAGGGTCAGGCGGCTTTTGCTGTCCGGTGCCGGCAGGCCCCGAACCCACCAGGTCAGATGGGATACGGGCAGCTTCCAGCCCAGTTGTTCTTCCAGCAAGGCTTCCGGCGAGGGTGACTCGTAGCGACCCTGATTGGCCACTTCCAGCGAAACCTGGCCTGGGCGGCCGGTCAGGCGCGCCGCGCCACGTCCCAGCGGGCCGGACAGGCGAATGTCGTAGTAGTCCTGGCGTTGCAGCCAGAACAGCGTGCCGCTGCCCGAGTCTTTCGGGGCGCGTATGCCGATCTTGCCGTCGATCTGCCAGCCGTCGAGACCGCTCAGTTGTTCCTTGTGCTCTCGCCATTGGGCCGTGTTGCCGTGACCCTGGACGGATTCTCGGGCGCCGAAGCCGGCGCAACCGGCGAGCAGGGCGATAAAGCTGAAAACGATGAAGTGGCGCAAAAACATGATTTTAAAGGGTCTCTGATCCGGTCAGGCGTTTGATGGTGCTGCGCAGGATGGGGCTGTCGGGCTGTTCCTTGAGGAATTTGCTCCAGATCTGCCGGGCTTCGCGCTGTTTGCCGTTGGCCCACAGGACTTCGCCCAGGTGCGCGGCGACCTCCTGGTCGGGGAAGCGCTCCAGGGCCTGGCGCAGCAGGCGTTCGGCCTCGTCGAGGTTGCCCAGGCGAAAATGCACCCAGCCAAGACTGTCGAGCACCGCCGGGTCTTCCGGGTTGAGCTGGTGGGCCTGTTCGATCAGCACCTTGGCTTCGGCGTATCGGGTGGTGCGATCGGACAAGGTGTAGCCCAGGGCATTGAGGGCCATGGCATTGTTGGGATCGCGCTGGATGATCAGGCGCAGGTCTTTCTCCATCTGGGCCAGGTCATTGCGTTTTTCCGCCAGCATGGCGCGGGTATACAACAGGTTCAGGTCGTCCGGGTACTGCTTCAACGCCCGATCGAGCACGGTCCAGGCTTTGTCGCCCTGATTATTGGCCGACAGGGTTTCTGCCTCGATCAGATACAACTGGATGCCGTAGTCCGGCTGGGTGTCCCGCTGCACGGCGAGGCGACTCTGGGCCTCGGCCGTTTTGCCGTTGCTCATCAGGATATCGGCCTGGCGCAACTGGGCTGGCAGATAATCGTTGCCTGGGCCGACCTGGGCGTACTCGAGCAGTGCACTCTCGGGGTCGTTGCGTTCTTCGGCGATGCGGCCCAGGTTCAAGTGGGCGGAGTCGACATGCGTTCCCCGCGCAATCAGGTCTTCCAGGTGACCCTTGGCTTCTTCCCACGCTTTGGCTTCCAGGCATACCAATGCCAGGGAATAGCGCAATTCATCGTCTTCAGGGTACTGCTGGACCAGGCTGGAAAACTCCACCTTGGCGTCGTCCATGCGGTCGTTTTCCACCAGCATGCGCGCGTAGGTGAGACGCAGGCGCTTGTCGTCCGGGTATTGCCTGATGCCTTTTTCCAGCAACGGCAGGGCTTCGTCGCCGCGGTTCGCGCCTTGCAGCAAGCGAGCGCGCAGCAGAATCGGCGCCACTTCGCCCGCTTGCGGCGGGTTGTCTTCCAGCAGGGTAAGGGCGCCCTGGATGTCACCATCCTGTTGCAGCAGCAGGGCCTTGCCGAAAATCAGCTGACCGTTATCGGGATGGCGCTGCAGCAGTCGATCGAAGCTTTTAGTCAGGCCGTCGCGGGTTTCCTGGTCAGTATCGGCCGCTGATAGCGCAAGGAAGTCGAAATGGGTGTCGCCCTTGCCCAGCAGGACTTTCTCCATATACACCATGGAGTCGTCGTAGCGTCCGGCCCGCGCCAGTTGCACGGCGGCGGCGCGTTGCGCTTCGAGGTCTTGCGGGGCGTTTTTGGCCCAGATCAGTGCGGTATCCAGGGCGGGCTGGTCGGCACCCAGGTATTCGGCAATGCGAAACGCCCGCTCGGAAATGCCCGGGTCCTGCGTGTTGATGGCCTGGGTGACATAGTTGTCCAGCGCAATGTCGAAGCGATTGCGCTGGCCTGCCAGTTCGGCGCTCAACAGGCTGAAAATGGTTTCTTCGCTGAATGAGCTGTAGACCTTGGGCTTTTCAGGGGCCTGGGTGCTGTCTTCGACCGGCGGCGTACCGTCTGTCGACACGGGGGCCATGGACTGACAGCCGCCGAGCAAGGCAAAAGCGAGGAGCAACGCGGAAGATCTATTCATATAGGAAAAGGACGACTAACCTGCGGTCGGATCATCATGACACAAGCCTTCGGTCAAACATAACCGGCCCGTCGATTTACGGCACGGGGCAGGGCGATAGATATCGAGTGGTTGTTCTGAATCTGGCGAAGTAGGACAATTGCCGGCTTCACGTCACTATCAGCGACCTTGAATGGCCTTCCTTGCACTTGGTATTAACCACAAGACTGCTTCCGTAGACGTCCGCGAGCGCGTGGCCTTTACGCCTGAGCAACTGGTTGAGGCCCTGCAGCAGCTTTGCCGACTCACCGAGAGCCGCGAGGCTGCCATCCTCTCCACCTGCAATCGCAGCGAGCTTTATATAGAGCAGGATCACATTTCGGCCGATACCGTGCTGCGCTGGCTGGCCGAATATCACGATCTGAGTCTTGAAGAGCTGCGCGCCAGTGCCTATGTGCATGAAGATGATGCGGCCGTTCGTCACATGATGCGTGTTGCCTCCGGGCTCGATTCGCTGGTGCTGGGCGAGCCGCAGATTCTCGGCCAGATGAAGTCGGCCTACGCCGTGGCCCGCGAAGCCGGCACGGTCGGGCCCCTACTGGGGCGCCTGTTCCAGGCCACGTTCAATGCCGCCAAACAGGTGCGCACCGACACGGCCATCGGCGAAAACCCGGTGTCGGTGGCATTTGCCGCGGTCAGCCTGGCGAAACAGATTTTCAGCGATCTGCAACGCAGCCAGGCGCTGTTGATCGGCGCGGGAGAGACCATCACCCTGGTTGCCCGCCACCTGCACGACCTGGGGGTCAAGCGTATCGTCGTCGCCAACCGTACCCTGGAGCGCGCCAGTACCCTGGCCGAGCAGTTCGGCGCCCATGCCGTGCTGCTGTCGGACATCCCGGCCGAGCTGGTGCACAGTGACATCGTCATCAGCTCCACCGCCAGCCAGTTGCCGATCCTGGGCAAAGGCGCGGTGGAAAGCGCCTTGAAGCTGCGCAAGCACAAACCGATTTTCATGGTGGACATTGCCGTTCCTCGAGACATCGAGCCGGAAGTGGGCGAGCTGGACGATGTTTATCTCTACAGTGTCGACGACCTGCACGAAGTGGTCGCCGAGAACCTCAAGAGCCGGCAAGGCGCGGCCCAGGCAGCTGAAGAGATGATCACCATCGGCGCCGAGGATTTCATGGTCCGCCTGCGCGAGCTGGCGGCGGTGGACGTGCTCAAGGCTTATCGTCAGCAGAGCGAACGCCTGCGCGACGAAGAGCTGCAGAAGGCCCGGCGCCTGCTGGCAAACGGTGGCAGTGCCGATGAGGTGCTGGTACAGCTGGCTCGTGGCTTGACCAATAAATTGCTTCACGCTCCCAGTGTCCAGCTCAAGAAGCTGACCGCCGAAGGCCGCCTCGATGCGTTGGCCATGGCCCAGGAACTCTTTGCCCTCGGTGAGGGTTCACCGGATAGCTTTTCGGATAAAAAATCGCAATGAAAGCGTCACTGCTCAATAAACTGGACATTCTCCAGGATCGTTTCGAGGAACTGACCGCCTTGCTGGGCGATGGTGAGGTCATTTCCGACCAGAACAAGTTCCGTACGTATTCCAAGGAATACGCCGAAGTCGAGCCGATCGTCGCCACCTATAAACAGTTGCTCAAAGTGCAGGACGACCTTGAAGGCGCCCAGGCGTTGCTCAAGGACAGCGATCCGGACATGCGCGAAATGGCGGTCGAGGAAGTCCGTGAAGCCAAGGAGCAGTTGCTCGAGCTTGAAAGCAACCTGCAACGCATGTTGTTGCCCAAGGATCCGAATGACGGTCGCAATGTGTTTCTCGAGATCCGTGCCGGCACCGGCGGCGACGAGGCGGCGATATTCTCCGGGGACCTGTTCCGCATGTATTCGCGTTACGCCGAGCGTCGCGGTTGGCGGGTGGAGATCCTCTCGGAGAACGAAGGCGAACACGGCGGCTATAAAGAAGTCATCGCCCGGGTCGAAGGTGACAACGTCTACGGCAAGCTGAAATTCGAATCCGGCGCCCACCGCGTGCAGCGTGTCCCGGCCACTGAATCCCAAGGGCGTATCCACACGTCGGCCTGCACCGTGGCGGTTTTGCCTGAGCCCGACGAGCAGGAAGCCATCGAGATCAACCCGGCGGACCTGCGGGTCGACACCTACCGCTCCTCGGGGGCGGGCGGTCAACACGTCAACAAGACCGATTCGGCGATCCGTATCACTCACCTGCCTTCGGGCATTGTGGTCGAGTGCCAGGAAGAACGTTCCCAGCACAAGAACCGTGCGCGCGCCATGTCCTGGTTGTCGGCCAAGCTCAACGATCAACAGACCAGCGCTGCGGCCAACGCCATCGCCAGCGAACGCAAGCTGTTGGTGGGCTCGGGAGATCGCTCGGAGCGGATTCGTACCTACAACTTTGCCCAGGGCCGGGTCACCGACCATCGCGTCAACCTGACGTTGTATTCGCTCGACGAAATTCTCGCCGGTGGCGTCGATGCGGTCATCGAACCGTTGCTGGCCGAATACCAGGCCGACCAATTGGCCGCGATTGGCGAGTAAGCACAGGTGAACATATGACCATCATCGCCAGTTTGTTACGCGCCGCCGAGCTGCCGGATTCGCCCACGTCCCGACTGGATGCCGAATTGCTGCTGGCCGCGGCACTGGGCAAGTCCCGCAGCTTCCTGCACACCTGGCCCGAGCGAATCGTACCAAGCGAAGCGGCGTTGTTGTTCTCTGAATATCTGCGCCGCCGTCGTTCTGGCGAGCCAGTGGCTTATATCCTCGGGCAACAAGGCTTCTGGAACCTCGACCTGGAAGTGGCGCCCCACACCTTGATTCCGCGCCCCGACACCGAACTGCTGGTGGAAACCGCGCTGGCCTTGCTGCCGGCTACACCGGCCAGGGTTCTGGATTTGGGCACCGGCAGCGGCGCGATTGCCCTGGCATTGGCCAGCGAGCGCCCAACCTGGGCAGTCAGCGCGGTCGACCGTGTGCTGGAGGCGGTGGCCCTGGCCGAACGCAATCGCCAGCGCCTGGACCTGCGCAACGTCACGGTACTGAGCAGCCATTGGTTCAGCGCTTTGGACGGCGAGCGTTTTGAGCTGATCATCAGCAACCCCCCCTATATAGCCGCGACCGATCCTCACCTGGCCGAGGGCGACGTGCGGTTCGAGCCGGCCAGTGCCCTGGTGGCAGGACACGACGGGCTTGATGATTTGCGCACGATCATTGCCCAGGCCCCCGATCATCTAAAAGCGGGTGGCTGGTTGATGCTCGAGCACGGTTACGATCAGGCCGACGCGGTGCGTGATCTGCTGCAAACCCAAGGGTTTACTGAAGTCCACAGCCGCAAGGACCTGGGCGGGCATGAGCGTATCAGCCTGGGGCGCCTGCCGTGCTGAACGATCAGGAGCTGTTGCGTTATAGCCGGCAGATTCTGTTGCAGCACGTCGACATCGACGGGCAACTGCGACTCAAGCACAGCCGTGCATTGATCGTCGGCCTCGGCGGACTCGGGGCTCCGGTGGCGCTGTACCTGGCTGCTGCTGGCGTCGGTGAATTGCACCTGGCGGATTTCGACACGGTCGACCTGACCAACCTGCAACGCCAGATCATCCACGACACCGACAGTGTGGGCCTGAGCAAGGTCGATTCGGCGATGCGCCGCCTGACGGCACTCAACCCCGAGATCACGCTGGTGCCTCACCCGCAGGCGATGGACGAAGACAGTCTGTCTGCTACCGTCGCGGCGGTGGATGTGGTGCTGGACTGTTCCGACAATTTCTCCACCCGCGAAGCGGTAAACGCGGCGTGTGTCGCAGCGGGCAAACCGCTGGTCAGCGGTGCGGCAATTCGCCTGGAAGGGCAGTTATCCGTGTTTGATCCGCGCCGCTCGGAAAGCCCCTGCTATCACTGTCTCTACGGCCACGGCAGTGAAGCCGAATTGACCTGCAGCGAAGCCGGCGTGCTCGGGCCGCTGGTGGGGTTGGTAGGCAGTCTGCAAGCCCTTGAAGCCTTGAAGCTGTTGGCCGGTTTCGGCGAGCCATTGGTGGGCCGCCTGCTGTTGATCGACGCCCTGGGCAGCCGTTTTCGTGAGCTGAGGGTCAAGCGTGATCCGGGGTGCAGCGTCTGTGGTGGCAGCCAGCATGAGTGAAGCGCCGGTCGGTGTGTTCGATTCGGGTGTCGGCGGCCTGTCGGTACTGGGCGAGATCCGCCGGTTGTTACCCAATGAGTCACTGCTCTACGTTGCAGACTGTGGGCATATTCCCTACGGCGAGAAAACCCCGGAGTTCATCCGGCAGCGGTGTGCAATCATCGCCGACTTTCTCCATCATCAAGGCGCCAAGGCGCTGGTGGTGGCTTGTAATACCGCGACGGTCGCCGGCGTCGCCGATTTGCGTCGCGATTATCCCCACTGGCCCATTGTCGGCATGGAGCCGGCGGTCAAACCGGCGGCCGCCGCCACCCGTAGCGGCATTGTCGGGGTGCTGGCAACCACCGGCACATTACAAAGCGCCAAATTCGCCGCATTACTGGATCGCTTTGCCACCGATGTGCGGGTGATCACCCAACCATGTCCCGGGCTGGTTGAGCTGATTGAAGCCGGCGATCTCGATAGTCCGGCCCTGCGTCAATTGCTGCTGGGCTATGTCGAACCGTTGCTGGCCGCCGGCTGCGACACGTTGATCCTGGGTTGTACGCACTATCCCTTCCTCAGGCCATTGCTCAAGCAAATGGTCCCCGCGCACATCAGTCTGATCGACACCGGTGCCGCCGTTGCCCGGCAACTTCAACGCCTGCTCGCTGAGCGCGGGCTCCTGGCTGCCGGGCCCGCCAGCGAAACGCGGTTCTGGAGTAGCGCTGATCCGATACATTTAAGAAATATCCTACCCGCGCTATGGAATTCGTCTGGCATTGTGCGAAGCTTCAGTCTGTAAAAAAACATAAAAAATGCCTAAATCGGGCTGAACTTCTGTTTTAACGCGGATTTCTATAGCTTTGTCTGTTTGTAACAAAACTAACTAAGTCTGTTCGGAAAAGGATGTTTCTAATGAAGCGTTTATTCTGTTTGGCTGCACTTGCGGCTGCATTGTTGGGGCACACTTACACCGCACAAGCGGCAGGTGTGGAGTTTGGGGTAGGGCAGACCGGCGAGTCGACCATGACCTATCGCTTGGGCATGCAGTTCGACTGGGACAAGAGCTGGTGGCAGAGTGACGTCGGTCGCCTGACCGGCTACTGGAGTGGCGCCTATACATACTGGGAAGGGGATGAGGCGTCCAGCAACCACAGCCTCTCATTCTCGCCCGTGTTTGTGTATGAGTTTGCCGGTCAGAACGTAAGACCCTACATCGAAGCGGGTATCGGTGTGGCGTTATTCGAGAACACCCAAGTGGAAAACAACCAACTGGGGACTGCTTTCCAGTTCGAGGATCGCATTGGCCTGGGCCTGCGCTTCAACGGTGGACATGAAGTGGGTATTCGCGCCACTCATTACTCCAACGCAGGCATCAAGTCGACCAACGACGGTGTCGAAAGTTACGCGCTGCACTACACGATGCCGCTGTAACACCTCGGTCCTGTGAGAGCGGGCTTGCTCGCGAAAGCGGTGGGTCAGTCAATAGGAGCGTGCCTGACCCAACGCTTTCGCGAGCAAGCCCGCTCCCACAGTCAGTGCCTTGATTGGCTACTGATACGCCGTCGCAATCCCTTTGCGTTCCTCAATACATTCCGGTGCGCCCATCTCAAACTCGCGGCAGATCAGCGGACGCTTTTCGTAGATCGTGCACATCATGCTGTCGCGATCCAGCGCCGCGCACCAGCCATCATCGAGCCGCAACATCACTTCCCCGCCCCATTCGTCCGTGTCGATAAAGCGTTCGGGCACGCCAGTGTCAGTGATCAGCATCACTTCCAGCTGGCAACAGCACGCCGCGCACGTCGAACAAGTGACGGCAGGCTGGGGGATTTGATGGACTGGGATGGTTTTCATGGCGCGCAGTGTAAGGCAACCGGGCTCCTCAGGGTTGTCCCTTGATCGGGCACCCGTTACCCGCTTTATGCGAGTCGACGTCAGTGGGCATCGACTCGGTCGATGAAGGTAGCGGCCAGAGTGCGGTCATGGACGAAACGGCGAGCGCCACCTCAGGGGGGCGCGCGACCAGTTGTGTCAGCACGTGCTGTGCCGCTGTTTCGGCCGTCCACTGGACTGGGGCCGGAAAGCAGTCGTCGGGGCTGCGCGAAGGGCTGTCGAAGCCGGGGTGAACCAGCGTCACGTCGATGCCTTCGGCCGCCAGGTCGACGCGAGCCGACTCGAACACAAAACGCATCCCTTTGCCGTCGGCTTCGGTATACGACGGCGGCAGGTAAGTCACCGGGCTGGCGATACCCACCAGATGGGACAGGTTGCCTGCGCGCAGCAGTGGCAAGGCGGTACGAATGCAGAGGCTGGCCGCCATCAGGTTGCTGCGCACGATGTGTTCGATGATCAAAGGGGCGGCGGGCTGGCCATCGATGTATTCGGCCGTTCCGGCATTGAGAATCACGGTATCCAGCGAGCCCCACTGCCGGGCAATCTGTTCGCCGATCTCGCGGACGGTCTGGCTGTCGGTCAAGTTGCCGGGCACCGCCAGTACTTGTCCCGGATAACGTGCCGAAAGGTCTTCACTCAAGCGCGACGAGCGCGAGCTAACGGCCAGGTGTGCGCCGGTTTTGAGTATCGCTTCGGCCAACGAAACGCCGATTCCGTTGCCCGCACCAGTCAGCCAATATCGTTTTCGAGCTTCTAGACCCATTCCATACTTCCTTCGACCGAGCAGAGTGCGCGAGTGTGGTGTAAGACTGTATGGCCGCAGTGTTGAAATTGCATCTCACGGTCAGTTTTTTTCTGTTCGCTGATCGCACGGTTTCTTGATTTTACACTTATCGAGTTGGCAGGTTCCTGAACGCCTGCAGTGCGCGCGCCCGGGACTGACTCAAGTCGACAATCGCGGGAGGATAATCCGCCACACCAAACAATCCGCCCTGCATGTTTGGGTTATGGACCTGTTGCTTGTCGAGATCGTTCAGTTCAGGTAACCAGCGTTTGATGAACAATCCCTGGCTGTCGAATTTTTCCGATTGACTCAAGGGGTTGAAGATCCGGAACCAGGGCGCCGCGTCCGTCCCGGTCGAGGCGCTCCACTGCCAGCCGCCGTTGTTGGCGGCCAGGTCGCCGTCGATCAGGTGTTGCATGAAAAAGCGCTCACCCTCGCGCCAGTCGATCAGCAGGTTTTTGGTCAGAAACATCGCCACCACCATCCGCAAACGGTTGTGCATCCACCCGGTTTCCAGCAATTGGCGCATGGCCGCGTCGATGATCGGCAAGCCAGTGCGTGCCTGCTTCCAGGCCGCCAGTTCTTCAGGGGCGTTGCGCCAGGGCAGCGCTTCGGTTTCCGGGCGGAACGCGCGATGGCGAGACACACGTGGATAGCCCACTAGAATGTGTTTATAGAACTCACGCCAGAGCAATTCATTGATCCATGTCATAACACCGACATTTCCGCTCTCGAATTCACCCTGGTTGGCCTGCAGCGCCGCATGCAGGCATTGGCGCGGCGAGATTACGCCGGCCACCAGGTACGCCGAGAGCTGGCTGGTGCCAGGCCTGGCGGGAAAGTCGCGCTCGCTCTGGTAATCATCGAGGTGTTGCTCAGCGAAGGTGTCCAGGCGCCGCTGGGCTTCGTTTTCACCGGCTGGCCAGAGGGCGCGCAGCGTTTCACTCGCCGGCGAGAAGCCTTCGACTTGCGTGGGCACCGGGTCGCTGACAATGCCGGTGGGTGCCTGCCGGGCCGGTTTGGCGACCAGGCTTGGCAGGGACACGTGCAGGCGGTTGTAACAGACCTTGCGGAACTGGCTGAACACCTGGAAATAGGTGCCGGTTTTGGTCAGCACACTGCCGGGCTTGAACAGCAACTGGTCGAGATGGCTATGAAATTCGATGCCCTGGCCCTGTAACGTCCGGGCAACTTCGGCATCTCGGTGGGTTTCGTTCAAGCCGTATTCTTCATTGACATGGACGGCGTCGATTTTCAGTTCGCGGCACAGCGAGAGCAGAATCTGCGGTGCCTGATCCCAGCGCGTAGCGTGGCGGATCAGCAGCGGGATGTTCAACGCCCCCAGGGCAGTGCTCAACGAGGTGAGGTTACGCAGCCAAAAGTCGATCTTGCATGGCGCATCGTCATGGGCCCGCCATTGTTCCGGGCTCGGCAGGTACACCGCCACACATGCCCCGCAGGCCGCTGCGGTGGCGAGGGCGGTGTTGTCGTGCAGGCGCAGGTCGCTGCGCAGCCAGATCAGTTGCGTGGGGTTTTTCATTCAAATAAGTTCTCTGCGACTCAGTTCGCGGTAAGCCGATAACGGATCTTCGGCCCACGTCAGGTTATCGGTCGAGATGCCTGTGGATAACCGGGCGTGATGGATCGATGCGGCCGGGCCGGCGATGATGATCGGGCAATCCACCCCACTGATCAGCTTGGGCAGTTGGGACAGGTTCAGCGCGTTACTGGAATACAGCAGCACCCCGCGGGCTTTGAGGCGTTCGACGGCCAAGGCCAGTTCGCCTGCGGGTATCGGCCCATCGAACACTTCCACGGGGCAATCAGCGCTGCTGGCCAGCCAGGCGCTAAGCCACAATTGGGGCTCCAGGGGCAGGTCCGAATGGTTGACCAGAAGCAATGGCGCACCGCGCAACTGACGATTGTTGTGGTAGATCCGACTGCCGAATTTGCTGCGCAGCCAGGAGTATAAAAACACCCGCTCCAACTGCGCACCGAACTGGCCTTGCCAGCGCAATTGCAGCTCGGCCAGCAACGGCAGCAGCAACTGTTCGCAAACCGTCCAGGGTGGATAAAGCGCCATGGCCTGGTTGACCAAGTCATCGACCTGACGCTCAGCCAGTTGCGTGACTGCCAGCAACAGGGCGTGGCGCTGGCGCTGCCAATCGTTTTCCAACGGTTCGCTGGGTGGCTGCGGCATGTCGAGCAGCGGTTTTATCTTGCTCACCGCCACCCCGCGATCAATCCAGGTGAGGATGCTCAAAATGCGTTGCACATGTTCGGCGTTGAACAGCCGGTGGCCCTTGGGGGTTCGGTGCGGCACGATCAGGCCGTAGCGGCGCTCCCAGGCTCTTAGCGTGACGGCATTGACACCGGTTTGGCGGGCGACTTCGCGTATGGGCAGCCAGCCCTGCGCCAGGGCTTGGGCGAAGTCGGCCCCCAGGTCTTCGCTGGCGCTGGAATCAGGTTCGCTTTTCATCAAATGGCATTTCGCAGACTGAGGTTTTCCGGGTGCGGCTGCAGGTAGACTTGCTGCGCCAAATAGGGATCGGGATGCAGGCGCAAGTGATGCTTGAGCAAGGTCAGCGGCACCACCAACGGTACGATGCCGAGTCGGTATTGCCCGATGAGGTGCTGCACTTCCTGTTTGTCCCCGGCGTTAATGGCGCGTTTGAGGTAACCGCTCAGGTGTTGCAGCACATTGGTGTGAGTGCGCCGGGTGGCGCATTTCTTCAAGGCAGCCATCAGGGCGCTGAAGTAGCGCGCGCCCAGTTCGTCAGGGTCGGCCTTGCCCATATTACCGAGCAGATTGCCCAAGGCCTTGTATTGCACCGGGTTATGGGCCATCAACAGATACTTGTAGCGCGAGTGGAAGTGGATCAGGTCATGGCGTGTCAAGCCTTGGCGGCGTAGCGCTTGCCACGCCGCGTAGGCAAATACCCGGGTCAGGAAATTTTCCCGCAGCACCGGGTCGTTCAGGCGCCCGTCTTCCTCCACCGGCAAGTCGGGATGGCGCTCGCAAAACGCCTGGGCATAGATGCCGCGTCCGCCGCCGTCCTGTGGCACGCTGTTGTGATCGTAGACCTTGACCCGCTCCAGTCCGCAGGACGGCGACTTCTGCATGAAGATGTAGCCGCAGATGTCATCCAGTTCCTCGGCCATCTGGTGTCCGTAGTCGGCCAATGGCCGGGTTACATTGAGCTCATGCCGGACCGTACCAACCGCGTCGGGTCGTTCGGGATTGCCCACCAGTCGGATCGGCTCGCGAGGGATGCCCAGGCCAATGGCGACTTCAGGGCAGACCGGCACGAAGTCGAAGTATTCAACCAAGGTGCGGCTGCATAGCTGCGATTGCTTGTGTCCGCCGTTGAAGCGAACTTCAGCGCCCATCAGGCAGGCGCTGATAGCGATTTTCGGTTTGGCGACGGCATCCTGGGACATGGGCGACCTCTGATTTCAAATCTTGTACAAAATAACATTTGTGTACAATATTTTCATCATAGATCCGAACGAGCACAAGTCAACCGCTTTTGCGTGTGGAGGCGATGTGGTTTTGTCGCAGACAGGCTGCTGCCTGGTTCGACAGCAGCGGGTGACGCGCGATCGCAGGTTTTATTGCAGGCTGGCGTGCAGACGGCGGGCGGCTTCCTGACCGCTTAGCCAAGCACCTTCGACACGGCCGGACAGGCACCAGTCGCCACAGACATACATACCCAGGTCGGCATCGGCCAGGGCGCCCCACTCGTGGGTGCCTGCGGGGCGTGCGTAAAGCCAACGGTGGGCCACGCTGAAGCTGGGAGCAGGCATTGCACTGTGCAGCAGCTCGGCGAACGCGCCATGTAGGTGTTCGATCACCGCCTCCTTGGCCATGTCGATGTGTTGGCGACTCCAGTCGCTGGTGGCGTGCAGCACCCAGGTGTCGAGCGTGCTGTCGCGCCCCGGTTTGCTGCGGTTGCGAGCCAGCCAGTCGAGGGGGCTGTCCTGGATGAAGCAGCCTTCCATGGAGGTATCCAGCGCTGTTTCGAAGGCCAGGGCCACGGCCCAGGTCGGGTCCATCTTCACGCCCGCCGCCACTGCGGCCAGCTTTGGCACAGCCGCCAGCAATGCAGTGGCCTGGGGCGCGGGCGTGGCGATCACCACCTGGCCGAAGGGTCCGTGGGTGAAGCCTTCCGCGTCCTGCAAGTGCCAATGTTCCTGACCGCGGTACACCTCGGTGATGCGGCAGGAGAACTGCACCTGCAACTCGCCAAGCAGGGCGCGGGTGATGGCGCTCATGCGCGGGGTGCCGACCCAGCGGGTCTGCTCATCCGGCGACGGGCTCAGTTGCCCATCCTTGAAATGATAAAGCTGAGGTGTCCATTCCGCCGCCCAGCCCTGGGCTTGCCAACGCTGGACTTCCATCACGAAGCGGCGATCGCGGGCGGTGAAATACTGCGCGCCCATGTCCAGTGCGCCGGCATCACTGCGCTTGCTGGACATGCGTCCGCCACTGCCATGGCTTTTATCGAAGAGTTGAACGACATGCCCGGCCTCCGTCAGGGCCTGGGCGGCTGAAAGTCCGGCGATGCCGGTGCCGATGATTGCGATAGGTACAGTCATGAGGGCCTCGTTTACCTTTCTGTACAGACTACGCCGTCGTTTAAACCTGTACAATTAGGGTTTTTGGTATAAGTTTTACCGTTCGCGTTTTGACAGGGTGACCTATTGTTAAACACAGACCCTGCCTGATACGAAAAATCCCTGCTTATAAAAATAGACTAATGGGCTGGGTAAAACGCGATGCGAGGAACACTTCATGCACATATTGCTGACCGGCGGTACTGGTTTGATCGGACGTCAGCTCTGCCGCCACTGGTTGGAGCAGGGCCATCGCTTGACGGTGTGGAGTCGTCGCCCCGAAGAAGTGGCGAAGATCTGCGGCGCGCAAGTGCGGGGTATCGCCAGGCTCGAGGAGATTGCCGAGCCGGTGGATGCGGTGGTCAACCTCGCGGGGGCGCCGATAGCGGATCGACCCTGGAGCCACAAACGCAAAATGTTGTTGTGGAGCAGTCGCATCACCCTGACAGAAGTGTTGTTGGCATGGCTGGAGCGTTGCGAGCACAAACCCGGGGTATTGATTTCCGGTTCTGCGGTGGGGTGGTACGGCGACGGTGGCGAGCGTGAGCTGACCGAAGACTCGGGACCGGTGAGCGAGGACTTTGCCAGCCAGTTGTGCATCGCCTGGGAGGAAACCGCGCAGCGGGCCGAGGCCATGGGTATACGCGTGGTACTGGTTCGCACTGGCCTGGTCCTGTCGGCCGAAGGCGGCTTTTTGTCGCGCCTGCTGCCGCCGTTCAAACTGGCGCTGGGCGGGCGTATTGGCAATGGTCGGCAGTGGATGCCGTGGATTCACATCGCCGATCAAATCGCTCTGATTGATTTTCTTCTGCACCGCGATGAGGCCAGCGGTCCTTATAATGCCTGCGCGCCGAACCCGGTGCGTAACCGCGATTTTGCCAAGGCCCTGGGGGGCGTGTTGCATCGGCCGGCCGTGGTGCCGATGCCGGAGCTGGTGCTGAAGGTTGCACTCGGCGAATTGTCACTGTTGTTGCTGGGCGGCCAGCGCGCAACGCCGGCCCGATTACAGGCGGCGGGTTTCACTTTCCGGTTCACTGATTTGCATGCGGCTCTCGACGATTTGTCGGACCGCCTTTGAAATAGGACGTTGCATGACCGATCACGCGTTGCTTCTGGTGAATCTGGGTTCGCCTGCTTCTACTTCGGTGGCCGATGTGCGCCGCTACCTCAATCAGTTTCTGATGGACCCTTACGTCATCGACCTGCCGTGGCCGGTGCGGCGCTTGCTGGTATCGCTGATCCTGATCAAGCGCCCCGAGCAATCGGCCCATGCCTATGCGTCGATCTGGTGGGACGAAGGCTCGCCGCTGGTGGTGCTCAGCCGTCGCTTGCAACAAGCCATGACTGCGCAATGGACCCAGGGGCCGGTTGAGTTGGCGATGCGTTATGGCGAGCCGTCCATTGAGTCGACCCTGGTGCGCCTGGCAAGCCAGGGTCACAAGAAGATCACGTTGGCGCCGTTGTATCCGCAATTTGCCGACAGCACGGTCACCACGGTGATCGAAGAAGCCAAGCGGGTGGTGCGCGAGAAGAAGCTTGATCTGCAGTTCTCGATTCTCCAGCCGTTCTACGAGCAGCCGGAATACCTCGACGCCCTGGTTGCCAGCGCCAAGCCGTATCTGATGCAGGATTACGACCATCTGCTGTTGAGCTTCCATGGCTTGCCGGAGCGGCACCTGACCAAGCTCGACCCCACGGGTTTCCATTGCTTCAAGGACGCCGAGTGCTGCAAAAATGCACCGCCTGAGGTCATGGCGACGTGTTACCGCGCACAATGCATTCGCACCGCCGACCTGTTCGCCCAGCGCATGGGGCTCAAGGATGGGCAGTGGTCGGTGTCGTTCCAGTCGCGCCTGGGGCGCGCCAAGTGGATCGAACCCTACACCGAAGCGCGCCTGGATGAACTGGCTAAAAGTGGCGTGAAAAAAGTGTTGGTGATGTGCCCGGCGTTCGTGGCCGACTGCATCGAAACCCTGGAAGAAATCGGTGATCGCGGGCGCGAGCAATTTCGTGAGGCGGGCGGGGAGGAGTTAGTGCTGGTGCCATGTCTCAATGATGATGCGCAGTGGGCGCAGGCGTTGAGCACCCTGTGTGAGCGGGCGCCGATCGCGTTGTAATACCAGCCTGTGGCGAGGGAGCTTGCTCCCGCTGGGTTGCGCAGCGACCCCAAACTTAGCGAGCGCTTCGCACTCGAGCGGGAGCAAGCTCCCTCGCCACATTATGTACAGGCTGATTTATAGCAGCGGCTCATCCGCCTTCTTGTGCTTCCAGCCGTCATTGCCCGGCAGGATCAGGTTCAGGGCGATCGCCACCACCGCGCATAACGCGATGCCTTTGAGGCCGAAGTCGTCCGGGCCGGTGCCGGTGCCCACCAGCACACCGCCGATACCAAACACCAGCGTCACCGAAACGATCACCAGGTTGCGCGCTTCGCTCAGGTCGATCTTGTGGCGGATCAGCGTGTTCATGCCCACCGCCGCGATCGAACCGAACAACAGGCACAGGATCCCGCCCATCACCGGCACCGGGATGCTTTGCAGCAGCGCGCCGAACTTGCCGATGAAGGCCAGGCTGATGGCGAAGATCGCCGCCCAGGTCATGATTTTCGGGTTGTAGTTTTTGGTCAGCATCACCGCGCCAGTGACTTCGGCGTAAGTGGTGTTGGGCGGGCCGCCGAACAGGCCAGCTGCCGTGGTGGCGACGCCATCGCCGAGCAGGGTGCGGTGCAGGCCGGGTTTTTTCAGGTAGTCGCGACCGGTCACGCTGCCCACGGCGATGACCCCACCGATGTGCTCGATGGCTGGCGCCAGGGCTACCGGTACGATGAACAGGATCGCTTGCCAGTTGAATTCCGGCGCGGTGAAGGCCGGCAGGGCGAACCACGGTGCGGCGGCGATCTTGGCGGTGTCCACCACCCCAAAATAAAACGCCATGGCAAACCCCACCAGCACGCCGGAAATGATCGGCACCAGGCGGAAAATGCCTTTGCCGAACACCGCGACGATCAGGGTGGTGAGCAGCGCCGGCATCGATATCAGCATCGCCGTCTGGTAGGCAATCAGCTCGGTACCGTCACCGGCCTTGCCCATGGCCATGTTGGCGGCAATCGGTGCCATGGCCAGGCCGATGGAAATGATCACCGGCCCAATCACCACCGGCGGCAGCAAGCGGTCGATGAACCCGGTGCCCTTGACCTTCACCGCCAGGCCCAGGAAGGTGTAGACGAAACCGGCCGCCATCACGCCGCCCATGGTCGCGGCCAGGCCGAACTGGCCCTTGGCGAGAATGATCGGGGTGATGAAGGCAAAGCTCGATGCCAGAAATACCGGCACCTGACGCCCGGTGACGATCTGGAACAGGATTGTCCCCAGGCCCGCCGTGAACAGCGCTACGTTAGGGTCCAGCCCGGTGATCAGCGGCATCAGTACCAGCGCGCCGAAGGCGACGAACAGCATCTGCGCGCCGGACAAAACCTGGCGCCAGAGCGGATCGTTGAACTCATCCTGCATGCTCAAGCGTCCTTCTGCTTGGTGCCGAAAATCTTGTCGCCGGCATCGCCCAGGCCGGGGATGATGTAGCCATGTTCATTGAGTTTCTGGTCGATCGAAGCGGTGTAGATGGTGACGTCGGGGTGAGCGTCTTCCACCGCCTTGATGCCTTCGGGGGCCGCGACCAGCACCATGGCGCGGATGTCACGGCAACCGGCTTTTTTCAGCAGGTCGATGGTGGCGACCATGGAGCTGCCGGTGGCGAGCATCGGGTCGATGATCATCGCCAGGCGCTCGTCGATTTCCGGCACCAGTTTTTCCAGGTAGGTGTGAGCCTGCAGGGTCTGCTCGTTGCGGGCCACGCCCACGGCGCTGACCTTGGCGCCCGGGATCAGGCTCAGCACGCCTTCGAGCATGCCAATGCCAGCACGCAGGATCGGCACCACGGTAATCTTCTTGCCGGCGATTTTTTCCACCTGGACCGTGCCGGCCCAACCGTCGATTTCATAGGACTCCAGCGGCAGGTCCTTGGTGGCTTCATAGGTGAGCAGTGCACCGACTTCCTGGGCAAGTTCGCGGAAGTTCTTCGTGCTAATGTCGGCGCGGCGCATCAGGCCGAGTTTATGTCTGATCAGCGGGTGGCGGATCTCGAGGATGGGCATGGGGAAAGCTCCGGCGGCGGGCAAAAAAACCGGCCTAGATTAATCTATCCGAGGGTGTTGTCCTATAGACAATACAGAACGTTAGTCCACAAACGCTTGATCTGGCCGGGCGGGATGCGTACCTTTGCCCGTTTTTCCGAACCCGTCCCTCCCTCAACCTCCCCTGGAGAGCGCCATGTCCGCTGATCTCGAGCATATCCGTCAAATCATGCGAGAGGCTGACTGCCTGTACACCGAAGCCGAAGTCGAAGCGGCCATCGCCCGTGTCGGTGCGCAAATCAACGACCAGTTGGCCGATTCCAACCCGGTGGTGTTCTGCGTCATGAACGGTGGGCTGATTTTCTCCGGCAAGCTGCTGACCTACCTGAACTTCCCGCTGGAAGCGTCCTACCTGCACGCCACCCGTTACCGTAACGAAACCAGCGGTGGCGACCTGTTCTGGAAAGCCAAACCGGAAGTTTCATTCATCGACCGCGACGTGCTGATCATCGATGACATCCTCGACGAAGGTCACACCCTGGGCGCCATCATCGACTTCTGCAAACACGCCGGTGCCCGCGCTGTGCACACCGCCGTGCTGATCGACAAGGACCACGACCGCAAGGCTCGTCCGGACCTGAAAGCCGATTTCGTCGGTCTGCCGTGCATCGACCGCTACATCTTCGGCTACGGCATGGACTACAAAGGTTACTGGCGCAACGCCAACGGTATTTTCGCCGTCAAAGGAATGTAATCGATGAACCAACCGGGCTTTCTGGATCAAGCGCTGTTCAACGAACTGGCCGAGAAAGCCACGGCCAGTCCTCGCGGGCGGCAACACCATAACTTTCATCAGATGGACGAGCCTTGCCACCGCATGGCGGTTGGCTTGCAGCCTTGCACCTACATTCCACCTCATCGCCACCTCAGTGCCGACAAGGCTGAAACCTTGCTGGTACTCAAGGGCCGGCTCGGTGTGTTGATCTTCGATGAAACCGGCACGGTGGTGGACAAGCGTATCCTGCAGGCCGGTGGCGATTGCCTCGGTGTCGACCTGCCGGCGGGCGTGTACCACGGTTTAGTGGTGCTGGAAGCCGACAGCCTGATGTTCGAGTGCAAGGCCGGCCCTTACCGCCCGGTAGGCGACGGTGAACTGGCCCATTGGGCACCCCGCGAAGGCGAGGTGGGGGTGGCTGAATATCAAGCCTGGATGCGCGCGCAGTTCGACTGAGCGGTGCGGTAGCGAGGCTTCTGTGGCGAGGGAGCTTGCTCCCGCTGGGCTGCGCAGCAGCCCCAGTTGCAGGTGGGTGCTACGCACCCAAGCGGGAGCAAGCTCCCTCGCCACAAAAAGCTCCAAGGCCACAGATCAATCAGGCCGGCCTCGAGTGAGCTGGGCTACCGGCCAGCCATTGCTCGCTCTTGACCCGTGCCTGCTCCAGGGTCTGCACATACGCCAGTTGACGCTGCTCGCGATGGATGCCGGCGCGGCGCAACTTCAGGCGTACCCGTGGCGCGGTTGCCACCAGAATCAGGCCGATGCCCTGCTTGCGGTAGTCCTTGAGGATACTTTCAAAAGCCGCCAGCGCAGTCATGTCCAGCATCGGCACGGCGCTCATTTCCACCACCATCACCCGAATCCCCGGATCGAATTTGCGCAGCACATCCAGGGCCTTTTCTGCCGCGCCGAAAAACAGCGGTCCGCGAATGGCGTAGCAGCGAACGTGCTCGGGCATCTCCAGCAAGGCCTGATGGAACTGGCGCGGCAGTTCGGCGGTGTCCGTCAGCTCGCTCATGCGTTTGATGAACAGCCCGGCGGCCAGCAGCAGGCCTACGGCGACCGCCAGGACCATGTCGAACAGTACGGTCAGGCTCAGGCAGGTCAGTAGCACCAGCACGTCACTGCGTGGGGCGATACGCAAGGTGTGCAGCACGTGTCCGGCTTCGCTCATGTTCCAGGCCACCATCACCAGCAACGCCGCCAGCGCTGCCATGGGCAGATAGCTGAACAACGGCGCCAGCAGCACAATGGCTCCCAGCACCACGAGGCTGTGAATGATCGCGGCCAATGGCGAAGACGCGCCGCTGCGCACATTGGTGGCGCTGCGGGCAATCGCCGCCGTGGCAGTGATGCCGCCGAACAGTGGCGCCACCAGATTGCCCAGGCCCTGGCCGATCAGTTCGGCGTTGGGGTCGTGTTTGCTGCCGGTCATGCCGTCGGCCACCACCGCGCACAACAGCGATTCAATGGCGCCGAGCATGGCAATGGCGAAGGCTGGCGCCAGCAATTGGCGGATCAGATCGTAGGACAGTCCCAAGGGGCGACCCTGACTGTCCGCCAGGTTCCAAGGCCAGTCGAAACTCGGTAAAAATGGCGGGATGCCGGGGTAACTGATGCCGTCGACCACGTAGCTGAAACGTTCGCCCAGTGTCGCGATCTGCCATCCGCCCCTTTCCAGCGCCAGCCCCAACAGCGCACCCACCAGCAGGGCTACCAGATGACCAGGAATGCGGGGGACGAAGCGCGGCCAGATAATCAATACCGCCAGGCAGATGAGGCCGATCAGGCCGTCGCCGAGCCGGGCACTGGGCAGTGCCGTGATCAAGGCGCCCAGTTGCTCGATGTAATGCTCGGCGTTGCCGACCGTGGTCAGGCCCAGCAGGTCTTTGAGTTGCAGGGTGGCAATGACCACGCCGATGCCTGCGGTAAAGCCGAGAATGACCGGATAAGGAATGTACTGGATCAGCCGCCCGGCCCGCATCAGGCCGAGCGCGATCAGGATCATGCCCGCCAGCATCGTGCACAGCAGCAGGCCACCCAGGCCGTATTGCTGGGTGATGGGCAGCAGGATCACCACGAACGCCGCTGTCGGCCCGCTCACGTTGAAACGCGAGCCGCCAGTGAGGGCGATCAGGGGGGCGGCCACCAGCACCGTGTACAAGCCATGCTGCGGCGGGACACCGACGGCAATGGCCAGGGCCATGGCCAAGGGGATGGCAATGATGCCGACGGTCAGCCCGGCCACCAGATCGCCGCGCAGGCGTTCAAGGGTATAACCGGCGCGCCAGGCTTGGCGCCAGGCAGCGAATAAGGGTGGGGCGGAGAAAGACATGGGCACTCCACGAAATGAGCGGGGCAAATACCGAATTCACGGCAAACACCTAACCCGTGGCGAGGGGATTTATTCCCGTTGGGCTGCATAGCAGCCCCCGTCGGGTGGGGTGATCTGTCTGATTCACCTAGTATCCGGTTCAGGTCTGCTGCGCAGCCCAGCGGGGATAAATCCCCTCGCCACAAGGGGCATCATGTGATGCCAGGGCTGATGGCTCCTTGAGTATGCCGTGCTCGTGGCGCGGATGTATTGACCTGGATCGTTATTTTTAGCGCCTGGGCCCGTGCTAGAGTGCCGGGCCAAGCCCCTGGAGCCTGTCATGAGTGTACTGACCCGCCGCTGCGCCGCTCTGCTGCTGATGTCCAGCCTGTCGTGGGCAGCCGTTGGCGCGCCGATGCACAGTCAATTTCTGCCCCCCGATGATCTGGCGGTACGTCAGGAACAACCCGAACACCAGCAATTGCTCCAAGTCACCGAGTATTCGGTAGTGCTGGGCAATCAGCGTCAGTCCAACCAGCAACCGATACCCGTTACATCGCCGTTGCTGGTGCGCCTCAAAGGCAAACCCCTGAATAAAGGCGCCACTCTCAACCAGGTGATCCTGAACTTCGATGGCGAAAGCAAAAGCCTGAAAAAACCTGCCTTCGACGAGGCGAGCAAGACTCTGACGCTGTCTTATCCACAGGCCCAGTATCAAGTGGTGATCGATCTGCTGCGCAGCGACACGGTGTACGTGCAGTTCCTCAGCTATGCCAACGGCCATATCTGGGCCGACCTGCACACCGGCGCTGTACGCCCGCGTTGAGCCCCGAGGCCTGCCGGGGGTAAACTGCCCGCCCCCGTGAACTGTGCGAGCTGGAGCCCGGCAATGCGTAAAGACAAGAAACAAGTGATTGGTGACGAGATTGGCGATGAGCAGATCAAGCTGTTCCTCAATTTCGATCCGGTCGATGCCACTTCGCCGTCGCTGCACAAACTGATCAAGGCCTACCGTGGCCTGCGGGTCGACGACTTCGAGCGCTTTCTGACGTTTTTCGTCGAGGCCGGCTACGACCTCAATGGCAAGGATGAGCACGGCAACGATTTCGTGGCGCTGATCCAGGACCAGCGTAATGCCGAGGAATACATCGAGTTGATCAACAAGGCTCGCGGTTAGGTCAAAAGATCGCAGGCTTCGCCAGCTCCTTCAGGGGCATGCGATTTCCTGTAGGAGCTGGCGAAGCCTGCGATCTGTTAAACAAAAACGCCCCGCTCTCAGAAAGAACGGGGCGTTTTTTTATGCGGTGGAATCAAGCGAAGCTGGGTGTCTCGCTGCTTTGTTCAACCAGTTCCAGGGCGACGTTGTTCTGCGCATTGACCTTGCGATACAGCGCCGCGTCGGTTTCCAGCACTTTTTCCCGCGCCGGGAAGATCTCTGCGAGTTTGCTCGCCCATTCTCCCTTGGCTTTGTCCGGGAAGCAGCGCTCGATCAGGTCCAGCATGATCGAGACGGTCACCGAAGCACCGGGCGATGCGCCGAGCAAGGCGGCGAGGGTGCCGTCCTTGGCCGCCACCAGTTCGGTGCCGAACTGCAGGACACCGCCTTTCTTCGGGTCTTTCTTGATGATCTGAACCCGTTGGCCGGCCACTTCCAGGCGCCAGTCCTCGGCTTTCGCCTCGGGATAGAAGCGACGCAGGGATTCCAGGCGCTGCTCCATGGACTGCATCACTTCGCTGATCAGGTACTTGGTCAGGTCCATGTTGTCCCGGGCCACGGCCAGCATCGGGCCGATGTTGCCGGCACGTACCGACAGCGGCAGATCCATGAGCGAACCATGCTTGAGGAACTTGGTGGTGAAACCGGCGTATGGCCCAAACAGCAGGGATTTCTTGCCATCGACCACGCGGGTGTCCAAATGCGGCACGGACATCGGTGGCGAGCCCACGGCGGCCTGGCTGTAGACCTTGGCCTGGTGATGCTTGACCACTTCCGGGTTGTCGCAACGCAGCCACTGGCCGCTGACCGGGAAGCCACCGAAGCCTTTGCTTTCTTCGATACCCGACGCTTGCAGCAGCGGCAACGCCGCACCACCGGCACCCAGGAAGACGAATTTGGCATCGACTTCACGGCTGCTGCCGGAATTGACGTCCTTGATGCTGACGGTCCAGCCAGCGCCATTGCGCTTGAGGCCGGTGACGCGCTTGCAATACTTGACCTGGGTGTCCGGGGCGCTGGTCAGGTGCTTGAGCAACTGGTTGGTCAGGGCGCCGAAGTTGACGTCGGTGCCATTCATGACGCGGGTGGCGGCGATGACTTCGTCAGCTGGCCGGCCCGGCATCATCAGCGGCATCCACTCGGCCATCAGGGCCTTGTCCTCGGTGTATTCCATGTCCGCGAAGGCGTGATGCTGGCGCATCAGTTCAAAGCGCTTTTTCAGGAACGACACGCCTTTTTCACCCTGCACGAAGCTCAGGTGCGGGACGGGGGCAATGAAGGATTTGGATGAGCCGAACGTGCCTTTTTTGGTCAGGTACGTCCAGAACTGCTTCGACACCTCGAACTGGGTGTTGATGTGCACGGCTTTCTTGATGTCGACACTGCCATCGGCCGCCTGGGGCGTGTAGTTCAGCTCGCACAGCCCGGCGTGGCCGGTGCCGGCGTTGTTCCACGGGTTGGAACTCTCCGCGGCACCGGAATCCATCAACTCGACGACTTCCAGCGAGATCGCGGGGTCGAGTTCCTTGAGCAGCACGGCCAGGGTGGCACTCATGATGCCGGCCCCTACCAGAACTACATCGACTGCTTCGTTATGCGCCATTTAACGCGTCTCCAAAATCTGCAGCACCAAATTGTCGGCATGGCGGCCAGGGAGTGGCGGGGCAGGTCAGTTGCGCCCCAGGTATCCATGGCCAGGATCGCCATGTCCGAATCTTCGCAATTTTTCGCAACTACCGCGGATGCATGCAGCCTGGCCTCAGAGTCCCATGAACTCATTTAAGCGCCGGGCAGGCAATTCGACTTATGGCCGAGACATCCGTTCGTGCAACCAAATCCGTAGCGGACAGGCTTCAGGCGCCGTTTCTTGAGCGATAGGCGGTCCTGTGTCGTTGGGCTGTTTCAGACGCTAATGGTGCTTGTTCAGACGCAAAACTATTCATTTGCTCGCCACACTCTCGTGAAGTTGTGAAAACCCGTTTTTTCACGCTCTTTTGA
Organism: Pseudomonas sp. NFACC45; assembly: GCF_900113505.1. Classification (NCBI taxonomy): domain Bacteria; kingdom Pseudomonadati; phylum Pseudomonadota; class Gammaproteobacteria; order Pseudomonadales; family Pseudomonadaceae; genus Pseudomonas; species Pseudomonas sp. NFACC45. The sequence goes on from NZ_FOPO01000003.1 coordinate 56,763, forward strand.
AGACGTGAACCTCAAAAAAGGGCTGTCCCAGCCTGGCACCGCGCCCGGTTTGGTTTGCCCCCATGTAATACATGACAGACAAAACGGGCAGACAGCTCAGTGACCGAGCGTAATGACAGCTCTGCAGATTCGCGAAAAGTGGTGATTTGCTTGAAAAACAGCAAGCGCGCCAGCTTCACTCGATCTGTGTGGGCGGCTCTCTGTGGGCGGTGCGGGGTGCCAATACCAGCGCATTAGCGGTGTTGCGAGGCCCGATCAGGAGACGTCCTTATAATCGGGGGCAGATTGTATCGAAGAAACGCAGGGAAATGGTCGTGTTTAATGACTTTTATTAGCCATCCGGTCAGACGGCCAACAGTTGACGGTTGCGTGGGCGAGCGCCAAGGGTTTGCACGCGGGCGCTGGCGGGCAATGGCTGGTGCAGCCAGTTCAGCCGAATCTCTTCGATTTCCACCCAACCTTCACCCATGGGCTGCAGGCTGCATTGCTTGAATGCCTGGCAACGGCCGTTGCGGTCCAGCAGGGCGAAGCAGCGGTGCTGTGGGCGCGGGGTGAACAGGGAAATGAGAAAACGCATGGTCGGACACCGTGTCGGGGAGCTTGTGCCAAGGCTGACAGGAGGCCATGACATGCCGGTGTAAGGAGCATGACAATGGCATGACACGAAGCGGTTTTCCCATGGGGTGTCAGACATTTGAGTATTCATCGTGCAGCGCTAGTTCACCGCCATGGCGCACCGCTATACTGCGGGCCTGTTTGTGCCCGATTCTGGAGAGAAGAGCATGTTGCAACGCCTGTTGTTCGGTTTGATCGCTGTGACCAGTCTGGCCCTCGTCGGCTGCGCCCACAGCCCGCAACAACTTAACCCGGAGCCCAAGCTCAACGCCCAGCTGGCGCCCGTGGGCCGCGGCCAGCCGGTGGTGGTGCGGGTGGTGGATGGTCGTCCCTCGCCAACCCTCGGCACCCGCGGTGGGCTGTACCCGGAAACCAGTGTGATCACGGTGCAGGGCGCGCAGATCCTGCCCAAGCTGCAGGCCCAGGCCGAAGCGGCGGTACGTTTGCTGGGCTTCACCCCTACCGCCAACGCGATGAATGCACCGCAACTGACCGTCACCCTGGCCGAATTGAAGTACCAGTCGCCCAAGGAAGGCATGTATGTGACCGAAGCCACCATCGGCGCGACCTTCCGTTCCGAGGTGCAGAACGCCAATCGTCGCTACAGCGGTCGTTACGGTGCTTCGCTGGACCAGCGCTTCGGCATGGCGCCTAACCAGGACACCAACACCAAGCTGGTCAGCGACGTGTTGAGCGATGCCCTGACACGCCTGTTCAAGGACCCGACCATTGGTCAGGTGCTGGCTGAGTAAGTAGTACGACCCATAATCCTGTGGGAGCGAGCCTGCTCGCGATGACGGATCAGTCAACATTCAGTTGACTGACACTCCGCTATCGCGAGCAGGTTTTTTTTTGCGAGCAAGAAACCTTCATGCAGCCTGGGAATACAGCTCCAGCACGCTGATCCCAGTCAGCAGATCGGTCTCCGGAAGGTCGGCATGTTGATGACCGCCAAGGGCGCAATACACCAGCCAATGCCGATCCTGCACGTTGAAGGACAGGCTGCCGACGAGGTTCTGTTGTTCGTCGCTCGGGCTGATGAGATAGAGACGATCCTGGTTTTCGGCGTGGAGCATGGTGGGTTCCGGGCAGGTTTGAAGGGCGACAGGGTGGCCTATTCAGATGACGAAACCGTGACGCCTGAAATTAGCCGGATTGAATCTGTGGCGAGGGGATTTATCCCCGTTGGGTCGCGAAGCGGCCCCTGGGACGTCTGCCTTGCTTAAGCGTTTGCGAGCGCTGCGCACTCGAGCGGGGATAAATCCCCTCGCCACAAAGTCTGCGCGCCATCCTCCCAACTGATCGTTATTGGTCGGAAAAAGTGCGGTAGGGGCGCAGGCTTTCGGTAGAATTCACGCCGTTCGTAGGTCCCGGGCGCGTCCCGTCCGTTTATTGCTTGAGGTTTGTGATGTCGCTGCATTTGTTTTCGTTGTTCGCTGCTCACCCCGCCAAACTGATCAACCTGCTGGCATTGTTGTTTGCCTGCCCGGGCGGTTGGGTGCTGCATGCCACGCGCCGCCGTGAGCAACGGGCGCGGGCCTGCCTGGAAGCGCGTAATCGCGAAGGCAACGAGCGATTCGAAGCGCTGCTGGATCTGGCGACCCAGCGCATGAACCGGTTTTTCTATCGTTTTGGTTTTGCTTGCCTGGCGCTGGCGCTGCTGGTGTCTTGGATCAGCACGCAGTTCTGATGAAATAGCCCGTGGCGAGGGCGCTTGCTCCTGCTGGGCTGCGCCCTGTAGGAGCTGACGAGTGCAACGAGGCTGCGATCTTCCCCCAGGCACGAACCCCAAACGAAAGATCAAAAGATCGTCCGAACGCGGCCCGAGCCTTCGGCAGCGACTACACAAACCCAGCGAGAGCAAGCGCCCTCGTCACAGGGAACCGGTGTCCATCGCTTAAAGCGCCAACCCCGCCTTGACCCGATACTGATTACGCACCGGCGTCGCATATTGCAGCACCAGGAATGGCCGGTGCTCCGCCGGGCAAGCGTCCAGTCGGCGTTGCCATTCCTCCTGGGCCTTGGCCAGTTCGTCGGCGTCGAATACCTGGGCCGCTGTTGGCACCTGCAACTGTGGGTCGGCGTCGGCCCATTGGGCGTAAGCCAGGTAATGCACCGGGAACAGACGGTAGCCGCCGAGAATCTGCCGATCCATTTCCTGAGCCAGTTGCTTGGTGTCCTCGAACAGCTCGGTGATCGGCGCGGCGAAGTTCACGTGGACCCGACCCTTGTAGCCGGTAATACCCTTGGCAATGCTCACGTCGTCCTCGCCCGGTGCCTTGGTGTAGGTGCCGGTGGTGGCGCGGATGTACAGCTCGCGAGCCTTGGCCTGGTCGCACGGGTCGTATTCGTAGCTGATGGAGACCGGCGTGAGGTTCAGCGACTGGATGACCTCGCCGAACGGTTCGTCCTTGCGGCTCATGTGGAACATCTTGAGGATCGCCGATTCGGTGCGGTCGTCACCGTCCTTGGCCCGGCCCTCGGCCTGGGCAATCCAGATCGAGGCGCAGTCGTTGCGGATCGAGTGATTGATGTAGGCCGAGAGCAACTGGTACGCGGCCATTTTTTCCCGCCGTCCGGTGATGGAGCGGTGCACGATGAAGCTTTTGTTCAGGCGCATCAGATCGCTGACAAAGGGCTTCTGCAGCAGGTTGTCGCCGATGGCGATGCGTGGCGTCGGCAAGCCGGCGTGGTACACGGCGTAGTTGACGAAAGCCGGGTCCATCACGATGTCGCGGTGGTTGGCGATGAACAGGTACGCGCTACCGGATTTGAATTGCTCCACCCCGGTGTAGGTCACGCCATCGGTGGCACGCTCGATCGTGTGGTCGACATAGAACTCCACTTTGTCCTGCAAAGTGGCGACCGACGTCACGCCGGCGAACTCACGGCGCAACCTTTGCGCTATAAGAGGCTTGAGCATCCAGCCCAAAGCCCCGGCCAGGCGTGGGAAGCGGAAGTGGGTGAGGATATCTAGAAACGCCTTGTCGCCGAGCAGCCGTGCCAGCACCGCTGGGACTTCGCTGTCGTCGTAAGGTCGGATGGCATCGAATTCGCCCATCATGCTCTCTTGTAGGAAACGGCTAGGGTAAGTAAAGGTTCGATCGAAAAAAACGACAGGGCACGGTCTGAAAGATCAGCCAGACAAAAATAGCCCTGCAAATAGACCGGCGATTATACGCACAAGTCACCCGGGAGACCGCGATGCTGGAAACCGCTCCGTATGAATGTCCGTATTGTGGTGAGGAAGTCGAAACGTTGGTGGACCTGTCCGGCGGTGATCAGACCTATATCGAGGACTGTCAGGTCTGTTGCCGACCGATAACCTTCGTCCTGCAGGTCCACGATGAAGAATGGCATCTGGAAGTCTTCAGTGAAAACGAATGATGGGGGACGTCCATGCAGCGAATCTACGAGCTGGAAAACCTGATGGAAGGCGAACTGCTCCAGGGCATGCTCGCCAGTGAAGGCATCACTGCCCATTTGGTGGGCCGTGACCTGGTGGGCGGTGCGGGAGAGTTGCCGATGCATGGCCTGCTGGGACTGGCGGTGGAGGACGACCAGGCGCAATACGCCCGGGAGCTGATCGCCGCCTACAATGCCGCGCTGCCATTGCCCGGCGATGAGCCGGACAGTTACCCCGGCACATTGGTCTGTTAGGCTGGCGACCGTTTGATCAAGAGTCGTGTTACCCCATGTGTGGACGTTATGCCCTGTTTCGCTGGAACCCCGCCTTTGCGGCCTTGCCCGGCTTCCCCGCCGACCAGAAGGCCCAATGGAATATTTCGCCCAACGATTCGGTGCTGATGCTACGCGCCGGCGCTGAGGGGCAGCGCGAACTGGCCCGGGCCCGCTGGGGCCTCACGCCGCCGTGGCTGACCGACCTGTCCCGTACTCCGGCTCACGCCCGGGCCGAAACCGTGGCCGAGCAGCCCATGTTTCGTGAAGCCCTGCGCCTGCGCCGCTGCCTGCTGCCGGCCAACGGCTTCTATGAATGGCGCGGTGGTACGCGCAAACGCCCTTACTGGTTGACGCCGGGTGAGGGCTCTTCGTTGTTTTTCGCCGCGATCTGGGAAGCCTATCCCGTGCAGGAACAGGTGTGGCTGAGCACCGCCGTCATCACCCAGCCAGCGGCGGGGCAGCGCCGGCCGTTGATTCTGGATGAAGAGGGGCAGCGCCTGTGGCTAGACCCCGAAACGCCGCTGCATGCCTTGCAAGGGCTGCTGGCGAGCGAACCGGCGCAGTTGCGCGAGCGGGTGCTGGCCAACATGGTCAATGATCCGAAGCTCAATGGACCGGAGTGCCTGACGCCGGCTTGAGTGTTGAGGCGCCTGTGCTGGCCTCATCGCGAGCAGGCTCGCTCCCACAGTGGGCTCACCGCCAATTCCTTGTGGGAGCGAGCCTGCTCGCGATGGGGCCTTTGGATCAGACCTTGAACTGATTGATCAACCGCCGCTGCTGCTCCGCCAGTTTGGTCAAGTCCGCACTGGCCGCGCTGGATTCGTCCGCGCCGCCCGCCACTTCATTTGCCACCTGCCCGATGTTGATCACGTTACGGTTGATGTCATCGGCCACCGCGCTTTGTTCCTCGGCGGCGCTGGCGATCTGGGTGTTCATGTCGTTGATCACCGACACCGCCTGGGTGATGGTCTCCAGGGCCTGGGCCGCTTTCGCCGCATGTTGCACGCTTTCGTCAGTGCGGTGCTGGCTGTCTTCCATCACCCGCACCACGTCCCGGGTGCCTTGTTGCAACTGTTGGATCATCGTCTGGATTTCTTCAGTGGCCTGCTGCGTTTTCTGCGCCAGGTTGCGCACCTCATCGGCCACCACCGCAAATCCACGCCCCTGTTCACCGGCACGAGCCGCTTCGATGGCCGCGTTGAGGGCCAGCAGGTTGGTCTGTTCGGCGATCCCGCGGATGGCGATGAGAATTGCGTTGATGTTCTCACTGTCCTTGGCCAGAGCCTGCACCACGCTCACGGCCTTGCCGATTTCCACGGCCAGGGCGCCGATGGAGGTGGAAGTGTCCCGCACGATCTGCATGCCCTGGCTGGCGGCCTGGTCTGCGTGACCAGCAGCCTGGGCGGCCTGGGTCGCGTTGCGGGCCACGTCCTGGGCGGTGGCGGTCATCTCGTGCACGGCGGTGGCGACCTGATCGATCTCCACCATTTGCTTGTGCACGCCCTGGTTGGTGCGGATGGCGATGTCGGCAGTGTGCTCCGAGGAATCGCTGACGCTCTGCACCGAGGTGACGACTTGGGTGATCATCCCTTGCAACTTGCTCAGGAAGGTATTGAAGCCCTTGGCGATTGCGCCGAGTTCATCCGCGCGGTCGCTCACCAGACGACGGGTCAGGTCGCCTTCGCCCTGGGCGATGTCATCGAGCATCGCCACCATTTGCTTGAGGGGACGGGCAATGCCGTGGGCCACCAGCCAGATCACCAGCAGGCCGATGCCGGCAATCACCAGGCCCACCATGGCCATGCCGAAGATGTCGGTCTGGCGTTGCGCGTCCAGGTCTTTCTGCAACGCTTGCAGTTCGGCCATCACCGCATTGAGCGGCAGTTGCAGCATCAGCGTCCAACGGGCTTCGGTCTCACCGATGCCGAACGGCATGTACACCTCGATGTGCCCATGGGCTTCATCGACGTCGTAACGCACCTGGCCGACGCTGAGCTTGGACAGGTTGTCCAGCTCATTGGCGTCCAGCAGGTCGCTGGCCTTCTCTCCCAGTTTGGACGGGTCCTTCGTGAAGGCCACCAAGCGGTTATTGCTGGAGAGCAACGCCATTTCCCCGGCGCCCTCATACAGCTGGCGGTCGGCAGCGACGAGCATGTCCTGGATGAAGTTCACCGACAGATCGGCGCCGACGATGCCCTGGAACTGACCATCGACCATGATTGGCTCGATGAACGAGGCGAGCATGGTCATGGTATCGCCGACGCGATATGGCGCCGGGTCGATCACGCAGGCTTTCTTGCTGTCCCGCGAGCACAGGTAGTACTCACTGGCGCGAATACCGGTGGACAGCAGTTTCTGGTCCGTCACATCGGCGAGCTTTTCCAGGCCCAGGGTGCCGTCCTGGTTGCGAAACCACCAGGGCAGGAAGCGCCCATCGGTTTCCATGCCCAGCACCGGGCTGTTCACGTAATTGGCGTCATCGTGGTCAATAGCGTTCGGTTCCCAGGCGATGTAGGCGCCGAGAATCTTCGGGTTGCGCACCACGGTTTCGCGCAGCAGGCTGATCATCTGCTCGCGCGGCACCTTCAATTGCGCGTTGCCGTCCGTGCCATTCATACCCATCAAGGCATTGGTGGTCGCCAGGCCCCGGGCAAGCAACAGCGGCGCCTCCAGTTCCCGCTGGATCAGGCTCGCCTGGGTGCGGGCCAGCGCGTCGAGGCGTTGTTCGATCAGATGCTCGAACTGCGCCTTGGTCCGCTGTTGCACCATCTCCTGGGTTCGGGCGCCGGCAAACAGCGCGTACAGCACCAGGGCGCCGACCACACTGAGGATGATGGCGCCGGCCAGAGCGGCCACGGAAAACTGGATCGATTTGAATTTCATAAAGGCTCCGGACGCGGGAATGACGTCTGAGCCTGTATCGGCGTTTCTTTGGCCCGGCATGAGGCGCTGTTCGTCGGATGACTGTTTTGGCTTTATGGGTGTCGTAAATGGACTGGAGTAGGGTCTGTCTGAAAAAACTGTAATCCCACGCTATGTATCTGGCGCCGATACAAATCAGCGCCTAGGATACGCCCACGTTTCCAGGGAGCTTCTTACATGAACAAGATATTGATGGTGAGTGCACTGAGTGTGGGCTTGCTGCTTGCCGGTTGCCAGTCGGTCAACACCACCAGCGGCGGAGCCGTGGGCGTGGAGCGCAAGCAATACATGTTCAGCATGCTGTCCACCGACCAGGTCAATCAGATGTATGCCCAGTCCTACCAAAAGACCATGGGCGAAGCGAGCGCCAAGGGTGTATTGGACAAGACGAGTAGCGATGCCAAGCGCGTCCAGGCCATTTCCAGTCGGCTGATCGCTCAGGCACCGGTGTTCCGCCCGGATTCGGCGCAATGGAACTGGGAAGTGAACCTGATCAAAAGCGATGAGCTCAACGCCAGTTGCGGCCCCGGCGGCAAAATCATTTTCTATACCGGTTTGATCAACAAGCTCAAGCTCACTGACGATGAAATCGCCGCGATCATCGGCCATGAAATCGCCCACGCCCTGCGCGAGCACGGCCGCGAAGCGATGTCCAAGGCCTACGGCATCGAAATGGCCAAGCAGGGCGCCGGTGCATTGTTCGGTCTGGGCCAGGACAGCCTAGCGCTGGCCGATACCGTGGCCAACTACGGCATGACCCTGCCCAACAGTCGCGGCAATGAGAACGAAGCCGACCTGATCGGCCTGGAACTGGCCGCTCGTGCCGGCTACGACCCGAATGCCGCGATCACCTTGTGGAACAAAATGGCCAAGGCTTCGGAAGGCGCGCCGCCGGAGTTCATGAGCACCCACCCGTCGTCCAGCAGCCGGATCGCTTCGTTGCAGGCGGCGATTCCGAAGGTAATGCCGCTTTATCAGCAGGCCAAGAAGTAGGCCAGGAAGTAGGCAGTGTTGTGGGAGCAAAGCTTGCTCGCGACAGGGGCGACGCAGGTCTAAACCAGACCGCGTCATCGTTTATCGCGAGCAGGCTCGCTCCCACAAGGGATTTGCCGTGTTCGATATTCTTGTGAACACCCGCAGCCAGTGTGGGAGCGAGCCTGCTCGCGATGAACGATAACGCGGTATTACTCACCTACCGATCAAACCCACCCACTGCTCTGCATCGCCTTATAGACCGCCACGACTGCCAGGACAAAAAATGCCGAGGCGGCTAGGCGGCGGATCAGCGTCAGGGGGAGCTTTTCAGCGGCGAAGTTACCGGCCAATACCACCGGCACGTTGGCAATCAGCATGCCCACGGTGGTGCCGATGATCACCAGCCACAGTTCCGGGTACTGCGCGGCGAGCATCACTGTGGCGATCTGGGTCTTGTCGCCGATTTCCGCCAGGAAGAACGCGATCAGCGTGGTCAGGAAAGGTCCGAACTTGCGGGCCGTACTGGCTTCATCATCGTCCAGTTTGTCCGGCACCAACGTCCACAGCGCTGTGGCGGCAAAGCTCACCGCCAGGATCCAGTGCAGGACCGCGTCCGAGAAAATACTACCGACCCAGGCTCCCACCGCTCCGGCTGCCGCATGGTTGGCCAAGGTCGCGGCAACGATGCCGGCAATGATGGGCCAGGGTTTGCGAAAGCGAGCCGCGAGAATAAGCGCGAGCAGTTGCGTCTTGTCGCCGATTTCGGCCAGCGCAACGATAGCGGTAGGTACGAGGAAAGAGTCCAGCATCAGGTGATTCCTAGAGGGGCGGGTCGACACGGCTATGACACGTACAGCCTTCCCGCCCCGGGTAAGGTGTGCGTGTCATAGGTCTTGTCAAACCCAGCGACCATCTGCGTGGACGCTTGGGCCGCATACGCCATGGTCTGCTGACCAAGTATGTTGACGTATGCCGGGCGAGCATGGCGCTCGCGGGAGACTACTCCCCTAGGACGGAGCGGATTCTGCCTAGGCAAATCCGATTGGGCAAGTGCTGTTTCTTAAATTGGCTTCAGCCGCGCTTGGCCCGGTAGATGCGGAAACCCTGGCCTTCGGCCTTGATCGCGCACACGCCCAGATGCTCTTCGATCAGCGGCTGATACTTGAGGAAACTGTTTGCCACCAAGCGCAGTTCGCCGCCGTTTTTCAGATGTTTTGCTGCTTTTCGCAGCAGATTTTCCGTGGCGTGGTAGTCGGTGTGCACGCCGACATGGAACGGCGGGTTACTCAGAATCGCGCTTAATCCCATGGGTGCGGCATCGATACCGTCGCCGGTCAGCACCTCGGCCTCCAGACCATTGGCGGCCAGGGTCAGGCGGCTGCTGGCGGCGGCGAACGCATCCACGTCCAGCAGCGTGACGGTGTTGTGCGGATAGCGACGCTTGACCACTGCTCCCAGCACGCCGGCGCCACAACCGAAGTCCAGCAGGTGGCCGCTGGGCAGTTTGTCCAGGTGTTCCAGCAACAGCGCACTGCCGCGATCCAGGCGACCGTGGCTGAACACCCCCGGCAGGCTGATGACCTTCAGCGCGCCTTCGGCCAGGGGCAGTTCGTAGGTTTGGGCCAGGCTTTCCAAAGGTTTGGCCTCGGGGGCGTCGGCGACGGTGACCTGCCATAGCTGACAATGGCGCGCGCTGTCGAGCTTGCGCGGTTTGCCGAAGGCGTTGAGCTGCTTGGACGCGCCTTCGATGCCGCTGCGCTTTTCCCCCACCAGATACACCTCGCGACCGGCCAGGCGCGAGGCCACGGCATTGAGGATGTAATCGGTCAGGTCCTTGGCCTTGGGCAGGAAGACCACGGCGGTCTCGAACTCACGGGCCGGCACGTTCACGCCAAAGTGGCTGCGCTCGGGGAAACGGGCATCCAGCGCGGCCTGATCACCGGCGTGCCAGCACCAGCCATGGGCTTGGGGCAAGCGACCGAGCAGATCGTCGGCGGGCAAGCCGGCCAGCAAGACTGAACCCTGAAATAACTCGGCCTGACGAAGCAGTACTTCACTGCGCGGATCCATGGTCTGCTCCTTGAAAAAAAGTGCGGCAGTTTATCAACTGACGACCCGCTGCGCTGTACCACTGAAAAAGCCCAGGGCGTTTTCCGTCAGTTGGCCGACGATCCGTTGCCGCGCCTCGCGGCTGCCCCAGGCGTTGTGGGGCGTGACGATCAACCGTGGAATGTCGGCGGCCAGCAGCGGGTTGCCCTGGGTGGGTGGCTCCACGCTCAGCACATCGGTGGCCGCGCCGCCCAAATGACCGCTGCGCAGGGCATCGGCCAGGGCCTGTTCGTCGATCAGGCCACCGCGGGCGGTGTTGAGCACAAAGGCGCCGGGTTTGAGCAGCGCCAGTTGCCGCGCGCCGATGAAATTGCGCGTGTGTTCGTTGAGCGGACAGTGCAAGGTCAGGGCATCGATCTGCGGCAACAGTTGATCCAGCGGCAAGCGGTCGGGACGGGCAGGGCGGCCGGGGATCTGCCCCAACAGCACGCGCATGCCGAAGGCTTCGGCCAATCGCCCGACGGCGCTGCCCAGTTCGCCATGACCCAGCAACCCGATGGTTTTGCCTTCCAGTTCGACGATGGGGTAGTCCAGCAGACAAAACTGCGACGCCTGCTGCCAACGGCCCTCGGCCACCGCCTTTTGGTAGTCGCCCAGGCGGGTCGCCAGATTCAGCAACAGCATGATCGTGTGCTGGGCCACCGACGGCGTGCCGTAACCCTGACAGTTGCAGACCGTGATGCCGTGGCGCCGAGCCGCCTCCAAGTCGACATTGTTGGTACCGGTGGCGCTGATCAGGATCAATTTCAGTTCGGGGTTGGCGGTCATGGCAGTCGCATCGATCACGACCTTGTTGGTGATCGCCACCGTGGCGCCCTTGAGCCGCTCGCTCACTTCATCCCGGCTCGTGCGGGCGAACAGTTGCAGTTCGCTGAAACAGTTGCGCAGCGGTCCCAGGTCCAGATCGCCGAGGTCCAGGGAAGGGTGATCGAGGAAAACTGCGCGGCCGGTGTTTGTCATCAGCTGTACCTTTTATCTGAGGAATCGAAGGCGTAATGTGGCGAGCCTATCAGATGAATGGCGGCCCAGGCGCCGAACACCCGTGGCGAGGGAGCTTGCTCCCGCTGGACCTGTAGGAGCTGGCGAAGCCTGCGATCTCTTGATCTTTCGCTCAAGACTCAATGGACCGTAAAAAGCTCGCAGCCTCGCTTCGCTCGTCAGCTCCTACAGCGTCAGCGCGAGCAAGCACCCTTGCCACGGTATTCATTTTACAAAGGCCTACTCTCCAGGAGCCCCCATGTACCTCACCGAATTCCTCACCGTCGCCCTGATCCACCTGCTGGCCGTGGCCAGCCCCGGGCCGGATTTTGCCGTGGTGGTGCGCGAGAGCGTGACCCATGGCCGCCGCGCCGGCACCTGGACGGCGCTGGGTGTGGGCACGGCGATTTTCCTGCATGTGGGGTATTCGCTGCTGGGTATTGGCCTGATCGTGTCGCAATCGATCGTGTTGTTCAACGCGCTGAAATGGGCTGCCGCCGCCTACCTGCTGTACATCGGCTTCAAGGCCCTGCGAGCGCAACCGGTCAAGCCGACGGCGGACAATCTGCACAAAGAGGTTGGTGAACGTACCGCCCGTGGCGCGTTCACCTCGGGTTTCGTCACCAATGGCCTGAACCCCAAGGCGACGCTGTTTTTCCTGTCGCTGTTCACCGTGGTAATCAACCCTCATACGCCCCTGGCAGTCCAGGCCGGCTACGGCGTGTACCTGGCGGTGGCGACGGCAGTGTGGTTCTGCCTGGTGGCCATGCTGTTCAGCCAACAGCGAGTGCGCGCCGGGTTTGCCCGCATGGGCCACTGGTTCGACCGGACCATGGGCGCTGTCCTCATTGCCATTGGCGTAAAGCTGGCGTTTACCGAGTCTCACTGATCGGTTTTGATGTGATCGTCTCCACACCCGCCAGGGGACGGTCAACGGCGTTGACGAACGTACTCCAGAAAGGCGTCGATGTTGTCACTGCACAGCAGTGGCGACACCGCTTTGACCTCCTCCATCGGCCAGTCCCACCAGGCTGATTCAAGCAAGGCCTGACGCACCGGTTCCTCAAAGCGCCAGCGAATGAACCGGCACGGGTTGCCGCCGACGATGGCGTATGGCGCGACATCACGCGTCACCACGGCGCCGGCCGCGACCACGGCGCCATGGCCGATGGTCACCCCGGACAGAATCATCGCTTCGGCGCAGATCCAGCAGTCGCTGCCAATCACCACGTCGCCCTTGGTCGGGTTGCAGCCCGGAATACCCTGGGCCTGTTCGATCATCAGCGGGAACGGAAAGGTGCTGACCCAGTCGGTGCGATGCCCGCCACCCAGCAGAATTTTCACGCCTTGAGCGATCGAGGTATAAGAGCCGACTTTGAGGATCGTGTCGTCGCCGAACTCCATGACTTCGGGAATGCCATATGTGCCCACACCAATCTGGTATTTCGGATAGCGCAAACGGATTTTTTCCGGCGCTCTCTCGAGTTTCTCCAGGCGCTTGAGATGCTTGCGTACTTTGCGCTCTTTGAGTTTTTTCAAAAAATTCAAGGACGAGGCCTCGCTGTCGGGCGTCGCAAGACCAGTCGCTTGAAGCGCTTCAGGCTGGTTGCGTTCAGGTGGCGCCACGGGATGCTGCGCAGCAGCCGCCAGGCTTCTTTGCGGTCTTCGACCACCGCGTACTTCAGCGCTTTGTGGACCAGCACCGTGCGAGCTGCACCGTAGGCAGGGTGGGCTCGATAGGGCTCGATAGCCTGCAGGTCGGCCTTGAGCATCAACCGGTATTTTCTCGACAGGTTATTGGGGTGGCGTCGATAGCGTGTCACACAAACCGGCAATTCATGAATTTCATAACCTTTGTGGGCGATCCGCAAAGTGATCTGGAAATCCTGGACCCGCAGCAGCGGATCATAAAAACCGGCGTCGCGCAGTGCGCTCATGCGATACAGCGCCGTTGGCGCGCCGATTACCGCAGCGCTGCGTAGAAGATCGTCGAAGGTATGCACCTGAATATGGTCGCGCTGTTGCTCCTTGATGGTCTGGCCTTCGCTGTCCATGTAGATGATCAGCGCGCCGACACAACCGACCTGCGGATGCTCGTTCAGGTACTGGACACGGAGCCCGACGGAGTGGGGCAACATGATGTCGTCAAGGTCCGGGGTCGAGATGTAATCGCCCTTGGCGTACTTCAGCCCGTGGTTGAGCGCCGCGCTGACACCCTGATTTTCCTGGGAGTACAGCTGGAAGTCGTAGGTCTGTTGCAACTGCCGGAGCATGGCGAGGCTGTTGTCGGTGGAGCCGTCATCGACCACGATGACCTCAATGTTCGGATAATCCTGGGCAAAGATGCTGTGGATCGCTTCTTCCAGGTATTTCTCGGCGTTGTAGCAAGGGGCCACGATCGACACGAGCGGCTCACTCTGTGGCGCGATGGCCGGGGAAGAAGTCAGGTCGGTGTTCATGATTCTCTGCAAAAAGCGGGTGGAGTCGGGTGAGCCTGTGAGAGCACTTCCCCACGGGCTTTTGTAACGACGTTGACACCTATGCTCGCTGCTGGATCCAACTCTGACAAGGTTTAACCCACATAAACCGTGCAAAACCTGCGGTTAGGTGGCTCAAGGCTAGTATTTGCGGGCGGATCAAATCATTCCTTTGGCTGATTTGATCCGCGTAACAGCGCTCTAAAGTGCTCACTTCCAGCCACGACCGTGCAGTCAGAAAAGGGACTCTTATGTTGCAGACTCGCGTTATTCCTCCAGCCGAAGGCGCTTATCAATACCCGCTGCTGATCAAGCGGCTGCTGATGTCCGGTGCGCGTTACGAGAAAACCCGCGAGATCATCTACCGCGACCAGTTGCGCTACAGCTATCCGACCCTGATCGAACGCGTCGCGCGGTTGGCCAACGTGTTGACCGAGGCCGGAGTCAAGGCCGGTGACACCGTGGCAGTGATGGACTGGGACAGCCACCGTTACCTGGAATGCATGTTTGCGATCCCGATGATCGGCGCGGTGATCCACACCATCAACGTGCGCCTGTCACCGGAACAGATCCTCTACACCATGAATCATGCTGAAGACCGCTTCGTGCTGGTCAACAGCGAGTTCGTCGGTTTGTACCAGGCGATTGCCGGGCACCTGACGACCGTAGAAAAAACTCTCCTGCTGACCGACCTGCCTGAAAAAACCGCCGACCTGCCGAACCTGGTGGGCGAATACGAACAACTGCTCGCCGCTGCCAGCCCCGCCTACGATTTCCAGGACTTCGACGAAAACTCGGTCGCCACCACGTTCTATACCACCGGCACTACCGGCAACCCCAAGGGCGTGTATTTCACTCATCGGCAACTGGTGCTGCACACCATGGGCGTGTCGACCATCATGGGCGCCATCGACAGCGTGCGGCTGCTGGGCACCAACGACGTGTACATGCCGATCACGCCGATGTTCCATGTCCATGCCTGGGGCCTGCCGTACGTGGCGACCATGCTCGGGCTCAAGCAGGTCTACCCCGGCCGTTATGACCCCGAATTCCTGGTCCAGTTGTGGCGCAAGGAGAAAGTCACCTTTTCCCATTGCGTGCCGACCATTCTGCAAATGGTCCTCAATGCCAAGGGCGCTCAGGACACCGATTTTGGCGGCTGGAAAATCGTCATTGGCGGCAGCGCCCTGAACCGAAGTCTTTACGAAGCGGCCAAGGCCAGGGGCATCCAGCTCACCGCCGCCTATGGCATGTCGGAAACCGGCCCGCTGGTGTCTTGCGCCCACCTCAACGACGAATTGATGGCCGGCAGCGAAGACGAACGCATCACCTACCGGATCAAGGCCGGCGTACCAGGGCCATTGGTGGAAGCGGCAATTGTCGACTCCGAGGGGCGTTTTCTGCCCGCTGACGGCGAGACCCAGGGCGAGCTGGTGCTGCGCGCACCGTGGCTCACCGAGGGTTATTTCAACGAGCCGCAGAAGGGCGCCGAGCTCTGGGCCGGCGGCTGGCTGCACACCGGCGATGTCGCCACGCTGGACAGCATGGGCGTGATCGATATTCGTGACCGCATCAAGGACGTGATCAAGACTGGCGGTGAATGGATTTCGTCCCTGGACCTGGAAGACCTCATCAGCCGTCACGTGGCGGTACGCGAAGTAGCAGTGGTGGGTATTCCCGATCCGCAGTGGGGCGAGCGCCCATTTGCCTTGCTTGTCATCCGCGAAGGGCATCAGATCGGGGCTCGCGAGCTCAAGGAACATCTCAAGCCGTTCGTCGAATTGGGGCACCTGAGCAAGTGGGCGATCCCGAGCCAGATCGCCCTTGTTACGGAAATTCCCAAGACCAGCGTCGGCAAGCTCGACAAGAAGCGTATCCGCATCGACATCACCGAATGGCAGAGCAATAACAGCACCTTCCTGTCGACGCTTTAAACGTTTTTGCCGTGCCCAAAAGGGCACGGCAGCCCCACCAAGCAAGCGCTTGCCTTGTCAAACCGAAAATTTCAGCCATCCTTGCCGTGCCGACATCTGTCGGCCTGGCGAAAGGACTGTTCCAGAGTGGTCGCGGGCTGCAAATCACACTTTAGAGGGATCAAGCCGTACTACCTGCTGGCTATAGTCCGTTTAAGGATTTTCAAGAACGGGGCGCACGCACTAAACGGGCGATGCGACTTTGAACGGGGGGGAACGTTGCCATTCCCAGCCGTTGAAAGTGTTTTTGAAAAATACTGACTGCCATAAAAATAAAAGCACATGGAGTAGCGTCGATGACCTCAGCAAACACGTTCTGGCGCCGGGCAAAACTGCCTCTGGCGGTCAGTCTCGCCTCTTCGCTCGCCGGGCCAGCATTCGGCGTCAGTTTCAACATCGGTGAAATCGAGGGCCAGTTCGACTCGTCCCTGTCGGTGGGCGCAAGCTGGTCCACGGCCAAGGCCAACCGGGACCTGATCGGCGTCAACAACGGCGGCAAGGGCCTGTCCCAGACCTCCGACGACGGTCACTTGAACTTCAAGCGCGGGGAAACCTTTTCGAAGATCTTCAAGGGTATCCACGATCTGGAACTCAAGTACGGCGATACCGGCGTGTTTGTGCGCGGCAAGTACTGGTACGACTTCGAACTCAAGGACGAACATCGCCTGTACAAGGACATCAGCGACAGCAACCGCAAGGAAGGCGCCAAGTCTTCCGGCGGGCAGATCCTCGATGCCTTCATCTACCACAACTACGCCATTGGCGATCAGCCAGGTTCGGTTCGCCTGGGCAAACAGGTGGTCAGCTGGGGTGAAAGCACCTTCATCCAGGGCGGGATCAACTCGATCAACCCGGTCGACGTGTCGGCGTTCCGTCGTCCTGGTGCCGAGGTCAAGGAAGGCCTGATTCCGGTCAACATGTTCTATGTGTCCCAGAGCCTGACCGACAACCTGTCGGCCGAGGCGTTCTACCAGTTGGAGTGGGACCAGACCGTGGTGGACAACTGCGGTACGTTCTTCTCGCAGCCGGACGTGGTTGCCGATGGTTGCAACGATAACCTGCGGGTACTGAACAAGCGCTCTACGCTGCCGGCGGCCGCACTCGGTCCAGCGGAGGCTCTCGGCGTCGACGTCAACGAAGAAGGCGTGCTGGTGCGTCGCGGTCCGGATCGCGATGCTCGCGACAGCGGCCAATGGGGCGTGTCGTTCAAGTACATGTTCGAGCCGCTGGACACCGAGTTCGGTGCCTACTTCATGAACTACCACAGCCGTGCGCCGATTTTCAGTGCCACCGGTGCTCCGCAGTCCATCTTTGACCTGGCTGCCAGCTTGCCGCCTGCGTTCGCCGCGCTGTCACCTCTGCTGGTGGCGGGTAACTCGAACTACTTCATCGAATACCCTGAAGACATCCGTCTCTACGGTTTGAGTTTCTCCACCACCTTGCCTACCGGTACGGCGTGGAGCGGTGAACTGAGCTATCGTCCGAACGCCCCGGTGCAACTGAGCACCACGGACATTCTTTTCGCCGGTGTGACGCCACTTCCCGGTCTTGGCAATGCTTCGGTACTCCCTGGCTCCCCAGGTCAGGACCTGCATGGCTATAACCGCAAAGAGATCACTCAGTTCCAGACCACGTTCACCCACTTCCTGGATCAGGTCATGGGCGCCAGCCGTCTGACCCTGGTAGGCGAAGTCGGCGTGACCTACGTGGGCGGCCTGGAAAGCAAATCCGACGCTCGTTATGGCCGCGACCCGGTGTTTGGCCCAGGCGAACTGCCTAACAATTTCTGTAACGTGCTCAATGGCTCGACCGCGGCAGGTGGCGGCCAGACCAGTGCCGATGTGAACAGCAACTGCAACAACGACGGCTTCACCACCTCCACTTCCTGGGGCTACCGTGCCCGCGCCATCTGGGAATACCCGGACGTGTTCGCCGGCGTGAACCTCAAGCCCAACGTGGCTTGGTCCCATGACGTCAAAGGCTACTCGCCAGGCCCGGGCGCCAACTTTGAAGAAGGCCGCAAAGCCGTCAGCCTCGGACTGGATGCCGAGTACCAGAACACCTACAACGCGAGCCTGGCCTACACCAACTTCTTTGGTGGTGACTTCAGCACCGTGGACGATCGCGACTTCCTGGCGCTCAGCGTCGGCGTGACCTTCTAAGCACAGTATTTCAGGACGACACACTATGAAAATAACAAAGAGTCTGTTGCAGGTCGGTGTTCTGGGGCTATCCCTGCTGGCTGCCAGCGTCATGGCGGCTGTGCCTGCCGCCGAAGCCGACAAACTGGGCAAAAGCCTGACGCCGATGGGCGCCGAAATGGCCGGCAATGCCGACGGTTCGATTCCGGCCTGGAAACCCATGGCCAAGAACGCCGGCAGCGTGGACAGTAAGGGTTTCCTGTCCGACCCGTTTGCCAGTGAACAACCGCTGTTCACAATCACTGCGCAGAACGTCGACCAGTACAAAGACAAGCTCGCGCCGGGCCAGTACGCGATGTTCAAGCGTTACCCGGAGTCCTTCAAGATGCCGGTCTACCCATCCCATCGCGGCGCCACCGTGCCGGATGACGTGTATGCCTCCATCAAGAAAAACGCGGTGAACACCAAGCTGGTGTCCGGCGGTAACGGTCTGGAGAATTTCGAGACGGCGGTGCCGTTCCCGATTCCCCAGAGCGGCGTGGAAGTGATCTGGAACCACATCACCCGCTATCGCGGCGGCAGCGTGACCCGCCTGGTGACCCAGGCCACGCCGCAGCCAAACGGCTCCTACAGCCTGGTGTACTTCCGGGACCAGTTCGTGTTCCGCGACAAAATGAAGGATTTCGATCCGGCCAACCCTGGCAACATCCTGTTCTACTTCAAGCAGCAAGTCACCGCACCGGCGCGTCTGGCCGGTGGTGTACTGCTGGTGCACGAAACCCTCGACCAGGTGAAGGAACCGCGTTCTGCGTGGGTCTACAACGCCGGCCAGCGCCGTGTGCGCCGTGCGCCACAGGTCTCCTATGACGGCCCGGGCACCGCCGCCGACGGCCTGCGTACCTCCGACAACCTGGACATGTACAACGGCGCGCCGGATCGCTACGACTGGAAACTGGTGGGCAAGAAAGAACTGTACATTGCCTCCAACAGCTACAAGATCGATTCGCCTCAGCTCAAGTACGCCGACATCATCAAGGCCGGCCATATCAACCAGGACCTGGCTCGCTACGAGCTGCGTCGTGTCTGGCATGTGACCGCGACCCTGAAGGAAGGCCAACGCCACATCTACGCCAAGCGTGACTTCTACATCGACGAAGACACCTGGCAAGCCGCGGTGATCGACCATTACGACGGTCGTGGCCAACTGTGGCGCGTTGCCGAGGCCCATGCCGAGAACTACTACGACAAGCAAGTGCCGTGGTATGCCCTGGAAACCCTCTACGATCTGCAGTCCGGCCGCTATCTGGCGCTGGGCATGAAGAACGAAGAGAAATCGGCCTATGACTTCGGCTTCACTGCCAGCACCGCCGAGTTCACTCCCAACGCATTGCGCCAGGAGGGTATCCGCTAAACAGCTTCACCCGAGGCCGCATCCTCGAAAAACGCCCCGACTGGTTCGGGGCGTTTTTTTTGACCAACACAAATCCCCTGTGGCGAGGAAGCTTGCTCCCGCTGAATGAGCCTTTTAGGAGCTGCGTAGGAGCTGTCGAGTGCAACGAGGCTGCGATCTTTCCCCTGACGCTTGAATCCCAAGCGAAAGATCAAAAGATCGCAGGCTTCGCCAGCTCCTACAAAGCGAAAGCGCGGCGGGAGCAAGCTCCCTCGCCACAAGAGCGGTGGCTGCCTGAATTTTTCGAGTCGGTCGGCTTGTAGCCTTTTTGTAGCCATTTGTAGCAGCTCCCTTCAATACCTCCTCGTTTACCGCTAGTCTGCGGACATCGGCAACGCCGCCACCCGCACTCCAACAAGAGCCGGCCATGACTGATCTGTCTTCACTTCCGGGTTCTGCCCGCACTGCCGTCGCGGTTCAGGACGGGCGTTTCTACCGCCCGCCCTTGCCCGATGGTCACGTCGTGCGGCCGCGGTTGTGCGAGCGTTTGAGTGCGGGGTTGGGAGGCCGCTTGCTGTTGGTGAGCGCCCCGGCCGGGTTCGGCAAAAGTTCACTGGCGGTGGAGTTCTGCCAGAGCCTGCCGGCCCATTGGCAAAGCCTCTGGCTGGGGCTCAGTGCCAGGGACAACGACCCGGGACGCTTTCTGGAGCGGCTGCTCGAAGGGCTCCAGGCGTTCTTCCCGCAGTTGGGAGGTCGGGCGTTGGGGCTGCTGAAAATGCGCCAGCGCCACCAACCTTTCGCATTCGAAGAGTGGCTCGACGGCCTGCTGGATGAACTGTCCGCGCATCTGTCGCCGGATACACCCTTGCTGCTGGTGCTCGACGACTACCACTTGGCCCAAAGCCCGGTGCTGGACCGTTGCCTGCAATTTTTCCTTAATCATCTGCCCGAAGGTTTGCTGGTGCTGGTCACCAGTCGACAGCGCCCGGACTGGCATCTGGCGCGCCTGCGTCTGTCACGCCAATTGCTCGAACTGAACGAGCAGGACTTGCGCCTGACTCATGAAGAAGCCCAGACCCTGCTGCAGCACCACAGCAGTTCGTTGCGCGGGGAAGCCCTGGAGAGCCTGATCCAGCGCAGTGAAGGCTGGGTGGCCGGGCTGCGCTTTTGGTTGCTGGCCGCTTCCGAGGCCGGGACTGAGGGCCGCATGCCCCAGGCTCTGCATGGCGGCGAAGGGCTGATTCGCGATTACCTGCTTGAGGAAGTCATCGACTGTCTACCCGCTGAAGTGCAGGCGTTTCTCTACGACACCGCATCCCAGGAGCGTTTCTGCAGCGAACTGTGTGATGCCGTGCGCGAAGCCCATGACAGCGCCGAAATCCTGGAGTATCTGGCGGCGCACCAGGTGTTCCTGGTGCCGCTGGACGAGCATGGCCACTGGTACCGTTACCACCATCTGTTTTCCGATTTGCTGCGCAGCCGTCCCAGCGCGCCGGCCATGGTGCCGGCTGCGACCCTGCACTTGCGGGCCTGCCGCTGGTTCAATGCCCAGGGCCTGATCGACGAGGCCGTGGAACAGGCGCTGCGGGCCGGGCATCTGGATGTGGCGGCGAACCTGGTGCAGAACCTCTCGGAGGAGCAATTGCTGGCCGAGCAGAACGTCGGCATGTTGCTGCGCTGGAAAATGGACTTGCCCGACAGCCTGCTCATCAGCACACCGCGCTTGATCGTGCTGTACAGCTGGGCGCTGGGGCTGGCCTGCCAGTTGGACGCCGCTGAAGAACTGGCCGCCCACCTGAGCCGGTTCCTGCCGGCGCCTTCGGCCACTGCGCAAAAATCCATGCTTGCCCAATGGCTGGCCCTGAGCGGGATCATTGCCCGTGGCCGTGGCGATCGCGAGGCCACTGTGCGTTACTGCACCGAAGCCCTGGAGAGCCTGCCGCAAAAGCGTTATGGCCAACGTCTGATGTGCTTGTCCACGCTGTCGAACCTGGCGATTGCCGACGGTGACCTGTGGCGCGCCCGGGCCTTGAACCGCGATTCCCTGGAGCTGGCGCAGCGCGTTGGTAACCCGTTGTTCGAGGCTCTGGCCCATTACGACCGGGCTCGGGTTTTGCAAGCGCGAGGGGAGATCCTGCGGGCGCTCGATGAAGTGCATCAGGGCCTGCAACGTTTGCACGCGCTCTCGCCGCAGCGGCTGTACGCCGTGCGGGCGCGATTGATTCTGTACGAAGGGTTCCTGCTGACCTTGCGCATGCAGCCCCAGGCCGGATTGGCGCGCTTACAGGCCGGTCTCACCGAAGCGCGGGCGTGCCGCGACATCAGCGTGTTGATCGGCCACTGCGTGATCGCGCGGATTGAAGGCCACGCTCGCGAATTCGCCCGGGCCTTTGCCGAACTGGCCGAAGCCGAGCGCCTGATGCATATCTGGGACGTTCCGCCGATTTATTACCTGGCGATGATCACCCTGGTCAAATGCGAACTCTGGCTGGCCCAGGGCCGTACCGACCTGGCCGAAGCCTGGCTGGCGCGGTTGGGGCAGACCTACACCGGTGAACGGGCCGCCGCGCCGCCGGAATTCCACCCGCAACTGCCGCTGCATGTCGAACTGCAACAGGCGGTGCTGGAGTCCATCCGGGGCCAGCCCATGTTGGCCGAAGGACGGCTCAATGCCTTGCTTGAACACGGCCAGCAAACCGGCCGGCAGATGCTCAGTGTGATGGCGCTCAACCAGAAGATCGCCTTGCTGCTGAGCGTCGGTCGCGAACCCGAAGCCCGCAGTACCCTGGCCCAAGCCCTCGAAGCCGCCGCTGGCGGTGTGCTGCAGCCGTTCGAATGGTTGCTGGGCGAACATCGGGAGTGGCTGCGCGAGCAACTGTTGCGCGCACCACCCAGTCCCTTGCGCCAGAACCTGCTCGAGCGCCTGCCGTCGACGGTGGCTGCCGATTCATCGGCCCCCGTCGAAACCCTCAGCAGTCGCGAGCGTGCGGTACTGCAATTGATTGCCCAAGGCTGTTCGAACCAGGAAATCAGTGAACAGTTGTTCATCTCGCTGCACACGGTCAAGACCCACGCCAGCCACATCAACAGTAAACTTGGCGTGGAGCGCCGCACCCAGGCCGTTGCGCGAGCGAAGGTGTTGGGGTTATTGGGCTAGAGGTAAAGTGGCATGACATGAGGTCCCTGTGGCGAGGGGATTTATCCCCGCTGGGGTGCGCAGCAGCCCCAAAGCAGTTAACCAATCAGTCTGACACATCGAGGCGGCAGGTCTTAGGGCTGCTACGCAGCCCAGAGGGGATAAATCCCCTCGCCACAAAAAGCCAGTCAGAGGTCAATACCTGATGTTACCCCTGTACAAAACCATCCCATCCCCCGTGGGCGAGTTGATCCTCGTCGCCCGGGATAGAAAGTTGGCGGCCATCCTCTGGGAAAACGAGCGTCTCAACCGCGTGCGCCTGGGCCCTTTGGAAGAGGACAGTCAGCACCCGATCCTCAAGGAAACCGAACGCCAGCTCATGGAGTATTTCGCCGGCCAGCGAAGGCACTTCGATCTGGAACTGGACTTTGCCGGCACCGAATTCCAGGTCCGGGTCTGGCAGGCACTGCTGACGATTCCCTTTGGTGAAACCCGCAGTTACCGCGACATCGCCATCCAGATCGGCCAGCCCACGGCTGTGCGGGCGGTAGGTGCCGCCAACGGCCGCAACCCCATCTCCATCATCGCCCCCTGCCACCGCGTCATCGGCACCTCCGGCAGCCTCACTGGCTTTGCGGGCGGCCTTGCGGCCAAACAGTTCCTCCTGAGCCTGGAAGGTCAGCAGACGCTGCAGTTGGTGTTTTGAATGCTTAATTGTGGAGCGCCACTAAACCCTGTGGGAGCGAGCCTGCTCGCGATAGCGGAGTGTCAGCTTGCAAAAATGCTGGCTGTACCAGAGCCATCGCGAGCAGGCTCGCTCCCACAAATTGTGTGCAGTGCCCACTCGGTTCAGGCCGAAGGCTCTTGCGGCGCCCGCATGCGCGTCGGCGGTTTGCCGTTGGCGTTGTGCTGGAATATCTGCGTCGGCTGCCCCTGTTCATTGAAGAACACCTGCCCGATCCCCGCCGAGTTCCACAACCGCTCTCCAGCCTCGGCGTGTTCGGGGGTGTGAGGAATGATGCGCATGCTGCGCCGCTTGGTGAACCAGTTCAGGGGCGAGCGGGGCGAGTAGAGCCAACGGTTCAAGCGATCGAACCATTCCAGCAGCGCCGGCGGGAACTCATTCTTGATGCCGCTGCTGGTGATCTGCCAGATGCGCGGGCCGCCCTTGCGGTGTGGGATCAGCACCTCATAGACGAAGGAATAATGCACATCCCCGGACAGCACCACGTAATTGCCGGGTGTGCGCGAGTGCCGGAAAATATTCAGGATCACTTGCGCCGCGCCGCGATGGGCCATCCAGTTTTCCGCGTCCACCAGCAGCGGATAACCGCACCAACTGAACACCCGCTGCACGGTTTCGATCAACTTCACACCGAAGATCGGCGCCGGTGAAACGATGATCGCCGAGGGATGATCCAGCAGTTCCTGCTGAAGTTCGCTCAGGGCTTCCCAATCGAGCAGTCCCGAAGGCTGCTTGAGGTTGCGCTCGCTGCGCCAGCGGCGGGTGCGGGTGTCGAGCACCACCAGGGCCGGGGTGGTCGGCAGCACATAGTGCCATTGCTGGAAACCCAGCAGTGTGTCGATCAGTTTGTCCTGCGGGCCGCTGTCCAGGTAGCGGTCCCGGGCGGTGTCGCTCAGGGCCAGGGTTTGCTGGATTACGTCATCGAACGCGTCCGGGTTGTTGCCCCAGCCCTGGCAGAGCATGTAGGCGATCAGTGCGTTGCCGATGATGCGCTTGGAGAACGGGTGGCCGTAGGCCGTTTCTTCCCACTGCGCGGATAAATTCCAGTCATCGGTGATGTCGTGATCGTCGAAAATCATCAGGCACGACAGGTGTGCAAACACCCGCGCCGCGCCCCCAAGACCTGTCTTGAAACCCTCGATGCGTTGCTGTTCCAGGTCGTAGCGCTGGCGCCGCTCGGCGGTCAGTTGCGGCGGTTGCGGGTCGATCAGCGTCCACGGCACAGGTGACCACACCAACAGGTACATCGCCATGACTTCAGCGAGGGTCACCAGATGATTGTCGGCGCTGCTGCTGGTGAAAATCGGCTTGCGGGCTCCGCCGAAAAAACGTTCGCGCAGGGTTTCGTTGCTTTCCAGCGCTGGTAATAAATCGGCGCGGTGGTAGTAACTGGCTGGGTGTTCATAGAGCTTGGCGCTGTCTTCCACCACCGCGCCGTCCAGGCATTCCTCGAACAGCCCCAGCCGTTCGATCAACGCATGAATCGCCCGCAGTGTCGGCCCGGCGACATCATCGGCGTAGACCTGATCACCGCTCATCATCAACAGCGCAGGACGCTGCTGTGGGGCTTGTGCCAACAGCCGGTCGACGCAGAGCAAGCCGTCGTGGGTCGGGTAGTGGGGTTTGCGGCAGGAGCCATGAACCAATTGATCGATACGCGAATGCAGGACGAAGTTCGGACACTGCGCCTGGCCATACAACAGATGGGGCGCCCATTCGGCAATGGGGGTGCCGTCCACCAGCAGGTCGTAGTCAATCGCCACGTCCTGGGGCAGGGCGGTGTCGAGTCGTACATCGATCAGGTGCACAAAAGCCTGCTGCCCCACCGGCACGACGGTGCAACGCGGGGCGTCCAGGGGCAGATCGCTCAGCCCGTCTACGCGCAGGGTCAACGTGAGGGGGCGTGTACCCACCAGCCACATCACCAGCCGCGTCGGCTCCAGCCGCCGCAGCAGCGGGCCGACCAGGACAGGGGGCAGGGCACGGGAGATGTCAGATGAGGACGGCAACATTCGCGGGTAAAGCTCTGGCTCCGATGGAGGCGGGGATCATAACGCAATGCGCTGCGTAGCTGGGATTCGCTGAAAAGGCGATGTACTCCAGCTCTTGTGGCGAGGGAGCTTGCTCCCGCTGGGCTGCGCAGCAGCCCCAACCTTTAACCTGACACACCGCAGAGTCAGATTTTTGGGGGGCTTCGCACCCCAGCGGGAGCAAGCTCCCTCGCCACGGAGTTCACTGGGCTTTGCTGCATCACTGCGCCTGGTTGGACGCTTCAGCGGCTTTAATTAAATCCGGCCCAATCTCTTTTTCGAACCTTGCCCACACCGGTTTCATACTGTCGCGCCAGGCGTTGCGCTGCTGGGGCGTGAGGCTGATGATCTCGGTGGTCCCGGCGTCGAGGATGAACTGCTTGTCCTGTTGGTTCAGTCGGTCCGCCTCACTGTTTGCATAGGCGGTGGCCTCGGTCACGATCTTGTCCAGTTCGGTACGGATATCCGGCGGCAGGCCATTCCAGAAGTCGGATGAGGCGATCAACATGTAGTCGAGAATGCCGTGGTTGGATTCGGTGATGTACTTCTGCACTTGATGCTGTTTCTGGTTGTAGAAGTTTGAGTAGGTGTTTTCCGTACCGTTGACCAAGCCGGTGCGCAGGCCCTGGTACACCACAGAGAAAATCATCGGTTGGGGCTTGGCGCCCACCGCCTTGAATTGTTCTTCCAGCACGGCCGAGCTCTGTACCCGAAACTTCAGGCCACGGGCATCCTCGGGGACACGCAGGGGTTTGTTGGCCGACAACTGCTTCATGCCGTTGTGCCAATAAGCCAGCCCCGTGATGTTTTTGCTTTCCATGGATTTGAGCAGTTTCTGGCCTTCCGGGCTCTGCTGGAAGCGGTCCACTGCAGCAATGTCGTTGAACAGAAACGGCAAGTCGAACAGCTGCACGGATCGGGTGTACTGATCGAACTTGGCCAGCGAGCGTGCAATGATCTGCACGTCACCCAGCAGCAGCGCTTCCATCTCCTTGTCATCGCCAAACAACGTGGAGTTGGGATACACCTCGACCTTCACCCGGCCTGGCAATCGTTCATCCGCCAGTTTCTTGAACATCAACGCGCCCTGGCCCTTGGGCGTTTGCTCGGCCACAACATGGGAAAACTTGATCACGATCGGTTCAGCCGCCATGGCTGAGCCCAGCAGGCTGAAGCTCAAGGTACAGACGAGCGCTTTGCAAAGAGGTTTTAGCATGGTGAGGCTTCCCTTTTATTGGTCGACGGTGCGACACGCAGGCTTAGCCCGACAGCGCAGGGGCGAGGGAGCAAATGCCCTCGCCACTGCGCATGTCTTGACCGGGCTAGTTCATCCCCAGCCAGTTCGGCAAGGCCAGCGAGATCCATGGCACATAGGTAATCAGCATCAGGAATGTCAGCAGGATCATCAGCCATGGCATGGCTGCGCGGATGGTGGCGGGCAGCGACATGCCGGTCACCGCCGAGGTGACGAACAGGTTCAGCCCCACCGGCGGCGTGATCAGGCCGATCTCCAGGTTCACCACCATGATGATGCCCAGGTGGATCGGGTCGATGCCCAGTTGCATGGCAATAGGGAACAGGATCGGCGCCAGGATCAGGATGATGGCCGACGGCTCCATGAACGCACCGGCAATCAGCAGCACGATGTTCACCACCAGCAGGAAGGTCACCGGCGTCAGCCCGGCCTCGATCACCCAAGCGGTGATTTGCTGCGGCAGTTGCTCGGTGGTCAGCACATGGGCGAAGAGCATGGCGTTGGCGATGATGAACATCAGCATGATGCTCAGCTTGGCCGATTCGAGCAGCACCTTGGGCGTCTCACGGAACGTGAGGTCCTTGTAGACGAACAGTGCGATGAATGCCGAATACACCGCCGCAACGGCAGCCGCTTCAGTGGGGGTGAACATCCCGGAGTAAATCCCGCCGAGGATGATCACCATCAGCAGCAGACCCCAAAGGGCTTTGCGCGCCGTGGACAGCCATTCACGAAACGTCGCCCGGGGCAGTGCAGGCAGGTTTTTCTTCACGGCAACGATGTAGATCGCCACCATCAACGATAACCCCAGCAACACGCCAGGGATTACCCCGGCCATGAACAGCTTGCCCACCGAGGTTTCGGTCGCGGCGGCGTACACCACCATCACGATCGACGGCGGAATCAGGATGCCCAAGGTACCGGCGTTGCAGACGATGCCGGCGCCGAACGCCTGTGGATAACCCGAGCGCACCATACCGGCAATGGCAATGGAGCCGACGGCCGCTACCGTCGCGGGGCTTGAACCCGACAACGCGGCAAACAGCATGCACGCCAGCACTGCGGCAATCGCCAGGCCGCCACGGATGTGGCCGACGCAAGCGTTGGCAAAGTCGATCAACCGTCGCGCCACACCGCCAGTGGTCATGAACGCACCGGCCAGCAGGAAGAACGGAATCGCCAGCAGCGTGTAGTGTTCAGAGGTTTCGAACAGCTTGATCGCCAGGGAGCGCACCGAGTCCGGGCTGAAGTAAATGATCGTCAGCGAACCGGCCAGTCCCAACGAAATGGCGATGGGCACGCCGATGAACATCAGCACGAACAGCGCGATGAACAGGAAGGCAATGGTCATGGCTTGTCTTCCTCGTGTTCGGTCAGTTTGATGGCTTCGGCTGCTTCATCGGCCAGGCCCAGGCCGGTCTGACGATTCATCAGGATGCGCACGAGAATTTCCGCGAAACGGATAAACACCAACGCAAAACCCACCGGCACGATCAGGCCGATGTGCCATTGCATGATGCCGAAGTGGCCCAGGTCCTCTGCGCCGATCTGCGCGATCATCAGGGTGTTGATCCACTCAAAACTAGCAACGGCCAGCAGCCCGGCGTAGGTCAGGCAGCACAGGCAAGCGATGACGCCGATAATGCGTTGTACCGGCTTGCTCGCCAGTTTCACCAGCGCATCCACGCCGATGTGCCCGGCCGTGCGCACGCCGTACGACAAACCAAAAAAGATCAGCCAGCCAAACAGAGCCTTGGTCAACGAGCTGCTCCAGGTCATGGCCTGGGCCATACCCATGATGCTGTCGCCAATGGCGAACGCCGGCGTGCTGGCGGCAGGCCAGTTATCGCCGAGGCTGTAGAAAACGGTGTAGAGGTTGTTGAGTACCACGTAGACGAAAGTAACCAGCGTCATGGCGGCCAGAAGAAAGGCAATGAAACCTTCCTCGAAGTGTTCCCAGATGCGCCGAAGGGCGTTCATGGATGACATCTCCTGCAGGGGGGACGACAGGCCGGCGCTGCCAGGGCGGCAGCACCGGCCAACCCATTACTGAGCCTTGTTGGAGGCTTCGGCGGCTTTGATCAGATCAGCACCGATGTCACCTTCAAACTTCTTCCACACCGGCTTCATCTTGTCGCGCCACTCGCCGCGTTCTTCAGGCGTGAGGGTGATGATCTCGGTGGTCTTGGCATCGAGGATGCGCTGTTTGTCTTTCTGGTTCAGTTGCGCCGCCTCGTTGTTCACGTGGGTGGTGACTTCAACCAGGATCTTGTCCAGCTCGGTACGAATGTCGGGTGACAGACCGTTCCAGAACTTGGTGTTGGTGATCAGCATGTAGTCGAGTACACCGTGGTTGGACTCGGTGATGTACTTCTGCACTTCATGCATTTTCTGGCTGTAGATGTTCGAGTACGGGTTTTCCGCACCGTTGACCACGCCAGTCTGCAGGCCTTGGTACACCTCGGCGAAACTCATTTTGCGCGGGTTGGCGTTCACCGCCTTGAACTGCTCTTCCAGCACGGCCGAGGCCTGCACACGGAACTTCAGACCACGGGCATCCTTGGGTTCACGCAGCGGCTTGTTGGCCGACAACTGCTTCATGCCGTTGTGCCAATAGGCCAGGCCGGTGATGTTCTTGCTTTCCATGGACTTGAGCAGCTTCTGGCCTTCAGGGCTCAGCTGGAAGCGGTCCACGGCGGAGATGTCATCGAACAGAAACGGCAAGTCGAACAGTTGCACGGACTTGGTGTAGTGCTCGAACTTGGCCAGCGACGGCGCAATCATCTGCACGTCACCCAGCAGCAGCGCTTCCATTTCCTTGCCATCGCCGAACAGCGAGGAGTTGGGGTACACCTCAACCTTCACTTTGCCTGGCAGACGCTCTTCCACGAGCTTCTTGAACATCAGCGCGCCCTGGCCCTTGGGCGTTTGTTCGGCTACCACGTGGGAGAACTTGATGACGACAGGATCCGCCGCCATGGCCGTGCTCAACGCACTGAGTGCCAGCGTACAGGCGAGCGCTTTCCAGATAGGTTTGAACATTGTGGGGTTTCCTCTTTGTTTTTGTATTTATCGTGCGGGCTCATTCAAAACACAGCGCACGGCGGACAGTTGCAAGTCTAGGCAGAAAAACAGTTTGCCGGGGGATTGTGACGGTCAATGCGGGAAAAATCGCGAGTATTGGCTAACGCCTCAAAAGGGTGCGTTAGAGCCTTCCAGGGCTGGGGCGACAACCATCGGGACCGAAACAGGGCGAAAGGTTTCAGCCTGCAACCGTAACGGGGTCAGGAAACCATAAAAGCGAAATAATGGCTACTGGCCTGTTCGCTAGTCTCGCATCGGGTGCTGGAGGATTTAGCCGGTGAGATGGCGAAATGCTCGGTCATGGCCTTGTGATGTTACTCCTGGCTGCGCCAGAATCCCTGCGCCAGTCTTGATATGGGCCCAGGAAGCCTGGAGCGCTTTTCAACCCCACAAGGATTTACGGATGATCGATTTCAACAACAAAGGCTTCTTCAAGCTCAAGCAAAACGATGAGTACGCCGAACGCGTAACAGCCCTGCTGCTGGAGGGCGAACAGGTCATCGACGCCTATAAGTCCATGCGTGACGGCGTAGTCTTCACCAACAAACGTATCATCGCGGTGAACGTGCAAGGCATCACCGGCAGCAAAAAGGACTTCACCTCTCTGCCTTATAAAAACATCGTGGCCTACTCGGTAGAAACCTCCGGCACCTTCGACCTGGATTCGGAACTGGAGATTTACTTTTCATCCCTGGGCAAGGTGAAGTTCGAATTCACCGGCAAGACGGGCATTGTTGAAATCTCCAAACTGATCTCCAGACACCTCCTGACCTGATGTCAGCAGACCCAGGATGAATACGAAAACTCGGAGGGTGAAGTTGGAGAGTTGAGCACTGGATCATTCGCCCATAGGCGAGGTGACTTACACAGACCACTCCAATGAGCGGTCTGTGGTGGGCCATTCATGACGTTCAGTCGCAGAACATATTGATCACTTTCTTGTTTGCGTCAGTCACGACGGTGAGACGGAAATCTTTAGTGTCTTTGCTCATGGCCACTCCGGTGACCCTGACCGCTTCCAGGTTCAGCTGCTTTACGTAGTCTTCTTCGGACAGAGCCGTTTCACTCATCCCCCCTGGTTTCAACTCCTTGGCTTGCGCGACTTTGTCCGCGTTGCAAGGCTCGCCCTGCGCTGCGAAAGCTTGAAAAGTCATGCCGCTCAATAATAGGGAAAGAGTCAGCAGGGTCGGTTGGGTGCGGCTGTATTTAGTGTTCATCATGAACTCCTTGCGGGTCATCGAAGATTGGCTTCGCGTACTTGCGAGGCTGGATCAGGTTAGAAGTGAGCCGCAGTGAGGACCACTGTCATATCTGACAGTCGCCAAGACCTGATTGAAGTAAGTGAATACGGATTTTGTATTGGAACGCTATAAACGAAAGCCCACCACACATCCCCTGTGGGAGCGGTGTTCACAGATTCTATGCCAGCCACAAATCCCCCTGTGGGAGCGAGCCTGCTCGCGAAGACGGCGGCCCATCCAACATCACCGTTTCAGACGGACCGCTATCGCGAGCAGGCTCGCTCCCACAGTTTTTGATCGCGGTGTTCA
>NZ_FOPO01000003.1:88320-444873 GCF_900113505.1 Pseudomonas sp. NFACC45
GCGGTGTTCACAGATTCTATGCCAGCCACAGATCCCCCTGTGGGAGCGAGCCTGCTCGCGATGACGGCGGCACATTCAACATCACTGACCCAGGCAGACTGTGAAGCTCAAGGCTCCAGCGCCGGTCCCTTCAGCTCAATCTGATTACCATCCGGATCGAAGCAATAGATCGACCAACCTTTCCCCTGCGCGCCATAGCGCATCTGCGCTTTCTCAACACTCAGGCCGGCTGAGGCCAAATGAGCGAGGAGGGCTGGTTCATCAAACGGCTCGATACGCAGGCAGAGGTGATCGACGTTGTGCCCTTGCTTACCGGCAGCCGGCCCGCCCTGGCGGCCGAGGGGCCCGTCAACCGCAACCAGATCAATCATCGACACACCGGCGCTGAGGTGGAGCATCCCAAGGTCGTCCCGGCGCTTCTTGAGCTCGCAGCCGAGCACAGACGTATAGAAAGCGAGACTGCGCTCGAGGTCTTTTACCCGCAGGACGATGTGGTCGATGTGTTGGATCGTGAAGTTCCTCATACAGGCCTCCTATGTTCAGTAGTGGCAGGGCCAAGGGGTTACTTCACCATAGCGGATAACGCTTGAATATCGCCCCGCGAATGGGTCGCTGTCACCCATAACCTGACCTTCCTGAATGTCGGCCAGAAGGTCACGGGGGACCGTGAATCGCTGCGAACAGGTTTTTTGCACGCTATCAACGGCTCTGATAGCGTGCAAACAATATGATTCAACCAAGGCAGAAGACTTCCTTTTTCTGCACTGAGCGAATGGGCTTTTCCTCAACCCAGCCTTGCAAGAAAGTCGGTCACGTAGGCCAGCAGCAACTTCCCGGCACCGCGTAATCGCCACTCAGGGGTGAGGTAGAAAAAATGGATGTAGGCAGGGTTTCTGACTTCACGCTTCAATGGGTTGCTACGCTGGTACTGCCGAGATTTGGAACCGCTCACCCACGGACCCAAAACCATGAACAAACAAGACCACGAAAACCTCCTCCAAACCCTGAAAACCCGCTTCGACCAAAACCCCCAGCGCCACCCAAACATCCCCTGGGCCGACGTCCAAACCAGGCTCGAAGCCAACCCCAACGCCCTGAAATCCCTCCTGGCCATGGAAGCCACCGGCGGCGAACCCGACGTCATCGACCAGAACAAAGTGTCCGGTCTCATCACCTTCTGCGATTGCGCCAAAGAAAGCCCGACTGGCCGCCGAAGCCTCTGCTACGATCGCGCCGCCCTGGACGCACGTAAAGAGAACAAACCCAAAGGCAGTGCCCTGGAAATGGCCGAAGAAATGGGCATCGCCCTGCTGACGGAAGACCAGTACCGCGCCCTGCAAAAGCTCGGTGAGTTTGATGCCAAAACGTCCAGTTGGCTGGCCACACCTCCCGAACTTCGCGCACTCGGCGGGGCGCTGTTCGGTGATTACCGTTATGAGCGGGTGTTCATCTATCACAACGGCGTGCAGTCGTATTACGCGGCGAGGGGGTTTCGGGGTTTGCTTTGTGTTTGATGGTTTGCATGGATGACAGCGGCGACATTGCGATCCCCCTTGAACAACCGCCCATCCTCCACCCAGCCCCGCTGACCTAAATACGCCGCTGAACCCGTGGCGAGGGAGCTTGCTCCCGCTGGGCTGCGCAGCAGCCCCAAACCCTCCAGCACAATGCCCCCGGAAAATGCCGCCCAGCAGCAGCCCACATCAGTGGTCGGGGAATTCGGATAGATAGCAAACCGGCGAACTCCCTTGCGCCCGCTTCTCCACCTCATCCTCCAACCATTCAGCCAACACCACGGCATTGTTCTCGACCGTGGACTTGGCGGCATACACCAGGGTGAGATTGCCGCCCAGCGCCACATCCACCAACCGCCACCAACACTGCGGCCGCGCAGCCAACTCCTTGCGATAGGCCACCTTGAACTGCTCGAACGAAACCGCCCCAGCCTTGAACGCCTTGCGCAGCTCATGGGAAGGCGCAACCTCCGGCAGCCACTCAGCAATCGGGAGTTCGTCCTTGCGACAATTGCGCGGCCATAGACGGTCCACCAGAACCCGCACGCCATCCTCTGTGCTCGCTGCTTCGTAGGCTCGTTTGCAGTGGATCATAAGGGCATGCCTGTGGGAGAGGGGACAGCGTCAGAATAGGCCGAGGTCAGTGATCGGGTTGAGTCCCCCCTCGCAACCTGCTGAGATAATCCTAATATCAATGCTCGACTGGGGTCCTAGGAAGTGCTGATCCACAGCATCGTGGCTGCAAATGCGTGGGGCTTGACAGGTCTGGGATACTGAAAGCAGTACCGCGGTTAACGCGATGCGTCTATCACGACTCAAGGTGCCCTATGCGCAATGAAGAACTCAAGATAGTGTTCGACCAGCAAGCTGTCAGCTACGACAAGCAATGGGAAAGGATGGCGCCGATTCGCGCTGCCCTCTATTTGCTGCTCGAATCTCAGTTCGCCGGCCTGCCGGAAAATGCCCGGATACTCTGCGTCGGCGTTGGCACGGGGGCAGAACTTGCCCATCTGGCGGAGCGCTTTCCCGGCTGGCATTTCACTGCTGTCGACCCCTCGGGCGCGATGCTTGACGTCTGTCGTCAGAGAGCCGTTCAGAATGGCTTTCTCGCGCGCTGCCATTTTCACGAAGGCTACCTTGGCACGCTCGTCGCCGAGGCCAGCTACGACGCGGCTACCTGCTTGCTGGTATCCCAATTCTTGTTAGAAGAAGGCGCCCGCACCTCGTTCTTTCGCGAGATTGCCCGCCGCCTTAAACCACACGGAATATTGGCGAACGCCGACCTCGCCTCTGATACCGAATCGCCGGCCTACGAGGTGCTGTTACGCAGTTGGCTGACATTGATGTCCTCCGATGGTCTTCAGCCAGAAGTGCTGGAGCGAGCCCGTACTGCCTACGCCAGGAATGTTGCGATCCTGCCTGCGCAACAGGTCGCGGGGCTTATTGAAGCCGCCGGATTTGACGCCCCTGTGCAGTTCTTTCAGGCGGGATTGATGCACGGATGGTTCTGTACGCGGCAGGCCGATATTGAGTGAGCTAGACGCACTGTCGCCGAAATACTCCTTAGCCTTATTCAAGACAGACGATTTGAATGATGCGGTTGTCGCCATGAATCGTTGTATGCGTCCACTCTTCTATCGTTTTTATCTGCTGTGGTGACAGGTCGTAGACGAAGCAGAAATCTTCAGGTTTTGTCCAGCCCATAAGCGCGGCCAACGGGTCCATGTATGCGCTTGGGACTTCTACGGTCTGAATTAACTCTTCAGTGGTCATGTCGAAAATTTCAACCGTGGGCGTCATTTTTCTACTTTCCTTGTTGGATCGGCAGGTTTGGTTTGTTCGCCAGTTATCGGATCGAATTCGCCTAAATGCTCCCGTCGCTTGGGTGATATACCTGCTTTTGAGTGCTGGTTAGGTCAGTCCGCCCTTGTTCCAATAAAGTACTCCAGTCCTTCTGGGAATTCGATGTTCAGAAGTTTTGAAATTTCGTTGATTTGGCTTTTTGTAAGCTCCAGCTCGCCGGGTTCGATTTCTTCGAGAGGCTTTGCTTCGGTTAGTTGAGCTAATGCTTGCATTAAATTCACATCTTTAATGGATCTTTGAAATTGCAAGGTGTCGTCATTTTTTTCATCTGGATAGAAACCTGTTATTGATAAGTATCGCATCTGTCTACTCTTCTAATTATCTGGGGGTTTTTCTGCCAGGCTTAGCAGGTTTGGTCTGTTTGCCTGTTATATGATCGAACTCTCCAAGATGATTGCCTAGCTTGTCATATTTTTCTACCGCGGCGCTTTTTGAGTCCCATTCGTAAATTCTCCCTTTCTTATCCATCCAACGAACTCTGCGTTTTCCTCCTCCCTGAACAGAAGACTTGGATTTCACGACAGTGGCATCTGGAAATGCAGGCAATAAATCGGGCGCATCGTGATATTGATGGTCCCCGGGCAAACTCACCACAACATAAACCGGCCGAACCCCCGAGTCCGCCGGAAACACCAGAATGAAATCCCTGTACTCCGGCGGATAGATCGGGTCGACGATGATGCTGTCGGCCATCGGCGTCGGCGGATAGATCCAGATGTGAGGTGCCTGGGGCGCCGCTTCCAGGGCGGGGATGCCGAGGGTGTCGGACGGGTTGGTGGCCGGCGTCCAGATCAGTTCAATGCCATCCCCCAGGTCGGCGATGAACTGATCGGCTCGCGGGATGAACTGCACAACGTCGACCATTTCCCAGTCGCGGTTCTGGCCGGTGTAGAAGCCGTAGCCCTTGAGACTGCCGTCGGCCTGCTGCTCGATGCTCAAGCGCATGCGGCTGCGGGCCTGTTTGAGGTTGCGTAACTGGTCTTCGCTGTAGAGCGCGCTGTCACCCAAATTGGACGGCCAGAGCAGGGCGACGATGCCTGTCAGTAAGGCTGCGCCGACGGTGCCGCCCGCAGCGGCAGCCGTGGAAGTTGCCGAACCGCCCAGCGCGAGCCGGCCCAAGGTAACCGGAACCGTGCCAGCGCCGAACGGCTTGAGGGGGAGCGTGCCGGATGGGTCGGCGCTCCGACCGCCCAGCCACATGAGATCGCCGTACTGCTTGACCAGATCTGCCGGTACGTAGCCGTTGGCGTTGCTGTAATCGATGATGCCGTTGGGGAGCTTGCAGCTCTTGGCAAACACGCATCCGGGCACGGTGGGCAAAGGCTTGTTATCCACGGCGGCCCAGCGTTCTTGCTCATAGGCCGCCTGCCGGGCAAGCATGCCTTCGTACGCCTGCTGCCGGGTTTCGCGCTCGGCCAGTTCGCTGGCGGTCATGTCCCGATAAGTGACGTGATGCCCGTCACCGCTGGGCGGGTTGCGGACCTGGGGGATGTCCTTTTTGCGTGTCGCCACGTAGTGAGTCTCGTCCGGAAAAATGCAGGACAGACGCTAACGCGGGAAGGGAGGGACGCGATGTAGGAGGTTTCTTGAAGTGGTTGTTCCGGTTTCCTCAATACCGGTAGGGCTGGCTATTTGAGGCTCGGAACAAACTGAAGCGTCAGATCGGGATGTCAGACATTGGGCGTCCGCAACTCGCCAGCCGACCTCGCCTTGCGCCTTTGCCTACAACTACGCCAGAATCCGCCGGCTTGTTCGCCTTGGGTTGCGTCGGTAGTTTGGGACCTGTCACTGCTCATCAGTGATCGGGTTTAGTCGCCCAGGGTGAAACAGGTTGTGCAAGGCGTCATCCAGTCGGGATTCCCATCCTGCACTCGATGGTGGCTGTGCGCAGGGCGTCCTCGGACGCGCCGGTTTCTTGTTTCCCCGGTCGACTAACCTGCGTACAGCTGCCTCCCATCGTTTAGTCGCGAGCGGGTGATGGCTCCAATTACAGGAAGCAAGACGATGGCAAAAGTTACACCAAATCCCCCAGCGGCAGACGAACCCACCTCCCGCGCCCAGTCCGCCCGCAACAAGAAAATCGACGACGCTGCCACGCGAGCGTTGGATTTTTATCTGAAGCCCAAACCTAAGAACGAAACGTCTGACAAGTCCGACTCCATTTTACGGATTGATCCGGGGGTGGATTCTGAGTGTTTGCTTGCGAATCTCAGTGAGAATCTGGCTTCGGCGAATGCCATGATCAATGATTTGGCGTTTGATCTGGAGGGGTCGCGGCGGCGTGTTGCGTTGGGGATTTTGCAGGTGATTGAGGTGAGTGAATTGTTGGCGAATCGGGCTTTGGATATTGTTGAGGTGAGGTAGGCAGCAATATTACGTGTTACCTAGATTGGAAAAGGTCTTGCCTAGCAAGACCTTTTTATGAGCCGGAGGGAGACTCGCTTCCGCCATATTTTACAAGGGTTTCAGGCGAGTTTGGAAGTTAGGGATACACCTGGGGATACATAACGCATAGTGCTTCGTCTGTACTCGACGTTGCTTGTGAATTAAATCACGATTAGCTTCGATGGCAATTTGATCATACTGCAGGGGCGCACTGATGAATCGTAGGGAAGTGAGAGATTATCTTTTTTGTGATGGGGATGCATCGAACTCCATGACAGCCCAAATCAACGGCGCTTGTGCTGAAGCAAGCAAGCTGCCTGAACGCCGTTTACTTGAGACTGATCCTGACGCGCTGGTTACTTACTTCGTGGAAAAGTACGGCGTTGAAATACCCACTCTGCTTCGCGATGAAATCGTGGCGTCTCAGCATGAGCGTCAAGTCGAGATCTACGATCATTGGGATAAGCAGATCAGGCTGGTGCCCGGTGAAGCCTACGATTTTGAAGTCCCTTTCGTGGGGGAGGCGGATATTTTTAAACTGCGTCCCAATTCATTCGACATGTCACCTCCGAGGGCTTTGGTTCGCAAGCAGCACCTAGCCTTTACCATCTCAGATCGTTCACTAACGCCGGAAGCGGTAAAGGCTGAGCTAGATTCGACCCTAGCTTCGATTGAAAAATATTTAGAATCACATCGCCGTCAGTGGGCAGGCTTCCACGAGCAATTGGCAAATGCGCTGAGAGCTGAGATCGATGCACGCCGCAGCAAGCTCCTTGCACAAAAGGAAAATGCCTCGAAGCTTTCTGGCATGGGGATTCGCCTAAAAGAAAAGGAAGGAGATGCTCGTAGCTACATTCCACCGACCGTGAAACAAAGGGTAATCCCCCAATTACCTCCGATGACTCCCGCCGTTGCACCTGAGCCAACACTGGATTTGAAGCAATACGAAACGATCCTTGGCCTTGTGCGAGGTGCTGGTAGAAGTATCGAGCAAAGCTCATCGCGTACGCGAAAGCTAGATGAAGAATCGCTCAGAGATCTTTTCTTGGTTCCCCTGAATGCCCACTTCGGAACTGCCACAGGAGAGGCATTCAACTATCAAGGTAAGACCGACGTGCTCATACGTCATGGCGAGGGCAACCTCTTTGTAGCTGAGTTCAAGATCTGGGGTGGAGACAAGCGTTTCCTGGCCACGATTGATCAGCTACTGAGCTACCTCTCTTGGCGTGACACTAAGACAGCGATTGTGATGTTCAATCGGAATTCCAGCTTCACAGCGGTAATTCAGAAGATGCGAGTGTTGATAAAGAGCCATCCTCGCTACGTGAGCGGCCCTGTAAACTTGGATGAAACGAGTGACCGTTATGTGTTTTCTCTGCCGCAAGATAATGAGAGAAGGGTGATCATCTCGCTATTGGCATTCGATCTCGGTACCGATTGAGACTGGAGTTTTTTGTTCGGAAAGCCGCCGGGGACCCTGAGGCAATGCTCGCGGTACGGGGTCGGAAACCCGCGGGATCTTGGTAGCGACAGAGATTGCAGCTTACTGAAATTTCAACGTTGAAATTGAAAGGATCCTGACGAAAAAAGGGGATCGTTACCGCAACGGTAAAGGTGAGCCATTGTGTAGTTGATAGAGAACGGTTGAACCCGGTCAACCTTGGGGATGCTATCAACCACGTCAACCTGTCAACCGACGTAGAAAACTCAGTCGCTAACAAGATGCTGCGGGTTCTTTGCCCCATACCCACCGAATTGCCCAGGGACCCCGCGAGCTACCAAGCGATAGGGCAAATGCACAGGTGAACCACCAGTTCACCAGGTTCACCTGTTCACTAAGCTGTGCACTTTTTCGCTAACACGATCACGCGGGTTTCCGACCCCGTGTCTTAAAGAAACCTCAGGGTCCCCGGCAAAATTTGGAACTGCTCCTGACGTTCGCTGGTGGCATTGATGCTTCCGGGGAGCGGGGGAATACGCATCCTTCTGAAAAGCAGTGTTACGAACGTTACTGGTGTAACGGTTGTCGATAACTAACTGTATTTATTGGATATTACCGGCGTAACACTGTGTATGAGCATGAGTTTCTACGAGTGTTACTAAGCCAACTGGTGTAACGCTTCCGAGCGTCTGAAGTAGACCCATAAAACAGGAAAGAAGCTCTAGTCGAACTCTCGCCTGCCCATCAGCAACGATTGGCAGTTAGGTATGAACACTTTGCTAGGCGCCAGCAAGCTATCAGCGATTAGGCCAAAAAGAGTCGTTCGAATGCGTTGAGATCAGAGGCGTTTTTGAGCTCGATAGCACCTGCGCAAATGTCATTTCCCTGTCCAAGCATCCAGCGTGGATGGAATGCCAGTAGCAGGAGTGGATTTAGCCATAGTAGCGTTGCGCCTCTACGACCCCGATCGGGTGAACGTGTAACGGAGCAGTGAAATGGATTTTGTAGAACGCTTGAACGCAATGTCAGCGAAGGTCAATCAGCTAGCGTCGACTATACAAACGGAGGAAGCAACGAAAACTGCTTTCGTCATGCCGTTCATTCATACCGTGCTGGGCTATGATGTATTCGACCCTTCCGAAGTCGTTCCAGAATACGTCTGCGATGTGGGCACGAAAAAAGGAGAAAAGATTGATTACGCGATTTTGAAAGATGGCCAAATCCAGATATTGATCGAAACAAAAAAAGTCGGCGAGCCGCTCAATATCAACCATGCGAGCCAACTTTTCCGATACTTTCATGTCACCACTGCACGAATTTCCATTCTTACAAATGGCAGATTTTATCGGTTCTACACCGATCTTGATGCACCAAACAAAATGGATGAAAAGCCGTTCCTAGAGATCGACCTGCTTAATATTGATGAGCACGTAATCCCTGAACTTCAAAAGCTTACGAAGTCCGCTTTCGACGTTGATTCGATCATCAATGCCGCAGGCGAACTGAAGTACGTGGGAAACATAAAAAAGGAAATGGCTTCGCAGTTCACCCAACCTGATGATGATTTCGTTCGCTTCTTCGCATCGCGAGTCTACGAAGGGGTCATAACCCAGAAAGTTCGAGATCAGTTTACTCTGCTCACAAGGAAAGCCGCTGCCCAGTTTCTCAGTGACCAAATCAACGACAGGTTGAAGTCGGCGATGAGCAAAGCCACATTTCCCACGCCCGCTGAATCGGTCGTCGCTGAAAATCAGGCTGAAGCCCAAGAAGAGCCTGAAGATCGTATTCTGACTACGATGGAGGAGCTGGAAGGTTTTCATATAATCAAAGCGATTGTCCGGACCGTCATAGATGCAAAGCGCATAGCCAGCAGAGACACCCAGAGCTACTTCGGTATACTTCTAGACGACAACAACCGCAAACCTATCGCGAGACTCCACTTCAATCGTAGCCAAAAATATCTTGGGATTTTTGACAAAGACAAAGTCGAGACGCGTCACCCTATCAACTCACTCGACGAGATCTATGAGTTTTCAGCCTCGCTAAAAGAGACGATATCTTTTTACCAAGAAGCCTGAGTAAGGACTTCCCAGTCCTTTGGCTACAAGCCCAGGGACTGGGATTTTCGCTAATCTCCGGCCAATAGCTGGTATTGGTGACTGCCAGCTTTCGGCCATAAGCTGCCTCTCATGTGGAATCTTTGCTTCGGGACCGATTCACGTTGCGTTAGCTACATGGATTTTGACTCCTAATTAAAGCGAATTCGCAGTTAGGTGTTGCGAATTCGCTTACTCGTAGTCGTCAATGTGCGAGTTCCCGGATCGCCGGAGCTACTTGGGAATTCCAACGACTCAGCAGTGGAAGGCAGGTTATGTGGTACATCAACCAGCAGGCATAAACGCATAAAGGGTTGTAGCAATCGCTTGATGATAGTTTTCCATGTGCCATTTCATGTCTTAGCATGGCACCTCCTTTTAGGTTGAAAAGCAGGTGCAGCATGTAAGTGATATCGATGCCCAACCTGTTTTCCAGAGCTTTCCTTTGGTTGGAGTACAACTGGCTCAGGGACTGGTCTTCCTGTGTCAAGTCAATGTTAAGCTTTGCTGTATTCGATCCGTCATTCTCTAAAATGAAACGCAACGAGTTTTCAAGTTGTGGAATGAGTAAATGCGCGGCTGAAATCATGTCGCCTTGAATCAGACGAGCAAATCCTAGCGCGAATACAAACTCGTGGCCATATGGAACAAATGCACTCTGCGAAACTACAGGCATTAAATGGCGCTCGTCTATCTGTTGGTGTCGACACATAGCCCGGCATGCCGCCCTTATATTTCCTTCTGAGGCCACATGGCTGTGAAATCTAACATCCACTAAACTCTCGTGGTCGAACCACGTCTCTGGTGGCGGCAAACCCATGGGAGCTGACGGTGAATTGGCAATAATCTTTCCTTGGGCATCTGCGAAAGTTTTGCCTGCCATTGACGAAAAGAAATTACGGTCTCTTCTGGATAGGCAACTAGTGTGCAATGCTGTTTTTTGCGGAATTTTATCTATTAGAGCAAGCCGAAATAACATCTCGTGGACTTCGATGTTCTCAAATTTCTCCCGAGTCAGCTGCCTTATGTCTGAGAGATCAAGTGGCATGCTGAATTCAGCTAGATCATCGAGGGATTTTTCTTCGAGAATTTGTAGCTCAGCTTTCAGCTTCACAATCTCTTCTGTCATCCCTTTGATGGAACGATATTCGCCAATCGCTAATTTAGTCCAATACGCTTTTGCTGATGATTGGCTAACACCGTCTCTCATTCGTAAGGTTTGATCGACTGCTGAAACCTTACATCTCTTCGCAGACTCTTTGTCATCAAGTTTATTGTAAGCCTGGGCTGCTAGCCCCCAGATTTTCTTCACGGCATCGGCATGTTGTTTAGTGTTGTTTGCTTTTGCTAGAGACTCAGCCTCGCTTGCTATAACGTCCCAACCAATCAGGTGGTAATTTTCTGAAACAAGTGAAAGGTCATAAAACGCGATTAGATTGTTGTTCTCTATTGCTATTTCGCGTGCCAGGGACAGTGTGTCCTTTGCGATTAAAGGTATTCCCTTCCTTTTGCCTATTGAAGCATATATAGAAAATGCTCTTTCAATCAGTCGGGTAATTTTAGTTGGTACTTTAAAGTCAGACACATATTCATGGAGCAATTTTTTGTCAAAAAATCCTTGTACTGCCATCAAATAAGACTCAGCGGCCAGCATAGCCACCTCGTGCAGCCGTCTGTTCATATACCAGCAGCTGTCCGCAATCCTAGCTCGTAGTAAGGGGTGGTCAACTTTTTCAACGATCTTTACAAGGATCTCTTGTTGCTCACCTACGAAATCACTAGGGATTAGGGTTCGCTGTCTATCCATAATCTGCTGGGGTGTGAACGTATCCGGTCTATCAGGGTTAAAGTGATAGCTGCAAATTACTGCCAGAACATTGTAAGCCCTAACTGCCGCCTTATCCCCGCATGCCTCTGCAGCTTGGGAGGCATTTAGGAAAGTACGCTCAAGCGTATGAAAGTGTAGAGAGTTGCTCAACGTCAGGATGGTAGACGGGCCGATATGCGCGAAGTCATCCAGAGTCGCGATATCCATCAACGACTGTTTTGCTTCCATTTCTCTTTCTAACACGTCCTCGGCCCTCTTGGATTTGGTGGGCTCAGCTTATCTCATATCACGATGACGGCCAGGGTCTGGCGCATGCCGGGCCAGGAGAAGAGTGGGTAGTGCCAGTCGGTAATGACAAACATTAGCGATAAGTAGCAAGTCTTCGTCTAACCAGTTCGGTCAGCCCAGTGAGGTTGGCAGGCTGGGGCAAGAGCGTAAGGGGAATAGAAAGCTGCGCGAATTGCAGATGAACCACGGATTTAACCAGTAATTATGGGATTCCGCTTCCAGCGCCAAGTCCAGGCAGTGGCTTACTTTGACCTGAATCCCTGCCACATCCCCCCGCCGCACCAACAACCCAAAAACCTCCCGATCACAACCGCCCATCAACGGATCATCCCGCAGGATCGGTCTGTGACCCTCGGTCTCATAAGCCAGCTTCAGCGAGTAAAGAGCGACCGTTTCCAGCAGCAATTCCATGGGGTGAAGTCCTTTGTCAGCGGGTGAGGAGGGGCGGTGGATCAACTGGGCGTCGCAAGGCGGAGCATCGGTGGGGGGGCTGTGGCATTTTTGTGAGCGCTTTGCGCTCAAGCGGGAGCAAGCTCCCTCGCCACGGGTTCTTCCTTGCTCCCAGGTTCTTCCTTACCACTGGCTCTTCCTCAGCATGAGGTTCGGTATTCTGGGGCCGCTTCGCGGCCCAGCGGGGATAAATCCCCTCGCCACAAAGGGGAGCGGTGATTTATCCCCCCCACCACAAAAGCGGGTGGGGGATTGGTTGGGATCTGCGTTAGCCGCGAAAAACCACTTTCCTGGAGGCGAAAAAAAAGACCTTGAATTTCAAGGTCTTTTTTTAAGATGGTGCCCGAGGGAGACTCGAGTAATAGCATAGCCGTATGATTTAAATACTTTTTTTCTACATAAACTTCCACGTTGTACTGCGAAGTGTACACCTTGCCTGCTTTTAATAAGGACTGGTGTGGATGAAAGTTTGATCGGATATCTCCATCCAATTTCCGACGAGCTGTCAATAATGTTTTCACGAAACTGGTTAAGGATAGACTCCCTGGTCTGCCGAAAATGCCGAACCGGCACCTGGCGAATTTTCATGATTAGTCGGGCGTCATGAGCACCCCAAGCTGACTACTGCAATTACGACGGTCTAGGCTGATCCTTAAATGCAGAATTTTTTGCGAACACCTCGGCGATGAAATCCATGAATACAATGGCCCTTTTGGGGAGAAGCCGGTCGGCGACGTAAATGACTTGCACGGGGACAGGCGGAGCTGCGTAGTCCCTAAGCAACACCTGCAGATTGCCATTTTTCAGCCCTTCCTCGTAAAGCCATTCGGGGCCCTGTGCGATCCCCAGTCCGTCGTTTACACACTCTCGTATGGCCTCAGGTGAGTTGACCCGAAGCCTGCCAGAAACGGGAACATCGATATCCCGAAAGCGCCATGCGGTGCCTGTCGACAGCAGGGTGTAGATCAGGCAATCGTGCGTTCTCAGATCATTGGGCGTCGTGGGGATTCCGCGTTTGGCCAGGTATCCCTTGCTGGCAACG
Source organism: Pseudomonas sp. NFACC45 (assembly GCF_900113505.1). NCBI lineage: Bacteria > Pseudomonadati > Pseudomonadota > Gammaproteobacteria > Pseudomonadales > Pseudomonadaceae > Pseudomonas > Pseudomonas sp. NFACC45. The sequence continues at coordinate 101,228 of NZ_FOPO01000003.1, forward strand.
CATACACGCTCGAACCAGCCTAGCGGCCGCGCACGCATTGCGCTGTCTTCCAGATGTCCGATGCGGATCGCCAGTTCAGCCCCTTCGTCGACCAGATTCACATAGCGATCATTGATCTGCAGGTCGAGCGTCAACTCTGGATAGCGCTCCAGAAATGTGGATACATGCGGCACCACGAATGCATGGGCTAGCGCGGTCGGGCAGGCGACTCGCAACAATCCGGACGGGGCGACGTTCTCCCTGAAGGACGACTCCGATTCTTCCACGGCATCGAGAATGCGCCGGGTATCTGCGTAATAGCGTTCTCCTTCGGGGGTGAGGGCAAGCTTTCGTGTGGATCGGTGAAGCAGCCTGGTTTGCAAATGATCTTCCAGCGCCGCCACATAGCGGCTGACGTTAGGCTGCCCCAGCCCGAGGTCACGCCCCGCAGCCGAGAAGCTTCCTGTCTCAACAGCGCGAACAAAGCAGGTCATCAGCAGTAGTCGATCCATCTAGGCCTCTCATTCATGCAATACAAGCATGAAATGTATTCGAATAGGCCATCTTATCAATGCACAGGTATGAATACATAGTTTCCCTCTGGCAGGTCAGTACATCGACTGACCGTGAAAAACCCAAAAGGAAACTTACATGTCCCGATTGCAAGGCAAACGTACTCTCATCACCGGCGGCACCAGCGGCATTGGCCTGGAAACGGCTAAGCAGTTCCTCGCCGAAGGCGCTCGCGTGATCGTTACCGGAGTCAATCCGGAGTCCATCGCAAAGGCTCAGGCGGAACTGGGCAGCGAAGTATTGGTACTGCGTGCTGACTCAGCCAGCATCGATGCGCAGAAGGAACTGGCGCAGGCCGTTCAGACTCACTATGGCCAACTCGATGTTGCCTTTCTCAATGCAGGCGTATCCGTTTGGCTGCCGATCGAAGAGTGGACGGAGGAAATGTTCGATCGCTCCTTCGACATCAACGTTAAGGGGCCGTACTTTCTGATCCAGGCATTGCTACCAGTCTTCGCGAACCCTGCGTCGGTGGTTCTCAATACCTCGGTTAGCGCACACCTCGGCGCCGCGCGTTCATCAGTTTATGGCGCGACCAAGGCCGCGTTCCTGAACATGTCGAAGACGCTTTCTAGCGAACTGCTCCCGCGTGGCATTCGCGTCAATGCAGTCAGCCCTGGTCCGATTGATACGCCGCTTTACGACAAGCTCGGTATTCCCGATGCCTATCGCGAACAGCTCAACCAGGATATCGCAGCGACCATTCCGTTCGGCCGGTTTGGTACGCCCGAGGAAGTGGCCAAGGCCGTGCTGTACCTGGCGTCAGACGAGTCCCGCTGGACGGTTGGCTCGGAACTCATCGTCGACGGTGGCCGCTCGCTTTAGCTACCAACGATACGCGAAGGAACGTCTCCTGCGCTTTTACGGAAAAGTGATCGAATAGAACGGACTCGCCTTCATTGCCGTCTGTCGAGTGGCTGATTGGCGCCGTGCGCTGGCCAGCCGTTTCAGCATTCAGGCGGCAGTTGAAGGGACTACCCCATCCGGTTCCGCAAGCACTTGCAGGACGCAATAGCACTCTTGGCTACTGCATCGGAAACGAGCGCTGCGGTTTATAGGATGTCTTTCACGTAAGCGTTAAGCGCGATGAGTGGAGCATGAAGGTCCTCCATTCTCTGCGCCGCGCTGAAATTCGCAGTCAGACGATGCAGCTCCCGCCCCAGCACCGTATCCACCCCACCAACCGCCCCCAACGCCAAATCCAGGCACCGGCCTATCTCACTCTGAATCCCTGCCACATCCCCGCGCCGTATCAACAACCCAAAAACCTCCCGATCACAACCGCCCATCAACGGATCATCCCGCAGAATTGGGCTGTGGCCTTCTGTCTCATAAGCCAGCTTGAGGGAGTAAAGAGCGACCGTTTCCAGCAGCAATTCCATGGGGTGAAGTCCTTTGTCAGCGGGTGAGGAGGGGCGGTGGGTCAACTTGGCGTTGCAAGGCGGAGCATCGGTGGGGGCAGTGGCATTTTTGTGAGCGCTTTGCGCTCAAGCGGGAGCAAGCTCCCTCGCCACGGGTTATTCCTTGCTCCCAGGTTCTTCCTTACCACTGGCTCCTCCTCACCATAAGGTTGGGTATTCTGGGGCCGCTTCGCGGCCCAGCGGGGATGAATCCCCTCGCCACAAAGGGGAGCGGTGATTTATCCCCCCCCACCACAAAAGCGGGTGGGGGATTGGTTGGGATCTACGTTAGCCGCGAAAAACCACTTTCCTACAGACGAAAAAAAAGACCTTGAATTTCAAGGTCTTTTTTTAAGATGGTGCCCCGAGGGAGACTCGAACTCCCACTCCTTTCGAAAACGGATTTTGAATCCGCCGCGTCTACCAATTCCGCCATCAGGGCTCAATGGCGGCGAAGTATAGAGAGGTGCCTACCGTTGGTCAATCACGTTTCATGGTGAATTTTTGATAATTCCGCTAGACTTTCCGGCCCTGCTAGACGAACCCCATCATGCGTGTTGCTGACTTTACTTTCGAACTCCCTGATTCGCTGATCGCTCGCCACCCTCTGGCCGAGCGTCGCGCCAGTCGACTGTTGACCCTGGACGGGGTCAGCGGAGCCATGGCTCACCGTCAATTCACTGATTTGCTTGAGCATTTGCGCCCGGGCGATTTGATGGTGTTCAACAATACCCGGGTCATTCCCGCACGGTTGTTTGGCCAGAAAGCCTCCGGCGGCAAGCTGGAGATTCTGGTGGAGCGGGTGCTGGACAGTCATCGGGTGCTGGCCCATGTGCGCTCGAGCAAGTCGCCCAAGCCAGGTTCGTCGATTTTGATCGACGGCGGCGGCGAGGCTGTGATGGTGGCGCGGCATGATGCGTTGTTCGAGCTTGAGTTTGCCGAAGAGGTGTTGCCGCTGCTCGACCGTGTCGGGCACATGCCGTTGCCTCCTTATATAGACCGTCCGGACGAAGGTTCGGACCGCGAGCGTTATCAGACTGTGTACGCCGAGCGCCTGGGGGCGGTGGCGGCGCCGACGGCGGGGCTGCATTTTGATCAGCCGTTGCTGGAGGCGATTGCCGCCAAGGGTGTGGAGACGGCGTTTGTGACGCTGCACGTCGGCGCTGGCACGTTCCAGCCGGTGCGAGTGGAGCGTATCGAAGACCATCACATGCACAACGAATGGCTGGAGGTCAGTCAGGAAGTGGTCGATGCCGTGGCGGCTTGCCGCGCCCGCGGTGGGCGGGTGGTGGCGGTGGGGACCACCAGTGTGCGGTCTCTGGAAAGCGCTGCGCGCGATGGCGTGCTCAAGCCGTTCAGTGGCGACACCGATATTTTTATCTACCCGGGCCGGCCGTTCCACGTGGTCGATGCCCTGGTCACCAACTTTCATTTGCCCGAATCCACGCTGTTGATGCTGGTTTCGGCGTTCGCCGGTTATCCCGAAGCCATGGCCGCCTACAAGGCCGCCGTCGAGCATGGATACCGCTTTTTCAGCTACGGTGATGCGATGTTCATCACCCGTAACCCCGCGCCACGCGGACCCGAGGAAACAGTATGAGTCGCACCTGTCGCATGTCCTTCGAGTTGCTTGCTACCGATGGCAAGGCTCGTCGCGGTCGTCTGACCTTCCCCCGCGGTACGGTGGAAACCCCCGCGTTCATGCCGGTGGGTACTTACGGCACGGTCAAGGGCATGCTGCCGCGGGATATCGTCGCCACGGGCGCGGAGATTATCCTGGGCAACACTTTCCACCTATGGCTGCGCCCGGGCATGGAAGTGATCAAGGCCCACGGTGACTTGCACGATTTCATGCAGTGGAACGGCCCGATTCTGACTGACTCCGGCGGCTTCCAGGTGTTCAGCCTGGGCGCGATGCGCAAGATCAAGGAGGAGGGCGTGACCTTCGCGTCTCCGGTGGATGGCGCCAAGGTGTTCATGGGGCCGGAAGAGTCGATGCAGGTCCAGCGTGACCTGGGCTCGGACATCGTGATGATCTTCGACGAATGTACGCCGTACCCGGCCGATGAAGACGTGGCGCGGGTGTCCATGGAGTTGTCGTTGCGTTGGGCCCAGCGTTCCAAGAACGCCCATGGCGAGAACACGGCGGCGCTGTTCGGCATCGTTCAGGGCGGCATGCATCAGGATCTGCGCATGCGCTCGCTCGAAGGCCTGGACAAGATCGGCTTCGACGGCCTGGCCATCGGCGGTCTGTCGGTGGGCGAGCCCAAGCATGAAATGATCAAGGTGCTCGATTACCTGCCGGGTCAGATGCCCGCTGACAAACCTCGTTACCTTATGGGCGTTGGCAAACCGGAAGATCTGGTTGAGGGTGTGCGCCGCGGGGTGGACATGTTCGATTGCGTGATGCCAACCCGTAATGCCCGCAATGGGCATCTGTTCATTGATACGGGCGTGCTGAAGATCCGTAACGCGTTTCATCGCCATGATAATTCGCCGCTGGATCCGACCTGCGATTGCTACACCTGCCAGAACTTCTCCCGTGCTTATCTGCACCATTTGGACAAGTGCGGCGAAATGCTGGGTAGCATGTTGAATACCATCCATAATTTGCGCCATTACCAGGTGCTTATGGCTGGTTTGCGCGAGGCTATTCAACAGGGTACATTGGCCGCCTTTGTCGATGCCTTCTATGCCAAGCGCGGGTTGCCTGTTCCGCCCTTGGACTGAGTTTTCCGATCCTAAGATTCAATACTTGCAACTGGAGTGCTAAATGAGCTTTTTTATCTCTAATGCCATGGCTGACGCGGCGGCACCTGCTGCCGGCCCTATGGGTGGCGGTTTCGAGTGGATTTTCCTGGTGGGCTTTCTGGTCATCTTCTACCTGATGATCTGGCGTCCACAGGCCAAGCGCGCCAAAGAGCAGAAGAACCTGCTCAGCAGCCTGCAAAAGGGCGATGAAGTGGTCACCACCGGCGGCATCGCTGGCAAGATCACCAAAGTGGCCGACGACTTCGTGGTACTGGAAGTGTCCGACACTGTTGAAATGAAGTTCCAGAAAGGCGCCATCGCGGCCACGCTGCCAAAAGGCACGCTGAAAGCGATCTAAGTAACAACTTCTATTCAATCGACGGGGCGCGCAAGGCGCCCCGCGTCATAAGCGGGCGGCGTGATGCTGAACAAATACCCTCTGTGGAAATATTTACTGATCCTGGCGGTGCTGGCGGTCGGTCTGATTTATTCCGCTCCCAATCTTTATCCTGATGACCCGGCCATTCAGGTCAGTGGCGCAAGCACTGCCTTGCAGGTCACTCAGGCCGATCTGGACCGTGCGAGCACAGCGCTCAAGGCGTCCGGCATCGACGTGAAGGCCGCGACCGTTGCCGAAGGCGGCAAGGGCGGTTTGTTGCGTCTGCTCAAGGCTGAAGACCAGCTGCCGGCCAAGGACGTGGTGCGCAAGGCCCTCGGTGACGACTATGTCGTGGCCCTGAACCTGGCCCAGACCACCCCGCAATGGCTGCGCAACCTCGGCGCGCATCCGATGAAGCTGGGTCTGGACTTGTCCGGTGGTGTGCACTTCCTGCTGGAAGTGGATATGGACAAAGCGCTGGATGCACGCTTGAAAGTCTACGAAGGCGACGTCAAGAGCCTGCTGCGCAAAGAGCGCCTGCGCTATCGCAGCCTGCCGCAGGTCGACGGTGCCATTCAGCTGGGTTTCACTGATGAAGATGTCCGCGAGAAGGCCCGTGCGCTGATCCGCAAGAACTTCAACGATTTCGACATTGTTCCGGCCGACCTCAATGGTCAACCGGTGCTGCGTCTGGCGATGACCCCGGCCAAGCTGGCGGAAATCCGCGAATACTCCATCAAGCAGAACTTGACCACGGTGCGTAACCGCGTCAACGAGCTGGGTGTGGCCGAGCCGATCGTCCAGCGCCAGGGCGCCAACCGCATCGTGGTTGAGCTGCCGGGCGTGCAAGACACCGCCGAAGCCAAGCGTATCCTCGGCAAGACCGCCAACCTGGAATTCCGTCTCGCGGCCGAGCCGGGTGCTTCCCGCGCCACCACCGAGAGCTTCGAGTTCCGTGAAGGCGGTCGTCCGGCGGCGCAGATCGAGCGTGGCCTGATCATCACCGGTGACCAGGTCACCGACGCCCAGGCGGGCTTCGACGAGCAGGGTCGCCCACAGGTGAACATTCGCCTGGACGGCCACGGCGGCGAACTGATGAGCCGCGCCACGCGCAGCAACGTCGGTCGCAGCATGGCGGTGATCTTCATCGAGCAGAAGCCGACGACGACTTACACCAAGCAAGTGGTCAACGGCGTCGAAAAAGACGTACCCGTCCAGACGTTCAAGGAAGAGAAAAAGATCATCAGCCTGGCGACCATCCAGTCGCCGCTGGGCAGTCAGTTCCGCATCACCGGCCTCAACGGCCAGGGTGAATCCTCGGAACTGGCCCTGCTGCTGCGTGCCGGTGGTCTGGCTGCGCCGATGTACTTCGCCGAAGAGCGCACCATCGGCCCGAGCCTGGGTGCCGACAACATTGCCAAGGGTGTCGATGCATCGCTGTGGGGCATGCTGTTTGTCTCGCTGTTCATCATCGCCATCTACCGCTTCTTCGGTGTGATCGCCACGGTGGCGCTGGCGGTGAACATGGTGCTGCTGCTGGCGCTGATGTCGCTGCTGGGGGCTACGCTGACCCTGCCGGGTATCGCCGGTATCGTGTTGACCATGGGCATGGCGGTGGACGCCAACGTGCTGATCTTCTCGCGGATTCGTGAAGAAATCGCCGCGGGCATGTCGGTCCAGCGGGCAATCAACGAAGGCTTCGGCCGGGCATTTACCGCGATTATCGATGCCAACCTGACGACGTTGCTGGTGGGCGGGATTCTCTTCGCCATGGGCACCGGCCCGGTCAAGGGCTTCGCGGTCACCATGTCCCTCGGGATCTTTACCTCGATGTTCACAGCCATTCTGGTGACCCGTGCAATGGTCAACCTGATTTATGGTGGCCGTGACTTCAAGAAGTTGTGGATTTAAGGGGCTGCCATGTTACGTACAATCAACTTCATGGGCGTTCGCAACGTTGCGTTCGGCGTCACTGTATTGCTGACCTTGCTGGCGTTGTTCAGCTGGTTCAGCAAGGGCCTGAACTACGGCCTGGATTTCACCGGCGGTACGCTGATCGAGCTGACCTACGAGCGTCCGGCAGATGTCGGCAAGGTGCGCGAGCAACTGCTGGCCTCGGGTTACACCGACGCTGTGGTGCAGAGCTTTGGCGCCACCACCGACCTGCTGGTGCGCATGCCGGGTGAAGACCCGCAGCTGGGTCAGCAAGTGGCCGAGGCCTTGCAGAAGGCCGGTGGCGACAACCCGGCGCAGGTCAAGCGTGTCGAGTATGTCGGCCCGCAAGTGGGTGAAGAGCTGCGCGACCAGGGCGGCCTCGGCATGCTGATGGCGCTGGGCGGCATCCTGCTCTACCTGGCCTTCCGCTTTCAGTGGAAGTTCGCGGTGGGCGCGATTGTTTCGCTGATCCACGACGTGATCGTGACCGTGGGCATCCTGTCGTTCTTCCAGGTCACCTTCGATTTGACGGTGTTGGCGGCGGTACTGGCGATCATCGGTTACTCGCTCAACGACACCATCGTGGTGTTCGACCGGGTGCGGGAAAACTTCCGTGTGCTGCGCAAGGCGACGCTGATCGAGAACATCAACATCTCGACCACCCAGACCCTGCTGCGGACCATGGCGACGTCGATCTCCACGTTGCTGGCGATCGGCGCGCTGCTGATTTTCGGTGGTGACAACCTGTTTGGCTTCTCCATTGCGCTGTTCATTGGTGTATTGGCGGGTACTTACTCGTCGATCTACATCGCCAACGTGGTGCTGATCTGGCTGAACCTGAGCACCGAGGATCTGATTCCTCCGGTGGCCACTGACACGGAAGTGGACGACCGCCCGTAGGGTTTGGTCTCCGCCCGTCACAGCCCGAAAGGCGCGAGTTGAACTCGCGCCTTTTTTTGTGCTCCAAGGCTGGGAGAAGCGCGGATAAATCCGCATGTGATGGTCAGGAGGTTCAAGTGAACAAATCGATGCTGGTTGGTGCGGTATTGGGTGCTGTCGGTGTGACTGCCGGTGGTGCGGTAGCCACCTACAGCTTGGTCAAAAGCGGCCCTGAGTATGCGCAAGTATTGGCCGTGGACCCGGTTAAGACACAAATCAAGACCCCCCGTGAAGTGTGCAAGGACGTCACCGTGACCCGGCAGAAGCCGGTCCAGGATCAACATCAGATCGCGGGTACCGTATTGGGCGCCGTGGCCGGTGGCCTGTTGGGTAACCAGATTGGCGGCGGCACCGGCAAGAAAATCGCCACCGTGGCGGGTGCGGCCGGCGGCGGTTATGCCGGTAACAAGATTCAGGAAGGCATGCAGGAGCGCGACACCTACACCACCACCCAAACTCGCTGCAACACGGTCAACGACATCAGCGACAAGGTTGTAGGTTACGACGTTCGCTACATGCTCGATGGCAAGGAAGGCAAAGTCCGCATGGACCGCGACCCGGGCAACCAGATCCCAGTGAACAAGGAAGGCCAACTGATCCTGGGGCAGAACGAACCGGCTCAGTGATCCGGCTGTTATGAAGAAGCACCCTTCGGGGTGCTTTTTTACGCCCGTATTTCGGACATCCCTCCATCCTTGTGGGAGCGGGCTTGCCCGCGAAAGCGGTGGTTCAGCTTGCCTCGATGTTCTTGGATGTAATCCATTATGGCGAGGGAGCTTGCTCCGCTCGGTTGCGCAGCGACCGCAAAATCTTAGGGCTGCTGCGCAACCCAGCGGGAGCAAGCTCCCTCGCCACGTAGTGTTCACAGCTGAGCTGAGTGGTTAAGCACGGGCATAAAAAAAGCACCCCGAAAGGTGCTTTTTCTGTAGCCGAGCTGCTTAGCGCTTCAACGAAGCCGGCAGGTGTGGCTGGATGGCGGTGAGCACAGCCTTGAAGCATTTGGTGTTGCCAGCAACGATGTGGCCTTTTTCAAGGAAGTCGTGGCCGCCGGTGAAGTCGCTCACCAAACCGCCGGCTTCCTGGATCAGCAGGGCGCCTGCGGCCATGTCCCATTCGGACAGGCCCGACTCCCAGAAGGCATCGAAACGGCCGGCGGCGACATACGCCAGGTCCAGGCTCGCGGCGCCAGCGCGGCGGATGCCGGCGGTCTGGCCGACCAGGGCGCGGAACATGCCCAGGTAGTTGTCCAGGTTGTCCATCTGGTCATCGCGGAACGGGAAACCGGTACCCAGCAGGGCGCCGTCCAGGCTGGTGCGACCGCTGACGCGCAGGCGACGACCGTTCAGTTGGGCGCCACGGCCACGGCTGGCGGTGAATTCTTCCTGGCGAACCGGGTCCAGCACGACGGCGTGTTCCAGGCGACCACGGTATTTGCAGGCGATGCTGACAGCGAAATGAGGGATGCCGCGCAGGAAGTTGGTGGTGCCGTCCAAAGGATCGATGATCCACAGGTACTCTTCACCTTCGATGCCGGTGCCGGCGTGCATGCCGGTCTCTTCACCCAGGATCGAGTGGTTCGGATAAGCCTTGCGCAGCGCGTCGACGATTTTCTGTTCGGCGGCGCGATCAACCTCGGACACGTAGTCCTTGGCGTCTTTTTCATCGACCTTGATGGTATCCAGGCGCTCGATGGAGCGGAAGATCAGTTCACTGGCGCTGCGGGCGGCGCGCAGCGCGATATTCAGCATGGGCTGCATGGATGTGTCACCTAAGGTTGTTAAAGAAAGCCGCGCATTCTATCAGAAAGTTTTCCCAGGAGAAGGTTGGTGTTCGCTTTCATAGCTTAACGGTAGGTGCTTAGGTAAGATTTGCTCCCTTTATCGTGTTCGAGAGCGCCTCCCTTGTTGCAGAACATTCGTGTCGTCCTGGTCAATACCAGCCATCCGGGAAATATCGGCGGGGCTGCGCGGGCCATGAAGAACATGGGCCTGTCGCGGCTGGTGCTGGTCGAGCCACGCTCGTTTCCCCATCACGAAGCCGACGCCCGGGCTTCCGGTGCTGGTGACATCCTGGCAGCCGCCCAAGTGGTCGCCACCCTGGAAGATGCCCTGGTGGGCTGCAACCTGGTGCTCGGCACCAGCGCCCGCGATCGCCGCATCCCCTGGCCGCTGCTCGACCCCCGCGAATGCGGAACGAAGGTGGTCGAGGAAGCCGGGCAGGGCGCTGAGATCGCCCTCGTATTTGGCCGTGAAGATTCCGGCCTGACCAACGAAGAGCTGCAGCGATGTCACTTTCACGTGCATATCCCTTCCGACCCACAGTTCAGTTCCCTGAACCTCGGGGCGGCGGTGCAGGTATTGAGTTATGAAGTGCGCATGGCCTGGTTGGCAGCCGAAGGCAAACCCAGCAAGGTCGAAAAATTCGAGGCCACGTCGCCGCGCAGTGAGACACTGGCGACCATGGACGAGCTGGAGCGGCTCTATGAGCACCTGGAGCAGACCCTGGTGGATATCGAGTTTCTTGACCCGGACAAGCCCCGGCACTTGATGGCGCGCCTGCGTCGGTTGTACGGACGAAGCTCGGTCAGCCGGGCGGAGATGAATATATTGCGCGGCATCCTCACGGAAACCCAGAAAGCGGCCCGTGGCGAGCTGATTAAGCGGAAGGAATAAAGATGTTCGATCGTTTGCGTGAAGATATCCAAAGCGTTTTCCATCGTGACCCGGCGGCGCGCAATGCCTTTGAAGTGCTGACCTGCTACCCGGGCATGCACGCCATCTGGATCCATCGCCTCTCCGGTGCCTTATGGAACATGGGTTGGAAGTGGCTGGCGCGGGTTGTCTCCAACTTCGGACGCTGGCTGACCGGGATCGAGATCCACCCGGGCGCCAAGGTCGGTCGCCGGTTCTTCATCGACCACGGCATGGGCATTGTCATTGGTGAAACCGCCGAGATCGGCGATGACGTGACGCTGTATCAGGGCGTGACCCTCGGCGGCACCAGTTGGAACAAGGGCAAGCGCCACCCGACGCTGGAAGACGGCGTAGTGGTCGGTGCCGGCGCCAAGGTGCTCGGGCCGTTCACGGTGGGGGCGGGGGCGAAAGTCGGCTCCAATGCGGTGGTGACCAAGGCTGTGCCGGCCGGTGCGACCGTGGTGGGTATCCCGGGGCGAATCATCGTCAAGTCCGATGAAGAGCAGGACGCCCGCCGCAAGGCCATGGCCGAGAAGATCGGCTTCGATGCCTACGGTGTCGGCGAAGACATGCCCGACCCGGTCGCTCGCGCCATCAACCAGTTGCTCGATCACCTGCAGGCCGTCGACGGGCGTCTGGAGGGGATGTGCGGCGCCCTGAAGGACCTGGGCAGTAATTACTGCGCCAAGGACCTGCCTGAACTGCGCGAGGAAGATTTTGCGTGTGTGAAGGATAAGGATCAAAGCCAGGCCAGTTGAGACCCTGCTGGCCTCATCGCGAGCAGGCTCGCTCCCACATAGGATTTGCGGTGTACGCATATTGGGTAGCCACCAAAGGCCCCTGTGGGAGCGAGCCTGCTCGCGATGAACGATAACGCGGTATCACTGGTCGCCACTGGCCAGCCTTTGCTATGATGCGCGCGCTCTTTTGCGGGTAAACCTGAGTAAAGCACTAGGTCTTATAGTTGACTTAAATACTCGGGAATTGCATACTCGCCCCATTCCGAACTCCGTGGTAATTGTCCATGCGACTGACTACAAAAGGCCGATACGCCGTGACCGCGATGCTGGATCTGGCATTGCATGCGCAGCACGGGCCGGTGTCCCTGGCCGATATCTCCGAGCGCCAGGGCATTTCCCTGTCTTACCTTGAGCAGCTGTTCGCCAAGCTGCGCCGCAGCAACCTGGTTTCCAGTGTGCGTGGCCCCGGTGGTGGCTATCAGCTGTCACGCGACATGCAGGGCATCCAGGTCGCCCAGGTGATCGACGCGGTGAACGAATCGGTCGATGCGACCAAATGCCAGGGCCTTGGCGACTGCCATGGCGGCGATACTTGCCTGACCCATCACTTGTGGTGTGACCTGAGCCTGCAGATTCACGAATTTCTAAGCGGTATCAGCTTGGCTGACCTTGTAACTCGCCGTGAGGTGCAAGAAGTAGCCCAGCGTCAGGACCAGCGCCGTTGCAACAGCAAGGCGCCGCACCTGGACAAGATTGAAGCGTCCGCCGTCGAATGACCGCCGCAGAGCACGCGGAACGCCAGCCAGCCTGATTTAGGAGAAAGTCCATGAAATTGCCGATTTACCTTGATTACTCTGCGACCACCCCGGTTGATCCGCGTGTCGCGCAAAAGATGAGTGAATGCCTGCTGGTCGACGGAAACTTCGGTAACCCGGCGTCCCGCTCCCACGTGTTCGGCTGGAAAGCTGAAGAGTCGGTCGAAAACGCCCGCCGCCAGGTCGCTGACCTGGTCAACGCCGACCCACGTGAAATCGTCTGGACCTCTGGTGCTACTGAGTCCGACAACCTGGCAATCAAGGGTGTCGCGCACTTCTATCACACCAAGGGCAAGCACCTGATCACCTCCAAGATCGAGCACAAGGCTGTCCTGGACACCATGCGCCAGCTGGAGCGTGAAGGCTTCGAAGTCACCTACATCGAGCCAGGTGAAGACGGCATCATCACCCCGGCCATGGTTGAAGCCGCACTGCGCGACGACACCATCCTGGTTTCGATCATGCACGTGAACAACGAAATCGGCACCGTCAACGACATCGAAGCCATCGGCGAGCTGACCCGCTCCAAGGGCGTCCTGTTCCACGTCGACGCGGCCCAGTCCACCGGCAAGGTCGACATCGACCTGTCCAAGCTCAAAGTCGACCTGATGTCGTTCTCGGCCCACAAGACCTACGGCCCTAAAGGCATTGGCGCGCTGTACGTGAGCCGCAAGCCACGTGTTCGCCTCGAAGCGACCATGCACGGCGGCGGTCACGAGCGTGGCATGCGTTCCGGCACCCTGGCGACCCACCAGATTGTCGGCATGGGCGAAGCCTTCCGTGTGGCCAAGGAAGACATGGCTGCCGAGAACGTGCGTATCAAGGCACTGAGCGACCGTTTCTTCAAGCAGGTCGAGCACCTCGAAGAGCTCTACGTCAACGGCAGCATGATCGCCCGCGTACCGCACAACCTGAACCTGAGCTTCAACTACGTTGAAGGCGAGTCGCTGATCATGGCGCTCAAGGATCTGGCCGTGTCGTCCGGTTCGGCATGCACCTCGGCGTCCCTCGAGCCTTCGTACGTACTGCGCGCCCTGGGCCGCAACGACGAACTGGCTCACAGCTCGATCCGCTTCACCTTCGGCCGCTTCACCACCGAAGAAGAAATCGATTACGCCGCGCAGAAAGTCTGCGAGGCCGTTACCAAGCTGCGCGCTCTGTCGCCGCTGTGGGATATGTACAAAGACGGTGTCGACATCTCGAAAATCGAGTGGGCGGCGCACTGAGAAGTCGCCTCCAGAGCGACTCACTGATGAGGATTGAAGCAAATGGCATATAGCGAAAAGGTCATCGACCACTACGAGAACCCGCGCAACGTCGGCAAGATGGACGCGCAGGACCCTGATGTTGGCACCGGCATGGTCGGCGCCCCGGCGTGCGGCGACGTGATGCGCCTGCAGATCAAGGTCAACGAGCAAGGCATCATCGAAGATGCCAAGTTCAAGACCTATGGCTGCGGTTCGGCCATTGCGTCCAGCTCCCTGGCCACCGAGTGGATGAAGGGCAAGACCCTTGATGAGGCTGAAACCATCAAGAACACTCAGCTGGCCGAAGAACTGGCCCTGCCGCCAGTGAAGATCCACTGCTCGGTACTCGCCGAAGACGCCATCAAGGCCGCCGTTCGCGATTACAAGCAGAAGAAAGGCTTGATCTGATCCGCGCACAGGTAAGGAGTTTTCATGGCTATCCAGATGACAGAAGCGGCAGCTAACCATATCCAGCGCTCTCTTGCAGGGCGCGGCAAGGGCGAGGGTATCCGCCTGGGTGTTCGCACCACGGGCTGCTCTGGTCTTGCCTATGTGCTCGAATTCGTCGACGAAGTGGGCGAAGACGATCAGGTGTTCGAGAGTCATGGTCAGAAAGTGATCATCGATCCGAAAAGCCTGACGTACCTGGACGGCACTGAACTGGATTTCGTCAAGGAAGGGTTGAACGAAGGCTTCAAGTTCAACAACCCCAACGTGCGCGGTGAATGTGGCTGCGGCGAAAGCTTCAACATCTGAGGCGGCTTGTGGGTACTCCTTGTCATTTTGCTTTGTTCCAGTTGCAGCCGGGCTTTTCCCTGGATCTCGAGCAGTTGTCCGCTCGTTATCTGGAGCTGGCCCGCGGTGTCCATCCCGACCGTTTCGCTGATGCCTCGGAGGCAGAGCAGCGGCGCGCGCTGGAACAGTCGGCGAACCTCAACGACGCTTACCAGACGCTCAAGAACCCGGCCAAGCGCGCGCGTTATCTGCTGGCCATCAGCGGTCATGAGTTGCCTCTGGAAGTCACCGTGCATGATCCCGAGTTTCTATTGCAGCAGATGCAGTGGCGCGAAGAACTCGAAGATCTGCAGGACAGCGCCGATCTGGCCGGTGTCGCGGTGTTCAAGCGCCGCCTGAAGGACGCCCAGCACACCTTGAATGAAAGCTTCGCAGCCTGTTGGGACGATGCTGCGCAGCGCGAACAGGCCGAACGCCTGATGCGGCGCATGCAATTCCTCGACAAGCTCACCTACGAAGTGCGCCAGCTAGAAGAGCGCCTCGACGATTAACCCAGTGCCGCTCCGGTCGCACGCCTGATTACAGATAAGTCCTGATTACGATGGCCCTACTGCAGATCGCCGAACCCGGCCAAAGTCCACAACCGCACCAGCGTCGCCTGGCTGTGGGAATTGACTTGGGTACTACCAATTCCCTGGTCGCTGCGTTGCGCAGCGGCCTTTCCGAACCGCTGGCCGATGAGCAGGGGCAAGTGATTCTGCCGTCTGCCGTGCGCTATCACGCCGATCGCGTGGAAGTGGGCGAATCAGCCAAGCTGGCCGCCGCGACCGATCCCTTCAACACCATTGTCTCGGTCAAGCGCCTGATGGGCCGTGGTCTGTCCGACGTCAAGCAATTGGGTGATCAGCTGCCGTACCGTTTCGTCGACGGCGAATCCCACATGCCGTTCATTGAAACCGTACAGGGCCCGAAAAGCCCGGTGGAAGTTTCCGCCGACATTCTCAAGGTGTTGCGCCAGCGCGCTGAAGCGGCGTTGGGCGGTGAATTGGTCGGTGCGGTCATCACTGTCCCGGCCTATTTCGACGATGCCCAGCGCCAGGCCACCAAGGACGCGGCCAAGTTGGCCGGTCTGAACGTGCTGCGCCTGCTCAACGAGCCGACTGCCGCTGCGGTGGCCTATGGTCTGGACCAGCACGCCGAAGGCCTCGTCGCGATCTACGACTTGGGCGGCGGCACCTTTGATATTTCCATTCTGCGCCTGACCGGCGGCGTCTTCGAAGTCCTGGCCACCGGCGGCGACAGCGCCCTGGGCGGCGATGACTTCGATCACGCCATCGCCGGCTGGATCATTGAGCAAGCGGGCCTGTCCGCCGACCTTGATCCGGGCGCGCAACGTCACCTGCTGCAAACGGCCTGTGCCGCCAAGGAAGCCCTGACCGACGCTGCAACGGTCGAAGTGGCTCACGGCGACTGGAAGGCTGTGCTGAGTCGTGAAGCCTTTGATGTGCTGATCGAACCCATGGTCGCCCGCAGCCTCAAGGCCTGCCGCCGTGCCGTGCGTGATTCCGGTGTGGAGCTCGAAGACGTCAAGGCCGTGGTCATGGTCGGCGGTTCGACCCGTGTGCCTCGGGTTCGCGAAGCCGTTGCCGAGGCCTTTGGCCGCCAGCCGCTGACTGAAATCGACCCGGACCAGGTGGTTGCCATCGGCGCCGCGATCCAGGCCGATACCCTGGCCGGCAACAAGCGCGACGGCGGCGAGCTGCTGTTGCTCGACGTGATTCCATTGTCCCTGGGCCTGGAAACCATGGGCGGCCTGATGGAGAAGGTGATTCCGCGCAACACCACCATCCCCGTTGCCCGTGCCCAGGACTTCACCACGTATAAAGACGGCCAGTCGGCCATGATGATTCATGTGCTGCAAGGCGAGCGTGAACTCATCAGCGACTGCCGTTCCCTGGCGCGCTTCGAATTGCGCGGCATCCCGGCGATGGTGGCCGGTGCGGCGAAGATCCGCGTGACCTTCCAGGTCGACGCCGACGGTTTGCTCAATGTTTCCGCCCGCGAGCTGGGTTCGGGCGTCGAGGCGAGTATCCAGGTCAAGCCGTCCTACGGCCTGACCGACGGCGAAATCGCCAAAATGCTCAAGGATTCGTTCCAGCATGCCAGCGACGACAAGGTCGCCCGCGTATTGCGCGAGCAGCAGGTCGACGGCCAGCGTCTGGTCGAAGCCGTGCAGGCCGCTCTTGAGGCCGATGGCGACCGTCTGCTGGACGCCGAGGAACGCATGGTGATCGAGCTGCAAATGCAGGAATTGTCTGAATTGATCAAAGGCACCGATGGTTATGCCATCGAGCAGCAGACCAAGCGTCTGTCGCAAGTCACCGATGCCTTTGCTGCCCGCCGCCTGGACTCGACGGTCAAAGCCGCCCTGGCGGGGCGCAACCTGAATGAAATTGAGGAATAACTGATGCCGCAGGTGATTTTTCTGCCCCACGAGAAGTTCTGTCCCGAGGGCATGGTCGTGGAGGCTGAGCCCGGAATTTCCATTCTCGAGCTGGCCCATGAGCACCATATCGAGATGGAAAGTGCCTGTGGCGGCGTCTGCGCCTGCACGACTTGCCATTGCATTATTCGTGAGGGCTTCGATTCGCTGGAAGAAGCGGATGAGTTGGAGGAAGATTTCCTTGATAAGGCCTGGGGCCTGGAAGCCCAATCGCGTCTAGGCTGCCAAGCTATTGTCGGCACCGAAGACCTGACCGTCGAAATCCCGAAATATTCGCTTAACCATGCGGCCGAAGCGCCGCACTGATTCAGGAAGCTGCAATGAGTCTGAAATGGGTTGATGTACTGGAAATCGCAATCCAGCTGGCTGAATCCAAGCCGGATGTGGACCCCCGCTACGTGAACTTCGTCGATCTGCACAAGTGGGTGCTGGCGTTGCCGGAGTTCAGCGATGATCCGACCCGTGGCGGTGAGAAGGTGCTGGAAGCGATTCAGTCGGCCTGGATCGAAGAGACAGAGTAGGCGCTGACGAGCGAAGCAAGGCTGCGATCTTTTCGCGATTATAAGCGAACGGTCAAGATCAAAAGATCGCAGCCTCGCTTCGCTCGGCAGCTCCTGCACGTAGGCAGACGCAGTTAGGCAATACCCAAGAACCCGCGTATAATTCGCGGGTTTAATTTTTCGCAAATTACCGTTTCTGGAGTTACACCATGGCTGTTCAACGTACTTTCTCCATCATCAAGCCTGACGCCGTTGCTAAAAACGTGATCGGCAAGATCGTTACCCGCTTCGAAGACGCTGGCCTGCGCGTTGTAGCTTCGAAAATGAAGCAACTGTCCAAGGCCGAAGCCGAAGGCTTCTACGCTGAGCACAGCGAGCGCGGCTTCTTCGGTGAGCTGGTTGCCTTCATGACTTCCGGTCCGGTTGTCGTTCAGGTGCTGGAAGGCGAAAACGCTATTGCTCGCAACCGTGAGCTGATGGGCGCCACCAACCCTAAAGAAGCCGCTGCCGGCACCATTCGTGCTGACTTCGCTGAGTCGATCGACGCCAACGCCGTTCACGGTTCGGACTCCGAAGCCGCTGCTGCTCGCGAAATCGCTTACTTTTTCTCCGCTACTGAAGTAACCACTCGCTAAGCCCAGGCTTTTGAGTGAAGGTGAATCCATGACTACATCGAACGGCAAAACCAACCTGTTGGGCCTGACCCAGCCGGAAATGGAGAAATTCTTCGACTCGATCGGGGAGAAGCGTTTCCGTGCCGGCCAGGTGATGAAATGGATTCACCACTTTGGCGTCGACGACTTCGACGCCATGACGAATGTCAGCAAGGCCCTGCGCGAAAAGCTCAAGGCCGTTGCTGAAATTCGCGGTCCGGAAGTGGTCAGCGAGGACATCTCCAGCGATGGCACCCGTAAATGGGTGGTGCGCGTGGCGTCCGGCAGCTGCGTCGAGACCGTTTACATTCCCCAGGGCAAGCGCGGCACCTTGTGCGTTTCGTCCCAGGCAGGCTGTGCCCTGGATTGCAGTTTCTGCTCCACCGGCAAGCAAGGCTTCAATAGCAACCTCACCGCCGCCGAAGTGATCGGCCAAGTGTGGATTGCCAACAAATCCTTTGGCAGCGTCCCGGCGACCGTCGACCGTGCCATCACCAACGTGGTGATGATGGGCATGGGTGAGCCGCTGCTGAACTTCGACAACGTCATCGCTGCCATGCACCTGATGATGGATGACCTGGGTTATGGCATCTCCAAGCGCCGGGTGACCCTGTCTACCTCCGGCGTGGTGCCGATGATCGATGAGCTGGCCAAGCACATCGACGTCTCCCTGGCGTTGTCGCTGCACGCACCCAATGACGCATTGCGTAACCAATTGGTGCCGATCAACAAGAAATACCCGCTTAAGATGCTGCTGGAATCGTGTCAGCGCTACATGTCGTCCCTGGGCGAAAAACGCGTGCTGACCATCGAGTACACGCTGCTCAAGGACGTGAACGACAAGGTTGAACATGCGGTCGAGATGATCGAGTTGCTCAAGAACATCCCTTGCAAGATCAACCTGATTCCGTTCAACCCGTTCCCGCATTCCGGCTATGAACGTCCGAGCAACAACGCGATTCGTCGCTTCCAGGATCAGCTTCACCACGCTGGCTTCAACGTCACCGTGCGCACCACCCGCGGCGAAGACATCGATGCCGCGTGTGGCCAATTGGTAGGACAGGTGCTGGATCGCACCCGTCGCAGTGAGCGCTACATTGCCGTGCGTGAGTTGAACGCCGTCGACGATGTCGCGCAAAACGCTGCGAACAGTCACTAAGAGAGGAACTCTATGTCCCTGCGCTTCGCGCTGCTGTTGCTGTTGGCCGGTCTTTGTACCGGTTGTGTTCTGTCGGGTGACTACAACCCCATGAAAACCAGCAAGGGGCGCGACGAGGCGCGTGAAGCCTATGTGCAATTGGGCATAGGCTATCTGCAACAGGGCATGACCGAGCGAGCCAAGGTGCCGCTCAAGAAAGCCCTGGAGCTGGACGATTCAGATGCCGATGCCAACGCGGCCCTGGCGTTGGTATTCCAGGCTGAGATGGAACCTGAGCTGGCTGACGCGCATTTTCGCAAGGCGCTGTCTGCCCAGCCGCAGGATGCACGGATCCTGAATAATTACGGCAGTTTCCTCTTCGAGCAGGAGCGCTATAAAGAAGCCTACGAACGCTTCGAGCAGGCGGCCGCCGACACCCTTTATCCCGAGCGCTCACGGGTTTTCGAGAACCTGGGCATGACGGCCTCGAAACTTGGCCAGCGTGATCTGGCTCGCCAGCAGCTTGAAAAAGCCCTGCGGCTCAACCGCCAGCAGCCGCGGGCATTGCTGGAAATGGCTGAGTTGTCTTACGAAGACAGGCATTATGTGCCCGCGCGCGATTATTACGAACGTTTTAGCCTGCTGAGCGAGCAAAATGCACGTAGTCTATTGCTCGGTGTTCGGCTGGCCCACGTGTTTGAAGATCGTGACAAGGCCGCCAGTTTTGGCCTGCAACTAAAAAGACTCTATCCCGGTACGCCGGAATATCAGCAATACCTGTCGGAGCAATGATGAAAGCGGCGCATCCTGAAGTTGTAGCAGCGACTCGCGTAAATCCCGGTGAGACCCTGCGCCAAGCTCGCGAAAGCCATGGTTGGTCGCTGGCAGAGGTGGCCCTCAAGCTCAATCTCACTGTGGCTTCCCTGGGCAACCTGGAAGCGGGCGCGTTCGATAAGCTGCCCGGGCATACTTTTGCCCGGGGCTACATCCGTGCCTACGCCAAATTGCTCGGGATGGACCAGACCGAACTGGTCCAGCAATTCGATCAATACACCGGTTCCGACGCTCAGGGCAGCAGCGTGCACAGCCTGGGTCGCATCGAAGAGCCGGTTCGCGTTTCCCACACCATTTTGCGAATCGTCAGCTTGTTGCTGTTGATCGCGGTGATTGGTGGCGGCTTCCTTTGGTGGCAGGATCAGGCCGCCTTGCGCGCCAAGGATCCCATCGCCATGAACCCTGAGCATGTCGAAGTCGAAGGCGCCGACGGCACCACCCGCATACATCCGCTGGACGAGCCGGAAGATCAGGCTGTGGTGGAAGGCCAGAGCGCAGGGGAAACCACCCTGGTGTTGCCTCAGGGGCAGGACGGCGCTGATCCGGCCGTCGGTGCCGAACCGAGTGTGCCGGCCGCTCCGGCAGACGCGCCCGCTGCCCCCGCCCCAACCAACAGCGAGCCGGTTGCCCCAGCGCCGAGCGTGCCGAATACGCCGGCTCCGGTTGCGCCGGCTCCTGCTGCACCCGCCGCAGCGCCAGCGGCTCCGACAGCCTCCACCGCTCCGGTCGCACCCGCTGCCGGTGAAGGCCAGGTACAGATTCAATTTACCGCCGACTGCTGGACGCAGATCACCGATGGCACCGGCAAGGTGCTGTTCAGTGGCCTCAAGCGCAAGGGCGACAGTGCTTCCGTCAACGGCACGCCGCCGTTTGCCGTGCGCCTGGGTTATGCCCGTGGCGCGCAGGTCAGCTACAACGGCCAACCGGTCGACGTGGCTCCGTTCACCAGTGGCGAGACCGCTCGCCTGAAGTTGGGTCAATAAGTCATGCACGGCGAATCTCCAATCAAACGTCGCGAATCGCGAAAGATCTGGGTCGGCAACGTTCCTGTTGGCGGCGATGCGCCCATCGCTGTGCAAAGCATGACCAACAGCGACACCAACGACGTGGCCGCCACCGTTGCGCAGATCAACCGACTGGAAGCCGCCGGTGTCGATATCGTGCGGGTTTCCGTGCCGGACATGGACGCCGCCGAGGCGTTCGGCAAAATCAAGCAGTTGGTCAAAGTGCCGCTGGTGGCCGACATTCACTTCGACTACCGCATCGCCCTGCGCGTGGCCGAGCTGGGTGTGGACTGCCTGCGCATCAATCCGGGCAACATTGGTCGCGAAGACCGCGTGCGTGCGGTGGTGGATGCCGCCCGCGACCGTGGTATTCCGATCCGCATCGGCGTCAACGCCGGTTCCCTGGAAAAAGACCTGCAAAAGAAATACGGCGAACCCACCCCGGCTGCGCTGGTGGAGTCGGCCCTGCGCCATGTCGAGCACCTGGAGCGCCTGAACTTCCAGGACTTCAAGGTCAGCGTGAAGGCTTCCGACGTGTTCATGGCCGTCGAAGCCTACCGCCTGCTGGCCAAGGAAATCGTCCAGCCATTGCACCTGGGCATCACCGAAGCCGGTGGGTTGCGTTCGGGCACGGTGAAATCCGCCGTCGGCCTCGGTATGCTGCTCGCCGAAGGAATTGGCGATACCATCCGCATCTCGTTGGCGGCCGATCCGGTGGAGGAAGTGAAAGTCGGCTACGACATTCTCAAGTCCCTGCACCTGCGTTCCCGCGGCATCAACTTCATCGCCTGCCCAAGCTGCTCGCGGCAGAACTTCGATGTGGTCAAGACCATGAACGAGCTGGAAGGGCGCCTGGAAGACTTGCTGGTGCCGCTGGATGTCGCGGTGATTGGTTGCGTGGTCAACGGGCCAGGTGAGGCCAAGGAAGCCCATATCGGCCTCACCGGCGGTACACCGAACCTGATTTACATCGACGGCAAGCCGTCGCAGAAACTGACGAATGACAATCTGGTGGATGAACTGGAACGGCTGATCCGCCAGAAAGCGGCCGAAAAGGTCGAAGCCGACGCTGCTGTAATCGCGCGTGGTTGAGTCGAACGAATTTAAGGATTACCTGTGAGCAAGTCCCTGCAAGCCATTCGTGGCATGAACGACATCCTGCCCGAGCAGACGCCCCTGTGGCGCTATTTCGAGGGCACCGTGGCGCGTTTGCTGGATAACTACGGTTACCGGCAGATCCGCATGCCGATCGTCGAGTTCACCGAGCTGTTCAAGCGTTCCATCGGCGAAGTGACCGACATTGTCGAAAAAGAGATGTACACCTTCGAGGACCGCAACGGCGATTCGCTGACCCTGCGTCCCGAAGGCACGGCGGCGTGCGTGCGCGCGGTGCTGGAGCACGGCATTACCGGCGGTGGCCAGGTGCAGAAACTCTGGTACATCGGCCCGATGTTTCGCCACGAGCGTCCGCAGAAAGGTCGTTATCGCCAGTTCCACCAGATCGGCCTGGAAGTATTCAACCTCGACGGTCCGGACATCGACGCCGAGCTGATCGTATTGACCTGGCGCCTGTGGGGCGAGCTGGGCATTCGTGATGCGGTCAAGCTCGAACTCAACAGCCTGGGCACCAGCGAGTCCCGTGGGCGCTACCGCGAAGCGCTGGTGGAGTTCCTGTCCGCTCACCTGGACAAGCTGGACGAAGACAGTCAGCGCCGCCTCAAGACCAATCCGCTGCGGGTGTTGGATACCAAGAACGCCGACACGCAGGCGATCCTGGTCGATGCGCCGAAAATGGCTGACTACCTCGACGAAGAGTCCCGTCTGCACTTCGAAGGCCTGAAGGCGCGCCTGGACGCCGTCGGCATTCCCTACGTCATCAACCCCAAGCTGGTCCGCGGGCTGGACTACTACAGCAAGACCGTCTTCGAATGGGTCACCGACAAGCTGGGGGCCCAGGGCACGGTGTGTGCCGGCGGCCGTTACGACGGGCTGGTGGAACAGATGGGCGGCAAGCCAACCTCGGGTGTGGGTTTTGCCATGGGCATCGAACGTCTGGTGTTGATGCTTGAGACGCTGGACAAGATTCCGCAAGAAATCGCCCGTCAGGTCGACGTTTACCTGTGCGCCTTCGGCGAAGCAGCCGAACTGGCGGCCCTGGCGCTGAGCGAGCGAGTCCGCGACCAGTTGCCCAACCTGCGCCTGCAGATCAACGCCGGCGGCGGCAGCTTCAAGAGCCAGTTCAAGAAGGCCGACAAGAGCGGTGCGTTGTATGCACTGATTCTCGGTGACGACGAATTGGCCCAGCAAGTGGTAGGTTTCAAACCCCTGCGTGGCCAGGGCGAACAACAAAGCATTGCCTGGGATGCGCTTGCCGCACACCTGGCCACCTGCGTCGTGCAGGGTTGAAGCTGTCAAACAGCCGATTTAGCGATTAAGGAGTATTGGGGTGTCGAGTACCGAAGATGAACAGCTGGCGGATTTGAAGGACTGGTGGACGCGCAACGGTAAGCCGCTGGTCACTGGCGGCCTGTTGGCGCTGGTCATCGTGTTCGGCTGGCAGGCCTGGCAGAAATACCAGAGCAACCAGGCGCAAGGCGCTTCGATGCTCTATCAGCAGTTGCTGGAAACCACCCTGACCCCGGACGGCAAGCCTGACGCTGCCCGTGTGGCGGAATTGGCCGGCAAGCTCGACAACGAATTCGGCGGCACGGCCTATGCGCAATATGGCCGTCTGTTCGTGGCCAAGGTCGCGGTCGACACCGGCAAGCTGGACGACGCCGCCACCGAGCTGAAGGCCATTGTCGACAAGCCGGTCAACCCGACCCTGGGCGAAGTGGCGCGTCAGCGTCTGGCGCAGGTGCTGGCGGCGCAGAACAAGGCCGAAGAGGCGTTGAAGCTGCTCGACGGTGATGCCGACAAGGCGTTCCTGGCGACCCGCGAAGAACTCAAGGGCGACCTGCTGGTACAGCTTGGTCGTGCTGATGAGGCCCATGCGGCCTACCAAAAAGCCAAGGCTGCGCTGTCGGATGAAGCCGCGGTCGGTGGCCTGCAAATCAAGCTGGACGACCTGGCCAAAGGGGATGCGTGACGTGATCCGTTGGAAACATGCAGCATTGCTGGCTCTGGCCATTCTGGCCGCGGGTTGCAGCAGCAACAGCAAGAAAGAACTGCCACCGGCCGAACTGACCGACTTCAAAGAAGAAGTCGTGCTGCAGAAGCAATGGAGCCGCTCCATTGGTGACGGCCAGGGTGAAACCTACAACATGCTGGTGCCGGCCATCGATGGCGACACTATTTATGCCTCCGACGTCACTGGCGTGGTGATGGCGATGGACCGCATCAACGGCGACGTCAAGTGGGAGCAGGATCTCGAACTGCCCGTTTCCGGCGCCGTTGGCGTGGGTTACGGGCTGGTCATGATCGGCACGCTCAAGGGCGAAATCGTGGCCCTGGACGCCAGCAGCGGTGAAGAGAAATGGCGCGCCCGCGTGACCAGTGAAGTCCTCGCACCGCCGGCCACCAACGGTGACGTGGTAGTGGTACAGACCCAGGATGACAGCCTGATCGGTCTGGATGCAGCTACTGGCGAGCAGCGCTGGTTGTACGACAGCACTCCGGCGGTACTGACCCTGCGCGGCACCAGTGCGCCGATCGTGACCAACCGCCTCGCGGTGGCTGGGTTGTCGACCGGTAAAGTGGTTGCCTTGGATATTTCCAACGGCGTGCCGGTCTGGGAACAGCGCGTGGCCATCCCGCAGGGCCGTTCGGAACTGGAGCGTGTGGTCGACATCGACGGCGGCCTGCTGTTGTCTGGCGGTACGCTGTATGTCGCCAGCTATCAGGGGCGCGTTGCGGCGCTGGACCTGGAAAGCGGTCGCCCGCTGTGGCAGCGCGATGCGTCCAGCTACGCCGGTGTTGCCGAGGGTTTGGGCAGCGTCTACGTGAGCCTGTCCTCGGGCACGGTTGAAGGCGTCGACGAGCGTTCCACCACCGCATTGTGGAGCAACGATTCCCTGGCCCGTCGTCAACTGTCGGCCCCGGAAGTGTTCTCCAGCTACGTTGCAGTCGGTGACCTGGAAGGTTACCTGCACCTGCTCAGCCAGGTGGACGGTCGCTTTGTCGGCCGTGAGCGCATCGACAGCGACGGCCTGCGCGCCCGTCCGCTGGTGGTGGGCAATATGATTTATGTGTATGGCAACAGCGGCAAACTGGAAGCCCTGACCATCAAGTAAGACTATGCTTGGGGCTAGATCTCAAGCGGCCCGTCCTTTGTGGGAGCGGGCTTGCTCGCGAAGACGGTGTATCAGAAGAAAATTTGTTAACTGACACACCGTCTTCGCGAGCAAGCCCGCTCCCACAGGACTGCCTCCGAGCACCAGCCGCTGCCTCGCAGCGGCTTTTGTATTTTCTGAAATAACGAAGTGGAGAGCCGCATGGTTCCCGTAATCGCCCTGGTGGGCCGACCGAACGTCGGCAAGTCCACCTTGTTCAATCGCCTGACCAGGACTCGCGACGCCATTGTCGGCGACTTGTCCGGTCTGACCCGTGATCGCCAATACGGTGAGGCCAAGTGGCAAGGGCGTACCTATATTCTGGTCGACACCGGTGGTATCTCCGGTGATGAACACGGCATGGACGAAAAAATGGCCGAGCAGTCACTGCTCGCCATTGAAGAAGCGGATGTGGTGCTGTTCCTGGTAGACGCCAAGGCCGGTTTTACCGCCGCCGACCAGATGATCGCCGAGCATTTGCGCAAACGTAACAAGCGTTCCTACGTGGTGGCCAACAAGGTCGACAACATCGATCCGGACATGGCTCGCGCCGAATTCGCTCCGCTGGGCATGGGCCAGGCGATTCCGATTGCCGGTGCGCATGGTCGGGGCATCACCCAGATGCTGGAAATCGCCCTGGCTGATTTCCCGAAAGACGACGAAGACGAACCGGAAGACGGCGAAGAAGAAATCGTTGCCGAAGGCGAGGAAGCCAAGCGCATTCCTGGCCCTAGCGAAAAAGACGGGATCAAGATCGCCATCATCGGCCGTCCGAACGTCGGCAAGTCGACGCTGGTCAACCGCATGCTCGGCGAAGACCGGGTCATCGTGTACGACCAGCCCGGCACCACCCGCGACAGTATCTACATCCCGTTCGAGCGTAACGAAGAGAAGTACACGCTGATCGACACAGCCGGTGTGCGCAAGCGCGGCAAGATCCACGAAGAAGTCGAAAAATTCTCCGTGGTCAAAACCCTGCAGGCGATCAAAGACGCCAACGTGGTGATCTTCGTGATGGACGCCCGCGAAGGCGTGGTCGATCACGACCTGAACCTGCTGGGCTTCGCCCTGGAAGCCGGCCGTGCGTTGGTCATCGCGATCAACAAGTGGGACGGCATGACGCCTAGCGAACGGGATTTCGTCAAGGTCGAACTGCAGCGTCGGCTGTTCTTCGTTGACTTTGCCGACATCCACTTTATCTCGGCCTTGCACGGTACGGGCGTGGGTAACCTTTACGCGTCGGTGCAGAACTCGTTCAAGTCGGCGGTCACCCGCTGGCCGACCAACCGCCTGACCCAGATCCTGGAAGACGCCGTCGGCGAGCACGCGCCACCGATGGTCAACAACCGCCGGATCAAGCTGCGTTACGCTCACCTGGGTGGCGCCAACCCGCCGATCATCGTGATTCACGGTAACCAGATCGAGAAAGTACCCAAGTCGTACGTCCGTTATCTGGAAAACACTTATCGCCGCGTCCTCAAGCTGGTCGGTACGCCGATCCGCATCGAGTTCAAGGGCGGCGAGAACCCGTACGAAGGCAACAAGAACACGCTCACCGACCGTCAGGTCAACAAGAAGCGCCGTTTGATGTCGCACCACAAGAAAGCCGACAAGAAGCGCCGCGATAAGCGTTGATTCGATGACGATTGCCTGGGAACTTCTGTGGCGAGGGAGCTTGCTCCCGCTGGGTTGCGCCCTGTAGGAGTTGTCGAGTGCAACGAGGCTGCGATCTTTCCCTAGACGCTTGAGTCCCAAGCGAGAGATCAAAAGATCGCAGCCTTCGGCAGCTCCTACGCGCAACCCAGCGGGAGCAAGCTCCCTCGCCACGGTGGTTCACTCTGCGACAAATGAGAAGGGTGCCCATGGGCACCCTTTTTCATGCCCGGCGATTGGGCTATCCTCGAGCTCTCCCGCGCCGCGCCAGAGCCGGGTGTAGACGCAGGGAACCCCAATGATCACCAGCAAGTTGCCGAATGTCGGCATCACTATCTTCACCCAGATGTCCCAACTCGCCGCGCAGACCGGCGCGCTCAATCTGTCTCAGGGGTTTCCCGATTTCGATGGTCCGCAGGCCCTGCGCGATGCAGTCGGCCGGCATGTGGCCCAAGGTCATAACCAGTACTCGCCCATGACCGGTTTGCCGGCGCTGCGCCAGCAGATTGCGGCGAAGATTGCCCGCAGCTATGGCGTCAGCGTTGATGCCGACCAGGAAGTGACCGTGACCCCCGGTGCGACCCAGGCGATTTTCTGCGCCATCGCGGCCGTGGTTCACAGCGGCGACGAAGTGATTGTGTTCGACCCTTGCTACGACAGCTATGAACCTGCCGTCGAGTTGGCCGGTGGCCGTTGCGTGCATGTGCAATTGGGCCTGGATGATTTCGCCATCGATTTCCAGAAGCTCGGCGAAGCCTTGAGCCCGCGTACGCGCATGATCATTCTCAACACGCCGCACAACCCCAGTGGCGCCCTGATCAGCCGCGCCGAGCTCGACCAGTTGGCGGCCTTGATTCGCGACCGCGACATTTACCTGATCAGTGACGAGGTTTACGAACACCTGGTGTTCGACGGCGTCGCCCACGCCAGTGTCCTGGCCCATGAAGAACTGTACCGGCGGGCCTTTGTGGTCAGTTCGTTCGGCAAGACCTACCACGTCACTGGCTGGAAAACCGGCTACGTGGTGGCGCCACCCGCCCTGACGGCGGAACTGCGCAAGGTGCATCAGTACGTCAGCTTCTGCGGCGTGACGCCGTTGCAGTACGCCCTGGCCGACTACATGGCCGATCACCCGGAACACGTCGAAGAGCTGCCGGACTTCTACCAGGCCAAGCGTGACCTGTTCTGTGACTTGCTGACCCCTTCGCGCTTTAGTTTCAGGCGGGTGCCCGGCACTTATTTCCAGTTGGTGGACTACTCGCAGATCCGCCCGGACCTCAATGACGTCGACATGGCAATCTGGATGGCCCGTGAGCACGGCGTGGCGACGATCCCTGTCTCGGTGTTCTACCAGAACCCACCCGAAGGCCAGCGCCTGGTGCGCCTGTGCTTTGCCAAACGCGAGGAGACGCTGCGCGAAGCGGCGGAAAAACTATGCGTGATCTGAGTGCCTTGCCCAACCTCAATGTGGCGCTGATCCAGACCACCCTGGCCTGGCACGATCGCCAGGCCAACCTGGAACATTTTGAGAGCTTGCTTGCGCAGGCGCGCGGGGCGGACCTGATTATCCTGCCGGAGATGTTCACCACAGGTTTCTCCATGGAGTCCGAGACCTTGGCTGAGCCGGAAAACGGTCCTTCACACAAGTGGCTCCAGGCTCAGGCAGCGAAGCTCGAAGCGGTGATCACCGGCAGTGTGATTATCCAGGCCGCCGACGGCAGCCATCGCAATCGTCTGCTCTGGGCGCGACCGGACGGCGAAGTGCTGCATTACGATAAGCGTCATCTGTTCCGCATGGCTGGTGAGCACAATCACTACACGCCGGGCGAGCGCCAGGTGCTGTTCGAACTCAACGGCTGGCGCATCCGTCCGCTGATTTGCTATGACCTGCGTTTCCCGGTGTGGAGCCGTGACGCCGAGGACACTGATCTGTTGCTGTACACCGCCAACTGGCCCGGCGCGCGGCGCCAGCATTGGAATCGTCTGTTGCCGGCCCGGGCAATCGAGAACCTGTGTTACGTGGCAGCGGTAAACCGCATCGGCCACGACGGCAAGGGCTTTGCCTATACCGGTGACAGTCAGGTGTTGGACTTCCAGGGCGAAACCCTGCTCAGCGCCGGTGAGGCCGACGGGGTGTTCACCGTGTGTTTGAATGCGGCGGACCTGGCGGCATATCGCACACGCTTTCCGGCGAACCTGGATGCCGACACGTTCGAATTCATCTGATTGAAACGATTCAGCCCTTCAGACGCGCTGATGGTGGCCGATAACCGGGGCAGCCAAGGAGAAGTCCCCCTATGACCAGTATCAGCGCAATCACGGTAAATCCATACCCACTCTCTGCACCCAAGGTTTCTATCAAGGGTGCGGAAGATGAAGCAGCGGTCAGCTCGGCAGTATCGACTGACGCCGGCGCAGACAAAGACCGCCAGTTGAAAGTTGACACCAGTGGCGCGAACATCGCTGGCGCTCCGGCCAGCGGCAGTGGCGATGTCATCGAACAGCTAAAAAAACAGATAGAGCAGACTGAAAAGCTGCTGGCCGAGCAGCAAGCCCAGTTGGCTCGCGTGCAGAAAAGCCAGGCCAACCAGGAGCAGAAAGCCCAAGAGACCATGGCGATCCAGACCCAGATCATGGCCACCCAGGCCACATTGCAGACCTTGCAGGCCGCTTTGCTGCAGGCGATGACTGTTTCGATCGATACCCATGCCTGACATCTCGGCCATCTGGTAGGGCGCCTTCGCGAGCAAGCCCGCTCCCACAGGGTGCGGGGCTGCGATTCCAATGTGGGAGCGAGCCTGCTCGCGATGAGGCCGAAACAGCCAGCACAAAACATCAGCCAAACAAAAAGGCCCCAGGGTTCACACCTCGGGGCCTTTTGCATTTCAGCTAAACCATCAAGCCGCTTTGGCTTCCGGCTGGCTCAAGGAGCGGTTCAGCGCGCTGAACAGGGCCTTGAAGCTGGCGGTGGTGATGTTCTCATCGATGCCCACGCCGTGGACCGCGCGCTCACCGTTGACCCGCAGCTCGATGTACGCCGCAGCCTTGGCGTTGGTGCCGGCGCCGATGGCGTGTTCGTTGTAGTCCATGATCTCCACCGGAATCGGCAGGCCGGCCACCAACGCTTCCAGCGCGCCGTTGCCCTTGCCGCGCCAGTGCAGGTTGGTCTCGCCCTGGCCCTTGCTGGCCACTTCGACTTCCACGGCGCTGTTGCCGTTTTCTTCCTGCAGACGATGGCTGACCAGCGCGTACGGGGTGTTGGCTTGCAGGTATTCGCTGTGGAGCAGGGCATGGATCTGCTGGGCGGTCATTTCCAGGCCCAGGCGATCGGTTTCGCGCTGCACCACCTGGCTGAACTCGATCTGCATGCGACGTGGCAGGCTGATGCCGTATTCCTGCTCCAGCAGGTAGGCGATCCCGCCTTTGCCCGATTGGCTGTTGACCCGGATCACCGCCTCGTAGCTGCGGCCGATGTCGGCCGGGTCGATCGGCAGGTACGGCACTTCCCACAGGGTGTCCGGTTTCTGCTGGGCGAAACCCTTGCGGATCGCATCCTGGTGCGAGCCGGAGAATGCGGTGTGAACCAGGTCGCCCACGTACGGGTGGCGCGGGTGCACCGGGATCTGGTTGCACTCTTCGACCACTTTGCGCACGCCGTCGATGTCGGAGAAATCCAGCTCAGGGTTGATGCCCTGGGTGTAGAGGTTCAGCGCGACGGTCACCAGGTCGACGTTACCGGTGCGCTCGCCGTTGCCGAACAGGCAGCCTTCGACACGGTCGGCGCCGGCCATCAGGCCCAGTTCAGTGGCGGCTACGCCGGTGCCACGGTCGTTATGGGTGTGCAGGCTGATGAGCACGCTGTCGCGACGGGTGATGTTGCGACCGAACCATTCGATCTGGTCGGCGTAGACGTTCGGAGTGGCAACTTCCACGGTGGCCGGCAGGTTGAGGATGACCTTGCGCTCAGGCGTCGGGTTCCAGACCTCGATCACCGCGTCGCAGACTTCCTTGGCGAACTCCAGCTCGGTGGCGCTGAAGGTTTCTGGCGAGTATTCGAACTGCCACTGGGTTTCTGGCTGTTGCGCGGCGTATTTGACGAACAGCTTGGCCGCGTTCACCGCGATTTCCTTCACGCCTTCCTTGTCCTGATTGAACACGATGCGGCGGAACGACGGGCTGGTGGCGTTGTACAGGTGAACGATGGCTTTTTTCGCACCGCGCAGAGATTCGAACGTGCGGGCGATCAGGTCTTCACGGGCCTGGGTCAGCACCTGGATGGTGGTGTCGTCCGGGATGTGGCCTTCTTCGATGAGGGTGCGCACGAAGTCGAAGTCGGTCTGCGAAGCCGCCGGGAACGACGCTTCGATTTCCTTCACGCCCACGGCGACCAGGGTTTTCCAGAAACGCAGCTTCTTGGCGGCGTCCATCGGCTCGATCAGCGACTGGTTGCCGTCACGCAGGTCGGAGCTGCACCAGATCGGCGCGGCGGTGATGGTCTTCGATGGCCAGGTGCGATCCGGCAGGTTGATGGTCGGGAACGCGCGGTACTTGGAAGACGGGTCTTTGAGCATGCTCATCTGGGAATCCTTTTATTGTCGTGGCCGGAAAAAGGCGGCCTGCCGGTGGTTCGTACGGGGGTGGCTTACAGCCGGAACGAGGTGCCGCGATTCAGCCTGGCAGTCGTGCGCTGACGAGGCACAGGCTGCGGTGCTGGCGAAGCTGAATGAGGGTGTGAGAGGTTTTCATGCCTTCAACCCTAACCGCGCGGAGGGCGGATCGCAAGCAGTCGGGAAAAATTGAGATAAGTTCTGTTTTTAGACTGGTTTGCGAGATTTAATCGCGCATATTAGAGGTGTTGATCTTGGAAATTGCGTCGATGTTTTGAGCTTGGCAATTCACAGGATGGTGGTGAGGCGTCTGCCGTCATCGCGAGCAGGCTCGCTCCCACAGGATCTCTGGTGGTGCAAATGCTGGGTTCACCAGAGATCCCCATGTGGGAGCGAGCCTGCTCGCGATGAGGCCGGCAGCTTCACCGCAAAAACTCAGGGCTGGAATGCCCCGATAAAAATCGCCGGATCCACCCGCGCATCGTTCAGGCTGATGTTCCAGTGCATGTGTGGCCCGGTCGCCCGCCCCGTGGAGCCGACTTTGCCGACGACTGTGCCGCGCTTGAGCTGCTGGCCGACCTTCACGTCGATCTTCGACATGTGGCAGAACATGCTGATGAAACCCTGGCCATGATCGACGAATACGGTGTTGCCATTAAAGAAGTAATTGCCGGTGAGGATCACCTTGCCTGCGGCCGGGGTCTTGATGGGTGTGCCGGCGGGGACGGCGAAGTCCAGGCCGGCGTGGGGGTTGCGTTCTTCGCCGTTGAAGAAGCGCCGCACGCCGAACTTGCTCGACATCGGACCGTTGACCGGCTTGTCCAGCAGCAGGTTGCTGGGGATGTTCGGGCTGAAGCTGCGATACGCCTTCAGTTGCACGGCCAGTTCGGCGTTGATGCGTTTGAGGTCCGCCGGATTTGGATTGACCTGGCGCTTATTCTTCAGCGTGATGTGTTGCTCGGGGTACTTTTTATAGCCGACCACGAACGGCTGAGTGCTGCCGCCACTGCTGATCTGCTGGGTGCCGGGCTTGACCGTCAGCGGGATGCCGACAATCGCCAGCCAGTTGTCCTTTTCCTTGACCACCAGCACCGGTTTGCCCTGGTAACTGGCTTTTGGCGGCTGGGCCGCGCTGCCCAGGTCCACCACGGCTACGCCGCCGGGCACCGGTTTGTTCAGCAGGCGGGTGATGTAACTGTCGGCGTTGGCGTTGAAGGTCAGGCACAGCAAAAGCAATGGGGCGAGATATCGCAGCATGAATCAATCCAATAGAGAAAGGGTGACCGGCGTCAGGTGATTGTCTTCGACCCGCACCAGCAGTTCGCCTTCACCGAGCCGCGCAGTCAGGCGCTGGCCGGTTTGGGTCTGCCCGGCGCTGCGGATCGCCTGGCCGCGTTCGTCCAGCAAAATACTGTAGCCCCGGCCGAGGGTCGCCAGGGGGCTGACAATGTGCAGCGTCTGCATCTGGTTGTGCAGCTGCACGCGTCGGGCTTTGAGCCCTTCACGCATCGCACGGGGCAAGCGCGAGGCGAGGCTGTCCAGGCGCTGGCGCAGCAGTGCCAGTTGCCGCCCCGGATGTTGCCCGGCCAGGCGGGTTTCCAGGCGGATCAGGCGTTCGCGGCGGGTATTGAGGCTGCGCTCGAAGGCCCGGCGCATGCGCATGTCCAGGTCGTCGAGACGCTGGGCTTGCTGGCGCAGGCGTTCACCAGGATGACGCAGGCGGCGGGTGAGGCCTTCGAGGCGCAGTTGATCGCGCATCAGGCGGTCGCGCATGCGCATCACCAGCCGCCGGTGCAGGCTTTCGACCCGGCGCACCAGGTCGCCGGCATCGGGGGCCAGCAGTTCGGCAGCGGCGGACGGGGTCGGAGCGCGCACGTCAGCGACGAAATCGCTGATGGACACATCGGTTTCATGGCCGACGGCGCTGACGATCGGCGTGACGCAGGCGTCCACGGCCCGGGCCACGGCTTCTTCGTTGAAGCACCACAAGTCTTCCAGCGAACCGCCACCCCGGGCCAGGATCAGCGCATCGAACCCCCGGGCATCCGCCAGCTTCAGCGCGCGGACGATTTGCGCAGTGGCTTCGCGGCCCTGTACGGCGGTGGGGATCAGCGTCAGGGAAATCTGCGGCGCACGGCGGCGGAAGACGCTGATGATGTCGCGGATCACCGCGCCGGTGGGCGAACTGATGATGCCGATGCGTTGCGGATGGGCCGGCAGCGGCACCTTGCGTTCGGCGCTGAACAGACCTTCGGCGCTGAGCTTTTCCTTCAGCGCATCGAAGGCCAGGCGCAGGGCGCCATCGCCCGCCGGTTCCACGGTGTCGAGAATCAGCTGATAGTCGCCGCGGCCCTCGAACAGTGAGACCTTGCCGCGTACTTTCACCGCCAGCCCGTCTTTGAGGGCCTGACGCACCCGCGCGGCATTTTGCCGGAACAGTGCGCAACGCACCTGGGCGCCGCTGTCCTTGAGGGTGAAATACACATGGCCAGAAGCGGGCCGGGCAAGGTTGGAGATTTCGCCCTCGACCCAGATGTTGCTGAACACGTCTTCAAGCAACACCCGCGCACGGCCGTTGAGCTGGCTGACAGTCAGGACCTCGCGGTCCAGGCCCAGTCGGGCAAAGGGATCTTTAATCATGGGCCGCATGATAAGGGCATTCGCTGCTCAATCTCCATGTTCACCGCAAAACCTTCCGGGAATGGGCGCGGTACAATGCTCCATTGCCCATAGGTTCCAGGTGGGCGCGGGCTTTGCTCGTCGCCACCGGTAGATTCACCGCAGGATGTCCCATGAATTCGCAAAGCATCATCGTCCCGAAAATTTCCTCCTTGCCGGTCCACGAGCCTCGGGCCCGGGCGGTTGTGCGCTGGCTGGTCCGCAAGAATATCGTCGAAGAACAACTGACCACCTGCGGGCGTACCGGCAATCGCATGGCCCACGCCATCGCCCCTGGCGCCCGCGAGGTGGTCATGCACCCTGAAGCCTTGCCGTTTGGCGAGCCGGTCAATGGCTTGGAAATCATCACCAAGCGCTGCATCTATACCCCGGCCAAAGGCTTTCTCGAGGAAGCGGGCTGCGCCGAATGCCGCAAGGAGATCGGCGAGGCGCTGTTCGAAAGCCTGGAAGAGTGGATGCCTGCCCGCACCGATAACTTCACTTGTCCCGAGTGTGGGCATGAAGATGACATCAACGGGTTCCTGTTCCTGCAGCCGTGTGGCTTTTCCAATCTGGGGTTCATCTTCAACAACTGGCTCGAGGCGGGGTTCAAGCAGGACTTTATCGACGAGTTCGCCGACTGGCTGGATCAGTCGGTGAGTTGGGTGAAGGTGGAGTTGTAAGGGCGCCGCAATAACCCCTGTGGGAGCGGGCTTGCTCGCGAAGGCGGTGTGTCATTCTGCATATAGGTAGCTGATCCACCGCTTTCGCGAGCAAGCCCGCTCCCACAGGGATAGATGCAGGCGGTCAGGCATTGATTTAGCCCATCGATCAGCCAGGCAATAATAGACAGAGTTTTACATTGAGCCAGAGGGGGTCCATGAGTATAATGGCGCGCTTCCATTTTCCCGCTCGGGAGCCCCCGCGATGCTGCGTATCAGCCAAGAAGCTCTGACCTTCGACGACATTCTCTTAGTGCCTGGTTATTCCGAGGTACTGCCTAACGAAGTCAGTCTCAAAACCCGTCTTACCCGTGGCATCGAGCTGAATATTCCGCTGGTTTCCGCCGCCATGGACACCGTGACCGAAGCCCGTCTGGCCATTGCCATGGCCCAGGAAGGCGGTATCGGTATCATCCACAAGAACATGACCATCGAACAGCAGGCCGCCGAAGTGCGCAAGGTCAAGCGGTTCGAGGCTGGCGTGGTCAAGGACCCGATCACCATCGAGGCTGACGCCACGGTCCGTGATCTGTTCGAACTGACCCGCATGCACAACATCTCCGGCGTTCCGGTGCTGCACGATGGCGACCTGGTCGGCATCGTCACCTCCCGCGACGTGCGTTTCGAGAACCGTCTGGACGCCACCGTTCGCCAGGTGATGACGCCTAAAGAGCGTCTGGTCACGGTCAAGGAAGGCATCGGCAAGGACGAAGTTCGCGAGTTGCTGCACAAACACCGCATCGAACGCGTGCTGATCGTCGACGACAAGTTTGCCCTCAAGGGCATGATGACCGTCAATGACATCGAAAAAGCCAAGGCTTATCCGCTGGCCAGCAAGGACGACCAGGGTCGTCTGCGCGTAGGCGCTGCGGTCGGCACCGGCAAGGACACCGGCGACCGCGTCGCGGCCCTGGTCAATGCCGGCGTCGACGTGGTGGTGGTCGACACCGCCCACGGTCACTCCAAAGGCGTGATCGACCGCGTTCGCTGGGTCAAGCAGAACTTCCCTGACGTGCAGGTGATCGGCGGCAACATCGCCACCGGCGCTGCCGCCAAGGCCCTGGCCGAAGCTGGCGCCGATGCAGTCAAGGTCGGTATCGGTCCTGGCTCGATCTGCACCACCCGCATTGTTGCCGGTGTCGGCGTGCCGCAAATCAGCGCCATCGCCAACGTCGCCGCTGCCCTTGAAGGCACAGGCGTACCGTTGATCGCCGACGGCGGCATCCGGTTCTCCGGTGACCTGTCCAAGGCCATCGTCGCCGGGGCCTCTTGCGTGATGATGGGGTCGATGTTCGCCGGTACTGAAGAAGCGCCGGGCGAGATCGAACTGTTCCAGGGCCGCAGTTACAAGGCTTACCGCGGCATGGGCTCGCTGGGCGCCATGTCCCAGGCCCAGGGCTCCTCCGACCGTTACTTCCAGGACTCCTCCGCAGGCGCCGAGAAGCTGGTGCCTGAAGGCATCGAAGGTCGCGTGCCGTACAAAGGCACCCTGAGCGCCATCATCCATCAACTGATGGGCGGCCTGCGTTCTTCCATGGGCTACACCGGCAGCGCCAACATCGACGAGATGCGCACCAAGCCGGAGTTCGTCCGCATCACCGGCGCCGGCATGGCCGAGTCCCATGTCCACGACGTGCAGATCACCAAGGAAGCGCCGAACTACCGAGTAGGTTAAGGCCTTCAGTAAAACGTTAATCACCGGGGCTGTTCATTCAGCCCCGAGTTGTTTCTGATTCACTACATGAGAATGAGTCATGGCCCTCGACATTCACGCTCACCGCATCCTGATCCTCGACTTCGGTTCCCAGTACACCCAGCTGATCGCCCGCCGCGTGCGTGAAATCGGTGTGTACTGCGAATTGCATCCGTTCGACATGGATGACGAAGCGATTCGCGAATTCGCGCCTAAAGGCGTCATCCTCGCCGGCGGCCCGGAGTCCGTGCACGAAGCCGATAGCCCGCGCTGCCCGCAAGCGGTGTTCGACCTCGGCGTGCCGGTCTTCGGTATCTGCTACGGCATGCAGACCATGGCCGAGCAGCTGGGCGGCAAGGTAGAAGGCTCCGACCTGCGTGAGTTCGGTTATGCCCGCGTCGACGTGGTCGGCAAGAGCCGCCTGTTGGACGGCATCGAAGACCACATCGACGCCGACGGCCTGTTCGGCCTCGACGTGTGGATGAGCCACGGTGACAAGGTCACCAAGATGCCGGAAGACTTCCACATCCTGGCCAGCACCCCGAGCTGCCCGATTGCCGGCATGTTCAACGATGATCGCCGTTACTACGGCGTACAGTTCCACCCGGAAGTGACCCACACCAAGCAGGGCGGCCGCATCCTGTCGCGCTTCATCCTCGACATCTGCGAATGCGAGGCCCTGTGGACTCCGTCGAAGATCGCTGAAGACGCCATCGCCCAGGTTCGCGCCCAGGTCGGCACCGACAACGTACTGCTCGGCCTGTCCGGCGGCGTGGACTCCTCGGTGGTTGCCGCGCTGCTGCACAAGGCCATCGGCGACCAACTGACCTGCGTCTTCGTCGACAATGGCCTGCTGCGCCTGCACGAAGGTGAGCAAGTGATGGCCATGTTCGCCGAGAACATGGGCGTCAAGGTGATCCGCGCCAACGCCGAAGAGCAGTTCCTGAACAACCTGGCCGGCGAGTCCGACCCGGAGAAGAAGCGCAAGATCATCGGCCGCACCTTCATCGACGTATTCGATGCCGAATCCTGCAAGCTGGACAACATCAAGTACCTGGCTCAAGGCACCATTTACCCCGACGTGATCGAGTCGGCCGGCGCCAAGAGCGGCAAGGCCCACGTGATCAAGTCCCACCACAACGTCGGTGGCCTGCCGGAAGAGATGAACCTCAAGCTGGTCGAGCCGCTGCGCGAACTGTTCAAGGACGAGGTACGTCGCCTCGGCCTGGAACTGGGCCTGCCGTACGACATGGTCTACCGCCACCCATTCCCAGGCCCGGGCCTGGGCGTGCGGATCCTCGGTGAAGTGAAGAAGGAATACGCCGACCTGCTGCGTCGCGCCGACCACATCTTCATCGAAGAACTGCGCAAGGCCGACTGGTACCACAAGGTCAGCCAGGCGTTCGTGGTGTTCCAGCCGGTGAAATCGGTTGGCGTGGTCGGCGATGGCCGTCGCTACGCCTGGGTCGTCGCCCTGCGCGCTGTGGAAACCATCGACTTCATGACCGCTCGCTGGGCGCATCTGCCGTACGAGCTGCTGGAAACCGTTTCCGGACGCATCATCAATGAAATCGAAGGCATCTCTCGCGTGACTTATGACGTGTCGAGCAAGCCGCCGGCGACGATTGAGTGGGAGTGAAATCAGGTCCTTTGGGGTCAACCGCAGGCTATCGAAAAGCCGCTGTAATGTATTGATTAAAAAGGTACGTCACGAAAGCTGAGGACGGACGTTCTTCGCGCTCGGTCTACAACAAGGCCGAGTACGCCGAGCAGCGGCGCCACATGCTGAGCGATGACGATGGGCCGGAAGATGCCGCCGAGGAGAGGGTGGCCTCCACACTGGCCGTATGACCTCGCAGTATGGCCCCGGCGTGCGCCGGGGCTCTTCCCGAACCGGACGCGGCAGTTCTGCCGCGTCCGGTCTCAATGGCCAACCGCAAACGCCTCGTCGCCACAGTCAAAGCTCTGTTCTCAAACTGTCAAAGGCGTCCTGCAGGAACTCGGCCACCGGCTTTCGCTGGCCGGTCTGATCCCGCCACGCCTGAAGCGCGAGTCTCATCGCACCGACGGACACCACAGCCACCATCCGAAGGGCCAGCCGCCGCTCAGGCTGCCGCCAGACCTCACACAGCGTATTGAACAGCGCTTGCTCCTGTTCCGCGTAGTACGCCTGCTTG
Organism: Pseudomonas sp. NFACC45; assembly: GCF_900113505.1. Lineage (NCBI taxonomy): Bacteria > Pseudomonadati > Pseudomonadota > Gammaproteobacteria > Pseudomonadales > Pseudomonadaceae > Pseudomonas > Pseudomonas sp. NFACC45. Next base: position 139,827 of record NZ_FOPO01000003.1, read on the forward strand.
CGTGCAAGAAGCGATTCGCTCGAACGCATGAGATTGTCCACGGCTGTCATCTGCTCGGTCGTATAGCGCGCGATGTGCTTGACCATCACATCGCGAACAGCATCGAGTGGCGGTACGTCGGGCGATGTCTTCAGCAGGTCGGCAATCAGTCTGGCCGAATCGGCGTCCTGCCAGAACAAGATGATGTCGTCCTTCGATTTGAAGTACGAGAAAAACGTGCGGCGCGAAATGCCAGCCGCTGCCGCGATGGTGTCCAGCGTTGTGCCTTCGTAACCGTTGGCGAGGAACAAGCGTTGGCCGGCCTCGGCGATGCGCTGACGTGTTTCGCGGCGCTTGCGTTCCCGCAAGCCTTCTGTGGGGGCTGCACCTGCGGGAGGGAGGGTTTCTGACATTTTCGATGGCCTGTTGCATTTATGCACTAAGTGCATTAAGTTTTAGCACTAAGTGCATATTTATGTGCACCTAGTGTACGTTCCCACTCCTCGGCAGGCAAGGATCATGACTCACTGGACAGTTTCCGATATCCCTTCCCAACGCGGCCGTACGGCGGTCGTCACCGGTACTGGCGGCCTTGGGTTCCAGGACGCGCTGGCGCTGGCCCGTGCCGGTGCGAATGTCATCATCGCAGGCCGAAATCGGTCGAAAGGGGCAGCAGCAGTCAATCAGATTCGCCAAAGTGTTCCCGGCGCGAATGTGACTTTCGAGGCTCTGGATCTCGCCAGCCTCGAATCCATCGAGGCGTTCGGCGAGAGCCTGCGGAGTTCGCGCGACAGCCTGGACTTGCTGATCAACAACGCGGCAGTGATGGCGCCGCCGAAGCGTCAGGTGACTTGCGACGGATTCGAGTTGCAGTTCGGCACGAACCACTTGGGGCACTTCGCCTTGACCGCCCAACTGCTGCCGCTGTTGCGCAAGGGTAACAAGCCACGGGTGGTCAGTCTTTCAAGCGTCGCCGCCCGAAGCGGCACGATCAACTTTGATGATCTGCAAGCTCAGCGCAGCTACAAGCCGATGCCGGTTTACAGTCAATCGAAACTCGCTTGCCTGATGTTCGCCCTTGAATTGCAACGCCGCAGCGATGCTGCGGGCTGGGGCATCCAGAGCGTCGCTGCCCATCCTGGCATCTCGCGCACCGATCTGCTGCCCAATGGCGCCGGTGCATGGAGCGTTCCGGGTATGGCTCGTCGGTACATGTGGTTCCTGTTCCAGCCGGCAGCGCAGGGGGCGTTGCCGACCCTCTTCGCCGCGACTTCAACGCAGGCTCAAGGCGGTGTCTATTACGGCCCGGACAGGCTCAGCGAAACACGCGGTTATCCGGCCGTTGCCAAGATACCTCCGCAAGCACTGGATACGGGCGTTGCTGCGAGGCTGTGGATTGAGTCGGAAGGGCTTACGGAAGCGGTCTTTCGGTAAACCAACCGCGCCTTTTTGAGACGTTGCTGTGTGCGGCTGCTTGAAAGAAGGGAAGGTTGTCATCTGACAACTCTGCGGGTCATGCGAATACTGGAGATCACGGATGATTCGTCCAACGCACCCGAAGAAAGAGATCGAAGACGCGCTCAGGCATGCCGAAGGGCGCGGGTGGCGCATAGAAGTTGGCGGCGGTCACGCCTGGGAACGGGTTTATTGCCCGTACAACGACGTGGAGTGCCGTTGTGGCGAGTTCTGCATCACATCGATATGGAGCACGCCGAAGAATCCTGGCAACCATGCGCGAGCGTTGCGACGCGTCGTGGACAATTGCTCGACGCATCGCAATCGGCGCGGTGCGGATTACGATGCTAAGGAATAGAACAATGGAATTTACCTTTACCTTGAAATATCAGCTTGCTGACGATGGTTGCACCCCGGATGAACTGGTCGAGCGGCTGGGTGAAGCGGGCTGCGACGATGCCTTGGTAGGCATCGGGCAGCCGGGGCGGCTGGCGCTTGAGTTCACTCGCGATGCGCCTGATGCAGTTGAGGCCGTGCTTAGTGCGCTGGGCGACGTTCGCCGCGCCGTGCCATCGGCCAGACTGATCGAGGTTGCACCTGATTTAGTCGGGCTGACCGACGTAGCCGAGATCGTCGGTGTATCTCGGCAAAACATGCGCAAGCTGATGTTGGCTCATCCGGGCAGCTTCCCGACGCCCGTGCATGAGGGGAGTGCGTCTATCTGGCACTTGGCGGACGTTCTGACCTGGCTGCAGGCCAAGGGCAGCTATTCGCTGACCAAGAACGTGTTGGCCGTGGCCCAGGTGGCCTTGCAGGTCAACGTTGCGAAAGAAGGCCGACGGTTACCGGGCATGGCTTCCAAAGAGTTGGAAGCTTTGGTTGGGTGACATGCTTGTGGCGTCGCTGAACGGGGATTGCACACGACTTCAGCGCCGCGCCACATCCGAAAAATAGAACTTATCCAGGGTATGCCGCGATTCGGTGTACTCGAACTGTCGGCCGTCCTGGAGAAAGGTCTGGTTGCTGACCACGATGACGTGGCTCTGGCCGTCGAGGTCCAGGTGTTGCTGGTCGTCCTTACCGCAGCGGACCGCTTCGATGGTGCGCTGGGCATAGGCGATTTGTAGCTGCAGGGTCTGTTCGATGAAGGCGTAGATCGACTGCACGGCTATGTCGCGGGTCAGGCCGGGGATCACGTCGCTGACGAAATGGTTGATGTCCAGGATCACCCGTTTGCCATCGATTCGCCGTACCCGCTTGATGCGTGTGATCGGGCTGCCGACGGGGGCCTTGATGTGCTCGAGCAGGGCGCCTTCCAACGGCAGTTGAGTGAACTCGACCACATCGGTGCTGACATCGTCGCCCAGGCGTGGGTACGTCTCCTGGAAACTGACGATCCCGCCGAGTTGGAACTCGATGGGAGAGGTCGACAGCACAAAGGTGCCCTTGCCATGGATCTTCTGCGCAAAACCACGTTCCTGAAGCTGTTCGATGGCCTTGCGCACGGTGCCGCGACTGGCCTGGTAGCTGTCCATCAGTTCGGTTTCCGAAGGCAAGCGGGCGCCACGCTCCAGGCGTTCGGTGGTAATGCTGGTCAGCAGATCGTTGTAGATCTGATTGTATTTACTCATGGAAATGGCTCTGTGCCGCGCTGTTCACCGGGGCGGAACCTTAAGGGGCAAGTGGGGGAGTTGTCCATTCGGCTGTCGTTATTTGATGGCAGGAGCGTAGGACGTTTCCTGTTTTATCAGGAGGTATCATAAACAATTTCAAAACTCGTCTGTACGAGTTGTTGATTTAACTCGTACAGACGAGTACTTTCTCTTCCACGTGCTGTCGACTCTCAATAACAAGAATGACGCGGAAGAAAAAAGCATGAGCCACGACTACCCCAAAATCGCCAGTGAGCTGCTGCAAAGCCTCGGTGGCGTCGACAATATCGAGCAGGCCGCCCATTGCGTGACGCGCCTGCGCCTGTCCCTCAAGGACGCCGCGCGGGTGGACAGCGCCGCGCTGAACCAGATTGACCTGGTCAAGGGCTCGTTTTTTACCGGCGGGCTGTTCCAGGTGGTCATCGGGCCGGGCGAAGTGGAGAAGGTCTACGCTGCCCTGCGGGAACTGACTGGCCTTGCGGCCGCGACCATTGCCGACGTCAAGCGCCAGGGCGCGCAGAAGGGCAACGGCATGCAGCGCCTGGTACGTGTGCTTTCCGACGTGTTCATGCCGATCCTGCCCGCACTGGTGATCGCCGGTCTGTTGATGGGCGTCAACAACCTGCTGGGCGCCAAGGGCATGTTCATTGCCGACCAGACGTTGCTCGACGCGTATCCGAACCTGGACGGTGTCTGGAGCCTGATCAACCTGATGGCCAACACGTCCTTCGTCTTTCTTCCGGCCCTGGTGGGATGGTCGGCGGCCAAGCGTTTTGGCGGCAGTGAAATCCTCGGCATCGTGCTGGGCCTGATGCTGGTCCACCCGGACCTGCTCAACGCCTGGAACTACGGCAAGGCCGTGGCGGGACTGGACGGCCAGAGCCTGCCCTATTTCGATATCTTCGGCTGGTTCCGGATCGAAAAAGTCGGCTATCAGGGGCAGATCCTGCCGATCCTGCTCGCGGCCTATGTCATGAGCGTGATCGAGAAGTGGTTGCGTGCCAGGGTGCCCAACGCCATCCAGCTGCTGGTGATTCCCATCACCACCATCGTGGTCACCGGGGTGCTGGCCCTCGCTATCATTGGGCCGGTCACCCGGCACCTCGGGATCCTGATCACCGAAGGCATGGTGGCGTTGTTCGACCTGGCGCCAGTGATTGGCGGCGCGATTTTCGGCCTGCTCTATGCGCCACTGGTGGTCACCGGCATGCACCACATGTTCCTGGCGGTGGACCTTCAGTTGATCTCGACCCAGGGCGGGACCTTTATCTGGCCGATGATCGTCATGTCCAACCTGGCCCAGGGTAGCGCGGCGCTGGCGGTGTTCTACATGACCCGCAATGTCCGGGACAAGAGCATGGCGTCCACCTCGGCGATTTCCGCTTACTTCGGCATCACGGAACCTGCGATGTTCGGGGTCAACCTGCGCTACAAATTCCCCTTTTACTGCGCCTTGGCCGGCTCGGCCCTGGGCTGCATTTTCCTCTCGTTGAACAAGATCAAGGCTTCGGCCATTGGCGTAGGAGGCTTGCCGGGTTTCATTTCAATCGTTCCCGACGCCATACCGATGTTCGTGATCGGCATGGTCATCGCCATGAGCGTGCCCTTTGCCCTGACCTGTGCATTGAGCATGAAGATCGTCCGGCCGGGATATCGGGTCGCCTGACACTTGTGAGATCCGGGCTGGCCCGCGATGAGGCCCCCGGATCAGTAGCAAACAGACTGAAGGAATCTCGCCATGCAAGACTGGCAACGCTCAGTGATCTACCAGATTTATCCGAAGAGTTTCTACAGCCATGGCGGCCAGGCAACCGGTGATTTGCTGGGCGTCGTGGACAAGCTCGACTACCTGCACTGGCTGGGTGTGGATTACCTGTGGCTCACCCCTTTCCTGCGTTCCCCACAACGGGACAATGGCTACGACATCAGCGATTACTACGCCATTGACCCCAGCTACGGCACCATGGCCGATTGCGAGTTGTTGATTGCCGAAGCCCACAGGCGCGGCATCAAGCTGATGCTCGATATCGTGGTCAACCACACTTCCATCGAGCATCCCTGGTTCCAGGCCGCCCGCAGCAGCCTCGACAACCCATACCGTGATTTCTATATCTGGCGCGACCAGCCCAACAGTTGGGAGTCAAAATTCGGTGGTTCTGCCTGGGAGTACGAAGCGCAGACCGGGCAGTATTACTTGCACCTGTTCGACCACACCCAGGCCGATCTGAATTGGGACAACCCTCAGGTGCGCGCCGAAGTGTTCAAGATGATGCGCTTCTGGCGGGACAAGGGCGTGGGTGGTTTCCGTCTCGATGTGATCAATCTGATCTCCAAGCCGGCCGACTTTCCTGACGATCACACCGATGGCCGACGTTTCTATACCGATGGCCCGAACGTACACCGCTATCTGCAGGACATGCACCGGGAAGTCTTCGATGGTTTCGACCTGATCAACGTCGGCGAGATGTCGTCCACCAACCTTGAACACTGCATTCGTTACTCGTGCCCGGACTCACGGGAGTTGTCGATGACCTTCAACTTCCATCATTTGAAAGTGGATTACCCGAACCTGCAAAAGTGGGTGCGGGCCGACTTCGACTTTCTTGAACTCAAGCGCATCCTTTCCGACTGGCAGATCGGCATGCAGGCCGGTGGCGGCTGGAACGCACTGTTCTGGTGTAACCACGATCAGCCGCGGGTGGTATCGCGTTTCGGCCATGACGGAGAGTATCGGGTGGTCTCGGCGAAGATGCTCGCCACCGCGCTGCACTTTCTCCAGGGCACGCCCTTCGTGTACCAGGGCGAGGAACTGGGGATGACCAATCCGGGCTTCGATCACATCGATCAATACCGCGATGTGGAAACCCTGAACATCTACCGCCTCAAGCGCAACGCCGGTGTGCCTGAAGCCGAGGCCATGGCGCCGATCATGCAAAAGTCCCGCGACAACGGGCGCACGCCGATGCAATGGACTGCCGGGCCGAACGCCGGCTTCAGCCATGCCCAACCCTGGATCGACGTACCCGACAATGCGGCCTTCATCAACGTCGAGCAGCAACTGCAAGACTCGACCTCGGTGCTGCATTACTACCGTCGCTTGATTGCCCTGCGCCGCAGCGAAGCGCTGATCCAGGACGGGGTCTATCGCCTGCTACTGCCCGAGCATCCCCATGTGTGGGCGTACCTGCGCGAAGGGCAAGGCGAGCGCCTGCTGGTCGTCAGCCACTTTTATGGTGGCGACTGCGAAGTCCAGTTGCCCGAAGGGATTCTCTCCGGAGGCACGAAGCAACGATGGGTGATCGGCAACTACGACCGCCAACACCGTGAGCGACGATTGTTCCTACGCCCCTACGAGTCGTTTGTGTTGCACCTGAGCGACTGAATAAACGTCATTTCTGACGACGCATTGCTTGATAGCGACCACGTTGCGCTCGACGCACCGTGTGCCCTTTGTCGTCCATTTGTTGGCAGGCGAAGGCAGATTGAAGTGCATCAAAAAACAATAAAAAAGAAAGGGCGGCATATGAAAACAACAATAAATCGTGGACTTGCGGTGTCTTGTATCTGCCTGACATTGCCATTCCCGGCCCAGGCTCTGGAGTTCTCCGGCTACCTGCGCAGTGGCGTCGGCAGCGCCACCAATGGCCGCTCCCAATCCTGTTTCCAGTTGCCCGGGGCGCAAAGCAAATACCGATTGGGCAACGAGTGCGAACAATATGGCGAACTGGAGCTGCGCCAGGATCTTTTCACCCTCGACGATGGCTCGGTGCTGAGCGTGGATGGCATGGCGTCGCTGTATAACCGTTACGACCGCACGCCGACTTTCCAGGGCGAAAACGGTGCGGCACGGATGCCGCAGATGTATGCCCAGTGGTCGAACATGCCCAGCCTGAACGGAGGCTCGCTCTGGGCCGGTCGGCGTTACTACAAACGTAACGACATCCATATTTCCGATTTCTACTACTGGAACCAGAGCGCCACCGGGGCCGGAATCGAGGACGTGTTGATCGGCGGGCTGAAATACAGCTACGCCTTTTCGCGCAAGGACAACCTGTACCAGAAAGATCCGGTCAACCGGCATGATTTCAACGTCGGGGGCTTCGATACCAACCCCGGTGGCGAGCTGGAGTTCGGCGTGAGCTTCATCGACCAAGCGAATCGTCGCGACGCTCATCGCGGTTGGGCCTTGACCGCCCAGCATGTGCAGCAGGGCTTCCTTGGCGGCAAGAATAAACTGGCCTTGCAATATGGCGAAGGGCCCGGCACCGGGCTGGGTTATACCGGCGACACCGGGCTGGACGACAGCAACAAAAGCTATCGTCTGGTGGAGTTTTTCGATTGGCAGATCACGCCGCGTTTCGGCGGGCAAGTGCAGGCGGTGTACCAGAAGGACATTCGCCCCGAGGGTGCCGACCAGGACTGGCTGTCGTTGGGGGTTCGCCCGGCCTACGCCATCACTGATCAGTTCAAGCTGGTGGCCGAACTGGGTCATGATCAAGTGCAGGCCAGTGATGGAACGCGCAAGCTGAGCAAATTCACCTTTGCCCCTACTTGGTCGCCCAAGGGCCCGGAATTCTGGGCTCGCCCGGAAGTACGACTGTATTACACCTACGCCAGTTGGAACGCGGCGGCCCAGCGCGCAGCTAATGAATTGGCGGCCGGTTCGGCGCTGTCCGACACCGGTGCATTTGGCGGCACGCGGCATGGTTCCAACGTGGGCGTGCAGGTCGAGTACTGGTGGAAATGACCCGTGTGGCGCGGGTCGGTGGACTTTCCATGCCCGCGATGCGAAAAGAACAGACAGCAGCAGGTGAAGTCATGAACACAACGCAACCTTTGCAATTGCTCGCACCGTTGTCCGGGGTCTTGATGCCCTTGGACAACGTGCCTGATCCGGTCTTCTCCAACCGTGTAGTGGGGGATGGAATCTGCATCGATCCAACTTCGCAGACCCTTTGCGCGCCGCTCTCCGGTGTCGTCGGCACGCTCCAGGACAGCGCCCATGCGGTGAGTGTCACCGGTGACAACGGCGTTCAGGTGTTGATGCACATCGGCTTGGACACGGTGAACCTGGCGGGCAAGGGCTTTACTTCCCGGGTAGAAATAGGTCAACGAGTCGAGGTCGGGCAACCACTGATCGATTTCGATGCCGACTACATCGCCTTGCACGCGCGCAGTCTGTTGACGTTGATGCTGGTGGTCACTGGCGAAGACTTCATCCTGATACTGGCCCAGTCGTCCTGTGTGGAAAGCGGTCAGCCGCTGTTGCAGGTGAGTCAAGGGACACAAGGGCAGGACGCACAGGCGCAACAGGGCTCGGTGCTGTTTTCCAAGGCGCTGATCCTGCCGAATAACAGCGGTCTGCATGCGCGTCCCGCTGCGGTGTTCGCCCAGGCAGCCAAAGGCTTTGATGCGGACATCTGCTTGCACAAGCAGCAAGCCAGCGCCAATGCCAAATCCGTGGTGGCGATCATGGCGTTGCAAACGGGCCAGGGCGACAGTTTGCAGATCAGTGCCGCCGGTCCACAGGCCGAACAGGCGCTTGAGGCACTGACGCAACTATTGTTGGCGGGCTGCGGCGAATCCGTCCGGGCGCAGCCAACGCCAGAAGTGCCCATGTGCGTCGAATCGCCCACGCCTGATCGCTGGCAAGGCGTGTGTGCCTCGCCAGGCTCGGTGTCGGGCGTGGTGGTGCAGATCGCCACCCAGACGTTGGAAGTGCAAGAGCCAGGTGCGGGAATCGAGGCCGAGCAGGCCCTTCTGGACCAGGCGTTGAACCAGGCGAACCAGGCATTGAAGGCGTTGCAGAGCGAGAGTGCGGGCAGCGTCCAGGCCCAGATTTTTAGCGCTCATCAGGAGTTGCTGGAAGACCCCACCTTGCTGGAGCAGGCTCGGAATTTGATCGTCGAAGGCAAGAGTGCGGCCTTTGCCTGGAAAACCACGACCGAAACCACCGCCAGGCAGTTCCAGCAATCGGGCAGTGCCCTGCTGGCCGAGCGCGCGATGGACCTGTCCGATGTCGGGCATCGGGTCCTCAAGCTGATTCTCGGCGTACGGGACCACGTCTGGGATCTGCCCGAGCAGGCGATTCTGGTGGCCGCGCAGCTGACGCCATCCCAGACCGCCAACCTGGACACCTCGCGAATCGCCGGTTTCGTCACGGTGGGTGGCGGTGCTACCAGCCATGTGGCGATCCTGGCCCGTGCGCTGGGCCTGCCGTCGTTGTGTGGTGTGCCTGAGCAGGTATTGACCCTCGCCAACGGCACCCCGGTGTTGCTGGACGCCGACAGCGGCGAACTGCACTTGAATCCAGATCCGATGCGGATTGAACAACTCCAGGCCTCCCGTGACCGACAGTTGCGACGGCAGCGGCGTGACCTTGAACAATCGGCCTTGGCGGCCCGTACCCTTGATGGTCATCGAGTCGAGGTGAGTGCCAATGTGGGGTCGTTACAGGACGTGGAGCAGGCCATGACCCTGGGAGGCGAAGGTGTCGGGTTGTTGCGCTCCGAACTGCTTTACCTCGATCGCGCGCACCCACCTGGTCATCACGAGCAAGCGGCCTTGTACAGCGCCGTCGCTCGGGCCCTGGGGGCCGAGCGCAACCTGGTGGTGCGTACCCTGGATGTGGGTGGGGACAAGCCGCTGGCCTATGTGCCAATGGCCCGCGAGGCCAATCCGTTCTTGGGCATGCGCGGTATTCGCCTGTGCCTGGAGCGCCCCCAGTTGTTGCGCGAACAGTTCCGGGCAATTCTCGCCTGTTCGGGCCTAACGCGGCTGCACATCATGCTGCCAATGGTCACCCAACTGTCGGAGTTGCGCGTGGCGCGGCAGATGCTGGACGAAGAAGTGCGCAACCTGGGCCTGCCGCAAACGCCGAAGCTGGGCATCATGATCGAAGTTCCGGCGGCGGCCCTGATGGCCGACCTGTTTGCTCCTGAAGTGGATTTCTTCTCCATCGGGACCAACGACCTGACCCAATACACCCTGGCCATGGATCGCGACCACCCGCGCTTGGCCAGCCAGGCCGATGGCCTGCATCCGTCGGTGCTGCGCCTGATTGCCCGGACGGTCGAGGCCGCTCACGCCCATGGCAAATGGGTCGGGGTGTGTGGCGCGCTGGCGTCGGAAACCTTGGCGGTGCCGGTGTTACTGGGCCTTGGCGTGGATGAGCTATCGGTCAGTGTGCCGTTGATTCCGGCCATCAAGGCCTGCGTGCGTGAATGGGATCTTAGCGAATGCCGTACGCTGGCCCAACAGGCCTTGGGCCAGGAAAGCGCCGAGCAAGTGCGCGACCTCTTGCGTATTCATTCACCCACGGCCAGTCCGGCCACCCTGGCCATGGAGCATTGAACATGTTCGACAAACTGCAACAGGCATTCTGGAAAGCCCTGACCCCGGACCTGGTACCGGAAGAGCCCAGGCCAGCGACAGCGGTTGATGAGCTGTCACCGGCCATCATCGCTGCGCTGGGCGGCGTGGATAACCTCAAATCCCATCAGCCGGTGGCATTGACGCGGCTGCGGGTGGAATTGCGAGATGTGGAACGAATCGACCGGCCAGCGCTGAGTGCGGCCGGGGTGGCCGGGGTGATGACGCTGGGAAACGGCGTGGTGCATCTGATTACCGGCTTGCAAGCCTGAGCCGGAGCCTGCGGTAATCGATCTGTGGCAAGGAAATCAATACCCTCGCCACAGATTGTCCATCAGCAGGATGGCATCCCTTGGTCATAACCGCTCTTACTGTTTCTCATCTGCGGGTGTATCGTATTCGCCTTTTGCGGACCTGCCGGTTCGCCGCAGATTCAAAGGTGGTTGCGTTCATGTCCTTTACCCGTCGCCAAATACTCGGTGGCCTGGCCGGTCTTGTTGTCGTTGGCGTGGGTGCAGGTGGGGCATCGCGGTATTGGTTGGGCAAGATGGCCGATGCCGAGGCCGGTCACGACTATGAGTTGATCGCGGCTCCGCTGGACGTCGAGCTGGTGGCCGGGCACAAGACCCAGGCCTGGGCGTTTGGTCCGTCGGCACCGGGCACCGAATTGCGGGTGCGCCAGGGCGAATGGTTGCGGGTGCGCTTCATCAATCACCTGCCGGTGGCGACCACCATTCACTGGCACGGTATCCGGCTGCCGCTGGAGATGGACGGCGTGCCGTATGTCTCGCAATTGCCGGTGCTGCCGGGTGAGTATTTCGATTACAAGTTCCGCGTGCCGGACGCCGGCAGCTACTGGTATCACCCCCACGTCAACAGCAGCGAAGAACTGGGTCGCGGGCTTGTCGGGCCCTTGATTGTCGAAGAGCGCGAGCCCACCGGCTTCAAATACGAGCAGACCCTGAGCCTGAAGAACTGGCATGTGGATGAGCAAGGCGAGTTCGTCGCTTTCAGCATTCCCCGTGAAGCAGCCCGTGGCGGGACGGCCGGGCGTCTGTCGACCATCAACGGCGTGTCGCTGCCGGTCATTGATCTGCCGGCCGGACAGATCACCCGGGTACGCTTGCTGAACCTGGACAATACCCTGACTTATCGCATCAACATTCCTGGCGTCGAGGCGCAGATCTACGCCCTGGACGGCAACCCGGTCGAGCCGCGCCCGTTGGGCAAGGAATACTGGCTGGGGCCGGGCATGCGTATTTGTCTGGCGATCAAGACGCCGCCGGCCGGGGAAGAGTTGTCATTACGCAATGGCCCGGTGCGCCTGGGCACGTTGCGCTCCGTGCCCAACAACGAAGCGCCGGCCCAGTGGCCGCCCGCGCTGCCACCTAACCCGGTGGCTGAGCCCGACCTGGCCAATGCCGAGAAACTCAACTTCAATTTCGAGTGGGTCGGTTCGGTGTCGGTCAACGTCGACAACGGCAAACCGCCCAGCCTTTGGCAGATCAACGGCAAGGCCTGGGACATCACCGACAAGACCTGCGCCGACCGGCCAATCGCCACGCTGAAGAAAGGCCAGAGTTACATTTTTGAATTGAAGAACATGACTCAGTACCAGCATCCGATCCATTTGCACGGCATGAGCTTCAAAGTGATTGCTTCCAACCGGCACAAGGTCATCCCGTATTTCACCGACACCTATCTGCTGGGCAAGAACGAGCGGGCGCAAGTCGCGCTGGTGGCGGATAACCCGGGGGTGTGGATGTTCCATTGCCATGTGATCGACCACATGGAAACCGGCCTGATGGCCGCCATCGAGGTGGCGTGATGCGCCAGATTCGTCCTGCCCGGATCATTGATCGCAGCCGTGACCAGGATTTCATGCGTGAAGCCCTGGCCCTCGCCGCACAAGGCGCGGCCCTGGGGGAAGTGCCGGTGGGCGCGGTGCTGGTGCAGGACGGTGAGATCATCGGGCGCGGCTTCAACTGCCCGATCAGCGGACATGACCCCAGCGCCCACGCGGAAATGGTCGCCATCCGCGCCGCCGCCCAGGCCGTGAGCAACTATCGCCTGCCCGGCAGCACCCTCTATGTGACGCTGGAGCCCTGCAGCATGTGCGCCGGCCTCATCGTCCACTCGCGCATCGCCCGGGTCGTCTACGGCGCCCTGGAGCCCAAGGCCGGCATCGTGCAGAGCCAGGGGCAGTTTTTCAGCCAGGGCTTTCTGAATCATCGAGTGATGTTCGAGGGCGGGGTGCTGGCTGAAGAGTGCAGTGCGATGTTGAGTGAGTTTTTCAAGGCTCGCCGGGCCAAATCCCAACATTGAACAACTGACCCTGTGGCGAGGGAGCTTGCTCCCGCTGGGCTGCGCAGCAGCCTCAAACCATCCACCACCGGGCATCAGAAAAAACCGGCTGGCAGGTTTTACGACTGCTGCGCAGCCGAGCGGGAGCAAGCTCCCTCGCCACAATGACTGGCACACCCCTTAAGTGAGGTTATTTACGCGCCACAATCACCGCCCGCATCGGCGCAGGCAGGCCTTCGATGGTCTTGCTGTGGTCGGCCGGGTCGAGAAAGTCGCTCAGCGACTGATATTTCATCCACTCAGTGCCGCGCTGTTCTTCCACCGTCGTGACGCTCACGTCGACGCAACGCACATCGCTGAACCCGGCGCGGCGCAGCCAGCGTTCCAGGGCCGGGACCGAAGGCAGGAACCAGACGTTACGCATCTGCGCGTAGCGATCCTCGGGCACTAGCACCTGATGTTCGTCGCCCTCGATCACCAATGTTTCCAATACCAGTTCTCCGCCCTTGACCAGGCAATCCTTGAGCGCCAGCAAATGCTCGATTGGCGAGCGGCGATGGTAGAACACGCCCATGGAAAACACCGTATCGAAGCCTTCCAGCTCCGGCGGCAGGGCCTCGAATGGGAAAGGCAGGTGCCAGGCGTTGGGCTGCGAGAGGTAGCGCTGCACCGCCTGGAACTGGCAGAAGAACAGCCAGTTGGGGTCGACGCCGATCACCGTATCGGCCCCGGCGCCGAGCATCCGCCACATGTAATAACCGTTGCCACAGCCCACATCGAGAATACGCTTGCCCGTCAGGTCCAGGTGCGGGGCCACCCGCGACCACTTCCAGTCCGAACGCCATTCGGTGTCAACGTGCACGCCAAACAGGTCGAAAGGCCCCTTGCGCCACGGTGACAGGCCCATCAGCGCGGTGCGCATCTGCGCACGGGTTTCGTCGCTGCAATCGGTGTCGAGGGTCAGGCCGTTCAGCAGGTCGACCCGGCTCGGTTGCAGCACTGGCAAGGCATCGAGGGCGCTCTGCCAGCGCTCCAGGTCGCCATGACCCTTTTCCATTTTGCTGTCCAGTTGCGTTTGCAACGTCGCGGCCCAATCGGCCAGGGGGGTGCCGGCCAGATGGCGGGCCAGGGGAGACAGATCAATCATGGCAGGGCAATCAACGAGGCAAAATTAAGACACTGGAACCACGGCACGACTTTCGAGAAACCGGCCGCCAGCAGGCGTTCGCGGTGTTCTTCGAGGCTGTCGGGCTTCATGACGTTTTCGATGGCGCTGCGTTTCTGGGCGATTTCCAGCTCGCTGTAACCGTTGGCGCGCTTGAACGCCACATGCAGGTCGCTGAGCAGCGCGTGTTCTTGTTCATCGTTAAAGCGCAGCTTTTCCGAGAGGATCAATGCACCGCCGGGCAGCAGGGACTGGCGGATGCGGCTCAACAAGGCGGTACGTTGATCCGGCGCGATGAATTGCAGGGTGAAGTTCAGCGCAACCACCGAGGCCGGCTGGAACGTCAGGGCGAGGATGTCGCCTTCGATCACTTCAACCGGTAGCAACTCCTGGAACATCGAGTCCTGGCCGTTAAGGTACTCGCGGCAACGTTCGACCATCGCCGCCGAGTTATCCACCGCAATCACCCGGCAACCGTCGGTGCGCACATGGCGGCGCAGCGCCTGGGTCACCGCGCCCAGGGACGAACCCAAGTCGTAGAGGACGCTGCCCGGCTGGGCAAACTGCGCGGCGAGCACGCCAAGGTTTTCGACGATGGTCGGGTAACCCGGCACCGAACGCTTGATCATGTCCGGAAACACCCGCACCACGTCCTCGTTAAAGGCGAAGTCAGGCACCTGGGCCAGGGGCTGGGCGAATAGACGATCGGGTTCTTTGCTCACGGCAGTTCCAGCGGCATGGGTGGTGAAAAGGCCGGCATTTTAACCAAAAAACCTCTGGGAGCGAGCCTTTGTGGGAGGCAAGCTTGCTCGCTGGCTCAATGCGGTTTTTGGCTGAACGCTGATGCCGCAATCCCCCACTGGCCCAGCCAGTAGCTGATGATGATCAGGTAAGGCGCGGCATGAAAGGGCGCCACGAAGCGGTTGATGCCAATGACACTGTCGGAAAATACGAACGCCAGGGCCCCGGCAGCGGCCAGCCAGGCCGAACGCTCGGGGACTTCGGTGCCCAATCGCGCCAGCGCACGCCAGAGCATGGCGCTGATGGCCAGGCCATAGACAATCACCGGGACCAGCAAAGGCCCGAGACCGCTCGATATCAGAATCCCCAGCAGCGTTGCGCCAAGCCCCAAGGCCAGGGCCAGCGAGAGCAACGCCGGACGGCGACAGTCGCTGAGGTAGGCTTTCAGATAGGCCAGGTGCGCCAGCAGAAACGCGCCAAGGCCGAACACGAACAGATCCCCGGGCCAAGCCAGCAGCACATCGCCCACCAGCGAGAAAATCAATCCCAGGCTGATCCAGCGTCGATATTCGCTGGGTGGCGCATCGTGCAGCCAGCCGAGCAGGGCCAGTACTGGCATCGGCTTGACCAGCAGGCACAGCAGGGTGGCATGCACTGTGAGCCCATACACATAGGTGGCCGCGCCCATCAATGCAAGGATCAGCCAACCCATGGTCAATTCACCGAAATGGCGCAGTCGAAGGTTTCCACCGGCGGTACTTCAGGTGCCCAGGGCTGTTGATAAGTCAGGCGCAAGCGACCGGTTCCTGCCGTAAATGCCTGGAAACGCCAGGTTGATACCCCGGCCGCGCCGACGATGCCGGCGTCTTCCGGATTGCGGTAAACCTCAGGTCCCAAGGCCTTCAGCACGCCGCCGGCCGAGTCCTGGATCGCCCAGCGATAACCGGTGCTGGGGTTGCTGGGCAAATTCAGGATCAGGTTCTGGCCGTTAGTGAGCTGCACCGGGCACTGGCTCAGTTTTTCCACGGTCACGTTGTGTTTCGGTTGCGTGGCACAGGCGCTCAGCAGGGCAAGGCTTAAAGGGACGAGCAGGCGGGTGAGGGACATAAGGGCTCCGGCATTCACGACGAACGGCGAGCATAACCGAAGATGCTACTGGGTGTGTCAGATGGGGATGTGTTGTTGCTCATGGCCCCATCGCGAGCAGGCTCGCTCCCACATGGGGCCGTGTGGATCACAAGTTCTGCGAACAACACAAAATCCACTGTGGGAGCGAGCCTGCTCGCGATGGGGCCTGCACGGACGCTACAGAACTGTCAGAACAACACCTTCGCCACATCGGCAAACCGCTTGGCAAAGTGCACGGTGACGCCTTCCTTGAGGTAGTCCGGCAGTTCTTCGAAGTTGCCCCGGTTGGCTTCCGGCAGGATCAGCTCATTGATTTTCTGCCGTCGCGCGGCGATCACTTTCTCGCGCACTCCACCAATCGGCAGCACGTGCCCGGTGAGGGTCAGTTCGCCGGTCATGGCCACGCCTTTTTTCGGCGCCTGGTTGCGAGCCAGGGACAGCAAGGCGCTGGCCATGGTTACCCCAGCACTCGGACCGTCCTTGGGGGTGGCGCCTTCCGGTACGTGCAAGTGAACGAAGGCTTCGTCGAAGAACTTCGGATCGCCGCCAAATTGCTTCAAATGCGAGCTGACGTAGCTGTGGGCGATTTCCGCTGACTCCTTCATCACCTCCCCCAGTTGCCCGGTGAGCTTGAAGCCGCGATTGAGCGTGTGGATGCGCGTCGCTTCGATCGGCAGAGTCGCGCCGCCCATGCTGGTCCAGGCCAGGCCGGTAATCACACCGATGCCGGACAGCACTTGCTCGTTGCGGAACACCGGCTTGCCCAGGGATGCCTCGAGGTCCTTGGGCCCGAGCTTGATCACGGCCTTCGGGTCGTCGATCAGTTTCATCACCGCCTTGCGCACCAGCTTGCCCAGCTGTTTCTCCAGCTGGCGCACCCCAGCTTCACGGGCATAGCCGTCGATCAGGGCCTTGAGAGCGCTGTCGGTGATACTCAGGCTGCCTTTGGCCACACCAGCCTTGGCCAGTTGTTTGGGCCACAAATGGCGTTTGGCGATGGCGATCTTTTCTTCGGTGATATAACCCGACAGGCGAATCACTTCCATCCGGTCCAGCAGTGGCCCGGGGATCGAGTCCAGGGTGTTGGCGGTGCACACGAAGAGCACTTTCGACAGGTCCAGGCGCAGGTCCAGGTAGTGATCGAGGAATTCGACGTTCTGCTCTGGGTCGAGGGTTTCCAGCAGGGCCGAGGCCGGATCGCCCTGGTAGCTCTGGCCCATCTTGTCGATCTCGTCGAGCATGATCACCGGGTTCATCACTTCGACGTCCTTGAGCGCCTGCACCAGTTTGCCCGGCTGGGCACCGATGTAGGTGCGTCGATGGCCCTTGATTTCGGCTTCATCGCGCATGCCGCCGACGCTGAAGCGGTAAAACGGCCGGCCCAGGGTTTCGGCGATGGACTTGCCGACGCTGGTCTTGCCCACCCCCGGCGGTCCCACCAGCAGCACGATGGAACCGCTGATTTCACCTTTATAGGCACCCACGGCGAGAAACTCGAGGATGCGGTCCTTTATGTCCCCCAGTCCTGCGTGGTGCTGGTCGAGCACCTTGCGCGCGTGCTTGAGGTCGAGCTTGTCCTGGCCATACACGCCCCACGGCACCGACGTCGCCCAATCGAGGTAATTGCGGGTGACGGCGTATTCCGGCGAGCCGGTTTCCAGGATCGAGAGCTTGTTCATTTCCTCTTCGATGCGCTTTTGCGCCTGGGCCGGCAGGTCCTTGCCCTCCAGCCGTTGCTCGAATTGTTCGAGATCGGCGCTGCGGTCGTCCTTGGTCAGCCCCAGCTCTTGCTGGATAACCTTCAACTGCTCCTTGAGGAAGAATTCGCGCTGATGTTCGCCAATCTTGTTATTGACCTCAGCAGAAATCTCCTTCTGCAGCCGCGCGACTTCAACTTCCTTGCGCAGCATCGGCAGCACTTTTTCCATGCGCTTGAGCATGGGGACGCAATCGAGCACTTCCTGCAACTCACTGCCGGTGGCCGAGGTGAGCGCAGCGGCAAAGTCAGTCAGGGGCGACGGGTCGTTGGGGCTGAAGCGGTTGAGATAGTTCTTCAGCTCTTCGCTGTACAGCGGATTGAGTGGAAGCAGTTCCTTGATCGCATTGATCAGCGCCATGCCATATGCCTTGACCTCGTCGGTCGGCTCGCTTGGCTGGTGCGGGTATTCGACTTCCACCAGGTACGGTGGGCGATGGTGCTTGAGCCAGGTACGGATGCGCACGCGGGTCAGGCCCTGGGCGACGAACTGCAGTTTGCCGCCTTCGCGACTGGCGTGGTGCACCTTGACCAGCGTGCCGTACAGCGGCAACGCCGACGTGTCGAAGTGGCGCGGATCTTCCTGGGGCGTGTCCATGAAAAACAGCGCCAGGGAATGATGTTCGGATTTGGCGACCAATTCCAGGGTTTCAGCCCAGGGTTCCTCATTGACAATGACCGGCAGCACCTGGGCCGGGAAGAACGGGCGATTGTGGATTGGAATGATGTAGACCTTGTCCGGCAGGTTCTGGCCGGGCAGGGCCAGGCCGGTGCCGGAGGAGGTGTGTTCGATGTGTTCGGGGTCGGCGTAATCGTTCGTGGCTTCGGTAGAGTGCTGGTCGCTCATGGGGCACCTGCGCAATGGAGTATGGGTCTTAGATGGGGCAGGTGAGGGGTGGTTTCAATGGTGGACGATTGTTAGCTGTTATTTCATTGGCGGGTTTGACATCCGTAGGAGCTGTCGAGCGAAGCGAGGCTGCGATCTTTTGATCTTTCACTTGGACCTCGAGCGTTTGTGGAAAGATCGCAGCCTCGCTTCGCTCGTCAGCTCCTACGCAGTTTGGGGTTCGCGTCAGTCTTCAGGTCAGGCGACCCTGTTCAAATCGTTATGGCGCGTCTCCTTCAGGCACAGCACGGCGATCACGCTGAGCACCGCGGCCCCCGAGACATAACCGCCAACGTAACTCAAGCCGCCCATGGCCACCAGTTTCTGGGCAAAGAACGGGGCGGCCGAAGCGCCGACGATGCCGCCCAGGTTATAGGCGGCCGAGGCGCCGGTGTAGCGCACATGGGTGGGGAACAGTTCCGGTAGCAAGGCGCCCATGGGGGCGAAAGTCACGCCCATCAGAAACAGCTCGATGCACAGGAACAGCGCCACGCCCCAGGTCGTGCCCTGGGTCAGCAAGGGTTCCATGAGGAACCCCGAGGCAATTGCCAGCACACCCCCGATGATCAGAATCGGTTTGCGCCCGTAGCGGTCGCTGGCCCAGGCCGACAGCGGCGTCGCGGCGGCCATGAACAGCACTGCAAAGCACAGCAGGCCGAGGAAGGTTTCGCGGCTGTAGCCGAGGGTGGATACGCCGTAGCTCAGGGAAAACACGGTCGAGATGTAGAACAGCGCATAACACACCACCATCGCCGCCGCCCCCAGCAACGTCGGCGCCCAGTATTGGCTGAACAGCTCGATCAGCGGGACTTTCACCCGTTCCTGGCGGGCCATGGCATCGGCGAATACGGGGGTTTCATGAAGCTTGAGTCGTACATAGAGGCCGACGATCACCAGCACCGCACTGAGCAGGAACGGGATCCGCCAGCCCCAGGAACGGAACTGCTCGTCGTCCAGAGTCATAGCCAGGGTCAGGAACAATCCGTTGGCCGCCAGAAAGCCGATCGAGGGCCCCAGTTGGGGAAACATGCCGAACCAGGCGCGTTTGCCCTTGGGCGCGTTCTCGGTGGCGAGCAACGCCGCGCCACCCCATTCACCGCCCAGGCCTAGCCCCTGGCCAAAACGCAGCACGCACAGCAGGATCGGCGCCCAGGCGCCAATGCTGGCGTAACCGGGCAGCACGCCGATCAGCGTGGTACACACACCCATCAGCAGCAGGGACGCCACCAGCGTGGACTTGCGCCCGATCCGGTCGCCGAAGTGGCCGAACAGCGCCGAGCCCAACGGGCGAGCGAGGAAGGCGATGCCGAACGTCAGGAAGGACGAGAGCATTTGTGCCGTGCCTGAAGTCTGCGGGAAGAACACCGGCCCGATCACCAGGGCCGCGGCCGTGGCGTAGACGTAGAAGTCATAGAACTCGATGGCCGTGCCGATGAAACTGGCGGTCGCCACGCGGGTGGCGGAGTTCGTCGGCGGCGCAGACACAGCTTCGTTGCAAGTGGTCGTTGTCATGCGGTTATCCCTGACAGTCATGTGCTCCATTGGAGCGAATTATTATGGTCGAACTCCCTCGGGCCGCTGGCGCTGTTTCCGGTAGGAACAGTCCCAGGGTTGATGCAGATTTTGCCGATGGACTGGCCGAAACCGGTTGGGTGCGGGGTAAGCACAAGGTTCGGGCGGCGCTGGATAAGCGGGTTGAGTATAGGAAGGGTGCTAACGATTCAACAAGAGAGCCCCAACGCAATAGTGGCGCTTGCGCACAACCCCTGTGGCGAGGGAGCGTGCTCCCGCTGGCGCGCGCAGGACACGCAGGAGCTGTGTAGGAGCTGTCGAGTGCAACGAGGCTGCGATCTCTCCCCAAACACTTGAGTCTCAAGCGAAAGATCAAAAGATCAAAAGATCGCAGCCTTCGGCAGCTCCTACACGCAGCCCAGAGGGAGCAAGTTCCCTCGCCGCAGATGGGGTTAGAGTGCTGCAGGCACCGAACTGTTGTGCCACACCAGCACCTGGCTGACGCGGTTGTCCACGGTTTCGATGATTTCCAGGCGGTAGCGACCAATCTTCAGGCAGACCGGGCTTTCGGGAATGGTCTCCAGTGCTTCGGTCACCAGGCCGTTGAGGGTCTTGGGGCCTTCGCAAGGCAGGTGCCAGCCCAGCGTCCTGTTCAGCTCGCGGATCGACGCGGCGCCATCGATCATGAGGCGTCCATCAGGCTGGGGATGGACGTGGGGGTTGTCGAGGCTGTGCTCGCTTTCGAACTCCCCGACGATTTCTTCAAGGATGTCTTCCAGGGTGACAATGCCCAGCACTTCGCCATATTCATCTACCACCATGCCCAGACGCCGTTGCTGCTTGTGGAAATTCAGCAATTGCAGCTGCAGTGGCGTGCTTTCGGGAACGAAGTAGGGTTCGTGGCAGGCAGCCAGCAACGCTTCCTGGGTCAGGCTCGCGTCCTTGAGCAGGTGGCGGATCTGGCGGGTGTTGAGCACCGCTTCGACCTGGTTGATGTCGCTGTGAAACACCGGCAGGCGAGTGCGGCGGTTCAGGCGCAACTGTTCAATGATGTCGCCGATGGGGTCGTCGAGGTTGATGCCATCGACCTCACTGCGGGGGACGAGAATATCGTTGACGGTAATGTTGTCCAGGGCATGGATGCCGGAAGCCGGATGCGGCCGGCCGCTGTTGTATTCGGGGTCGTGATCGTTGCGCGCGGGGGCAGGCATTTCATCGTCGTTCTGCTGTACCGCACTTGCCTGGCGGGCAAACGGACGCAGCAGCAACTGACTGATGCCATTCAACAGCCAGGCAAATGGATAAAGAATCTTCAAGGGCACGCCAAGCAAGGCGTTGCCCAACGCCAGTACCGCATCGGGATGGCGGGTGGCCAGGGTGCGCGGCAGGTAATCGGCAAAGACCAGCAAGGCCGCACTGGTACCGAGCCAAGCCACCCAGGGGCCGTGTTGCAACCAGGTAAAGATCGCCAGCAGTGTTCCTATCACCACCGCGAGGGCGCGGCAGAGGGTATTGCACAGAATCAGACTGTCCCGGGGGAAGCTCAGCTTCGCCAGCGGTTTGTCACCGGCGCGCGAAGCCTTGCGCTGGGCCAGCAAATGCTGCTGGGCGGCTTCGATGGCCGTGAACAGGGCGGACCAGAGGATCAGCACGACCAGTACAGCGAACAGCGGGCCCATGGGCAACCTATCCATCAGAGCCGTCCGTCAGACATGCAGAATGTATTCACGAACCAACTTGCTGCCGAAGTACGCCAGCATCAGCAGGCAGAAACCGGCCAGGGTCCAGCGAATGGCTTTATGGCCGCGCCAGCCCAGACGGTTGCGGCCCCACAGCAGTACGCTGAACACCACCCACGCCAGGCACGCCAGCAGGGTTTTGTGCACCAGATGCTGGGCGAACAGGTTCTCGACGAACAACCAGCCAGAGAGCAGCGACAGCGACAGCAGCGTCCAGCCGGCCCAGAGGAAGCCGAACAGCAGGCTTTCCATGGTTTGCAGCGGCGGGAAGTTGCGGATCAGCCCGGAGGGGTGCTTGTGCTTGAGCTGGTGATCCTGCACCAGCAGCAGCAGGGCCTGGAACACCGCGATGGTGAACAGGCCGTAGGCGAGGATCGACAGCAGTATGTGGGCCAGGATGCCCGGTTCTTCATCGATGATCTGCACCGTGCCCGACGGCGCGAATTGCGCCAGCAGCACCGTGGTCAGTCCCAGCGGGAAAAGCAGCACCAGCAGGTTTTCCACCGGGATGCGTGAACAGGCCAGCAGCGTCAGGGCGATCACGGCCACGGCAATGAGGCTGGCGGCGTTGAAGAAGTCCAGGCCCAGGCCAATTGGCGTCATCAGGTGGGTATAAAGGCTGGCCGCGTGGCCGAGCACCGCCAGCACGCCAAGCGTGACCAGCAGGCGTTTGTTCGCCTTGGCGCCGGAGGCCAGGCGGGAGCCTTGATAGAAGGTCGCAGCGGCATAAAGACAAGCGGCGGCGAGGGAGGCAAGCAAACTGGGTGACAAGGGGAGCATAAATCCTGTTAGGCAGGCCCGAAAGGCGCTGAGTTTGGCATACAATCCCCACCGCACGAAAGACCAGCGCAACTGACGGCGAGGTGTGCGCCGGGCGCAGTCTTCGCTATAATCCGCGACCTGCCCACGCCGCAGGCTCGCCGAGCACACTTTTTACGGTCTGGGCCGCCATTATCCCGGTCTTATCTGGGCCTGAAAGGATCGCGCATGTTTGAAAACCTAACCGACCGTCTCTCGCAGACGCTGCGCCATGTTACCGGCAAGGCGAAGCTGACCGAGGACAACATCAAAGACACCCTGCGCGAAGTGCGCATGGCGTTGCTCGAAGCCGACGTCGCCCTGCCGGTGGTCAAGGACTTCGTCAATTCGGTCAAGGAGCGCGCCGTCGGCGCCGAGGTGTCGCGCAGCCTGACGCCGGGCCAGGCGTTCGTGAAGATCGTCCAGGCCGAACTCGAAAGCCTGATGGGCGCCGCCAACGAAGACCTGAACCTGAGCGCCGTGCCGCCAGCGGTGGTGCTGATGGCCGGCCTGCAGGGCGCGGGCAAGACCACCACGGCCGGCAAGCTGGCGCGCTTCCTTAAAGAGCGCAAGAAGAAGTCGGTGATGGTGGTGTCCGCGGACATCTATCGCCCGGCGGCGATCAAACAGCTCGAAACCCTGGCCAACGACATCGGCGTGACATTCTTCCCGTCCGACCTGAGCCAGAAACCGGTGGACATCGCTCAGGCGGCTATTAAAGAAGCAAAACTGAAATTCATCGACGTGGTCATCGTGGATACCGCCGGTCGCCTGCACATCGACGAAGAGATGATGGGCGAGATCAAGGCGCTGCATGCCGCGATCAACCCGGTGGAAACCCTGTTCGTGGTCGATGCCATGACCGGCCAGGACGCGGCCAACACCGCCAAGGCGTTCGGTGATGCGCTGCCGCTGACCGGCGTGATCCTGACCAAGGTCGACGGTGATGCCCGTGGCGGTGCCGCGCTGTCGGTCCGTGCCATCACCGGCAAGCCGATCAAGTTCATCGGTATGGGCGAGAAGAGCGAAGCGCTCGAGCCGTTCCACCCCGAGCGTATCGCCTCGCGGATCCTCGGCATGGGCGACGTGCTCAGCCTGATCGAGCAGGCCGAGCAGACCCTCGACAAGGACAAGGCCGACAAACTGGCCAAGAAGCTGAAGAAGGGCAAGGGCTTCGACCTCGAAGACTTCCGCGATCAGTTGCAACAAATGAAGAGCATGGGCGGCCTCGGCGGCCTCATGGACAAACTGCCGAGCATCGGTGGCGTGAACCTGGCGCAAATGGGCAATGCCCAGGGCGCGGCTGAAAAGCAGTTCAAACAGATGGAAGCCATCATCAACTCCATGACCCCGGCCGAGCGCCGCGACCCTGAGCTGATCAGCGGTTCGCGCAAACGCCGCATCGCCATGGGGTCCGGCACCCAGGTGCAGGACATCGGTCGCTTGATCAAGCAGCACAAGCAGATGCAGAAGATGATGAAGAAATTCTCCGCCAAGGGCGGGATGGCCAAGATGATGCGCGGCATGGGCGGTATGTTGCCCGGCGGCGGCATGCCGAAAATGTAAAGAATCTGCGCCGGCTGTCATGCCGGCGTTGCCCCGCACGGATGCGGGGATCTCCAGCAAACCCGTGCTATGCGGGAGCTGACCTGCCGTTTTCATGACGGCTCTATGGCAAATCTTGATCGCACGGCGCCAGGCGCCGGAAAAAGACATTTGCAAAAGTCCGGATATTCCTTAGAATATGCGGCCTTTCGGGCACCTATGCCCGCTGTGCATTTAGATTTGCAGCACCGACTACAGGAACGATGTTCACATGCTAACAATCCGTCTTGCCCTTGGCGGCTCCAAAAAGCGCCCGTTTTACCACCTGACCGTAACCGACAGCCGCAACCCGCGTGACGGTTCCCACAAGGAGCAGGTTGGTTTCTTCAACCCTGTTGCCCGTGGTCAGGAAGTTCGTCTGTCCGTGAACCAAGAGCGCGTAGCCTACTGGCTGAGCGTTGGTGCACAACCTTCTGAGCGTGTTGCTCAGTTGTTGAAGGAATCGGCTAAGGCTGCGGCCTGAGCAATATGAACGCGACGCCAAAAGATGCTGATGATTTGATCGTTGTCGGCAAAATCTATTCTGTTCATGGCGTTCGCGGCGAAGTGAAGGTTTATTCCTTTACTGATCCGATCAAAAACCTGTTGGACTACAAAACCTGGACGCTCAAGCGCGAAGGTAGCGTGAAACAGGTTGAGCTGGTCAGCGGACGTGGGAACGACAAGTTCCTGGTCGCAAAGCTCAAGGGTCTCGATGATCGTGAAGAAGCACGTCTTCTGGCCGGTTTTGAGATCTGCGTGCCACGCAACCTGTTCCCTGAACTGACCGACGGCGAGTACTACTGGTACCAGCTGGTGGGTCTGAAGGTCATCGACCACCTCGGGCAACTGCTCGGGAAAATCGATCACCTGCTCGAGACCGGTTCGAACGATGTCATGGTGGTCAAGCCTTGCGTCGGCAGCCTGGATGATCGCGAACGCCTGTTGCCCTATACCGAGCAATGCGTGTTGGCCGTTGACCTTGCAGCAGGCGAGATGAAGGTGGAATGGGATGCGGATTTCTAAACGTGGCTAATTTGCGCGTTGAAGTCATCACGTTGTTTCCCGAGATGTTTTCCGCCATCAGCGAGTACGGCATAACCAGCCGCGCGGTGAAACAGGAGCTGCTGCAGCTTACCTGTTGGAATCCGCGGGACTACACCACGGATCGGCATCACACTGTGGACGATCGCCCGTTTGGCGGTGGTCCGGGCATGGTGATGAAGATCAAGCCCCTGGAAGACGCTCTGGTTCAGGCCAGAACCGCAGCCGGGGAGGGCGCGAAGGTGATTTACCTGTCGCCCCAAGGCCGCCAGCTGACTCAGTCGGCGGTACGCGAGCTGGCAAAATCGGATGCATTGATCCTGATTGCCGGCCGTTATGAAGGCATCGACGAGCGTTTTATTGAAGCTCATGTCGATGAAGAGTGGTCGATTGGCGACTATGTACTGTCTGGCGGCGAGCTGCCGGCGATGGTCCTGATCGATGCGGTTACACGACTGCTGCCTGGAGCTTTAGGGCATGCAGATTCCGCCGAGGAAGATTCCTTTACGGATGGTCTGCTGGATTGCCCGCACTACACCCGACCGGAGGTGTATGCGGATCAGCGTGTTCCCGACGTGTTGCTAAGTGGCAACCACGCGCACATCCGGCGTTGGCGTTTACAGCAGTCCCTTGGTCGGACCTATGAACGACGCGCCGATCTTCTGGAAAGCCGCTCGCTTTCTGGAGAAGAGAAGAAGCTGCTCGAGGAATATATCCGCGAGCGGGACGATAGTTCACAACGTATCGATGGTAAGTCCGACGACTTGCCTTAGGAGCACAGCATGACTAACAAAATCATTCTTGCACTCGAAGCAGAGCAGATGACCAAAGAAATCCCTACCTTTGCCCCGGGCGACACCATTGTCGTTCAGGTGAAAGTGAAGGAAGGCGACCGTTCGCGTCTGCAAGCGTTCGAAGGCGTTGTTATCGCCAAGCGTAACCGCGGCGTAAACAGTGCATTCACCGTTCGTAAAATCTCCAACGGTGTTGGCGTAGAGCGTACTTTCCAGACCTACAGCCCGCAAATCGACAGCATGGCTGTCAAGCGTCGCGGTGATGTGCGTAAAGCCAAGCTGTACTACCTGCGTGACCTGTCGGGTAAAGCAGCTCGCATCAAGGAAAAACTGGCTTAAGTCCAGCTTCCGATGCAAAAAAAGCAGCCTGCGGGCTGCTTTTTTGTTGCCTGCGATTTGGTCTTTGAGCACCCTGCATCTCATCATTTCCATTTCGATGCCGCGTACGCACGCATCCCTCATGAGTTTTTATGCCAGCCATTGATCACCCGCTAATAGACCAGTTTCTCGACGCCCTGTGGCTGGAGAAGGGGCTGTCCGACAACACCCGCGATGCCTATCGCAGCGACTTGGCGCTGTTCAATGGCTGGTTGCAGGAACAAGGCCTGGAGTTGGCCAATGCCGGGCGAGAGTTGATCCTCGATCACCTGGCGTGGCGTCTGGAGCAGAACTACAAGCCGCGCTCGACCGCACGGTTTCTCTCGGGCTTGCGTGGGTTCTATCGTTATTTACTGCGGGAAAAGCTGATTGCGGTGGATCCGACCTTGCGCGTGGAGATGCCGCAGCTGGGGCGACCGTTACCCAAGTCTTTGTCCGAAGCTGATGTAGAGGCGCTGCTGGCGGCGCCGGACCTCAGCGAAGCCATCGGTCAGCGCGATCGGGCCATGCTGGAGGTTTTGTACGCCTGCGGCCTGCGGGTCACCGAGCTGATCAGTCTGACGCTGGAGCAGGTCAACCTGCGCCAGGGCGTGCTGCGGGTGATGGGCAAAGGCAGCAAGGAGCGTCTGGTGCCGATGGGCGAAGAGGCAATCGTGTGGGTCGAGCGATACATGCGCGACGCCCGCCATGAACTACTGGGCGGGCGCCCCAGCGACGTGCTGTTCCCCAGCCTGCGCGGCGAACAGATGACCCGCCAGACTTTCTGGCACCGCATCAAGCACCAGGCCAAGGTGGCCGGGATCGGCAAGTCACTGTCCCCCCATACCTTGCGTCATGCCTTCGCCACGCACCTGCTCAATCACGGCGCCGACCTGCGGGTGGTGCAGATGCTGCTGGGCCATAGCGACTTGTCCACCACCCAGATCTACACCCACGTCGCCCGGGCGCGGTTGCAGGATCTGCACGCCAAACACCACCCCCGCGGTTGAATGAGCCCCCTGTGGGAGCGAGCCTGCTCGCGATGACGGTGGCACATTCAACATCAATGTAGTTGACCCACCGCTATCGCGAGCAGGCTCGCTCCCACAGGAGATCTGTGGCGGATGTCGGATCTGTGAGCCAAGGCCCCACAAAAAAGGCATCAGCCAATTGTCTTGCATCACCGGCATTCGGCCACGCGGGCCTTATGTGGTAGGCTTTGCCGGTTTGCACAGTGGGCGGTTGGAACCCGAATCTGCCGGTCGGCGTTCCCCGTCCCATTTGTCCGTCTCAGGAGCTCCCATGCGTTTGATCCAGATGTTCACCGCCGCCGCCATCGCGTTGGCCAGTACTGTTGCCATCGCCGACGACGCGGCCGACAAGGCTATCCGCAAGAGCCTGGAAAACCTTCAGATGGAGGTGCCGATCGAAACCATCACTGCCAGCCCCATGTCCGGCCTGTATGAAGTCAAGCTCCAGGGCAGTCGTGTGCTCTACGCCAGCGCCGACGGCCAGTACATCGTCCAGGGCAACCTGTTCGAGCTCAAGGGGGGCAAGCCGGTCAACCTCACCGAGAAGACCGAGCGCCAGGGCATTTCCAAGCTGATCAATGGCATTCCTGTTGCCGAAACCGTGGTTTACCCGGCGGTCGGCGAAACCAAGTCCCACATTACCGTGTTCACCGACACCACCTGCCCGTATTGCCACAAGCTGCACGCCGAAGTGCCGGAGCTGAACAAGCGCGGCATCGAAGTGCGCTATGTGGCGTTTCCGCGCCAGGGCCTGGGTTCGCCGGGTGATGAGCAGTTGCAGGCGGTCTGGTGCTCCAAGGACAAAAAAGCGGCCATGGACAAAATGGTCGATGGCAAGGAAATCAAGGCCGCCAAGTGCGAAAACCCGGTTTCCAAGCAGTTCGCCCTCGGTCAGTCCATCGGTGTGAACGGTACGCCGGCCATCGTTTTGGCGGACGGTCAGGTGATTCCGGGCTACCAGCCGGCGCCACAAGTCGCCAAACTGGCCCTTGGCGCCAAATGATCATGGGCAGTGCGTTTATGAAGATCACGGCTCGGCGAAAACCTTCGTCGGGCCGTTAAACACAAAGTCGCGTTGCTGCGCGGCTGTATTTCACGGCCGACCTTGCGTCGGCCGTTTCATGGGGAGTCAAGAGTGAATCCGGTCAAAGTAGGCATCTGTGGGTTAGGTACCGTCGGTGGCGGCACCTTCAACGTACTTCAGCGCAACGCCGAGGAAATTGCTCGTCGTGCCGGGCGTGGAATCGAAGTGGCACAAATTGCCATGCGCACGCCAAAGCCTCAGTTCCAGACGACCGGTATTGCGATTACCAACGATGTCTTCGAA
This sequence comes from Pseudomonas sp. NFACC45, assembly GCF_900113505.1. Lineage (NCBI taxonomy): Bacteria > Pseudomonadati > Pseudomonadota > Gammaproteobacteria > Pseudomonadales > Pseudomonadaceae > Pseudomonas > Pseudomonas sp. NFACC45. The sequence continues at coordinate 168,450 of NZ_FOPO01000003.1, forward strand.
GTGGCCACGAACCCTGAGATCGACATCGTCATAGAGCTGATGGGCGGCTATACCGTTGCCCGCGAGCTGGTACTCAAGGCCATCGAGAATGGCAAGCATGTGGTCACCGCGAACAAAGCGCTTATCGCTGTTCACGGTAATGAGATTTTCGCCAAGGCGCGGGAAAAAGGCGTGATCGTTGCGTTCGAAGCCGCCGTGGCCGGTGGCATTCCGGTGATCAAGGCGATCCGCGAAGGCCTTTCGGCCAATCGCATCAATTGGGTCGCCGGGATCATCAACGGCACCGGGAACTTCATTCTCACCGAGATGCGCGAAAAGGGTCGCACCTTCGAAGACGTGCTCGCCGAGGCCCAGGCCCTGGGATACGCAGAAGCCGATCCGACCTTTGACGTGGAAGGCATCGACGCGGCGCACAAGCTGACGATCCTGGCGTCCATCGCCTTTGGTATTCCGCTGCAATTCGACAAGGCCTACACCGAAGGCATCACCAAGCTGACCACCGCTGACGTGAACTACGCTGAAGCCTTGGGCTACCGCATCAAGCACCTGGGCGTAGCCCGTAGCACGGCCAGTGGCATCGAACTGCGCGTGCACCCGACCTTGATCCCGGCCGATCGCTTGATCGCCAACGTCAACGGCGTGATGAACGCCGTGATGGTCAATGGTGACGCCGCCGGCTCCACGCTGTTCTACGGCGCTGGCGCCGGCATGGAACCGACCGCTTCCTCGGTGGTGGCCGATCTGGTGGATGTGGTGCGTGCGATGACCTCCGACCCGGAGAACCGTGTGCCACACCTGGCTTTCCAGCCGGACTCGCTGTCGGATCATCCGATTCTTCCGATCGAAGCATGCGAAAGTGCCTACTACCTGCGTATCCAGGCCAAGGACCACCCAGGGGTACTGGCTCAGGTGGCGAGCATCCTTTCGGAGCGCGGCATCAACATCGAGTCGATCATGCAGAAGGAAGTCGAGGAACACGATGGCCTGGTGCCGATGATCCTGCTGACCCATCGTGTGGTCGAGCAGCGCATCAACGACGCGATCACCGCGTTGGAGGCCCTGCAGGGCGTTGTCGGGCCGGTGGTCCGTATCCGCGTCGAGCATTTGAATTGAAGCAGCTGCAAGCGCCAAGCTGAAAGCTGCAAGTTAAGTCAATACAGCTGCAAGCCATGAGCTGCAAGCTACAAGTAGAAGCCCGGCTGCTTTTAACTTGTAGCTTGTAGCTCGTAGCTCGAAGCTCAAACCAAAGGTTTGCCCCCATGCGCTATATCAGCACCCGCGGCCAGGCACCGGCCCTGAATTTCGAAGATGTCCTGCTGGCCGGTCTGGCCACGGACGGCGGCCTCTATGTGCCGGAAAACCTGCCGCGCTTCACCCAGGAAGAGATCGCCTCCTGGGCCGGTTTGCCGTATCACGAGCTGGCCTTCCGGGTCATGCGCCCGTTTGTCACCGGCAGCATTCCGGATGCCGACTTCAAGAAAATCCTGGAAGAGACCTATGGCGTCTTTTCCCACAACGCCATCGCACCGCTGCGTCAGCTCAACGGTAACGAATGGGTGATGGAGCTGTTCCACGGCCCGACCCTGGCTTTCAAGGACTTCGCCCTGCAATTGCTCGGTCGTCTGCTGGACTACGTCCTGCAAAAGCGTGGCGAGCGTGTCGTGATTGTCGGTGCCACTTCCGGCGATACCGGTTCGGCCGCCATCGAAGGCTGCAAGCATTGCGAGAACGTCGACATTTTCATCCTGCACCCGCACAACCGTGTCTCGGAAGTGCAGCGTCGGCAGATGACGACGATTTTCGGCGATAACATCCATAACATCGCCATCGAAGGCAACTTCGATGACTGCCAGGAAATGGTCAAGGCCAGTTTTGCCGACCAGAGCTTCCTCAAGGGTACGCGGCTGGTCGCGGTGAATTCGATCAACTGGGCGCGGATCATGGCCCAGATCGTTTATTACTTCCACGCGGCCCTGCAATTGGGCGGCCCGGCCCGCTCGGTATCGTTCTCGGTGCCTACGGGTAACTTCGGCGATATCTTTGCCGGTTATCTGGCGCGCAACATGGGGCTGCCGATCAACCAGTTGATCGTCGCCACCAACCGCAACGACATCCTGCACCGCTTCATGAGCGGCAACCAGTACGTCAAGGAAACCCTGCACGCTACGCTGTCGCCGTCCATGGACATCATGGTGTCGTCGAACTTCGAGCGCTTGCTGTTCGACCTGCACGGTCGCAATGGCGCGGCAATTGCCGGCCTGATGGACAGCTTCCGGCAGGGCGGTGGTTTCAGCGTCGAGCCCGAGCGCTGGACCGAAGCGCGCAAGCTGTTTGACTCCCTGGCGGTGGATGATGCGCAAACCTGCGAGACCATTGCCGAGGTGTTCGAGCAGAGCGGTGAATTGCTCGATCCACATACGGCCATCGGTGTGAAAGCCGCTCGTGAGTGCCGTCGCAGTCTGGACATCCCGATGGTGATCCTGGGCACTGCTCATCCGGTCAAGTTTCCGGAAGCGGTGGAGAAGGCCGGTGTAGGAAAAGCGCTCGAACTACCCGCACACCTTTCTGATTTGTTTGAGCGAGATGAGCGTTGCACCGTGTTGCCCAATGACTTGAAAGCCGTGCAGGCCTTTGTCAGTCAGCATGGCAACCGCGGCAAGCCTCTCTGAGCGCTGAAACCTGTCACATTTTGAAGCCCGTCTCCTGACGGGCTTTCTTGTTTCTGCATGCCAAACTGATCGGGTTTTCGCCCTTGGAGGGACGGGCGAGTAATCTCGAAGGATATGCAGATGTTGTTTTTTATCAGATGCAAACCAGCCCTGGGCTGGATGATGGGCCTGGTCCTGGTGTACTGGGCACTGGGGGTAGACGCCGCACAGTTGGCGGCCTACGAAACGCCACCGTTCGGCCCCGGCGAGCGGTTGGTGCTGGATCCGCAGGAGTTGAAGTGGATCGAGCAAAACCCGCAGGTCATCGTGGCCTCGATGCAGTTTCCGTTGTACCTGTTCAAGAATGAGCATGGGCAGTGGAACGGCCTGAACAACGACATTCTCCAGCGTATTGCGCGCATGACAGGCCTTGAGTTTGTGCATCGGGAGTCGTTCTCCCCTGAACAATTGCTGGCGATGCTGGAGAACGCAGAGGCCGACATGACGACCACGCTGGCGATGAACGACGAACGTAGGGATTTTCTGAACTTCAGCCACGCTTTTGGCGGCTCCGGCTGGGTATTCGTCGGACGCGACGGGGAGGCCGTCCCCGATTCGCTGGAGCAGCTCAATGGCAAGATCCTGGCATTGCCGGCACGGCATGCCTTGGAGGCGCAAATCCGGCGCGACTACCCGGCCATCGAGTTGCGCACGGTCAAGACTTACGGGGAAGCGAGGGCCCTGGTGGAGAGCCGGGAGGCCCACGCCACCATTGAAAACGAAACCGGGGTGCACCTTTATCCGGCGGGACAGTTGCGCGTAGGAAGAAGTCTGGAGGGCAAGTGGGAACCGGACTATCTGGCCGTACGTCAGGATCTGCTCCCATTGCTGAGTATTCTGAACAAGGCGCTGGAAGCTTTTCCGGCCGAGGAAATGCGGGCGCTGCGTATCAAATGGATGGCAGGTATTGCTCCTGGCCAGCCGCCATCGGTCTGGTTGCGGATTTCCCAGTGGGGTTATTGGTGTGTGACGGTGGTCGTATTGTTCGCTCTGCTGTCCCTGCTTTGGAACCGCCGCCTGCAGATACAAATCGACCAGCGCCTCAAGGCCGAGGCTGTCCTCAATGATCAGTTGATGCTCCAGAAGGCCTTGATGGATGCCATCCCCGATCCGATCTTCATTCGAGACCTGGAAGGGCGCCTGATCATGTGCAACAAGAGTTACGAAGAGCAGTTCGCGACGCGCTTTGAAAAGTTGCGGGGCACCCGGCTGACGGACTCTGCGGTGTTCCCGCCGGCTACTGCCGAGCAGTTGCACGGAGAGGTCATGGAACAACTGCGAACCGGCCAGTCCCGGTTCGTCGATCGTCAACTGATGTTCCGGAGTGGATTACGCAAAATCTATCATTGGTCGGTGCCTTTTTATGGGGCCGACGGGCAGTTGCGCGGTTTGCTGGGAGGCTGGATCGATGTCGGGCGCCGGTGGAATCGCTCTGAGCCATTGCTGGCTTGAGGCAGGCTGCTCGCGAGAAAATTTCTTCCAGCGGCAGCTGTTGTTTGCCTGTCATATTGGACGCGCATGCTCGGTTGAACGGCTTCGAGGTGTACCGGCTCGGTATGCGAACGAACTTTCTGCTGCGGCCCACGGTCATTTACTGTGCACAAGCAGTTGTTTTCGGACTATTGAAGGGTGAGCGAATGGAAAGTATCAGCCTATTGCTGGGTGAGGCTTTGAGCCCGTATCAGGTGACGCTGACTCCCTCTGGCGCCAGAGGCGAGTGCCTGGTAACGCTGAAGAATGCCTCCGGGGCCATCATGGTCGAACGCCTGTTCAACCAGGCCCAATTGACCGACAGACGCCAACTGACGGACGTGGTCGATGGCCTGCATCGCGATGTGCTGATTGCCGAGGGCCGGCTTGAGCCCTGTGTGATCGCGGCGCTGCGTAATCTGGCGCGTGACAAGGTCATGGCTCTCCCGAATTGAACACAATTTCGTGGGAACCTTCCTACGTCCTGATGAGTCAGACCCTTTACCAACAAGATCAAGCATTGTGCTCCGGTGCTTGTCGCTTGTTGTACCGACCTCAATGGTCGCGTTTAACCCCGAGTTGTCTCCCCACTTCTCGGGGTTTCTTTTTGCCCGTCGTTTAAGGTTTTGGCGTGCTCTGCCGCTGGGTGGCGCAGAAACTCTGTGGGAGCGAGCCTGCTCGCGACAGCGTCGGGTCAGTAGACCGGGTAATGACTGGCACACCATTATCGCGAGCAGGCTCGCTCCCACAGTTAATCTTCAGTGATCACAGACTTTCGTTTACTGCAGGGCGCATCAAATGGCGCCGTCGGTGCGCAGTTGGGCGATCTTCTGTGCATCGAAGCCAAGCTCGCCGAGCACCTGAGCATTGTGCTCACCCAGCGCTGGACCCACCCATTCAGAGGTGCCCGGTGTGTCGGAGAGTTTCGGTACGATGCCCGGCATCTTGAACGCCTTGCCGTCCGGCAGCTTGGCCTTGAGAAACATTTCCCGGGCGAGGAACTGCGGATCGCTGAACATATCTTCGGCGCTGAAAATCCGACTGGCCGGCACTCCCGCCTGGTTCAAGTGCTCGATAACGGTATCGAGCGGGAGCGAATTGACCCAGCGATCGATGACCCCGTACAGCTCATCGCGGCGGCTGTCGCGCCCATCATTGCTGGCCAGTTGCGAGTCATTGGCCAGATCGTCACGGCCGATGACCTGCATGAAGCGCTTGAAGATCGCGTCGCCGTTGGCGCCAATCTGCACGTGCTTGCCATCGGCACTGGTGTGAATGGACGACGGGGTGATGCCGGGCATGATGTTGCCAGTGCGCTCACGGATGAAACCGAACACGTCGAACTCCGGCACCATGCTTTCCATCATGGCGAAAATCGCTTCGTACAACGCCACGTCCACCACTTGCCCGGTTCCGCCGTTGACCTCGCGATGACGCAGCGCCATCAGTGCGCCAATCACGCCCCAGAGGGCGGCAATCGAATCGCCGATGGATATGCCGGTGCGCACCGGTGGCCGGTCTTCGAACCCGGTGATGTAACGCAGGCCGCCCATGGACTCGCCCACTGCGCCAAACCCGGGCTGATCTTTCATCGGCCCGGTCTGACCGAAGCCCGAAAGCCGCACCATGACCAGCTTCGGGTTCAGCGCATGCAATACATCCCAGCCCAGGCCGAGCTTTTCCAACACGCCGGGGCGAAAATTCTCGATCAGGATGTCGGCTTCGCTGATCAGCTTTTTCAGAATCGCCAGACCTTCGGGGTGCTTGAGGTTCAGGGTCAGGGATTTCTTGTTCCGCGCCTGAACGAACCACCACAAGGACGTGCCTTCATACAGCTTGCGCCATTTACGTAACGGGTCGCCGCCATCGGGCGATTCGACCTTGATCACCTCGGCACCGAATTCACCGCAGATCCGCGAGGCAAAAGGTCCGGCGATCAAGGTGCCGAGTTCGATGACTTTGACGCCCGCAAGGGGTTTGGCAGTAAGCGACATGACGGATCCTGTAGAACAAAAGGCAGAACGAATAGAGCGTTTTATCATAGGCCGGCGCCAGTCGCCGCAGGTTGATGGTCGGCAATTCGTGGAATGCCCGCCTCATCGGTTAGACTTGCCGCCTTTCCTTGTATCAAGAAGCCCGTTCATGGCCCAGCCGTCCACGACCTATAAGTTTGAACTGAACCTCACCGATCTCGACCGCAGTGTGTACGAGAGCGTGAAGCAGACCATCGCCCGTCATCCTTCGGAAACCGAGGAACGCATGACCGTGCGTCTGTTGGCCTACGCTTTCTGGTACAACGAACTGCTGGCGTTTGGCCGGGGTCTGTCGGACGTCGATGAACCTGCGCTGTGGGAAAAAAGCCTGGATGATCGTGTATTGCACTGGATTGAAGTCGGCCAGCCCGATGCCGACCGTCTGACCTGGTGCTCGCGCCGCACCGAACGCACCAGCCTGCTGGCCTATGGCAGCCTGCGGGTCTGGGAAGGCAAGGTGATCCCGGCGGTAAAGAACCTCAAGAACGTCAACATTGCCGCCGTGCCCCAGGAAGTGCTGGAGACTCTCGCTAAGGACATGCCCCGCGTAATCAAGTGGGATGTGATGATCAGCGAAGGGACGATTTTCGTGACTGATGATCGCGGCCAGCATGAAGTCCAGTTGCAGTGGTTGCTGGGTGAGCGCGGCTGATCCCGCCGGGCCTTGTAGGAGCTGCCGAGCGAAGCGAGGCTGCGATCTTTCCCCTGGCGCTTGAGTCTCAAGCCAAAGATCAAGAGATCACAGCCTTCGGCAGTTCCTACAGGGCTCAACGCAAGCAAGCGCCCTCACCACAAGTAATCAAAATTCCACAGTTTTATAGAGAAATATCCGTCACCCCATGCGCATAGAACCCCGCCAGTTACCCGATACCCTGCCATTCCTCGGTGACCTGCCGCCCCTGTTGACGCGCCTGTATGCGGCCCGTGGCGTGCAGTCCGAGGCTGAACTGGACAAGAGCCTGGCGCGCTTGATTCCTTATCAGCAACTCAAGGGCATCGACGCGGCCGTGGATCTGCTGGTGGTGGCGCTGGAGCAACGCCAGCGCATCCTGATCGTCGGCGACTTTGATGCAGACGGCGCGACGGCCAGCACGGTGGGCATGTTGGGCCTGCGTTTGCTCGGCGCGGCCCATGTCGATTATCTGGTGCCCAATCGCTTCGAGTACGGCTACGGACTGACCCCGGAAATTGTCGAGGTTGCCCTGACCCGTGAGCCGCAGTTGCTGATCACCGTGGACAACGGCATTTCCAGCGTCGAAGGTGTGGCAGCGGCGAAAGCGGCGGGGCTCAAGGTGCTGGTTACCGACCACCATTTGCCGGGCCTGGAACTGCCGGCGGCCGACGCCATCGTCAACCCGAACCAGCCGGGCTGTGAGTTCCCGAGCAAGGCATTGGCCGGTGTCGGGGTGATCTTTTATGTGCTGATGGCTTTGCGGGCGCGTCTGCGCAGCCTGGGCCGATACGCCAGCAGCCCCCAGCCAAACATCGGCGAACTGCTGGATCTGGTGGCACTGGGCAGCGTGGCGGATGTGGTGCCCCTTGACGCCAACAACCGCATCCTGGTGCATCAGGGCCTGGAACGCATTCGTGCCGGGCGTGCCCGCCCCGGTATCAAGGCCATCCTGGAAGTGGCCAGGCGCGATCATTCTCGTATCACCTCCACCGATCTCGGCTTTATCCTCGGCCCGCGCCTGAACGCAGCCGGGCGTCTGGACGACATGAGCCTGGGCATCGAATGCCTGCTCACTGACGATCCGGCCTTGGCGCGAGAGATGGCGGCGCAACTGGACGGCATGAACCAGGACCGCAAATCCATCGAGCAGGGCATGCAACGTGAAGCCCTGGCCCAGCTCAAGGACTTGCCGGTGGAATCGATGCCGTTCGGTTTATGCCTGTTCGATCCTCAGTGGCACCAGGGCGTTATCGGGATCCTCGCCTCGCGGATGAAGGAGCGTTATTTCCGTCCGACCATTGCTTTTGCCGATGCCGGAGACGGCCTGCTCAAGGGCTCGGGGCGTTCGGTGCCGGGTTTCCATATTCGCGATGCCCTGAGTGTGGTGGCCGCGCAACATCCAACGCTGATCAGCAAGTATGGCGGCCACGCCATGGCGGCGGGACTGACGTTGGCGCAAGAGAATTTTCCATTGTTCGCCGAGGCATTCGACGCTGAAGTACGCCGACAATTACGTGAAGAAGACCTGACCGGGCGCCTGTTGTCGGACGGCACCCTGGCGGTGGAAGAGTTTCACCTGGAGCTGGCTCGGGCGTTGCGTCACGCCGGGCCCTGGGGTCAGCATTTCCCGGAGCCGATGTTTCACGGAGTGTTCCAGTTGGTCGAACAGCGCGTGGTGGGCGAACGGCACCTCAAGGTCGTTCTCAAGAGCGAATGCGGTTCGGTGAAGCTCGACGGTATAGCCTTCGGCATCGATCGCGATATCTGGCCAAACCCCACGGTGCGCTGGGTGGAGTTGGCCTACAAACTCGATCTCAACGAGTTTCGCGGCCAGGAAACGGTGCAGTTGATGATTGCCCATATCGAACCGCGGTAGGCTCCAATACTCATCTGCTGGGTGGCGACTCCTTGTGTGGGAGCAAGGCTTGCCCGCGATGAAGGCGATGCGGTTTTTCAAAGAACGAGGTGCCTGTCTCGCGAGCAAGCTTTGCTCCCACACGAGAATCAGGGGCGGTTTTTAATTCTGAACCCACCCTGATCCCGGGTTGTCGACTAGGCTCTAAGCACTGCTTGATAGCCCTTGTGACGTCTTGTCGGATTTCTTTGCCCGCGGGGGCGGGTGTTGCACCTTTTGTCACTCGTCGACTTTTCAAACAGAACCCTGGAGCCTGCCCACTGATTCGAGAGGTGCCCCATGAGTCTGCTGCTGGAACCCTATACCCTTCGCCAATTGACCCTGCCCAATCGCATCGCCGTGTCGCCGATGTGCCAGTATTCGAGCGCCGATGGCCTGGCCAATGACTGGCACCTGGTACACCTCGGCAGCCGCGCCGTGGGTGGCGCCGGCCTGGTGTTCACCGAAGCCACTGCCGTCACTGCCGACGGCCGCATCACCGATCAGGACCTGGGGTTGTGGAACGATGAACAGATCGCCCCCCTGCAACGCATCACCCGCTTCATCACCGCCCAAGGGGCCGTGCCGGGCATACAGCTGGCCCACGCCGGACGCAAGGCCAGCACCTGGCGACCCTGGCTCGGCAAGCATGGCAGCGTAAAACCGGAGGAGGGTGGTTGGGTTCCGGTCGGCCCGTCGCCGATTGCCTTCGATCCGCAGCACACCCAGCCGGTCCAACTGGACGAGGGGCAGATTGCCGGTGTCATCCAGGCGTTCGTGGAGGCGGCCAAACGTAGCCTGACGGCCGGCTTCAAAGTCGTGGAAGTCCACGCCGCCCACGGCTATCTGCTGCATCAATTCCTGTCACCCTTGAGCAATCAGCGGCGCGATCAATACGGCGGCTCGTTCGAGAATCGCATCCGGCTGGTGCTGCAAGTGACCGAAGCGGTCCGGGCGGTATGGCCTGAGGAGTTGCCGGTGTTCGTGCGCGTATCGGCCACCGACTGGGTCGAAGATGGCTGGAACCCGGATGAAACCGTGGAGCTGGCGCGACGATTCCGGGCACTGGGGGTGGACCTGATTGATGTGTCCTCGGGCGGCACCGCCGCGAATGCAGAAATCCCCACCGGTCCCGGGTATCAGACGCGTTTTGCCGAACGGGTGCGCAAGGAGTCGGAAATCGCCACCGGCACCGTAGGCATGATTACCGAACCAGCCCAGGCCGAGCACATCTTGCGGACCTGCCAGGCCGACATCATTTTCCTGGCCCGCGAATTGTTGCGCGACCCGTACTGGGCGCTGCATGCCGATGATGACCTGGGGGGACGCAAGGCCACCTGGCCGGCGCAGTACCAACGGGCCACGCATCGGGAACAGCCGATTCATGAGTCGGATTTGCGCGATTAAGGGGTGGCTTGAAACAAAAAGCCCCGGTTTTTAGGCCGGGGCTTTTGTTTATTGGGCTGGATGGTCCGGCGTCTGTACTTGCCTCATCGCGAGCAGGCTCGCTCCCACAGTGGATTGGTGTTGTTCACAGAACTTGTGATCCACACCCTACCCTGTGGGAGCGAGCCTGCTCGCGATGGCGTCATCCCTGACGCTGAAGGCTCAAGGGTATTTACGCTTATCCGGCGCCGGCGGGAAGTACTGGTACAGCCAGGTCTCGCTCAAGGTCCGGTCCTTGGTGCGCAGGAACAGGCGCATCTCCACCGGGTCCACGCGGTCGTCGGTCGGGTACCAGTCGAAGGTGATGCGGTAACCCTTGATCGCATCCAGCACCAGCACGTTGAAGTCCTTCACCTCGCCGTGGGAGCAGGTCACGACCGGTTCGATACCGGTGCCGGGGGGAAGCTGGTCGAGACCGCCGCCGTTGAAGTCCACGGCAAAGCGTCGCGCCCAGACGGTGGGGTAGTGCTCGCCCGGTGCCCAGCCTTCGATGAAACCGCCCATGCCTGAACGGGTCGCGTTGACCTGGGCCAGCTCGGTGCTCACCGGTGGCAAGGCGCTCCAGTAGAGCTTGTAGCCGTAGTTCAGCGACTCACCGGCAGCGACCGGCTTTTTCGGCGTCCAGAATGCGACGATGTTGTCCTGGGTCTCACCGGTGGTAGGAATCTCCAGCAGATCCACCGAGCCTTCGCCCCAGGCCGTTGTCGGTTCGACCCACAGGCTTGGGCGCTTGCTGTACCAGTCCACGGTGTCCTGGTAGCTGGCGAAGTCGTGGTCGGTCTGCACCAGGCCGAAGCCTTTGGGGTTGTTGTCGGCGAAGGCGTTGAACTGCAGGGTGGCGGGGTTGTTCAGCGGGCGACAGACCCACTCGCCATTGCCGCGCCACATCGCCAGGCGGTCGGAATCGTGGATTTGCGGGTGGATGGTGTCGCACATGCGCCGCTCAACGGTGCCGCAGCTGAACATGCTGGTCATCGGTGCGATGCCCAGTTGCTCGATGGCGGTACGCGCATTGATGTACGCATCGATCTCCATCACGACACGGGTGGGCTGGCAATCGATGTCAAAGCGATAGGCACCGGTGGCGCTGGGGGAGTCGAGCAGGGCGTAGACCACGAAACGGGTGCTGTTCTTGTCCGGGATTTCGAACCAGAACTTGGTGAAGTCCGGGAATTCCTCACGCTTCTTGGCGTACGTGTCGATGGCCAGGCCCCGGGCCGACAACCCGTACTGGCCGGTGTTGTCCACGGCGCGGAAATAACTGGCCCCCAGAAACGAAACGATGTCGTGCCGGTCCAGTTCCGGCGCCTTGAACACCCTGAACCCCGAGAAGCCCAGGTCACCGGTCAACTGCGAAGTGTTGACCGTGGTTTTCTCATAGTTGAACAACTCCGGGTGGAAGTGCACTTCACGGGCCATGCGGGTCTTGGCGTCGACACTGTACATGCGCACCGGTTGCTTGAAGCCCATGCCGACGTGGAAAAACTGCACGTCCAGCTGACCGTCCAGCTCATTCCATAGCGAGTGGTTGGCGTCGTAGCGGATGGCGTTGAATTGCAACGGGGACATCATCGCCAGTGTCGGCGGCAAGACTTGCTTGGTGTCGACGTAACGGCTCTTGGCTAGTTCCCGGGCCTGTTCTTTCAAACCATTGAAATCGAAAGGACGTGCCTCGCCGTCGGCGGTCCGGTCAGCAGCCCAGGCGCGTGCGGCCATGAGTCCTGAGGCCGAAAGCCCGGTGTAGGCAGCGAAAGCCATGGAGGCCTTGAGCAGATTCCTGCGGTGCATAAATACAACCTTTCTGGAGACAATCCCGAGCCTTTCCTGGCAACAGAGACTGGTAAAGAAGTTCGGACATGCCTTTGGCCAAACGCGACAGACGTTAGAACAGATGCCTGAGAGCTGGATCGGTTCACCGAGGCGCAAAATCATAGGGGATACGCAGGTCGGGCGAGAGAAGAAAGCGTGGTTTGGTTAAATTTCCTTACAGATATTTCCTTTTTTATCGGCTAACTCTGCTTTTTTTGACTAATTACTCTAAAACTCTCTTTCCACGGCGTGAATCATCCCTATCCTTTAGCGTGATAGACGTTGAACCGCGGATTCAGCAGGCGTTATCAGGTCAATTCGACGTACCAGAAGGACAAGGCTCAATGACAAAAATACAGGGCATCACCCAATTGCTGGGGATCCTTCCATGCTTGACGAACGCGCGCAGGACACGGCCGCTCAGCATGGACGAATTAAGGCTGGTGGAACGCTATCGGGAGCTGTCGGAAAACGACCGGATCGCCATGCGTTGCCTGATGGATGCAATGCGCAGTGTTTCGAGGTTTTGAACAATCGTTGTAGTGAACGGTCGCAGCAGGAAGCGACCGTCGATAGTCACTCCCTCTACCAGTCCTGGGAGCGTTCGGTGCGCTGGTGCAGTATCCGCAGGATTTGAATCTGTCCGTGCATGAACCGGTAAGGTGCAACGAATGGATAGCGTGTCAGCACCAGCTCTCGAATATCGGGAGCAACTGAAGGCCGCCCTGAACCAGGAAAACGCTGCAGCTGTTGCAGCGTTTCAAGGATGGTGGCGATGACTTGCGTCGCGCCTGGCGTGCCGATAACGCCCTGGTAATGTTCATGAATCGATTCGAGGTCACTCTGTGCTTTATCAGTCAGTACGATGCTCGGCACGCTTTGCCCACTTTGCCTTCACGGCATCCAGATCGGTCAGATTTCCCGCATCGGCATCTGCTATGCCTTCGCTGATGGCCTGCAGATGCCAGGATTCGGCTTCTACATATCGAACCAGTGCACGCTTGAGGTGGTATTGGCGGTCGCGGTCGGTGGCAGCAGCCAACAAGTCCAGCTGTTGCGCCAGACCTTCTTCCACACGAAAAGACAAAACGGGCGAGGCCATGACCATATCTCCTGGATGTATACACTGTAGACACCCTAGGTCCTGCCAGGATTTCCGTCAACCGGCGAGCGTGCACCGATCCGACGAAAACCTTAGCAGTACGAACGCCGGGCAGCCGTGGGTATGTATTGCTAAATGCTTGACACGGTGTCTTGCATTTAATGCTTGAACATCACATGCCGCACCACCGTGTAGTCCTCCAGCCCATACATCGACATGTCCTTGCCATAACCAGAACGTTTCTGACCGCCATGGGGCATTTCGCTGACAAGCATGAAGTGGGTATTGACCCAGGTGCAGCCATATTGCAGACGTGCGGCGAGGCGATGGGCGCGGCCGATGTCGGCGGTCCAGACTGAAGACGCCAGGCCGTAGTCCGAGTCGTTGGCCCAGGCCAGCACCTGCGCTTCGTCGATGAACGGCGTGACGGACACCACCGGCCCGAAAACCTCGCGGCGCACGATTTCGTCGTCCTGCTGGGCGTCGGCCAACACCGTTGGTTCAAAGAAGAATCCGTTGCCGTCCACGGCCTTGCCACCGGTAATCAGGCGAATATGCGATTGGGCGATGGCCCGTTCGACAAAGCCGGCCACGCGGTCGCGGTGCTGGGCAGTGATCAGCGGACCCATCTCGGTGTCCGGGGCGGTTTGCAGGCCGTACTTGATGCTGGCCACCGCCGCGCCGAGTTTCTCGACGAACCGGTCATAGATGCCTTGTTGGGCATAAATGCGGCAGGCAGCGGTGCAATCCTGGCCGGCATTGTAGAAGCCGAAGGTGCGGATGCCTTCCACGGCCGCGTCAATGTCGGCATCGTCGAAAATGATCACCGGGGCCTTGCCGCCCAGTTCCATGTGAGTGCGTTTGACGCTGTCGGCCGTGCTGGAAATGATGTTCGCGCCCGTGGCGATGGAGCCGGTCAGTGACACCATGCGCACTTTTGCGTGGGTGACCAACGGTTGGCCGACGGTCTGCCCACGCCCGAACACCACGTTCAGTACGCCAGCGGGGAAAATATCCGACGCCAGTTCCGCCAGGCGCAACGCTGTCAGCGGGGTCTGCTCCGAGGGTTTGAGCACCACGGTATTACCGGCGGCCAGGGCCGGGGCGATTTTCCAGGCGACCATCATCAGCGGGTAATTCCACGGCGCGATGGAGGCGATCACGCCCACCGGGTCGCGGCGGGTCATCGACGTGTGCCCCGGCAGGTATTCGCCACCCGCCGAGCCGCTCATGCACCGGCTGGCGCCGGCAAAGAAACGGAACACGTCGGCAATGGCCGGGATCTCGTCGTTGAGCACGGCGTTCAAGGGCTTGCCGCAGTTGTCCGATTCCAGCTTCGCCAGTTCTTCACCGTGGGCTTCGATGGCATCGGCCAGCCTGAGCAGCAGCACAGACCTATCCTTGGGCGGAACCTGAGACCAGTTTTCGAAGGCATTGTCGGCCGCGCGCACGGCGGCATCGACCTGGGCTTCGCTGGCTTCGTTGATTTCCACCAGCACCCGCCCCAGCGCGGGGTTGAACACGGCCTGGCCGGGCCCGTCGCCGTTCACCAGTTGGCCATTGATCAGCAGTTTGGTTTGCATGTCCAATCCCTCGTCAAAGCTGTTTTTGCGGCGGTTTTTCAGTTGATTCGAGTCTATATCGTTTTATCGGGTTCGCCGCAGCCACATGAAAATCGGCAAGCAACATCTCGAAGCACTCTCACCGACAGGCGCGGGCACTTTCGAACTAGGCTGATTGCCTTAATGATCCGGTTACCCGAATGCGTGGAGGCAGCAGATGAACACCCGTGGATTGCTCGATCAGCTTCTCAAGTCCGGTCAGGAAATGTTGCAGAACAAGGCTGGCGGTGCCCAAGGCAAGTCATCCGGCGGCCTGGGCGGTTTGCTCGGCGGTGGTGCTGGTAATTTGGGCGGGATGCTCTCCGGCGCGGGTGGCGGGGCGCTGGCCGCCGGCGCCATGGGCCTGTTGCTGGGCAACAAGAAGGCTCGCCAGTTTGGCGGCAAGGCCCTGACCTACGGTGGTCTGGCGGCATTGGGCGTGATTGCCTACAAGGCCTATGGCAATTGGCAAGCCCAGCAGGGCAGTGCGCCGAAAACTGAACCGCAAACGCTGGATCGTCTCCCCCCGGCCCAGGTCGAGCAGCACAGCCAGGCAATCCTCACGGCCCTGGTGGCGGCGGCCAAGGCCGATGGCCACGTCGACGAGCGTGAAAAGCAGTTGATCGAAGGCGAATTCACCAAGCTTGACAACGATCAGGAGCTGCAACACTGGCTGCACGCCGAGCTCAACAAACCCCTGGACCCCACCGACGTCGCCCGGGCCGCCAGCACGCCGGAAATGGCCGCTGAGATGTACATCGCCAGCGTGATGCTGGTGGATGAGGAAAACTTCATGGAGAAATCCTACCTCGATGAACTGGCGCGCCAGCTCAAACTGGAGCCGGGCTTGAAGACCGAGCTGGAGAAGCAGGTTCGCCAGGCGTCTCTTTGAGTCAGGCCTGACCCCAGGGGAACCATCCTCCCTTGTGGGAGCGAGCCTGCTCGCGATAGCGGTATGTCAGTCGACACTATTATTGACTGATGCACCGCAATCGCGAGCAGGCTCGCTCCCACATAGCTTTTGCATCGACTGCCCTATCGATTGAGCTGTTTGAACAATTGGGCGAATCGCCAAACTCTTCCCACACCGCCATACAGACGCCACACCGCCCTCGGCTATACTCCCCAGCATTTCAAATGCCTGAGGTTTCTCTGTGAAGAACTGGACGTTGCGCCAACGCATCCTGGCGAGTTTTGCGGTGATCATCGCCATCATGCTGCTGATGGTGGTCGTCACGTATTCGCGGTTGTTGAAGATCGAGGCCAGTGAAGAAAAAGTGCGCGTCTACGCGGTACCGGGGGTGTATTACAGTTCCATGATTCGCGGTGGCTGGGTCGACAGCTACGTCAAGACCCAGCAGATCGTCGGCCTCTCGGGACAGCGGGAAATCACTGCCGAGGACAAGGCGCTCTACCAGGGTTACGAGCAGCATCTGCGCGAGGAAATCCAGCACTATCAAAAGCTGATTCAGGACCCTGCCGACCAAGTCTCCTTCGACGAATTCGAGGTCAATCATCAGGACTTCAACAAGGCCCTGGCGAAGGTTCTGGACCTGTATGAACGCAAGGATTATGACGGGGCACAGCTGGCGCTGGAGAAGGAGCTGACCCCGGCATGGCTCGACGGTCGCGGGCATTTGAACCAGATCATCGAACGCAACCGGGAGCTGGCGGAAAAAGCTGCCCTGACCATCAGTCAGTCGGTAACCGCCGCTGAAGTTGCCATGGGGCTGTCGTTTCTCGTGGCGGTGCTCATTGCCATGCTCTGCGGCCTGTTGTTGATGCGTGCGATCATGGCGCCGATGAATCGCATTGTGGAAATCCTCGGCGTCATGCGCAGCGGCGACCTGAGCGGACGCCTGAACCTGGCGCGCAAAGACGAGTTCGGGGCCGTGGAAACCGGCTTCAACGACATGATGGCCGAGCTGACCTCGCTGGTCTCCCAGGCCCAGCGTTCTTCGGTGCAGGTCACCACCTCGGTGACCGAGATCGCTGCCACTTCCCGCGAGCAACAGGCCACCGCCACGGAAACCGCCGCTACCACGACGGAGATCGGCGCGACCTCTCGAGAAATCGCCGCCACGTCCCGGGATCTGGTGCGCACCATGACCGAAGTTTCCAGTGCTGCCGATCAGGCCTCGGTGGCCGCCGGTTCCGGCCAGCAAGGCCTGGCGCGCATGGAAGAAACCATGCACTCGGTGATGGGCGTCGCGGATCTGGTGAATGCCAAGTTGGCGATCCTCAACGAGAAGGCCGGCAACATCAACCAGGTGGTGGTGACCATCGTCAAGGTGGCCGACCAGACCAACCTGTTGTCCCTCAATGCCGCCATCGAGGCCGAGAAGGCGGGTGAGTACGGTCGCGGTTTTGCCGTGGTCGCCACTGAGGTGCGGCGCCTGGCGGATCAGACGGCCGTGGCAACCTACGACATCGAGCAGATGGTGCGCGAAATCCAGTCCGCCGTATCCGCTGGCGTGATGGGCATGGACAAGTTCTCCGAAGAAGTGCGCCGTGGCATGGCCGAGGTGCAGCAGATCGGCGAGCAACTGTCGCAGATCATCCATCAGGTGCAGGCGCTGGCGCCGCGGGTGTTGATGGTCAACGAAGGCATGCAAGCCCAGGCCACCGGCGCTGAGCAGATCAACCACGCCCTGGTGCAACTGGGCGATGCCAGCAGTCAGACGGTGGAGTCGCTGCGCCAGGCCAGTTCCGCCATCGATGAACTGAGCCAGGTGGCCGTGGGGCTGCGCAGCGGCGTCTCGCGTTTCAAAGTCTGATGAGCGAGTTCGAGGCCAGACGTGGCGCCGTGCCGGCGGCCCGTCAGTCGTTGTTCCTGGTGTTTTGCATCGGCAACGAACGCTACGCCCTGCAAGCCATCGATGTGGTGGAAGTGCTGCCGCGCCTGCCCCTCAAGCCGATTGCCCGGGCACCGTCCTGGGTGGCGGGCGTGTTTGCCTGGCGCGGCGCGGTGGTGCCCGTGATCGATCTGTGCAGGCTGACCTTCGGTCAGAGCGCCCAGGCGCGTACCAGTACGCGCCTGGTGCTGGTGTATTACCGCCCCGACGCGCAGCAGGCGGGGCAGGTTCTGGGGCTGATTCTGGAACAAGCCACCGACACCCTGCGTTGCGATCCGGCGGATTTCCGACCCTATGGCTTGGATAATCCACAGGCGCCGTACCTGGGTCCGGTGCGCGAAGACGCGCAAGGCCTGTTGCAATGGGTGCGGGTCAATGACCTGCTCGACGAGTCGGTCCGTGCCGTGCTGTTTCCCACGCCGCCCTTGAGCTTCGATGACATCGAGGGTCGGCCATGAGCAACGACCAGCGGTTTTTCGATTTTCTCAAGGAGCGCATCGGCCTGGATGTCACCTCCGTCGGCACCGCCATCATTGAGCGGGCCGTGCGCCAGCGCATCATTGCCGTGCCTGGGCGAGCCGCAGATGAGTACTGGCAGTGCCTGCAACATTCGGCCCAGGAGCAACAGGCGCTGATCGAAGCGGTGATTGTCCCGGAGACTTGGTTCTTCCGTTATCCCGAGTCCTTCGCCACCCTCGCCAGGCTGGCCATCAAGCGCTTGGCCGAGATCAAGCACCTGCGCGCGCTGCGCATTCTCAGCTTGCCGTGCTCCACCGGCGAAGAGCCTTACTCCATCGCCATGGCCTTGCTCGACGCGGGCCTGGGGCCGCATCAGTTCAAGGTGGACGCGCTGGACGTCAGTCCGCTGTCGATAGAGCGTGCCAGGCAAGCGCGTTATGGCAGAAACTCTTTCCGTGGCGCCGACCTTGGTTTTCGCGAGCGACATTTCAACGCCGAGGCAGAGGGTTATCGCCTCAGCGAGCGGGTGAGTGAACAGGTACGTCTGCAAGTGGGCAACCTGCTGGATCCGACCTTGCTGGTGAATGAGGCCCCTTACGACTTTGTGTTCTGCCGCAACCTGCTGATCTATTTCGACCAGCCAACCCAGCAGCAGGTGTTCGAGGTGCTCAAGCGCCTGACCCACCAGGACGGCGTGCTGTTTATCGGTCCCGCCGAGGGCAGTTTGCTGGGGCGGTTGGGCATGCGTTCGATCGGGATTGCCCAGTCTTTCGCTTTCAGTCGCCAAGGCGCCCCGGAGCCAAAACCGCTCCCCGCGTTGATGTCGACTCCGCTGCCGGCCCCGCTGCCGCTTGGTCAGGTCGCGTCTCGCGTCATCCCTCCAGTGGTCCGGCCCCGGCCGTTTGCAGCAAGGGTGACCCCGATCACCGAGTCGAAAAACAGCGACGCCGCTACCTTGCTGGCCAATATCGCCGCGCTGGCCAATGCTGGCAAAAGCGCCGAAGCCCGTGCTGCCTGCCAGCAATACTTGAGCAGTCATGCGCCGGCGGCCCAAGTGTTCTACTGGCTGGGACTGCTCAGTGACATGGCCGGTAGCGCACTGGAGGCCCAGGGTTTTTATCGCAAGGCGCTCTATCTTGAACCGCAACACGCCGAGGCCCTGGTGCATCTGGCGGCGCTGCTGGCTTCCCAGGGAGACGCGGCCGGTGCCCGTCGATTGCAGGACCGCGCCGCTCGTAGCGGGCGCATGGCTGACAGTGAGCGTAAACAATGAGTGGTTCGGCTAATGACAAACTGACCCATGACGATGCCCAGGCCATCGACGACTGCTGGAACCGCATCGGGGTGCATGGCGATAAATCCTGTCCATTGCTGGCCGAGCATATTCACTGCCGCAACTGCTCGGTGTATTCGGCGGCGGCCACCCGCTTGCTCGACCGCTACACTTTGCAGCGCGACGACCGGGATCTGACCCTCGCGCCGCTGGACAGCGATATCGTCACCCGATCGCTGTTGATGTTCCGACTGGGCGAAGAGTGGCTGGGCCTGACCACCCGCAGTCTGGTGGAAGTGGCGCCGTTGCAGCCGATTCATTCGCTGCCCCACCAGCGTTCGCGGGCCTTGTTGGGCGTGGCGAATGTGCGCGGGGCCCTGGTGGCCTGCCTCTCGCTGGTGGACCTTTTGGACCTGGAGCCCGGCGGGGCGGTGGTTGCCGGTGCACGGGTCATGCCGCGCATGTTGATCGTCGCGGCCCAGGGCGGTCCGGTGGTGGTGCCGGTGGACGAGGTGGACGGCATTCACGCCATCGATGAACGCGTCCTGAGTGCTGCCTCGCAATCGGCGGCCAAGTACACCCGTGGCGTATTGAAGTTCAAGGGCCGCAGCCTGCGCTGGCTGGACGAAGAACAGTTGTTGTCCGCCATGACCCGGAGCCTGTCATGACCCCTGATCAAATGCGTGACGCCTCGTTGCTGGAGTTGTTCAGCCTGGAAGCCGAAGCCCAGACTCAGGTGCTCAGCGCCGGCCTGCTGGCCCTGGAACGCGACCCGACCCAGGCCGATTATCTTGAGTCGTGCATGCGCGCGGCTCATTCCCTCAAGGGCGCGGCGCGGATCGTTGGGGTGAACGCCGGGGTCAGCGTGGCGCATGTCATGGAGGATTGCCTGGTCAGCGCCCAGGAGCGCCGCCTGGTCCTGCGCGCCGAGCATATCGATGCCTTGCTGCAAGGCACCGACCTGTTGACGCGAATTGCCACGCCTGGCAACAGCATCGCAGCTCAGGACGTCGATGCGTATGTGGCGTTGATGGGGCAACTGCTCGATCCTGCCGCTGCGCAGACGCCTGTCGTGCCACCGCGAATCGAGATGCAAGCCGAGGCCTTACGCGTTGAGCCGGCCGAGGCAGAACCGCTGGCGTCAACGGAAGCGGTCCCCAAGGGGAAACGGGTCACCGAAGGGGGCGAGCGGGTGTTGCGGGTCACCGCCGAGCGCCTCAATAGCCTGTTGGACCTGTCCAGTAAATCCTTGGTGGAAACCCAGCGCCTCAAGCCCTGGCTGGCGACGATGCAACGGCTCAAGCGCCAGCAGAGCAACGGCTTGCGGGCCTTGGAAGAGCTGAATGTGCACCTCAAGGAACACGCGTTGAGCTTGCAGGCCGAGGAAGCGCTCAACGACGCCCGCCGTTTGCTGGCCGAAACCCAGCAACTGTTGGCGCAGAAAACCGCAGAGATGGATGAGTTCGCCTGGCAGGCCGGTCAGCGAGCACAGGTGTTGTACGACACGGCGCTGGCCTGTCGCATGCGACCGTTTGCCGATGTGTTATCCGGCCAGGCCCGCATGGTCCGTGACCTGGGCCGCAGCCTGGGCAAGCAGGTGCGCCTGGAGATTGAGGGCGATAAAACCCAGGTCGACCGCGACGTGCTGGAAAGGCTCGAAGCACCGCTGACCCATCTGCTGCGCAACGCCGTGGACCATGGCATCGAATCCCCGGAGCAACGGGTGCTCGCCGGCAAACCCGCCGAAGGTTTGATCCGCTTGCGCGCCTCCCATCAGGCGGGCCTGCTGGTGCTGGAACTGGCGGACGACGGCGCCGGTGTGGACCTGGAGCGGGTGCGGCGCAGCGTCGTCGAACGAGGGCTTTCCCCTGAGCAGACCGCCGCCAACTTGAGCGAAGAGGAACTGCTGACGTTCCTGTTCCTGCCCGGCTTCAGCCTGCGCGACACCGTCACTGAAGTGTCCGGGCGCGGCGTCGGCCTGGACGCCGTCCAGCATATGGTCCGGCAACTGCGTGGCGCGGTGGTGTTGGAGCAGACAGCGGGTGAGGGCAGCCGCTTCCATCTCGAGGTGCCGCTGACACTCTCGGTGGTGCGCAGTCTGGTGGTGGAAGTCGGCGGTGAAGCCTACGCCTTTCCCCTGGCTCACATCGAGCGCATGTGCGACCTCGCTCCTGAGGACATTGTGCAGGTCGAAGGGCGCCAGCACTTCTGGCACGAAGGGCGGCATGTCGGACTGGTCGCGGCCAGTCAGTTGCTCAATCGCCCGGCATCACAGAACAACAACCAGGCGCTCAAGGTCGTGGTGATCCGTGAGCGCGAGGCAATCTACGGCGTGGCGGTCGAACGGTTCATTGGCGAGCGCACGCTGGTGGTCCTGCCCCTGGACGAACGCCTGGGCAAGATCCAGGACATCTCCGCAGGTGCCTTGCTGGACGATGGTTCGGTGGTGCTGATCGTCGATGTCGAAGACCTGCTGCGCTCGGTGGACAAGTTGCTCGACACCGGGCGCCTGGAGCGCATCGCCCGCCAGAACCAGACGCAGACACCGCGCAAGCGGATCCTGGTGGTGGACGACTCCCTGACCGTGCGCGAGCTGCAACGCAAGCTGTTGCTCAATCGCGGCTATGACGTGGCGGTGGCCGTGGACGGCATGGACGGCTGGAACGCGCTGCGAGCGGAGGATTTCGACCTGCTGATCACCGACATCGACATGCCGCGCATGGATGGCATCGAGTTGGTGTCGCTGTTGCGGCGCGATAACCGTCTGCAGTCGCTGCCGGTGATGGTGGTGTCCTACAAGGATCGTGAAGAAGATCGTCGCCGTGGCCTGGACGCCGGCGCTGACTATTATCTAGCCAAGGCCAGTTTCCATGACGACGCCCTGCTCGATGCCGTCGTCGAATTGATCGGAGGAGCACGCGCTTGAAGATCGCCATCGTCAATGACATGCCCCTGGCGGTCGAAGCCCTGCGCCGTGCCCTGGCCTTCGAGCCGGCGCACCAGTTGGTCTGGGTGGCCGCCGACGGTGCCGAGGCGGTCCAGCGTTGCGCCGAATACACCCCGGACCTGATTCTGATGGACCTGCTCATGCCCATCATGGATGGTGTGGAGGCGACCCGGCGGATCATGGCCGAAACCCCGTGCGCCATTGTGATTGTCACCGGTGACAGCCAGCAGAACGTTCACCGCGTGTTCGAAGCCATGGGGTATGGCGCGCTGGATGTGGTTGATACCCCCACCTTGGGGGTCGGCAACCCCGCGCACGCGGCGGCACCGCTGCTGCGCAAGATCACCAACATCGGCTGGCTGATCGGTGAGCGCAATCACCGTGAACGCGCGGCACCGGCGGCGCAGCGTGTTTCGTTGTCACGCAATAGCCTGGTTGCCATCGGATCGTCGGCAGGTGGGCCGGCGGCGCTGGAGATCCTGCTCAAGGGCCTGCCCCGGCATTTCGCCCCGGCCATTGTGCTGGTCCAGCATGTGGATGAGGTGTTTGCCGCAGGCATGGCGCAATGGCTCAGCAGTGCGTCAGGCCTAGAGGTCCGCCTGGCCCGGCACGGCGAGCCGCCGCAAAGCGGTACGGTGCTGCTGGCCGGCACCAACCACCATTTGCGCCTGTTGAAAAACGGCACCCTGGCCTACACCGCCGAGCCGGTCAACGAGATCTATCGGCCTTCCATCGACGTGTTTTTCGAGAGCGTCGCCCACTTCTGGAGCGGTGACGCGGTGGGCGTTTTGCTCACGGGCATGGGCCGCGACGGGGCCCAAGGGCTTAAACTCATGCGCCAGCAGGGCTATCCGACCATCGCCCAGGACCAGCAGAGCAGCGCGGTGTACGGCATGCCCAAAGCGGCAGCGGCCATCGACGCGGCTGCGCAGATCCTTGCGCTGGACCAGATAGCGCCACGGTTGGCGGAAATTTTTACCCCATGAAGAACCCCGGCAACCTTGTCCACAGCCGTATTCAGGTGAGCTCCCATGAATGATTTACAACTCGACGATTTCAAGCGCGATGAGAATGCCGCCATGGTCTTGCTCGTCGACGACCAGGCGATGATCGGCGAGGCGGTGCGGCGCGGGCTGTCAAAGGAAGATAACATCGACTTCCATTTCTGCGCCGACCCACACCAGGCCATCGCCCAGGCGGTGCGCATCAAACCAACGGTGATTCTCCAGGACTTGGTGATGCCCGGTCTTGACGGCCTGAGCCTGGTGCGCGAATACCGTAACCATCCGGCGACCCGGGATATTCCGATCATTGTCCTGTCCACCAAGGAGGACCCGCTGGTCAAAAGCGCGGCGTTCGCCGCCGGGGCCAACGATTACCTGGTCAAGTTGCCGGACAACATCGAACTGGTGGCGCGCATTCGCTATCACTCGCGGTCCTACATGATGCTGCTGCAGCGCGATGCGGCCTATCGCGCCCTGCGGGTCAGCCAGCAGCAATTGCTCGACACCAATCTGGTGCTGCAGCGACTGATGAATTCCGACGGCCTGACCGGGCTGTCCAACCGCCGGCACTTCGATGAATACCTGGAGCTGGAGTGGAGAAGGGCGCTGCGGGACCAGTCCCAGCTATCGCTGTTGATGATCGACGTGGATTACTTCAAGTCCTTCAACGACAATTTCGGCCATCTGGAGGGGGACGAAGCCCTGCGCAAGGTCGCCACGGCGATCCGTGATGCGTGCAGCCGTCCGTCCGACCTGCCGGCCCGTTACGGCGGCGAAGAGTTCGCCCTGGTACTGCCCGGCACCTCGCCTGGCGGTGCCCGATTGATGGCCGAAAAGCTGCGCCAGAGCGTCGTTGCCCTGAACATCCCCCACATCACGCCTCATGAGGGGGCGAACCTGACCGTCAGCGTTGGCGTCTCGACCTTCACGCCCCAGCAAGGTGGCGATTGCCGCCAGCTGATTTCGGCGGCGGACAAGGGGTTGTACATGGCCAAGCACAATGGGCGTAATCGGGTGGGGATCGAATAGGCCTCGCAAAGCTAGCCCTCTGTGGCAACGGCGCGTACTCCCGCCGAACTGCGCCGGTAGGAGCTGTCGAGTGCAACGAGGCTGCGATCTTTCCACGACCCATTGAGTCGAAAGCGAAAGATCAAAAGATCGCAGGCTTCGCCAGCCCCTACAGGGCCCAGCGGGAGCAAGCTCCCTCGCCACAAGGAATTGGTGTCCCTAAAGCCGCCAGGCGGGCTGCCGCTGGCGCTTGATTACGTTATACTCGCCGGCTTTCAAAAGTTCGCCAACGAGTGCTGCCCGCCATGGAAATCAACCCGATCCTGAACACCATCAAGGACCTGTCCGAGCGCTCCGAAACTATTCGGGGGTATCTTTGACTACGATCAAAAGCATGAGCGTCTGACCGAAGTCAATCGCGAGCTTGAAGATCCGAATGTCTGGAACAACCCGTCGTACGCCCAGGAACTGGGCCGCGAGCGTGCCGCGCTGGCGCAGATCGTCGAGACCCTGGATGAAATGTCCAGCGGCCTGGCCGACTGCCGCGACCTGCTGGACATGGCTGTCGAAGAAAACGATGAAGGCGCCGTCGGCGATGTTGTCGCCGAGCTGACACGCCTCGAGGAGGCGTTGGCCAAGCTGGAATTCCGGCGCATGTTCAGTGGCGAGATGGACGCCAATAACGCCTACCTGGACATCCAGGCCGGTTCCGGCGGCACCGAAGCCCAGGACTGGGCCAACATCCTGCTGCGCATGTACCTGCGCTGGGCCGACAAACGCGGCTTCGACGCGACCATCATGGAACTGTCGGCCGGTGAAGTCGCCGGGATCAAGGGTGCCACCGTGCACATCAAGGGCGAATACGCTTTTGGCTGGCTGCGCACCGAGATCGGCGTGCATCGCCTGGTGCGCAAGAGTCCGTTCGACTCCGGTAACCGTCGCCACACGTCGTTCTCGGCAGTGTTTGTCTCGCCGGAAATCGATGACAACATCGAAATCGACATCAACCCGTCCGACCTGCGCATCGACACCTACCGTTCCTCCGGGGCCGGTGGTCAGCACGTTAACACCACGGATTCGGCCGTACGGATTACCCACGTACCGACCAACACCGTGGTCAGTTGCCAGAACGAACGCTCCCAGCACGCGAACAAGGACACCGCGATGAAAATGCTGCGGGCCCGTTTGTACGAGCAGGAAGTGCAGAAGCGCAACGCGGCGTCCCAGGCCTTGGAAGACACCAAGTCGGACATCGGCTGGGGTCACCAGATCCGTTCGTATGTACTTGACGCCTCGCGGATCAAGGACCTGCGCACCAGCATCGAACGCAGCGACTGCGACAAGGTGCTCGACGGCGATATCGACGAATACCTGATCGCCAGCCTCAAACAAGGGCTGTAACGCGACACCCATGCGGCGGGCAGGCACGCTTCCAAGGGGAGCGAGGCCTGGCCGCAAACTCCGGCCCGGGGCCGGGGGCAACGAACCTGTGATGGAAACCTTAAAGACATGAGCGACCTAGAACTCGACCCGCAAGCCCTGCAACAGGAAGAAAACTCCCTGATCGCCCTGCGCAAGGAAAAGCTTGCTGCCGAGCGCGCCAAGGGCCAGGCCTTCCCCAACGACTTCCGCCGCGACGCGTACTGCGACGTTCTGCAGAAGAAGTACGCGGACAAGACCAAGGAAGAGCTGGCCGAGGCCGCGATTCCCGTCAAGGTTGCCGGTCGTATCATGCTCAACCGTGGTTCTTTCATGGTGATCCAGGACATGACCGGGCGCATCCAGGTCTACGTCAACCGCAAGACCCTGCCGGAAGAAACCCTGGCCGCCGTCAAGACCTGGGACCTGGGCGACATCATTGCCGCCGAAGGCACCCTGGCCCGTTCCGGCAAGGGCGACCTGTACGTCGAAATGACCAGTGTGCGCCTGCTGACCAAGTCCCTGCGCCCACTGCCGGACAAGCACCACGGCCTGACCGACACCGAGCAACGCTATCGCCAGCGCTACGTCGACCTGATCGTCAACGAAGAGGTACGCCAGACCTTCCGCGTGCGCTCGCAGGTTATCGCCCATATCCGCAGCTTCCTGATGAAGCGTGACTTCCTCGAAGTCGAAACGCCGATGCTGCAGACCATCCCCGGCGGCGCGGCGGCCAAGCCGTTCGAAACCCACCACAACGCCCTGGACATGGAAATGTTCCTGCGTATCGCGCCGGAGCTGTACCTCAAGCGCCTGGTTGTGGGTGGCTTCGAGAAGGTCTTCGAGATCAACCGCAACTTCCGTAACGAAGGCGTTTCGACCCGGCACAACCCCGAGTTCACCATGCTCGAGTTCTACCAGGCCTACGCCGACTACGAAGACAACATGGACCTGACCGAGGAGCTGTTCCGCGAGTTGGCGCAGTTGGTGCTCGGCACCACCGACGTGCCGTACGGCGACAAGGTGTTCCATTTCGGCGAACCGTTCGTGCGCCTGTCGGTGTTCGACTCGATCCTCAAGTACAACCCGGACATCACCGCGGCCGACCTGCAGGACATCGAAAAGGCCCGTGCCATCGCCAAGAAAGCCGGCGCCAAGGTGCTCGGCTTCGAGGGTCTGGGCAAGCTGCAAGTGATGATTTTCGAAGAGTTGGTCGAGCACAAGCTGGAGCAGCCGCACTTCATCACCCAGTACCCGTTCGAAGTGTCGCCGCTGGCCCGTCGCAACGACGAGAACCCAAGCGTGACCGACCGTTTCGAGCTGTTCATCGGTGGCCGTGAAATCGCCAACGCCTACTCCGAGCTCAATGACGCCGAAGATCAGGCAGAGCGTTTCATGGCCCAGGTGGCCGACAAGGACGCCGGCGACGACGAGGCCATGCACTACGATGCCGACTTCGTTCGCGCCCTTGAGTACGGCATGCCGCCGACGGCCGGCGAAGGCATCGGCATCGATCGCCTGGTGATGTTGCTGACCAACTCTCCGTCGATCCGGGATGTCATTCTTTTCCCGCACATGCGGCCCCAAGCGTAAGTGTTTCAATTAAAAAGCCGCCTCGAACAGGCGGCTTTTTATTGCCTGTCTGGTACAAACGTATCAATTGGTTACTTTTGAAATAGCGAGGAAAGACCTGTCGTGAATCGTGCAATGGCTCCAGAAGGTGCGGCGGGCGTCGCCACTGCTGTCGCTGAAAGTGTTCAGTACCAGGGTCGCAAGGCCAGCCGGCAGGGCAGTGAACAGCGTCGCCAGGAGATTCTCGACGCGGCCATGCGGATTGTGGTGCGCGATGGTGTGCGGGCGGTACGCCACCGCGCCGTGGCCGCCGAAGCGGGTGTGCCGCTGTCGGCCACGACTTATTACTTCAAGGACATTGATGACCTGCTGACCGATACCTTCGCCCAGTACGTGGAGCGCAGCGCGGCGTTCATGGCCAAGCTGTGGACCAACAATGAAGGCCTGCTGCGGGAGATGGTTGCCTACGGAGACGGCAGCGCCGAATCCCGCTCGCAACTGGCGGATGACATCGCCCGGATGACCGCCGACTACGTGCAGCATCAATTGCACAGCCGGCGCGAATACCTGATGGCGGAACAGGCTTTTCGCCAGGAAGCGCTGCTCAACCCGCGCCTGGCGGAGCTGGTGCGCTCCCACCAGCAGATCCTGTTGCACGGCACTTGTCAGTTTTTCCAGGTTTTGGGCTCGCGTGAACCCCAGCAGGATGCCAAAGTGTTGACGGCGATTATCGGACGGATGGAATATCAAGGCTTGCTCAATGGCGCCGAGCCGGTAGCGGCAGAAGAAATGCTCGGCATCCTGACCCGCTACATGCATCTGGTATTGGCGTCGGTGTAACCTTGGTGGAACACGCATTTGTGGCGAGGGGATTTATCCCCGTTGGGGCGCGCAGCGGCCCTACAACCAGACAACTCAGCGTGCCAGGCAAATTGAGTTGACAGCCTTTGGGTCTGCTGCGCAGCCCAGCGGGGATAAATCCCCTCGCCACATTTGCATAGGGAGTTCAAATGAAAGCCTGGCGTGCCGTTGTAATGGCCGTGTCGTTGCTGCTGCTCAGTGGCTGCCTGGTGTCCTTCAAGGCGCCGTTGCCCGACAGCGAAGCCGCGCCCCAAGGCTTGGTCGGCCACTGGACCAGTACCAACGCCTGGGGCGAGCCGCTCAACCTGGAGTTGGCCGAAGTGGGCCCGCGCCGTTATCAAGCCGTCACCTACTTCAGGGCCAGGCCTCTGGAGCGCGAAGCCATCCCGGTGACCGTCTCCCGTCACGGCAGCCGCTGGTATCTGTCGGCCAAGGTGCCGGCCCGCTTTGGGGGGCATTTCGTGATCGCCGGTTTTGAACTGACCGACAAGCAGGAACTGGTGATCTACAACCTGGATATGGATCAGATCAACCAAGCCATCGGCCAGAAGATCCTCAGCGGCCAGCCGAACCAGAGCGAAGAAGGTGACGGCGTGCTGGTGGACAGCGACATGAACACGGTTTTCCGTTACCTCGACGACCCGGCCAACTCCGATGTGTTCTCGGAGGCCGTGCGCTACCAGCGGCTGGTCAAATCCCAATAATTGCAATAAGCGGACGTTTTTTCACAGGAGTTCCGGGTGGACGATTACCAGCAGACGATACGCACCTTGTCCGATCGCATTGTGCTGGCGCAAACGCCGATTCGCATTCTCGACGCAGTAAAGTGGGATGAAAGCATCCGCAAGGGTTTCCTCAAGGCCAAGGGCAAGGAAATGCCCGCCGTGGACCGCGACTATTACCTCAACCGGCCCCTGTCCTTCGATTCCAGCAAAGTGAAGCTGGAATTCCAGAACATCGAACGCGACATCACCCGTCAGCTCGGGCAGTTCAACCCGGTCGGCCAGATCATGCGTCGCATGTGCAAGGAATACCGCATGGTGGTGCGCATGCTCGAAGCACGCGGCACCGAGGATTTCGGGCTGATCTCCCAGGAGCTGTACGGCGCCGCCTCCGATGCGTTCCATGCCGGTGACCCGACCCTGGCTGACCTGGGGCTGATGCTCTCCGATTACCTGAACAACATTGACGGCCGTGGCGACCTGAAGGATGAGCCGAAGATTCTGACCGCCCAGGACGCTGTCAGCCTGCTGCAGCATCGCCTCAACCGGGTCTTTGGCGAGGCCGAGGAAACCATCCGGGTGTTCGAGTCGGACGGGATCGTGGCCGATGCGGCGGCTGGTGCCGATTACATCAAGATCCGCACCGATGCGATGTTCAACGACCGCGACGTCCGGGCCCTGGAAGTCCATGAAGGCCTGGTGCACGTCGGCACCACCCTCAACGGCCTGAATCAGCCGATCTGCACCTTCCTGTCCAAGGGCCCGCCCTCGTCCACCGTAACCCAGGAAGGCCTGGCGATCCTGATGGAGATCATCACCTTCGCCTCTTACCCAAGTCGCCTGCGCAAGCTGACCAATCGCACCCGGGCCATTCACATGGTGGAGGAGGGGGCGGACTTTCTGCAGATATACGAGTTCTTCCGTGAGCAGGGCTTTGAGATGGGCGAAAGCTACGGCAACGCCAGCCGGGTTTTCCGGGGTTCGGTGCCGACCGGTCTGCCATTCACCAAAGACTTGTCCTACCTCAAGGGCTTCATCATGGTTTACAACTACATTCAGCTGGCCGTACGCAAAGGCAAGCTGGAACAGGTGCCGCTGTTGTTCTGCGGCAAAACCACCCTGGAAGACATGCGCACGATGCGCCAACTCGTGGACGAAGGCCTGGTCGTGCCACCCAAATACCTGCCGGAACAGTTCCGCGACATGAACGCGCTGTCGGCCTGGATGTGTTTCTCCAACTTCCTGAACCACCTGAGCCTGGACCGGATCGAAGCGGATTATTCCAATATCCTCTGAATACAATGTGGTTAAAAATGTGGGAGCGAGCCTGCTCGCGATTGCGATGTTCCAGTCAACATTGATGTTGACCGTTCTACCGTAATCGCGAGCAGGCTCGCTCCCACAGGGGACGGTGTTTCATTTATTTTTTGCGAGGTTTCACCGGATGCGAACCCTCGGCATCATTTGCCTTTTACTGTTTCTGAGCGGGTGCAGCTCGCTGCTGTTCTACCCCGAACGCGGCCTGCCTTTTACCCCCGAGCGGGCCAAACTCGAGTATCGCGACGTCGCCTTGACCACCGCCGACGGTCTCAGGCTCCATGGCTGGTGGTTGCCGGTCAAACAAGGGGTGGAGGTTAAGGGCACCGTACTGCACTTGCACGGTAACGGCGGCAACCTGGCCTGGCATCTGGGGGGGAGTTGGTGGTTGCCCGAGCAGGGTTACCAGGTATTGATGGTGGATTACCGCGGTTACGGCCGGTCCGAAGGCGAGCCGAGCCTGCCGGCGATCTATCAGGACATCGATGCGGCGTTCAAATGGCTCGACCAGGCGCCTGAGGTTCAAGGCAAGCCGCTGGTGCTGCTCGGCCAGAGCCTGGGCGGCGCGCTGGCGGTGCATTACCTGGCCGATCATCCCGAGCGTCAGCCGCGACTCAAGGCCCTGGTGCTCGATGGCGTGCCCGCCAGTTATCGCGACGTAGGGCGTTTCGCCCTGAGCACGTCCTGGCTGACCTGGGCCTTGCAAGTGCCGCTGTCCTGGCTGGTGCCCGACGGTGACAGTGCAATCGGTTCGGTGGCGCAATTGAAGGGCGTGCCGAAATTGATCTACCACAGCCTCGATGATCCCATCGTGCCTCTTTCCAACGGCATCCGTCTGTATCAAGCTGCGCCGCCGCCCAGGGTCCTGCAGCTGACTCGCGGTGGGCATGTGCAGACATTCGCCGACCCGGTCTGGCGAACGGTGATGCTGCGCTATCTCGACGACCCCTGGCACTTCGACGGCTTGCGCCGCCTGGGCGAGATCCCGAATTATCCGAAATCATCCGTTGAATCTTCAGAGAGCCCGCAATGAGCGAAGAACGTAACGCCATCCCCCTGATCATCACCGGTATCTGCAGCATCCTCGGCACCGTCGCGGTGCTCTGGTACTACGGCTACCTGCACTTCGCCAAGCCCGAGGATGCGTTGCTGCTCAACGAGTTCACCATGCTCAAGACTGTGCCGGGTGAAGACTACAAAGTCGCTCTGGAACCGGCCCCACAGGTCGCCCAGTGCATCGATGGTGTGCTGGTGCTGTTCGACACCGAACAGAAAGGCCTGACCGGCGTGCTGATCAACGAGAAGAAGCGGGCGGTGCGGTGCATGGGGCAGGAGACGCCGCAGAAACTTGAGCCGTAACCTCAAGGACGCCACAAATCTCCTGTGGGAGCGAGCCTGCTCGCGATGACGGCAGGTCAGCCGACTTAGGTGTTGACTGACCCACCGCTATCGCGAGCAGGCTCGCTCCCACAGGGAATATGACCAGCTCAACAAAATGTGTGCGGCCATAAAAAAGCCCCGCCTGATCAAGTCAGGCGGGGCTTTTCAGTTGCGGTCAGCCGATCAGTTGGCGCTCATGGTCGAGCGCGGGGCGACGGGTTGGTTGTCGTTGGAGATGGTCACCTCCACCCGACGGTTCATGGCACGGCCCGAGACGCTGGTGTTGTCCGCCACCGGGAATTCCTTGCCGTAACCCTGGGTCACGATGCGGGATTGGTCTACGCCCATTTTTACCAGCTCGCGTTGTACGGAAGCGGCGCGGCGCTCGGACAGCGACTGGTTGTAGGCGTCCGAACCGGTGCTGTCGGTGTAGCCTTCGATGATCACTTTACGGTCGGGGTTTTCCTGGAGGAACTGGGCCAGTTTATTCACGTTGACCAGGCCGCTGGAACGCAGCTCGGACTTGTTGGTGGCGAACAGCACGTCACCGAAAGTCACCAGCGTGCCGCGTTCGGTCTGCTTGGCGTTGAGGCTATCTTGCAGTTGCTTGATCTGAGCGTTACGGGCCTCGAGCAGAGCACGGGCGCGTTCGTCGCCGGCGTTTTTCAGTTCGGCCTCGGCATTGCGCAGTGCGATGGTCTGCTTGGCCACTTCCACGCGCTGGTTGGTCAGATAGGCCAGTTGGTCCACCTTGGCTTCGTCTTCCTTGTCCATGTAAGCCTTGTCGGCTTTGGCCAGGAAGTCGGCGGCGTCCTTGGTTTCCAGAGCGGCAACCTTGGTCGCGGCCGGGTCGGCCTGCAGACCGTTGTAGTTGGTACGGGCCTGTTCCAGGTTCACGTTCGGATCTGTGGAACACGCGGCCAGCGAGACGCAGGCGGCCAGCAGGGCGGGGATCATCAAGTGTTTGTGCATCATAGTCTGTCGTCCTTTTATCAATGAGAAGTACGTCGCGGCGTGAACGGCTTACTGAAGCTTGTTCATGCCTTCCTGACGCAGTTCCTGAACCCCTTTCTGGGAGTCCTTGAGAGCCTGTTCGGCCTTGGCGGCCTGGGCCTTGCGCTCAGCGACACGGGCGTCCCACTCGGCCTGCTCGGCCAGACGCTTGGCTTCTTCGTAGTTCTTGTCGTGCATCGCGATCTCGGCCTGCTTGAGCTTGTCCTGGGCCGACTTCATTTCCACGGCGGCGAATTCGGTACCGCCGGCGCTGACGGCGCTGTTGACCGCCGATTGGGTCACCGCGTACTGCTCCGAAGGCGGGTTGCCGGCGCAACCGGCGAGAATGAAGCTGCTACCGATAGCCAGGGCAGCCAACTTCAGGCCGCGCAGGCCAGTGGATGAGGGTTTGGCAGTGCAGGTATTCATAGGCTTCAACTCCATTGGAAAACTCCTGAAAAAACTACAGATCCATGCTGGGACCGAAGCCGTGACGTCTGTTTCGGCGCTGGCGCCAGGACGCGTTTATTTAAACGACCGTTCCAGTATGGTTACTCGGTGTGACCTGAGGCGTTTTTCAAAAGTTCAGCGAGGATGGCCAATCGCCAAAAGTTTTACTGACTGATCGGTCAGCGCCAAAAAAGCTGAACTTTCAAGGCGCGCAGCGGTATCCCCAGCCTTTCCCGAGCATGTTTATTTTTGGCGTATACCTGTAGGAGCTGCCGCAGGCTGCGATCTTTTGATCTTCGGCTGGAGAACTGAAAAAGATCGCAGCCTTCGGCAGCTCCTACGCAAGAGGTGTATCAGTGTTTGGCTTTGTCGTTGCGCGAGGAGAGTTCGTGCAGATGACGGCGGGACAGGGCGAGAAATCGCGGGGTCGGGCCGACGTCTTCGTACAGCGGGTCACCTTCTTCATCGGTGGCCACCACTTGCGAGCCCTTGATGTAAGGGAAGCTGGCTTCCAGTTCTTCCAGCGCCGCCCCGATCAATTCGCCGAGCAATTCCTCGGGTTGGCGCTTGGGGTACATCTCGCAGATCGCCGCCAGTCGTGCGGCGGCCTCCACGTCAAGATGAATGGTGTAGCCGGTCTGGGTCAGGCAACCCTTGGCATTTTCTTCCCAATGCTGGGCGAGCTCACGGATTTTCATGATGGCCTCAATAGCCCGCGGATGGCAGGCGCGCAGAGTGACAA
The DNA here is from genome assembly GCF_900113505.1 of Pseudomonas sp. NFACC45. Taxonomy (NCBI): domain Bacteria; kingdom Pseudomonadati; phylum Pseudomonadota; class Gammaproteobacteria; order Pseudomonadales; family Pseudomonadaceae; genus Pseudomonas; species Pseudomonas sp. NFACC45. The sequence goes on from NZ_FOPO01000003.1 coordinate 202,188, forward strand.
GCCTTTGTGTGGCTTATCCATGAGACTAGCTTTGTCCGACAAGGTTTAAAGTCTCTTCGTCGCTTGTCATAAACGACTTGCGTCGGCACTCTCTCTTGATCGTGTAACCCAAGAGCTGTCCGGACCTTTTGCTGGAGAACTGCTGATGACCGATATCGATGCACGCTTGCGCGAGGATGTTCACCTGCTCGGCGAGCTGCTGGGCAACACCATCCGCGAACAGTACGGGGACAGGTTTCTCGACAAGATCGAGCAGATCCGCAAGGGCGCCAAGGCCGATCGACGCGGCTCCATGGACGCTGAACTCAGTGCCAGCCTCAATCAGTTGGGCGAGGACGAACTGCTGCCGGTGGCGCGGGCGTTCAATCAGTTCCTCAACCTGGCCAACATCGCCGAGCAATACCAACTTATCCACCGGCGCGAAGAGTCCAAGCCGGCACCGTTCGAAGCGCGGGTGTTGCCCGAACTGCTCGCCCGGTTGCGGGCCGAGGGCCATGGCGCTGAGTCCCTGGCGCGGCAATTGGGGCGGTTGGAAATCGAGCTGGTGCTCACCGCCCACCCCACGGAAGTGGCCCGGCGCACGCTGATCCAGAAATACGACGCCATCGCCGCGCAACTGGCGGCCCAGGACCACCGCGATCTCACCAGCGCCGAGCGCGCGCAGATCCACGAGCGGCTGCAACGGCTGATCGCCGAAGCCTGGCACACCGAAGAAATACGCCGCACCCGACCGACCCCGGTGGACGAGGCCAAGTGGGGCTTTGCGGTGATCGAGCATTCGCTGTGGCAGGCCATTCCCAATTACCTGCGCAAGGCCGATCAGGCCCTGCATGCCGCCACCGGCTTGCGCCTGCCGCTGGAGGCTGCACCGATCCGCTTTGCCTCGTGGATGGGCGGCGACCGGGATGGCAACCCCAATGTCACCGCTGCGGTGACCCGCGAAGTGCTGTTGCTGGCACGGTGGATGGCGGCGGATCTGTACCTGCGCGACGTTGATCATCTGGCGGCTGAGCTGTCCATGCAAAAAGCCAGCGAGGCTTTGCGCGCCCAGGCCGGTGATAGCGCCGAACCCTACCGTGCCGTGCTCAAACAATTGCGTGAACGCTTGCGCGCCACGCGCAATTGGGCGCACGAGTCCCTGAAAGTCACCACCCCAGCCTCTGCCGATGTATTGCAGAACAATCGCGAACTGCTGGACCCGCTGGAGCTTTGCTACCAGTCCCTGCACGAGTGCGGCATGGGCGTTATCGCCGACGGGCCGCTGCTCGACTGCTTGCGCCGGGCGGTGACGTTCGGATTGTTCCTGGTGCGGCTCGATGTGCGCCAGGACTCCACGCGCCACAGCGCAGCCATGACCGAAATCACTGACTACCTGGGCCTGGGCCGCTATGAGGACTGGAGCGAGGAGCAGCGCATCGGCTTTTTGCTGGAGGAGCTGAACAACCGGCGTCCGCTGCTGCCCGCTCATTTCAAACCGTCGGCCGATACGGCGGAAGTCCTGGCCACGTGCCGGGAAGTGGCGGAGGCGCCGGCGGCGTCCCTGGGCTCGTACGTGATCTCGATGGCGGGGGCTGCTTCCGATGTGCTCGCGGTGCAGCTCTTGTTGAAAGAGGCCGGCGTATTGCGGCCCATGCGGGTGGTGCCGCTGTTCGAGACCCTGGCCGACCTGGACAACGCTGGGCCGGTGATCGAGCAACTGTTGCTGTTGCCGGGCTATCGCTCACGGCTGCAAGGGCCTCAGGAGGTGATGATCGGCTATTCCGATTCGGCCAAGGATGCCGGCACGACAGCGGCGGCCTGGGCACAGTATCGGGCCCAGGAACGGCTGGTGGACATTTGTCGCGAACAGCAAGTCGAACTGTTGTTGTTCCATGGCCGCGGAGGCACTGTGGGGCGTGGCGGCGGTCCGGCTCACGCGGCGATTCTGTCGCAACCGCCGGGTTCGGTGGCCGGGCGATTCCGTACCACTGAGCAGGGTGAAATGATTCGTTTCAAATTTGGCCTGCCGGACATCGCCGAACAGAATCTCAATCTGTACCTCGCCGCAGTGTTGGAAGCGACACTGCTGCCACCGCCGCCGCCCACACCTCAGTGGCGTCATCTGATGGATGAACTGGCGGCTGACGGGGTCAAGGCTTATCGCGCCGTGGTGCGGGAAAATCCGCAATTCGTCGAGTATTTCCGCCAGTCCACACCCGAGCAGGAACTCGGCCGTCTGCCGCTTGGCAGCCGCCCGGCCAAGCGCCGGGCCGGAGGCATCGAAAGCCTGCGGGCGATCCCGTGGATCTTCGGCTGGACCCAGACGCGCCTGATGTTGCCGGCCTGGCTCGGTTGGGAGACCGCCCTGAGCAAGGCGCTGGCGCGCGGCGAGGGCGAGTTGCTGGGGCAGATGCGCGAGCAATGGCCGTTTTTCCGCACCCGCATCGACATGCTGGAGATGGTGCTGGCCAAGGCCGACGCGGACATCGCGCGCTCCTACGATGAACGTTTGGTCGAACCTGGGCTGCTACCGTTGGGCGAGCATTTACGCGACCTATTGTCGCAGGCGTGCTCGGTGGTCCTGGGGTTGACTGGCCAGTCGCAGCTACTGGCACATAGCCCTGACACCCTGGAATTCATTCGCCTGCGCAACACCTACCTGGACCCCTTGCACCTGTTGCAGGCTGAACTGCTCGCCCGCTCGCGGCAGCAGGACGTTGCCCAGGGCAGCCCCGTGGAACAGGCGCTTCTGGTGTCTGTGGCGGGGATTGCCGCCGGTTTGCGCAACACCGGCTAAGGTTAAGCAGCGTACCGAAACGGCCCGTCCGGTATCCCCCAAGCGGGGGCCGGGTGGGCAGGGAGAAGGTCGGGTGGGCGACAGTTTGTTGTCCGGTTGCGACGATCGCCACCTCCTCCAAAGGTCGCGTCGGGCGCGGGTTCCTTCGACTTTCGGCGGCTTGTGTGGGTCGGGCCTGCTGTGTATCTTGATCAGCCTTTGGCCGTTTGGGCGGTCACGATCCTGTTTTCCGAGATTGGCCCCACGAGGCGAATCCGAGCGTTTACATAAAAAAATTGAGGAGCACATCGATGCGCGTCATTCTGCTGGGAGCTCCCGGGGCCGGTAAAGGTACTCAGGCAAAGTTCATCACCGAAAAATTCGGTATCCCGCAAATCTCCACTGGCGACATGCTGCGTGCCGCGGTCAAGGCCGGCACCGAGCTGGGTGTCAAGGCCAAGAGCATCATGGATGCCGGCGGCCTGGTGTCGGATGACCTGATCATCGCGCTGGTCCAGGATCGTATCGCTCAAGCCGATTGCGCCAACGGCTTCCTGTTCGACGGTTTCCCGCGCACCATTCCGCAGGCCGAAGCCTTGGTTACGGCTGGCGTGGAGCTGGACCACGTTGTCGAAATCGCCGTCGACGACGAGGAGATCGTTCAACGCATTGCCGGTCGTCGTGTCCACGAGCCGTCCGGCCGTGTCTATCACACCGTTTATAACCCGCCGAAACTCGCTGGCAAGGACGACATCACCGGTGAAGCACTGGTGCAGCGCAAGGACGATACCGAAGAAACCGTGCGCCATCGCCTGTCGGTCTACCACTCCCAGACCAAGCCGCTGGTGGAGTTCTACCAGAAGCTGTCCGCCAAGACCCAGGGCAAGCCCAAGTACAGCTACATCGCGGGGGTTGGTTCGGTTGAAGCGATCACCGGCAAGGTGCTTGAAGCACTGAGCTGAAAAGTCTGCTGTGCAGCAACCAACTACGGCCCGCTTGCGGGCCGTAGTTGTTTATACTGGCGCACTTTTTCCCATCTGATTTACGGACACACCGATGAGCACCTTGCTGGCCCTGGATACCGCGACTGAAGCTTGTTCCGTTGCCTTGCTGCACGACGGCAAGGTCACGAGCCATTACGAGGTGATCCCGCGCTTGCACGCCCAGAAGCTGCTGCCGATGATCCAGCAATTGCTCAGCGATGCCGGCACCACTTTGCAGGCTGTGGATGCGATTGCCTTTGGTCGTGGGCCGGGAGCGTTTACCGGCGTGCGCATCGCCGTCGGCGTGGTGCAGGGCCTGGCGTTTGCCCTGGAGCGACCGGTGTTGCCGGTGTCCAACCTGGCGGTACTCGCCCAGCGCGCCTTGCGTGAACAGGGCGTCAGCCAGGTCGCGGCGGCCATTGATGCGCGCATGGACGAGGTGTATTGGGGCTGCTACCGCGAAACCGATGGTGAGATGCGCCTGGTGGGCGTCGAAGCGGTACTCCCCCCCGAAGCGGCGGCTTTGCCTGCCGACGCCAGCGGCGACTGGTTCGGCGCCGGTACCGGTTGGGGCTACGGCGAGCGGATTGCCGTCCCCCTGAGCGGCCAGGACGCCTCGATGCTGCCCCATGCCGAAGACCTGCTGACCCTGGCCCGCTTCGCCTGGGAGCGCGGCGAAGCCATCCCGGCCGACGATGCCCAACCGGTGTATCTGCGGGACAAGGTTGCAACACCCAAATCCGAACGGTAAACCCAGGCTGAACCGAACTCCCCAGTGGGCAGCGTTGTAGGAGCTGCCGAAGGCTGCGATCTTTCCATTGACACTTGAATCCTAAGTGCAAAATCAAAGATCAAAAGATCGCAGGCTTCGCCAGCTCCTACACTCAGTCGTGTTGAATTCTTTTGTCAAAAAAGTTATTTCCCCACCCCAAAGTCACACCCAATATTACCAGTCGTCATTTTTTCTCCCCGTTTTTAAACCTTTTTGACTTTATGTGCTCTAGTTATCACTTGCGCATTTGCGCGGCTGCGAAAGTGCCGCTAAATTGCCATCATTGATACCGAGCATTCTGTTATGCGTATAGACGGCGTTTCATCCCAGTCCTACCCCATCAAACGCAGGCCTCGTGCCGGCAAAGTTGCTGCGGATGAGTCTTTCGATGACATCGATGGCGAACTGGAATTTCCGTCCGAAGAGCAGCTGGCTGCCCGCGCTGCCAAAGCCTCTGCGCAACGCCTGAGCAATCTGCCGGCCCGTCAGCAAGACATGCTGTATCACCGCGCCATGAGCCGCAGTGTATCCGCGGCCCTGGCCAGCTACCTGAGCACAGCCGGTTTCGTTGATTGGGATATGGAAGTGCTGGGACTCGACCTCTACATCTGATGGGGTTGCCTTACTACCTGGGCTGTCCGTCCTGGAGCGAAAACGCCTGGCGCGATTATCTTTATCCGCAAGACGCCAAAAGCTCCGAATTCCTGAAACTCTATTCTCAAGTGTTCAACGCCGTGGAAGGCAATACGACCTTCTACGCCAGCCCCTCTGCGGCCATCGTTCAGCGCTGGGCCGAGAGCATGCCCGAGCAGTTCCGCTTCACCGCCAAGTTGCCCGGTGACATCAGCCACAACGGCGATTTGCGTGAGCACCTGACGGCCATCGAAACTTTCGTGAAGTTGCTCAGCCCCCTGGGCGAACGGGTTTCACCGTTCTGGTTGCAGTTATCCAAGGCCTTTACCCCGAACCGATTGCCGGAGCTGGCGGGCTTCATCGATGCCTTCGAGCGACCCCTGGCCGTGGAGGTCCGTCACGGTGACTTCTTTGCCAAGGGCGATGCCGAACGGCAGCTCAACCGCCTGCTCCTTGATCGCGGAGTAGAACGCATCTGTCTGGATCCCCGGGCATTGTTCAGTTGCACCTCGACCGATCCAGCCGTGCTCCATGCTCAATCGAAGAAACCGCGCGTACCGCCCCGGCCGACCGCGTTCACCCACTGCCCGCAGGTCCGTTTCATCGGCCATCCGATACTGGAAGCCAACGAACCGTTCCTCACGCCCTGGGTGGAAAAAATCGCCGGGTGGATCGAAGAGGGGCGCACGCCTTATATCTTTCTGCACACCGCCGACAACGTACTGGCGGCCAAACTCGCGCAACACTTTCATAGCCGATTGATGAGCCGTTTGCCTGGCTTGCCGGCCCTGCCTGAGCTATACAGAGAACCCGCCGCCGAGCAACTGGGTTTGCTCTGAGGCGAAAATTTCCTCTGCCAAGGAGTGATTTCCATGGATGCGCAAACCCGTCGAGCCCAGGCGTTCAAAGCCTTGCATGAACGCGAAGGTGCGTTCGTCATTCCCAACCCGTGGGACGCCGGTTCGGCAAAAATGCTTGCCAGCCTCGGCTTCGAGGCCCTGGCCACCACCAGTGCCGGTTACGCTTTTTCCCTGGGACGGCCCGATGGTGCGGCGGGGCTGGATGACACCCTGGCCAATGTCCGGGCGATTGTGGCGGCCACTGACCTGCCCGTGGCGGTCGATCTGGAGAACGGCTTTGCCGACGAGCCCGAGGCGTGCGCCCGCAGCCTGATCCGCGCCGCGCAGGCCGGCGCGGTGGGGGGTTCGATCGAAGATGCCACGGGCCGCGAAGACAGTCCGATCTATGGCTTCGAGTATGCCGTGGCGCGGGTTAAAGCCGCGGCCGAGGCGGTGCGCAGTTTGCCGTATCCCTTTGTGCTGACCGCCCGGGCGGAAAACTTCCTCCACGGCAATCCCGATCTGGATGACACGATCCGCCGCCTGAAGGCGTTCGCCGATGCCGGTGCCGACGTGCTGTATGCCCCAGGCTTGAACTCGGCCGAACAGGTGCTCGCGGTGGTCCAGGCGGTGGCGCCGAAACCGGTGAATGTGTTGATGTCCGGGGCGCTGGACCTCACGGTCGCACAGTTGAGCGAGATGGGCGTCAAGCGCATCAGTGTCGGCTCCGCCCTGGCCCTGGCGGCGTATGGCGAGTTCTTCCGTGCCGCCGAGGAAATCCGCGAGCAAGGCTCGTTCACCTTCACCCGTCGTTCGATGCCTTTCAACCAGGCTAACCAGCTCTTCAAGGGTTGAGACCGAGGCATTGTCGTGCGGGTTCTGAAAGGTCTTACGTTCTTGCTGCTGGTCGTTGGCGTCGCAGTGCTGGGCGTATGGCGCGGCTGGCTGGCGGTGCCACCGCAGTGGAATCCCTGGGCGCCCCTGGACGTCAACGTGCCGCCGAACTTGCTGACCCGATACAAACTCATGGCCCTGCGCAACGATCCGCAACTGTGCGACCAAGCGCTCGCGACCTCGGGGCTACGGGCCACTCGCCAGGCCGACAGCAGTCCCCAGGCCAGCTGCCCGCTGAGCAATGTGCTGAGGGTGCAGGGCGGCGAGGTGGCGTTGAGCAGCAGTTTCCTGGCCAGTTGTCCGCTGGCGGTTGCGTTTGCCTTATTTGAACGGCATGCGCTGCAGCCGGCGGCGCTGGCGACCTATGGGCAGAAAGTGGCGCGGGTCGATCATCTGGGCAGTTTCGCCTGTCGCAACCTGTACGGTCGTGAGAGCGGGGCGCGCAGCCAGCATGCCACGGCCAGTGCGCTGGATATCGCCGGCTTTCGCCTGGCGGACGGTCGCAGCGTGAGCGTGCTCAAGGACTGGCCGAAGGACAACACCCACGCCCAATTTCTGCGCCAGGTGCGCGACGGGGCCTGTGACGTGTTCAATGTGGTCTTGAGCCCGGATTACAACGCAGCGCACCGCAACCATTTTCATCTGGATGTCGGGCCCTGGTGGATTTGCCGTTGATTCAGGCGGCGATGCGCAGGTTCTGCAACACGATCGGGCGTGCCCAGCGGGTATCGAAGTCCAGTTGCTTCTGCTGTGCCACCAACTCCTCTTCCGGGAACGGTGGGAACGGCTTGTCTAGGAGGTCCAGTTCGAATTCGGCAATCGGCAGGTGCAATGGACGTGGCTGAGGCGCTGGGCCAGGTTCTGGCAGCGGTTGGCCGGCGGCAAGAACCAGAGGGCGAACCCAGTTGCTTTCGAAGGTCTGCTGTTTTTGCTGGGTGGCGATTTCTTCCGGAGGGAACGGCGGGAAGGGTTTATCCAGCAGGTCGAGTTCAAATTCAGCGATTGGCAGGAACAGCGGCTCAGGCGGTTTGACTGGGGTTTCTGTCACTTGGCAGTTGCGCTGGCTGACAATGTGCTCGAGCAATTCGGCGCCGAGGGTCGGTTCAACAGCCTCATCGAGGGCGACTGGCTGGTAGCTGCCAGGCGCCGGTGCGTTTTCACCCAGTTGATCGGCCAGGGCCCGGGCAAAAAAATCCTGCCACAGGTGACTGACGCCGCTCAGGGCTTGGGTGTTGCGCAGGCTGTAATCGCCGTAAGGGGAGATGACGCCTATCGATGTGGATTGAATGTCTGACATTTTTCTCGGTCGACGCTCAGCTCTGGCAAAATGCCGTTCACCGTTGTTATCGGCCGTTTTTGCCGATCCTTAATTTTTTGAGCATGTTTCCATGAATGAGCAACCTGCGGTCTGCCGCATCCATGTCGAGGCCCTGGCCCCGGCCTTCCAACTGCAGGCCGAGCACTGGGCACAGCGCCTTGGCCTGCCGTTGCAGGCGGACGATGGCGAGTTTGCCTTGCAGGTCGGCGAGCAGGGGCTGCAATTGCAGCAACTGGGGCCGGACGCGCCGGGACCGGTGCGGGTGGACTTCGTTGAAGGCGGCGCGGCCCATCGCCGCTTGTACGGCGGCGGCAGTGGCCAGATGATCGCCAAGGCTGTCGGTGTCGCCCAGGGCGTACGTCCGCGTGTGCTGGATGCCACGGCTGGGTTGGGCAAGGATGCGTTTGTGCTGGCCAGCCTGGGCTGTGAAATGAGCCTGATCGAGCGCCAGCCGCTGATCGGCGCATTGCTTGAGGATGGCCTGGCCCGAGCAGCGGAGGATTTCGATGTGGCGCCGATCGTCGCCCGCATGCGTTTGCTCAAGGGCAATTCCATCGAGGTGATGCGCAACTGGCAGGGCGAGCCGCCCCAAGTGATCTACCTGGACCCGATGTTTCCTCATCGTGAGAAAACGGCCCTGGTGAAGAAGGAAATGCGCCTGTTCCGGCCGCTGGTGGGCGACGACCTGGACGCTCCAGCGCTGTTGGCCGCGGCCCTGGCCCTGGCCACCCACCGGGTCGTGGTCAAGCGCCCGCGCAAGGCACCGTGCATCGAGGGGCCAAAACCCAGTCATGGGCTGGAGGGTAAGTCCAGTCGCTACGACATCTATCCCAAGAAGGCGCTCAAGGCCTGAGACCGCGTCGCCTGCATCGCGAGCAGGCTCGCTCCCACAGCGGATGTGTGTCGGTCACAGAACGGGTGATCAACACCTTACCCTGTGGGAGCGAGCCTGCTCGCGATGAGGCCCGCCCAGTCGACGAAAATCTATCAGCTGATCTGCGGTCGATAAGCCCGCATAAACAACCCCACCACTTCCTCGACATGCGCCTCGGCTGCTGCGGCTTCCAACGGTGCGCCGCAGCCATACAGCAAGCGGAAATTCGCCGCGCCCTTGATCAGGCAGAAGAAGTGTTCCGCCGCATTGCGCGGTTTGTCGATGCTCAGGGCGCCGCTCTGGTTGACCTTGGTCAGCAGCCTTTCCATGCCTGAGAGCATCCGTTGCGGGCCGGCTTCAAAGAAGATCGTCGACAACTGCGGGTCCTGGCTGCCCAAGGCCATGATCAACCGATGCAGGTTCACCGATTCATCACTGTTGATCAGTTGGTGAAAACCACGGGCAATGTTCAACAACACATGTTCGATCGGCACCCCGTCAGGCCATTCGAAGAAAAGCGGCGGCACTTGCTCTTCGCACTTGGCCACCACGGCAGCGGAAAACAGCGTTTCCTTGTCGTTGAAGTGACTGTACACCGTCAGCTTCGACACACCGGCCTCGGTGGCGACCGCGTCCATGCTGGTGTTGGCATACCCCAGGCTCACGAAGAGTTTTTTTGCCGCGTCGAGGATGGCCTGGCGCTTGGCCAGATCCTTCGGACGGCCTGGGCCGTTGGGAGGTGAAAGATTGTTCGACATTATTCGCTTTTAATACTGGACTGGTGAGTTTGCTATTAATAACATACTCGCCAGTATAATTATTCCAAGCACCATTAGCGAAAGGTCACTCGCCATGTTCCGCTATGCCTTGCCCCTCGCCCTGCCAGTGAGCCTGGTTTTTTTATTGTCTGCGTGTGGTCAGGACGAACCCGTGTCCCTGGCCGTGCGCCCCGCCATGGTGGTGCAGCCAGAGCCTTCGGGCCAAGCGATGGAAAGTTACCCGGGTGAAGTCAGAGCGCGATTCGAGCCAGACCTGGCCTTTCGCATCGGCGGCAAAGTCAGCCGACGACTGGTCGAAGAGGGCCAGCGAGTCAAGGCCAACCAGCCCCTGGCCGAGCTCGATCCCCAGGATGTGCGCCTGCAACTGGAAGCCACCCGTGCCCAGGTCGCCGCCGCCGAAGCCAACCTGAACCTGGTACGCGCTGAACGTGATCGCTACAAAACCTTGATGGAGCGGCAGATGGTCAGCCGCTCCCAGTATGACAACGCAGAAAACCTCTACCGCTCCGGTGCCGCGCGGCTCAAGCAGATCAAGGCTGAATTCGATGTCGCCAGCAACCAGGCCAGTTACGCGGTGTTGCGCGCGCCTCAGGATGGCGTGGTGGCCCGGCGTTCCGTGGAGGTCGGGCAGGTGGTGTCGGCCGGTCAAACGGTCTTCACCCTCGCCACCGACGGCGAGCGTGAAGTGCTGATCAGCCTGCCGGAGCAGGGCTTTGGCCGGTTCAAGATTGGTCAGCCGGTCTCTGTGGAGTTATGGAGCCAGCCCGATCAGCGTTTCAGCGGACGTATTCGCGAACTGTCGCCAGCCGCCGATCCCAGATCCCGCACCTTCGCCGCTCGCGTTGCCTTCACTGCCGGCAGTGTTCCGGCTGAGTTGGGCCAGAGTGCCCGAGTGTTTATCCAGACCGGCGACCAAGTGTCGCTGTCGGTGCCACTGTCTGCACTCACCGCCGAGAACGGCGCCACTTACGTGTGGGTAGTCAACGGCAATAACACCTTGAAAAAAGCCCCGGTGCGCGTCGGCCCGTTTGGCGAAAAAACCGTTCCGGTGCTTGAAGGGCTGAGTCCCAATGACTGGGTCGTCGCAGCCGGTGTGCACGTGCTCCTCGACGGTCAGCAGGTGCGGCCGGTGGATCGCTCCAACCGCGTGGTCAATCTGGCGGTCAAGGAGTAATTCCCGATGGGCTTCAATCTTTCCGAATGGGCGCTGCGTAACCGCCAGATCGTCCTGTTTTTGATGTTGCTGCTGGCCATCGTCGGCGCGCTTTCCTACACCAAGCTCGGCCAGAGCGAAGACCCGCCGTTTACCTTCAAGGCCATGGTCATTCGCACCAACTGGCCGGGGGCTACGGCCGAGGAGGTGTCTCGCCAGGTCACCGAACGCATCGAAAAGAAACTGATGGAAACCGGCGATTACGAAAGAATCGTCTCGTTCTCCCGCCCGGGCGAATCCCAGGTGACTTTCATGGCTCGCGATTCCCTGCATTCGGCGCAGATTCCCGAGTTGTGGTACCAGATCCGCAAGAAGGTCAGTGACATCCGTCACACCTTACCGCCGGGGATCCAGGGGCCGTTTTTCAACGATGAGTTTGGCACCACCTTCGGCAATATCTATGCGCTGACGGGGGACGGTTTTGATTACGGCGTGCTCAAGGATTACGCCGATCGCATCCAGATCCAACTGCAACGGGTCAAGGATGTGGGCAAGGTCGAGTTGCTGGGCTTGCAGGACGAAAAAATCTGGATCGAACTGTCGAACGTGAAGCTGGCGACTCTCGGCGTGCCGCTGGCGGCAGTCCAGCAGGCGTTGGAAGAGCAGAACGCGATATCGACCGCAGGCTTTTTCGAAACCGGCAGCGAGCGAATCCAGTTACGGGTATCGGGAAACTTTCAGACCGTAGAAGAGATCCGCGACTTCCCCATTCGTGTTGCTGATCGCACGTTCCGTATCGGCGATGTCGCGGATGTGCATCGCGGTTTCAACGATCCGCCAGCCCCGCGCATGCGCTTCATGGCCGAAGATGCCATCGGTCTGGCCGTGGCGATGAAGGACGGCGGCGACATTCTGATTCTGGGCAAGGCCCTGGAGACCGAGTTTGCCCGTATCCAGAACAACCTGCCGGCCGGCATGCAATTGCGTAAGGTCTCGGACCAGCCGGCGGCGGTGAAAACCGGTGTTGGCGAGTTCGTTCAGGTGCTGGTGGAGGCCCTGACGATCGTGTTGCTGGTGAGCTTCTTCTCCCTCGGCCTGCGGACCGGGATGGTGGTCGCCCTGGCGATTCCGCTGGTGCTGGCGATGACCTTCGCCGCGATGTATTACCTGGGCATCGGCCTGCACAAGATTTCCCTTGGCGCGCTGGTGTTGGCGTTGGGCCTGCTGGTGGACGACGCGATCATCGCGGTCGAGATGATGGCGATCAAAATGGAGCAGGGCTTCGACCGGATCAAGGCCGCCAGCTATGCCTGGACCAGCACCGCATTCCCGATGCTCACCGGTACGCTGATCACCGCTGCGGGTTTCCTGCCGATCGCCACGGCGCAATCAGGCACCGGCGAGTACACCCGTTCGATTTTCCAGGTCGTCACCCTGGCGCTGCTGGCCTCCTGGGTGGCCGCGGTGGTGTTCGTGCCGTATCTGGGGGAGAAACTGCTGCCGGACCTGGCGAAAATCCATGCCGCCAAACACGGCACCGCTGATGGCCAGTTCGACCCCTACGGCACGCCGTTCTACCAGCGTGTCCGGCGCTTGGTGGAGTGGTGCGTGCGGCGGCGCAAAACCGTCATCGTGCTGACCGTGCTGTTATTTGTGGGCTCGGTGGCGCTGTTCCGTTTCGTGCCGCAACAATTCTTCCCGGCCTCGGGGCGACTTGAGCTGATGGTCGACCTGAAGCTGGCCGAAGGCGCGTCCCTGAGCAGCACCGCCGAGCAGGTCAAGCGCCTTGAAGCGTTGCTCAAGGACCACGCGGGCATCGACAACTACGTGGCTTATGTCGGCACCGGTTCACCGCGGTTCTACCTGCCGCTGGACCAACAACTGCCAGCCCCCAGCTTTGCCCAGTTCGTGGTGCTGGCCAAGACCATCGAAGACCGCGAGCCCCTGCGCAGCTGGTTGATCACTACGTTGAACGAACAGTTCCCGGCCCTGCGCTCGCGGGTCACGCGCCTGGAGAACGGCCCGCCGGTTGGCTATCCGGTGCAGTTTCGCGTGACCGGTGAGCACATCGAACAAGTCCGGGCCCTGGCGCGGAAAGTGGCGGCCAAGGTTCGTGAAAATCCCTACGTGGCCAACGTGCATCTGGATTGGGAAGAGCCGAGCAAGGTGGTGTACCTGAATGTCGATCAGGACCGCGCCCGAGCGTTGGGCGTGAGTACGGCTAACCTGGCGAGCTTTTTGCGCAGCTCCCTGACCGGCTCCAGCGTCAGCCAGTACCGGGAAGACAACGAACTGATCGAGATTCTGCTGCGCGGTACGCTGCACGAGCGCAGCGAATTGTCGCTGCTGCCGAGCCTGGCGGTGCCGACCGACAATGGTACAAGCGTTGCGCTGTCGCAGATCGCGACGCTGGAATACGGCTTCGAAGAAGGCGTGATCTGGCACCGCAATCGCCTGCCCAGTGTGACCGTGCGGGCTGATATCTATGGCAAGGAACAACCGGCGAGCCTGGTACAGCAGATCTTCCCGACCCTGGACCCGATTCGCGCCGAGCTGCCGGACGGCTATCTGCTGGAAGTAGGCGGTACGGTAGAGGATGCCGCCCGTGGTCAGGCGTCAGTGAACGCTGGGGTGCCGCTGTTCATCGTCGTGGTGCTGACGTTGTTGATGCTGCAACTGCGCAGTTTTTCGCGCACGGCCATGGTGTTTCTCACCGCGCCCCTGGGGCTGATCGGCGTCACGCTGTTCCTACTGGTGTTCCGTCAGCCGTTCGGGTTTGTCGCCATGCTGGGCACCATTGCCTTGTCGGGGATGATCATGCGCAACTCGGTGATCCTGGTGGACCAGATCGAACAGGACATCAAGAGTGGCCTGGCGCCGTGGCAGGCGATCATCGAAGCCACTGTGCGACGCTTCCGCCCGATTGTGCTCACCGCGCTGGCGGCGGTGCTGGCGATGATCCCGCTGTCACGCAGCCTGTTCTTTGGCCCGATGGCGGTGGCGATCATGGGCGGGCTGATCGTGGCGACGGCGTTGACGCTGTTGTTTTTGCCGGCGCTGTATGCGGCGTGGTTCAGGGTCAAGAAGACCTGACACGATTCTGATAACGCTGAAGATCGAATGTGGGAGCGAGCCTGCTCGCGATAGCGGAGTATCAGTCAATACAGATGTTATGGCTGATACCGCTATCGCGAGCAGGCTCGCTCCCACAGTGTTTTGTGCTGAGTCTTAAAGGGTGCCAAACACCTTCTTCGCCAAGCTGGTCGCCGCCGCCGCAGGGTTCTGGCGGATGGTGGCTTCCTGTTTACCGATCATCTCGAACAAACCGTCCAGCGCTTGTTCGGTCACGTAGTTTTCGATGTTGGCGCTTTTGGCGTCCAGCACACCGAAGGTGGCCGCCTGGCCTGCGAACGTGTTGTATTTCTGCGCCAGGCCAACCTTGTCGGTGGCTTGCTTGACGATGGGCAGGAACTTGGCGCGAATCTGCTCGCGGCTGCTCTTGTTCAGGTACTGCGTAGCGGAGTCGTTGCCGCCGCTCAAGATCCCCTTGGCATCGCTCACACTCATGTTCTTCACAGCATTGACCAGGATCGGCTGGGCCTGGACCACAGCGGCTTCAGCGGCTTGGTTCATGCTGGTTTCCAGTTGTTCGACTTGATCGCCCATGCCAAAGGCTTTCATCTTGCTGGCGACTTTACCGAGCTTGCCCGGCAGTTCGATCTTCACTTCGGGGTTGTTGCTGAAGCCACCGGGTGTGCCCAGCTGCTTGACCGCTACTTGGGCGCCCTGGGTCAGTGCGTCCTTGAGGCCGCCAGTGGCGTCCTTCTGCGAGAGGTCGGCCAGGGACAGGGCCATGGTGTTGGCGCAGAACAACAGGCCGGCGCACAGGCTGGTGAAACGGAGCGTAGAGCGGAGCATGGCAGCTTCCTTGAAGAAAATTAGAAAGAGAAATCAGCGTGCGGCGTTGACGCGGATCTTCAGCGGCTGTGGATCTTTGCCATCGAGCTGCACGGCGTGTTGTTCGGTGGTGATGAACATCAACTGGCCGTCCACTTCAATGCGCGCGCTCACGGCATAGCGATGGCCGGGTTTGACCTGGGCCGGATCATAGCTGAGGTGAAACGGCAGCGGGACCTGGCCCTTGACCGGACCGCTCTGTTCATCGAGCACCACCGCAGGGGCGTCGGCCAGGGACACATCCTGCAGGCTCACGCTCAAGACAGCGGTGGGCGGCAGGGCGATGCGCTGCAGGTAGAACACTTCACCGTCGAGACTGTTTTTGCTCGCCAGCGGTGCGCTGGAGCAGGCACTGAGTAACGTGGCAACGGCGACGAGAAGAAGCTTTTTCATTGGGGCATTTCCATATTGAGGGCGCCAGAGAAAACCTGGCGCCTGTGGGGTCAGTCCGCAGTCACCGGGGTGACCTGATCTGCCGCATCTTCACTGCGATGCAACGCCACCTGACGGATCGACAAACGGATCTCCGCCGGCAGGACGCGCTTGGCCGCACCTTCGGCCAGTTCACCCAGCAGCTCGTGATAGCTTAGCTTGCCCGCTTCGTCCCGGCGCAGTACGTCCAGGTCCAGCATGGTCTGGATGAAATGCCGGAACAGACTCTTGTCGAAGAATTCCGGTGCGTTCAGACCGTGCAGGATCGACAGACGCTGGGCCATGACCGTGCAGAGGTCTTCCAGTTCTTCGGCGCTGATGCTGTTCTGGCCGCTGTTGAGCAGCAGGGAGACGGTCATGTAGAAGCGCTGCAAGGTCTGCGCGATGCTCTTGGACAACAGGGTCAGCAGCACGAAATGCCGCGAACTTGGGGCCGGACGCAAGTACAGGTCTTTTTCGAAACGCAGCAGGCCCTGTTCGACGAACGCGTCGAGCCATTGGTCGACCACGGCGTCCAGTTCTTCCAGTGACCAGCGAATGAACAGCTCCGATTGCAGGTAGGGGTACAAGGCGCGGGTGTAGCGCAGGAGCTGTTCGCGGCTCATGCGCGAGGTGCTCTGGAAGAAACTCGCCAGCAACGCCGGCAGGGCGAAGATGTGCAGCACGTTGTTGCGGTAGTAGGTCATCAGGACGGCATTCTGCTCGTCCAGATACAGAATCTTGCCCAGGGCATCGCTCTGTTCTGACAGCAAGTGCATGCCTTTGACGTGCTCGATCAGCGCACGCCCATCGCCCTCGGGCAAGGTGGTGTGGGGCGAGTACGGCACTTTGCGCAGCAACGCCAGGTACAGGTCCAGCACCCGGGCCATGGCACGGTCGTCCAGGGCCAGGCGGCTGGTGGACAGCAGCGCCAGGGCCACCAGGTTGACCGGGTTGATGGCCGCCGCTTCGTTCAGGTGTCGGGCCACCCGCTCGCCGAGGCGGTGGGTGGTTGCGTTGAGCCAGGCCGGCTTGAACTGCGGGCCCATCTCTTGTTGGCGCCAACCCGGCTGTTCGCCGTCGAGAAACTCCGCCAGTTTGATCGGCTCACCGAAGTTCACCGCTACTTGGCCGAAGCGTTGCTTGAGGGCGCCGATGACCTTGAAGATGTCGAAGATCGATTCTTTCTTCTTGCTGGCCCCGCGCAGCTCGCCCAGGTAGGTGCGGCCTTCCAGGACACGCTCATAGCCGATGTAGACCGGCACGAACACGATGGGCATGCGCGATGAGCGCAGGAAGCTGCGCAAGGTGATGGCGAGCATGCCGGTCTTGGGTTGCAGCATGCGCCCGGTGCGCGAGCGACCGCCCTCGACGAAATACTCCACCGGGAAGCCTTTGGTGAACAGCGTGTGCAGGTACTCGTTGAATACCGCGGTGTAGAGCGGGTTGCCCTTGAAGGTGCGGCGCATGAAAAACGCCCCGCCCCGACGCAGCAGGCCGCCGATCACCGGCATGTTGAGGTTGATGCCGGCGGCGATGTGCGGAGGGGTCAGGCCGTTGCGAAACAGCAGGTACGACAGCAGCAGGTAGTCGATATGACTGCGGTGGCACGGCACGTAGATGACTTCGTGGCCCTGGGCGACCTTCTGCACGCCTTCGATGTGGTTGACCTTGATGCCGTCGTAGATCTTGTTCCAGAACCAGCTCAGCACCACTTCCAGGAAACGGATCGCGGTGTAGGTGTAGTCCGAGGCGATTTCGTTGCCGTAGCGCAGGGCCTGGGCCTTGGCTTTTTCCGGGGTGATTTTTTCCCGCTCGGCCTCGTCGGCAATCGCCTGTTTGACCAGCGGCTGGTTCAGCAGCCCCTTGACCAGGTTGCGTCGGTGGGAAATGTCGGGGCCAATGACCGCCGCTTTCAAGTTGCGAAAATGTACCCGCAGGATCCGCTGGGTCATGCGCACGGTGCGTTCGTGGCCCTTGTCGTGCTCGATCAGTTCGCGCAAATGGATCGGCGCAGAAAACTGCACGCGGGTCTTGCGTCCCAGGATCATGATGCTCAGCAAGCGCCGCAGGCGGCCAGTGACGGCCCAGCTGTCGGCGAACAACAGCTTCCATGGGCTGGACTCGCTGTCGGGCGACTGCCCCCAGAACACGCTGACCGGGATGATCTGCGCATCTTCGGCGGCGTTGTGGGTCAGGGCATTGACCAGTCGCGTCAGGGTCGGCGGCGCGCCACGTTTGTCCTGCCGGCCGAGCCAGTCCGGCGCCGGGGTCAGGTAGAAAAACGCCGCCGGTTCCAACAGGTTGCCCACGGACACCGGCAGTACCGGACGGGGCAGGCCAGCCTTGGTGCACTCGGTGTCGAGCACTGCCAGGTCAGTGAGCGAAGGGTTTTGCAGGACGTAGAACACCGGACGACTGCGGTCGAGGTTGAGGGTGAAGGACGACTGGTTGATCGTCTCGGAGCGAACCCAGAGGTACAACAGTCGGCGCAGGGTGCCAAACACAAGACGGCGGAACGGGGAACGGGTCATACGGCTTCTGCATGAGTGGATAAGATAAAGCGGCGGCTAGTGTGCCGGATTCGCCGAAAATCGGCAAAAAAGCGCCGAAGTAAAGTCAGTTGAGAGTTTTTGCGTCTGTCATATACTCGGGCGGCTGACTGCCTCTGCCTTCCTCGTGGACGGCTGGACGGCGAAAGATCGTACGGCTTTGCCCTTTGCCGTTAATGGGAAAGGCCGACTTAAAAATAAGAAATGGGAGTGAGCAATCATGGCAGCACGCGAAACCGGCAATGTGAAGTGGTTCAACGACGCCAAAGGCTATGGCTTCATCCAGCGTGAAGGCGGGGCGGATGTATTCGTGCATTACCGCGCGATCCGCGGTGAGGGGCACCGTTCCCTGACGGAAGGCCAGCAGGTCGAGTACGCGGTGGTGGAAGGGCAGAAGGGCTTGCAGGCTGAGGATGTGGTGGGGTTGTAACCCGCGTTCAGGGGCTATACAAAACCCATTGTGGGAGCGAGCCTGCTCGCGATAGCGGTGTATCAGGCAAATACATCATTGACTGCCACACCGCTATCGCGAGCAGGCTCGCTCCCACATGGGGTCTGCTTTTACATTTTTATCTGCGGCGGGCATCGCAATGGTGGCAGGCCCTCAGATAGTCACGCCGTCTTCCAGGTAATCTC
Source organism: Pseudomonas sp. NFACC45 (assembly GCF_900113505.1). Classification (NCBI taxonomy): domain Bacteria; kingdom Pseudomonadati; phylum Pseudomonadota; class Gammaproteobacteria; order Pseudomonadales; family Pseudomonadaceae; genus Pseudomonas; species Pseudomonas sp. NFACC45. Next base: position 220,744 of record NZ_FOPO01000003.1, read on the forward strand.
TTCTTCCCCATCAACGCTGATGCGAATCCAGCGGTCCGCCGACTCTTCACCTTCTTCTTCCACCCACGAGCCGGGCGCGCAGCGCACTTCGACGTTCAGCGCGGCAAAGGCTGCACGGGCGCAGGCGATGTCGTCTTCCCACGGCGTCTGATCGCTTTCCAGGTACAGGCTGTTCCATTTGCCCACGGCCTTGGGCAGCCAGGTCACCGGGATGTTGCCGGCCTTGCACTTGTAGGTCTGGCCTTTCTGGACCCAATCGCTGCACGGGCCCAGGGCCTGGCCGAGCCAGGCGGCAATGGCCTTGTGATCGACGTCGGCGTCTTTGAGGTAAATCTCGATATCGGGTTGGCGCATGGATGTCCTCACTGCGGTCTTGAAAAATCCATTCGCGGATTTAACTGGCCTCTGGCGGTTGCCCGAGGCCGGGAATCAAAAGGTTACTGAAGAACGAAATAATCGTAGCGCATCGACACCGTGACCTCGAACGGCTCGTCCTGCTCGATCACGCTGGCGCGGCGTTCGGCACTGGCGCGCCAGCCGTGGGGCGTCATCGCCAACAGGTTGGCGCGGTCCTGGGCACTTGTGAGCATGAGCTTGAATTCGAGGGTTTCGCTGTGATCGAGCACCATGCCCGTCGGCACCAGGGCCAGGTGTTTGTCGTCCGTGTACTGGCGCACTTCGTCGTACAGCCGTTCGCGCAACTCCATCAGGTGGCCGCTGGTCGGGCCCACCTTCATCAAGCCGCCACCGGGGCTGAGCAGGCGTTTGGCTTCTTGCCAGTCCAGCGGGCTGAACACACTGGCCAGGAACTGGCAGCAGCCGTCCGCCAGCGGTATGCGGGCCATGCTGGCGATCAACCAAGTCAGCCGGGGATCGCGTTTGCAGGCGCGTTTGACCGCTTCCCGGGAGATGTCCAGGGCGTAGCCATCGGCATCCGGCAAGGCGTCGGCAATCTGTGCGGTGTAGTAGCCCTCGCCACAGCCGATGTCCAGCCAGCGACTGGGCGCGCGCTCGGCCGCCAGTTCGGCCAGACGCCGGGCGACAGGGGCGTAATGCCCAGCGTTGAGGAAGTCGCGGCGGGCTTCGACCATCGCCTGATTATCGCCGGGATCACGGCTGTTCTTGTGCTGCACCGGCAGCAGGTTCAGGTAACCCTGCCGCGCGCGGTCGAAGCGATGGCCGGCCGGGCACACCACGCCGTTGTCCACGGCGTTCAGCGGTTCACTGCAGATCGGACAGGCGAGCATCAGGCGAGCAACTTGATCAGCGTCTTGTAGTAGATCTCGGTCAGCACGTCGAGGTCAGCCGCCAGCACGCGTTCGTTGACCTGGTGAATGGTCGCGTTGACCGGCCCCAGTTCCACCACTTGGGTGCCCATGGTGGCGATGAAACGACCATCGGAGGTGCCACCGCTGGTGGAGGCTTTTGTTTCGCGGCCGGTGACGTCCTTGATGCTCGACGATACGGCGTCCAGCAGCGCGCCCGGTTCGGTGAGGAACGGCAGACCCGACAACGCCCAATCGATGTGCCAGTCGAGTTGATGCTTGTCGAGGATATCGGCGACGCGTTTTTGCAAGCCTTCGACGGTGGACTCGGTAGAGAAGCGGAAGTTGAACACCGCCACCAGGTCGCCGGGGATCACGTTGGTTGCGCCAGTGCCGGAGTTGAGGTTGGAAATCTGGAAACTGGTGGGCGGGAAGAAGTCGTTGCCATGGTCCCAATGCTCGGCGGCCAACTCTGCCAGCGCTGGAGCGGCCAGGTGGATGGGGTTTTTCGCCAGGTGCGGATAGGCCACGTGGCCTTGCTTGCCACGCACCGTCAGTTTGGCGCCGAGGGAGCCACGGCGGCCGTTCTTGACCACGTCACCCACCAGGGTGGTGCTCGACGGCTCGCCGACGATGCACCAGTCCAGGCGCTCCTGGCGGGCCTTGAGGCGCTCGACCACGGCCTTGGTGCCATGGTGGGCCGGGCCTTCTTCGTCGCTGGTGATCAGAAAGGCGATCGAGCCTTTGTGGTCCGGGTAGTCGGCGACAAACCGCTCCGCTGCCACCACCATCGCCGCCAGGCTGCCTTTCATGTCTGCCGCGCCCCGGCCACAGAGCATGCCGTGTTCATCGATGACCGCATCGAACGGGTCGAGCTGCCAGGCTTGTACCGGACCGGTCGGCACCACGTCGGTGTGCCCGGCGAAACACAGCACCGGGCCGTCATGCTTGCCATGGCTGGCCCAGAAGTTATCCACATCCTCGATGCGCATCGGTTCGAGCGTAAAGCCCGCGCTGCCCAGGCGCTGCATCATCAGTTTCTGGCAATCGGCATCCACCGGCGTCACGGACGGACGGCGGATCAGGTCGCAGGCGAGTTGCAGGGTCGGCGAGAGGTCGGCGTGGGCCGTCATGGAGAACTCCGAAAGCATGGAATAAAGGCGCGGACCTGTGGGAGCGGGCTTGCTCGCGAAGGCGGTGTGTCAGTAGCGAAGGTATTGCCTGACACCTCGCTTTCGCGAGCAAGCCCGCTCCCACAGGTCCTGAGGTCAGCCATTGGGTTGTATTTGGCCAAGGCTTACAAAATGGCGGTTATCTTATAGCAAAAGGACCGCCAATGGCCCCTGGTGCTGGTCGGTTGGAACACAAAACCTGTGGGAGCGAGCCTGCTCGCGATGCGGTGGATTGGTCGACATTGATATTGACTGAACTGAAGCCATCGCGAGCAGGCTCGCTCCCACAGAGGTTTTGCTTAAATTGTTACGACAAAGCCCTATAATGCGCGCCGGTTTTTGGGGTAATGGTCATGAGTACAGAAGATCCACGGTTTGCCGGTATCGCCCGTTTGTATGGCATCGAAGGCCTGGAGCGCCTGCGGGCGGCCCATGTGGCGATTGTCGGGGTGGGCGGCGTTGGTTCCTGGGCGGCGGAAGCCATCGCCCGGTGCGGCGTGGGTGAGATCTCCCTGTTCGACCTGGACGATGTCTGCGTCAGCAATGCCAACCGTCAACTGCACGCCCTGGACAGCACCGTCGGCAAACCGAAGGTCGAGGTGATGGCCGAGCGCCTGCGCGGCATCAACCCCGACTGCACGGTGCATGCCGTGGCGGATTTCGTCACCCGCGACACCATGGCCGAATACATCACGCCGAACATTGACTGCGTGATCGACTGCATCGACAGCGTCAACGCCAAGGCGGCGCTGATCGCCTGGTGCAAGCGCCGCAAGATTCAGATCATCACCACCGGTGGCGCGGGCGGGCAGATCGACCCGACGCTGATCCAGGTCTGCGACCTGAACCGCACGTTCAACGATCCGCTGGCCTCGAAAGTGCGTTCTACCTTGCGCCGCGACTACGGTTTTTCCCGCACGGTGACCCGTCATTACAGCGTGCCGTGCGTGTTTTCGACCGAACAACTGCGCTACCCCAAACCCGACGGCAGCATTTGCCTGCAGAAGAGTTTCGTCGGCGATGGCGTCAAACTCGACTGCGCTGGTGGATTTGGCGCGGTGATGATGGTCACGGCGACGTTCGGCATGGTCGCGGCGACCAAGGCTGTGGATAAGATTGTGGCGGGTGTTCGGCGTCCGGCGGACCGGGTTAAGCCGCAGGTTTAAGGGTGGGGCTGACGGCCCCTTCGCGAGCAGGCTCGCTCCCACATTGGATCTCATGGAACACAAGTTTTGTGTACGACACGGATCCCCTGTGGGAGCGAGCCTGCTCGCGATGGCGATCATTCAGTCAACTCAAGCATCCGTTTCAACACCGCATTCAAGCCATTACTACGCGACGGCGACAGCTGCCGCGACAATCCCAACTGGTTGAACCAATCCGGTAAATCCACCTGCCGCAACTCCACGGCAGACAACCCATTGACCCGCGCCAGCAGCAACGCCACCAACCCACGGATCAACCGGGCATCGCTACTGGCGCAAAACTGCCAGTGCCCGTGGTGCAAGCGACCCACCAACCATACCTGGCTCTCACAGCCGTGGACGAGGTTGGTCTCGCACTTGTCCTCGTCGCCCAAGGGCGGCAAACGCTCGCCCCATTGCATCAGCAGCCGGGCGCGCTGTTCCCAACCCGATGCGTCCTGAAAAACTTGCAGCGCTGCGGTCGCGTCGACCGGCAGGTTCATCGGAGCATCTCCAGGGCCTGGTCCAGCGCTTCGAAGAAGCGTTCGATATCGGCCGAGTCGTTGTACAGCGCCAGCGACACGCGAATCGCCCCCGACAGTTTCAGATGCTTGAACAGCGGCATGGCGCAGTGATGCCCGGCGCGTACAGCGATGCCTTGTTCGGTCAGCAAGTGGGCCAGGTCAGCGTTGTGCACGCCATCGACCACGAAGCTGACCAGGGCCAGGCTCGGCTTGCCCACCAGGCGGACGCCATTGCGCGCCAGCAGCCCGTGGAGCAGGTAGTCATGCAGTGCAGCCTCATGGTCGCTGACGGTTTGCGGGTCGAGGCCGGACAGGTAGTCGAGCGTCGCGCCCAGGCCGATCACACTGGCGATCGGCGGCGTGCCGGCTTCGAAGCCCAGTGGCGCAGGACGGAACGTGGCGCTGTGGTAGTCGGCCTGCTGCACCATCTCGCCGCCGAACTGCCAATGACGCAGTTGATGAAGCGCGTCGGTGCGGCCGAACAACACCCCCAGTCCTTCGGGGCCATAGAGCTTGTGGCTGGAAAATACATAAAAGTCGCAGCCTAGTGCCTGCACATCGTGACGGCCATGGACGATGCCCTGGGCGCCATCGATCACCGTCAGCGCGCCCTGGGCCTTGGCCAGGGCCAATAGCGCTGGTAAGGGCTGCCAGGTGCCCAGTACGTTGGACAACTGGCTCACCGCCAGCAGGCGCGTACGTGGGCCGATCAGTTCGGCGGCGGCGTTGCTATCGATCACCCCGTCGGCATCCAGCGGCAACACCACCAGCGTCAGCGCACGACGCTCGGCCAGTTGTTGCCACGGCAGCAGGTTGGCGTGGTGTTCCAGGGCGCTGATGACGATTTCATCGCCCGGATTGAACAGATGTTCCAGCCCATAGGCCAGAAGATTCAGCGCCGAAGTGGCGCCATGGGTGAAGACGATTTGCCCGCAATCCCCTGCATTGAGCCATTGCGACACTTTGAGTCGGCTGTCTTCGAAGGCCTGGGTCGCATGGGCGCCCGGCAGATGCTGCGCGCGGTGCACGTTGGCCGCGCCATTGGCATAGTAATGCGCCAGAGCGTCCAGCAGGGCCTGGGGTTTTTGTGTGGTGGCGGCGTTGTCCAGGTAGGTCTGGCCTTGCCGTTGCAAGGCGGCGATGGCCGGGAAGTCGGCGCGCCAGGGAGAGGGAATCAACATGCTTTCGGGCCCTGCTGGAGTGACGCCGGACCTTGTGGGAGCGGGCTTTTTTGTGGGAGCCGAGCTTGCTCGCGATGGCAGCGACACGGTTTAACTGCAACACCGCGTCATCGTTCATCGCGAGCAAGCTCGGCTCCCACAAGGGCTCGCCCCCACAAGTGGTGGTGTGAAGCTTAGTTGTGGGCGTGCAGTGCTTCGTTCAGCTCGATGGCCGATTTATGGGTTTTGCATTCCACCGCGCCGGTCTCGGAGTTGCGGCGGAACAGCAGATCGGGCTGGCCGGCCAGTTCGCGGGCCTTGACCACCTTGACCAACTGGTTGTTCTCGTCCAGCAGCGCCACCTTGGTGCCGGCGGTCACGTACAGGCCCGACTCCACGGTGTTGCGATCGCCCAGCGGGATACCGATGCCGGCGTTGGCGCCGATCAGGCAGCCTTCGCCCACCTTGATCACGATGTTGCCGCCGCCCGACAGGGTGCCCATGGTCGAGCAACCGCCGCCCAGGTCCGAGCCTTTGCCGACGAACACGCCTGCCGAGACACGGCCTTCGATCATGCCCGGGCCTTCGGTGCCGGCGTTGAAGTTGACGAAACCTTCGTGCATCACCGTGGTGCCTTCGCCCACGTAGGCGCCCAGGCGGATCCGCGCGGCATCGGCGATACGCACGCCGGCCGGGACCACGTAGTCAGTCATTTTCGGGAACTTGTCCACCGAGAACACTTCCAGCAGCTCGCCGCGCAGACGGGCTTCGAGCTGGTGCTCGGCCAGTTCGCTCAGGTCGATTGCGCCCTGGCTGGTCCAGGCCACGTTCGGCAGCAGCGGGAAAATGCCGGTCAGGTTCAGGCCGTGAGGCTTGACCAGGCGGTGGGACAACAGATGCAGCTTGAGGTAGGCCTCGGGCGTGGAGCTCAGTTGTGCGTCTTCAGCCAGCAGGGTGGCGACCAGCGGCTTGTGGCTCTCGGCCAGGCGGGTCAGCAATGCGGCTTGCGCGGCATCGACGCCTTTGAGCGCGTCAGCCAGTTGCGAGGCCTGGGCGGTGGTGAAGGTGATGGCCTGGTTGCCTTCGCTATAGCCCAGAATCGGCGCGATGGCCTTGACGATCTCGGCCGAAGGGTTGAGCAACGGTTGGGCGTAGAACACTTCCAGCCAGGTGCCTTGACGGTTTTGCGTGCCGACACCGAAGGCCAGGCTGAACAGAGTACTGGACATGAAATTACCTCTACAAAATGGACTGGGCAGGCTTACTTGATCTCTGCCGCATAAATATCTGGCTTGAAGCCAATCAGGGTTCGGTCACCGAGATCAAGCACCGGGCGCTTGATCATCGAGGGTTGGGCGAGCATCAGTTCGATGGCTTTCGTCTGGTCGAGATCGGCTTTGCGTTCGTCGTCGAGTTTGCGAAAGGTCGTACCGGCACGGTTCAACACCACTTGCCAGCCATGCTCGTTGCACCATTGGGTCAGGTGCTCACGGTCAATGCCGACGGTTTTGTAATCGTGAAAGTCATAGTTGACAGCGTGTTCATCGAGCCAGGTGCGCGCCTTTTTCATCGTGTCACAGGCTTTGATGCCGAAAAGGTGCAACGTTTTGCTTGAATCGGTCAAGGAATTGCCCCCTTTGCAGGTGCTGGAAATAAAAGGTGAAGGATTATGCCATGACCGGACAGTTGTGGGAGCGAGGCTTGCCCGCGATGAACGATAACGCGGTCTTCTGGCAGACCGAGGTGTTTTCATCGCGAGCAAGCTTTGCTCCCACAGCTTGCTCACCAAAGAGCTGCTGCGACATAGGTGTAACGGCCAAGTTAATGCTAGGCGGTTAATATGGCACTTCAACGGCAAGCTGTTGCCGGATGTGTGTCGCTGTAAATGGAAACTCGTTATGCAAAGCGCTTATACCGTGCTGATCCTGTTGACACTGGTGGGTGTTTCGCGGCTGATCGGACGGTTGGTCCCGCTGCCGTTGCCCTTGGTGCAGATCGGCGCAGGAGCGTTGCTGGCCTGGCCATCCCTGGGGTTGCATGTAACGCTTAACCCGGAGTTGTTTCTGTTTTTGTTCCTGCCACCGCTGCTGTTCTCCGACGGCTGGCGCATGCCCAAACGCGAATTCTGGCGCCTGCGCGGACCGATCCTGACGTTGGCGGTGGGGCTGGTGCTGTTTACGGTAGTGGGCGCCGGTTATTTCATTCATTGGTTGCTGCCGAGCATCCCGCTGCCGGTGGCGTTTGCCCTGGCGGCGGTGCTGTCGCCGACCGACGCGGTGGCGGTGTCGGCGATTGCCCGCGATCGGCTGCCCGGGCCCCTGATGCATATGCTCCAAGGCGAAGCGCTGATGAACGACGCCTCGGGCCTGGTGACGTTCAAATTTGCCTTGGCGGCGGCTATCACCGGCGTGTTTTCCCTCGCTAACGCCAGTCTGGCCTTCGTGCTGGTGGCAATCGGCGGTCTGCTGGTCGGCGTGGCCTTGAGCTGGCTGGTGAGGCGTTTGCGCGCCTGGATGGTCGCCCGGGGCTGGGACGACCCGGCGACCCATGTGGTGTTCATGTTGCTGTTGCCTTTCGCCGCGTATGTGCTGGCCGAGCGATTGGGTGCATCAGGCATTCTCTCGGCGGTGGCGGCCGGGATGATGCAGAGCTGGCTTGATCTGCTGCCGCGTCAGACGGGCACGCGGCTGCTCAATCGCAGTGTCTGGTCATTGCTGGAGTTTGCCTTCAACGGTTTGATCTTCCTGCTGCTGGGCTTGCAATTACCGGACATCGTCAAGGCGGTGACCAGCCACGAAGCCACGTTGTGGCCGACGCTGTTCTACCGCTGCCTGGACGTGGTGGCGATTTTCCTGGTGTTGCTGGTGCTGCGGTTTGTCTGGGTGCAAAGCATCTGGCGTTTGTCTGGGTGGTTGCGCCGTTGGCGTGGCAAGGGCGAGCTGACGCTCGTGCCGACTGCGCGTTCCTGCTGGTTGCTGACCTTCGGCGGCGTACGTGGTGCAGTGACGCTGGCGGGCGTGATGTCGGTGCCGTTGCTGTTGGGCGCGGGGGGTGTGTTTCCCGAACGAGACTTGCTGATCTTCATTGCCGCCGGGGTCATTCTGCTGTCGTTGATTGCGGCCTGCATCGCCCTGCCTCTGCTGCTACGGGGCATCGAGAAGAGCCCCGACGACAAGCGCCGCAACGAAGTGCGCGATGCCTGGCGCAAAACCGCTGAAGCGGCGATCCATGCACTGGAAGTGGAGGAATCGACCGAGGCGGGCAGTACCCCGGATGCAGCACAGGCGGCGCTGGCGGCCGAGGTCAAGGCGCGGTTGATGTCTGAGTATCGTCATCAGCTCGACGTATTCAACGACTCCGCCGAAGCCCAGGCGTTGGCATTCGAGATGGACCTGCTGGAGCGCCGGCTGCGTTTGAAAGCCTTTCGGGCGCAGCGGCTGGAGTTGTATCGCCTGAGTCGTCATCACCAGATTGGCGATGATGTGCTGCGTGAGGTGCTGGGGGAGTTGGATTTGGCGGAGGCGAATTTGGGGTTGGGTAAATAATGGTTGGGGTTAGAGCGGGAGGTAGGCCTTCACACCGGCGATCACGCCTTGCATGTCTTCAGAGCCCAGGCGAGGAACGAAGTACTCTCGGCCCTTGGATCGAGTCTTTCTATGCAGCTTGTCCAGACGTTCAAAACTCACGGTATAAATCATGTCGCACTTCACCCACAGCTCTTTGTAGCCATCGGACTGGAGGGGGTTAGTGCGGAGCAGGTGGTGCCAGTCCTGCTGAGTTTGTGGAGTTGTGGAGGAAATCGGCACCACAGTGCAGAGCTTGCGACTGTGTGTGGCAGTAGGAGAGATCACCACCACCTTGCGGATCTTCAGCATTTCAGGCGCAACAAAGCCCCGCGTGAAGTCGCAAAGAAGAACATCGCCTTGCTTGGGATGGTAGTAAAGAGGCATCCCTTATCCTCATAAAAAAGCAAAGCCGCCCGAAGGCGGCTTCAATCGACACGCAGTTGAGCTTGCTTCGCCCTTTCTGCGCCGCTGGGTCAACCTCGAGAGGGACCCAGACTCCTGCCAGCTTTCGCTGGTGACGGGGAGGATTATGGCTACAGGGGATAGCGAATTCAAGCCAGCTTGAACCTTCGTAACAGGGTTGAATGAGATCTTTCGGTGTACAAAGTAAGCGAAATCAACGGCTTGGCGTTCGCGGTAGGTTTTATGTCTTTTCTTTTCTGATCAGACAGACCGCGGTCTGTCAGACGCACCGAAGTTTCCGACAAGTTTTTAAGGTTGTCCGTCGGAAGCGAGGGCTCTAGCCTCTGGGTGTCGCTGCCAATTCAGCGACCGGACGTGAGAATCCGAACATCCTCTAGGAGCACTGGCTTCTGCACAATCCAAGTGCAGGGCTTACATCTTCAGCTCTAGGGAGCAAGCAATTCGATGAACAAAGAACCCCAAAATCCACCAAAACCTGCCTCTACTTTCCCTTATGGCGATTACGCCCCCGAAAAGCTGCAAGAGGCCGCTGACCGTGTGCTGGATCAATACCTCAAACCCGACGACAGCAAGTCAGAACCCAAGCCCTCAGTACAGTTATTCACTGTGGCTGAAGGTATCGACACCGAAGTGTTGCTGGCCAATCTCAGCGAAACCCTGGCGTCTGCCAATGCGATGCTCAATGACCTTGCCTTCGATCAGGACGGCTCGCGACGGCATGTAGCATTGGGAGTGGCCCAGATGATTGAGTTGGGGATGTTGTTGGCGAATAAGTGCCTGGATCGGGTAGAGCTTCGGACTTGATGCAATAAGTGCCGGCCTCATCGCGAGCAAGCTTTGCTCCCACAGGGACTGATGTTGATCACAAGTCCTGTGAGCAACACAAATTCACTGTGGGAGCGAGCCTGCTCGCGATAAATCGAAAGACCAACACATAATCCCAGTGAACACAGAGCCCTATGTGGCGAGGGGATTTATCCCCGCTGGGCTGCGAAGCAGCCCTAAAACCGGATGATGCGGTATGTCAGGCAAATTGAGTTGACTGCCTTGGGGGCCGCTTCGCAGCCCAGCGGGGATAAATCCCCTCGCCACAACAGCAGTTCGCTCAAGTTCTGGTGCAGCCATCAACCCCGACGCTGAATGAACGCCCGAATCCGCTCCGCCGCTTCCACGCACTCGGCCAGCGGCGCGACCAGGGCCATGCGCACGCGCCCGGCGCCTGGGTTGACGCCATCCACATCGCGGGACAGGTAGGAGCCCGGCACCACGGTGACGTGTTCCTGTTCGAACAGGTCCCGGCAGAATGCCGCGTCATCGCCGGCCACATTCGGCCACAGATAGAAGCTGCCATCAGGACGTTGCACGTCCAGCACCGGGCTGAGGATCTCCAGCACCGCGTCGAACTTCTCCCGGTACAGCGCACGGTTGGCCCGTACATGCTCTTCGTCGTTCCACGCGGCGATGCTTGCCAGTTGGGTCTGAACCGGCATCGCGCAGCCGTGGTAGGTGCGATACAGCAAGAAGCCCTTGAGGATGTCCGCATCGCCGGCGACGAAACCGGAGCGCAGGCCTGGCAGGTTGGAGCGTTTGGACAGGCTGTGGAACACCACGCAGCGCTTGAAATCCTGGCGGCCGAGCTCGACGCAGGCGCTGAGCAGGCCTGGCGGTGGGGTCTGTTCGTCGAAGTACAGTTCGCTGTAGCACTCGTCCGCGGCGATGACGAAGTCGTGCTCGTCGGCCAAGGCGATGAGTTTCTTCAGGACGTCCACCGGAATCAGCGCGCCGGTCGGGTTGCCAGGGGAGCACAGGAACAGGATCTGGCAGCGTTCCCAGATGTCCGGCGAGACGGCATCGAAGTCCGGGTTGAAGCCGTTTTCGTCCAGGCAGGGCAGGTAATGCGGCTTGGCCCCGGCCAGGAACGCGGCGCCTTCATAGATCTGATAGAACGGATTCGGGCTGACCACCAGCGCATCGTCGCCACGGTTGACCACGGTTTGGGTGAAGGCAAACAGCGCTTCACGGGTGCCATTGACCGGCAGCACGTTGCGCGCCGGGTCCAGCCAGCCGTTCGGCACGTTGAAGCGACGTTCGCACCAGCCCGCGATCGCTTCACGCAACTCCGGGATACCGAGGGTGGTCGGGTACACGGCCATTTTTTCCAGATTGCTGGCCAGGGCGTCGGCTACAAAGCTCGGCGAGCGGTGCTTGGGCTCACCGATGGACAGGGCAATTGGCCGCTTGTCCGGGTTTGGCGTGACGCTGCCCAGCAGGGCGCGGAGCTTTTCGAACGGGTAGGGCTGGAGCTGGTTCAGAGCGTTGTTCATCGGGGCCTCGTCAATGTTTGGCGCGGTCCTTGTGGGAGCGAGCCTGCTCGCGATAGCGGTGGGTCAGGCAACATCAATGCTGGATGTTCCGCCGCTATCGCGAGCAGGCTCGCTCCCACAGGAAGTTTGTTTATTCAGATATTGATACGCGTCAGGTTGATATCAGGTTCCTGGTTGACGCTCAGCTGCCGGACAATCGCGTCCTGCAAGCGGCTGCACAACTGCGGATCGGACAGCGGCTGGTTATGCGCGTCGGTGATGAAGAACACGTCTTCCACCCGCTCGCCCAAGGTGGCGATCTTGGCGTTCTGCAGCGACAGGTCGAACTCCAGGAAGATATGCCCGACCCGCGCCAGCAGGCCCGGGCGGTCCGGGGCGCTGAGTTCCAGCACCGTGACCTGGCGCTGGGCGTCGTTGTGGATCGTCACCTGGGGCGCAAACGCAAAATGCTTGAGCTGGCGCGGGACCCGACGCTGGATGATGGTCGGGTAATCGGCCGGGTTGCGCAGGGCCTCGGTGAGACCGTCGCGGATCTGTTTGACCCGCGCCGGGTTGTCGCCAATCGAATCGCCATCGGTGTCGAGCACAATGTAGGTGTCGAGGGTGAACTGGCTGCTGGACGTAATGACCCGGGCGTCGTGAATGTTGAGGTTGAGCTGGTCCATCGCCGCCACGGTTACGGCGAAGAAGTCGTGCTGGTCCGGGGCGTAGATGAAAATCTGCGTGCCGCCCTCGAACTCGCGCTGGGTGGTTTCCTTGATCAGCACCAACGGCCCGCCATCGGCCGGTTGCTGCAAAATCGCGTCGCTGTGCCAGGCGACGTCGCCGGCAGTGTGGCGCAGGAAATAGTCATCGCCCAACTGCGACCAGAGCTGCTCGACGTCGTCCGGATCGGTGCCGCCGCGCACCAGGATGTCCAGGGCGGCAGTTTGGGTGCGACGGATCTGCTCTTCGCGGTCCACCGGGTTTTCCAGGCCGCGGCGCAAGGCACGCTTGGTCTCGGTGTAGAGCTGGCGCAACAGGCTGGCGCGCCAGGAATTCCACAGGCTCGGGTTGGTGGCGTTGATATCGGCCACGGTCAGCACATAGAGGTAGTCCAGTCGTGTTTCATCGCCGACGGTCTGGGCGAAGTCGTGGATCACCTGCGGGTCGGACAGGTCCTTGCGCTGGGCGGTGGTCGACATCACCAGGTGATTCTGCACCAGCCAGACGATCAGCCGACTGTCCCACAGCGGCAATTGATGGCGCTGGCAGAACGCCTCGGCATCCACCGCGCCGATCTCGGAGTGATCGCCTTGGCGACCCTTGCCGATGTCGTGGTACAGCCCGGCCATGTAGATCAGTTCGGGTTTGGGCAGCTTGCCCATGAGCTTGCTGGCCAGCGGGAATTTTTCCGATACCTGGGTGTATTGCAACTTACGCAGGTGCTTGATCAGGTTCAGTGTGTGGGCATCGACCGTATAGATGTGGAACAGGTCGTGCTGCATTTGACCAACGATGAAGCCGAACTCCGGCAGGTAGCGCCCCAGAATGCCGTAACGGTTCATCCGCCGCAGGTTGCGATGCACCCCGATCCTGCACTTGAACAGCTCGATGAACAGGCTGGTGTTACGGATATCGTGGCGGAAATCGTCATCGATCAGGTGACGGTTTTCCCGCAGCAGGCGAATCGTGTCGGCTCGTACGCCTTTGATTTCCGGCTGCTGGGCCATGAGCACGAAGATCTCGAGCATGGCAAAAGGTGTGCGGCGAAACACATTGGCGTTGCGTGCTTCGATGTAGCCGTCATGCAGTTGGAACCGGGAGTTGATCGGCTGAGGCGGTTCTTCGTCCTCGGGGGCGAGGATGACTTCCTCGAAGTGCTGGATGATCAGCTCGCTGAGTTGAGCGATGCTCATCACCACCCGGTAGTACTGCTGCATGAAGTTTTCGATGGACTGCTTGGCATCCTGGCCCTCGAAGCCCAGCAAGCCCGCGATGGAGCGCTGGTGATCGAACAGCAAGCGGTCTTCGGAGCGCCCGGCAAGCATGTGCAAGGCGTAGCGCACTTTCCACAGGAACTCCTGGGACGAGGCCAGCAGGGCGTTTTCACTTTCCACCAGAAAGCCTTCGCCCGCCAGGGCTCGCAGGTTCAGCGTGCCGTACTGCCGGCGGGCAACCCACAGGATCGTCTGGATGTCCCGCAATCCGCCAGGGGAGCCTTTGACGTTGGGTTCCAGGTTGTATTCGGTGTCGTTGTACTTGTGGTGGCGGGCCTTCTGCTCGGCGTGCTTGGCCAGGAAAAAGTCCTTGCTGGGCCACATGTGCGCCGTGCTGGTGACCTCGAGCATGCGCTGGCGCAGGCGCTCGGGGCCGGCGATGGTGCGGCTTTCCATCAGGTTGGTGATCACCGTCAGGTCGGCGCGGGCCTCGTCGGCGCATTCCTGCACCGAGCGCACGCTTTGACCGACTTCCAGGCCGATGTCCCACAGCAGGGTCAGGAAACGCTCGATGGAATCGCGGAAAACTTCATGGTCGGCGCTGTCCAGCAGGATCAGCAAATCGATGTCGGAGTAGGGATGCAGTTCGCCGCGCCCATAGCCACCCACCGCCACCAAGGCGATGTCGGCGTCTTCGCTCCAGTCGAACTGCTCCCAGGCCTTTTGCAGGATGTTATCGACGAACCAGGCACGGTCTTCGATCAGCCGGCGAATATCCCGGCCACTGCGAAAGCGCTGGTCGAGCACTTCGTGAGCCTGGCGGATTGCCTTCTTGAAGGCCGATATGGGGCTTGCCTTCAGGGCCAGTTCAGCCTGGAACTGGCCGCGGTCGAAGAGTTCGGGATCCACCTGCGGCATCGAATGGCTTTCCTTTCTTTCTATCTATAGCTGGGTTGTGGATCAGGCGGAAACGCGAGCGATGGTGTCATCGCTGCGCAGGGTGAAGATCTCGTACCCAGTCTCGGTCACCAGCAAGGTATGTTCCCACTGGGCCGACAGCTTGCGGTCCTTGGTGATGGCGGTCCAGCCGTCGCCCAGTACCTTGGTGTCGGCGCGACCCTGGTTGATCATTGGCTCGATGGTGAAGGTCATGCCCGCTTGCAGCTCCATGCCGGTGCCGGCACGGCCGTAGTGCAGGATCTGCGGTTCTTCATGAAACACTTTGCCGATACCGTGGCCGCAGAATTCGCGCACCACCGAAAAGCCGTTCTTCTGCGCGTGTTTCTGGATCACTTCACCGATGTCTCCCAGGCGGCAGCCCGGTTTCACCAGTTCGATGGCCATGTACATGCATTCCTGGGTGACTTTCGACAGGCGTTGGGCCCATTCCGGCACGTTGCCGACATGGAACATGCGGCTGGTGTCGCCGTGGTAACCGTCCTTGATGACGGTAACGTCAATGTTCAGGGTGTCGCCATCCTTCAACGGCTTTTCGTTGGGGATGCCGTGGCAGACCACGTGGTTGATCGAGGTGCAGATCGACTTGGGGAAGCCTTTATAGTTGAGCGGGGCAGGGATGGCTTTCTGCTCGTTGACAATATAGTCGTGGCAGATCCGGTCCAGCTCTTCGGTGGTAACGCCCGGCTTGACGTGTTCGGCAATCATTTCCAGCACGTCGGCGGCGAGTTTGCCGGCGACACGCATTTTTGCGATGTCCTCGGGGGTCTTGAGGGTGACGGTCATACAGGCTCTCTCTGCGCCCGGCGGCGCTGTTCAAAACGAAATAGGCGGCGGATGATGATCCGGGCGGCCCTGAAAAACGCAATTCTAACAGACGATCAGTGCAATGAGCTCTTCAGCCTGGAACTCTGTGGTGAGGGGAACTGTGCTGGTTCGCGCCCGTAGGAGCTGTCGAGCGAAGCGAGGCTGCGATCTTTCCCCAGGCACTTGAGTCTCAAGCGGAAGATCAAAAGGTCAAAAGATCGCAGGCTTCGCCAGCTCCTACAAAGTCCAGCGGGGCGGTGCGACGTTTCGATAGACCCCTCGCCACAGGGTTTTCAGAATCCGTGTTCCGTTTTCGCCCTTGCTGTGGTATAAAATGCGCCGCTTTCCGGGGATGACCCCGCAAGCTTAAATCCACACACGTGTCGACACGATGACCTGGGTGCCTTCGGCTTATATAGGCCGCTGGTTGGTCATTGGGATACGTGGAGGCCAAACCCGACTTATCAAGGAACTATCATGTCCCAAGTCAACATGCGCGATATGCTGAAGGCCGGTGTGCACTTCGGTCACCAGACCCGTTACTGGAACCCGAAAATGGGTAAGTACATTTTCGGCGCGCGTAACAAGATCCACATCATCAACCTTGAAAAAACCCTGCCGATGTTCAACGAAGCGCTGACCTTCGTAGAGCGCCTGGCCCAGGGCAAAAACAAGATTCTGTTCGTCGGCACCAAGCGTTCCGCTGGCAAGATCGTTGCTGAAGAAGCAGCACGTTGCGGTTCGCCGTACGTCGATCACCGCTGGTTGGGCGGCATGCTGACCAACTTCAAGACCATTCGCGCTTCCATCAAGCGTCTGCGTGACCTTGAAGTGCAGTCCGAAGACGGTACTTTCGCCAAGCTGACCAAGAAAGAAGCGCTGATGCGCACTCGCGATCTTGAGAAGCTGGACCGCTCCCTGGGCGGTATCAAGGACATGGGCGGTCTGCCTGACGCACTGTTCGTGATCGACGTTGACCACGAGCGCATCGCGATCACCGAAGCCAACAAGCTGGGTATCCCGGTCATCGGCGTTGTCGATACCAACAGCAGCCCGGAAGGCGTTGACTACATCATCCCAGGCAACGATGACGCCATTCGCGCCATCCAGCTGTACATGGGTTCGATGGCTGACGCTGTTATCCGTGGTCGCAACAATGTTAATGGCGGCACCGAAGTCTTCGCTGAAGAAGCTCCGGCAGCAGCCGCTGAGTAATTGACGCCCTGGCGTTGACTCAGTAAGCAAAAAGGGGGCTTGGCCCCCTTTTTGCCACCTCGAAAACCATTTGTAAGCAGCGCAGCTACAGCATCTGTAACGTGCAGCGGCTAACAAGGGTGGTTCGGGAAGAATTGCACGCCCGTTCAATCGGGTGGAATGGTTGAAAACCTATCCAAGAGGATTTTGAAATGGCAGAGATTACTGCAGCGTTGGTCAAAGAACTGCGCGAGCGTACCGGCGAAGGCATGATGGACTGCAAGAAGGCCTTGACCAAGGCTGGCGGCGACATCGAGAAAGCCATTGATGACATGCGTGCTTCGGGCGCCATCAAGGCTGCCAAGAAAGCTGGCAACGTCGCCGCTGAAGGCGCCATCGCCATCAAGGACGACGGCAAGGTCGCCGTTCTGCTGGAAGTCAACTCCCAGACCGACTTCCTGGCTCTGCAGGATGACTTCAAGGCATTCGTCGCTGCCAGCGTCGAAAAAGCCTTTGCTGACAAGCTGACTGATGTCGCTCCGCTGATCGAAGCGCGTGAAGCTGATCGTCTGGTTCTGGTCGGCAAGACCGGCGAGAACGTCAACATCCGTCGTCTGGCTCGCGTTGAAGGTGACGTGGTCGGTACTTACCTGCACGGCAACAAGATCGGTGTTGCAGTTGTCCTCAAGGGCGGTTCTGTTGAACTGGCCAAGGACATCGCCATGCACGTAGCGGCCAGCAACCCTGAGTTCCTGCTGCCATCGCAAGTTTCCGCTGAAGCCATCGAACGCGAAAAAGCCGTGTTCATGAGCCTCAACGAAGACAAGATGAAAGGCAAGCCAGCTGAAATCGTTGAAAAAATGATCGGCGGCCGCATCAGCAAGTTCCTGGCTGAAGCCAGCCTGGTCGAGCAAGCTTTCGTCAAGGACCCGGAAATCACCGTGGGTGCCCTGGCCAAGAAAGGCGGCGCTGAAATCGTTTCCTTCACTCGCTTTGCGGTCGGTGAAGGCATCGAGAAGCCAGTCGACAACTTCGCTGACGAAGTTGCTGCTCAGGTAGCGGCTGCTTCCAAGCAATAAGACGGTTTTTCTAACTGTCGCCCAGAAGAGGCTGCCCGCTTAACGCGCGCAGCCTCTTTTTGGATGGGGATGCCGATTTATATTGGTTTCCTGTCGGAACTGGCTTACAAAGCCGTGTTTCGATGACGCTGTGTCAGCGTCAAGCTAGAGTGAACCCAGGCTGCAAACAGCCTGAAAGAATTTTCGAAAATACGCCGCAGGAGAGATTCGCAATGGCTCAGCAGGGCAGTGGTTATCAGGCTCGCTATAAACGCATTCTACTCAAGCTTAGCGGCGAGGCCCTGATGGGCTCGGAAGAGTTCGGGATCGATCCGAAAGTGCTGGATCGCATGGCGCTGGAAGTCGGCCAGTTGGTCGGGATCGGCGTTCAGGTCGGCCTGGTCATCGGCGGCGGCAACCTGTTCCGCGGCGCGGCGCTGAGCGCGGCCGGCATGGATCGGGTGACGGGCGACCACATGGGCATGCTGGCCACTGTGATGAACGCCCTGGCTATGCGCGACGCGCTGGAGCGTGCCAATATCTCGGCCATCGTCATGTCGGCCATCTCCATGGTCGGCGTGACCGATCACTACGACCGCCGCAAAGCCATGCGCCACCTCAACGCCAAGGAAGTGGTGATTTTTGCCGCCGGTACCGGTAATCCGTTCTTTACCACGGATTCGGCCGCCTGCTTGCGAGCGATCGAGATCGATGCCGATGTCGTGCTCAAGGCAACCAAGGTCGATGGCGTCTATACCGCTGACCCGTTCAAAGATCCGCATGCCGAGAAGTTCGATCATCTGACCTACGATGAAGTACTGGATCGCAAGCTGGGTGTCATGGACCTGACGGCTATCTGTCTGTGCCGCGACCACAAGATGCCGCTGCGCGTCTTTAACATGAACAAGCCCGGCGCCCTGCTGAATATCGTGCATGGCGGCGCCGAAGGAACACTGATCGAGGAAGTACAACAATGATCAACGAAATCAAGAAAGACGCTCAAGAGCGCATGCAGAAATCCGTGGAATCGCTGGCACACAACTTCGGTCGCATTCGTACCGGTCAGGCGCACCCAAGCATTCTCGAAGGTGTGATGGTGCCGTACTACGGCGCTGATACGCCGATCAAGCAAGTGGCCAACATCACCGTCAAGGATGCCCGGACCCTGCAAGTCGTTGCCTTTGAGCGCAACATGCTGGGCGCGGTCGACAAGGCCATCGGCAGTGCCGGCCTGAACCTGAACCCGACCAATCTGGGTGAGTTGCTGCTGATTTCCATGCCGGCCCTGACCGAGGAAACCCGTAGGGGCTTCACCAAACAGGCCCGTGATGTAGCTGAAGACGCTCGTGTCGCCGTGCGCAACATCCGTCGTGATGCCAACAGCCAGCTCAAGGATCTGGTCAAGGAAAAGGAAATCAGTGAGGACGAAGAGCGTCGCGCCGCAGGCGAGATTGATGATCTGACCAAGAAGTACGTGGCTAAGATCGATGCGGATTTGGCGCAGAAAGAAAAAGACCTGATGGCCGTATAAGGGTCTCGTTTTCATGGAAAAGACCAAGCAGGCCGTGCCGTTTGCGATTCCGCGTCACGTGGCGATCATCATGGATGGCAATAATCGCTGGGCCAAGAAGCGCTTTATGCCTGGCGTGGCCGGGCACAAGGCGGGGGTCGACGCGGTTCGTGCGGTCATTGAGGTGTGTGCCGAGGCTGGGGTCGAGGTACTGACCCTGTTCGCCTTCTCCAGTGAGAACTGGCAGCGTCCGGCCGATGAAGTCAGCGCCTTGATGGACCTGTTCCTCAAGGCTTTGCGGCGTGAGGCCAAGCGCCTCAACGACAACAGCATCAGCCTGCGCATCATTGGTGACCGCTCGCGCTTTCATCCCGAGTTGCAGGCTGCGATGCGCGAAGCCGAGGCTGCTACGGCGGGTGCCAATCGGTTCGTCCTGCAAATTGCCGCCAACTATGGCGGCCAATGGGACATCGCCCAGGCCGCCCAGCGGCTGGCGCGGGAGGTCCAGGCCGGTCATCTGCGGCCGGAAGACATCACTCCCGAGCTGCTGCAGACCTGTCTGGCCACCGGTGACTTGCCGTTGCCGGACCTATGCATTCGTACCGGTGGCGAGCATCGCATCAGTAACTTCCTGCTCTGGCAGCTGGCTTACGCCGAGCTGTACTTCTCCGACCTGTTCTGGCCGGACTTCAAACACGAAGCCATGCGCACAGCGCTGGCCGATTTCGCTTCCCGTCAGCGTCGTTTCGGTAAAACGAGCGAACAGATCGAAGCTGGAGCCCGGGTTTAATGCTTAAACAACGAATCATCACCGCCCTGATCCTGTTACCCATCGCCCTGGGTGGATTTTTCCTGCTTGAAGGTGCCAGTTTCGCGCTGTTCATCGGGTTGGTCGTGACCTTGGGGGCGTGGGAGTGGGCGCGCCTGGCGGGTTTTCCTGCGCAATCTGCGCGCGTGGCCTACGCCGTGGCCGTGGCGGCGATGCTGTTCATCATGTACCTGGTGCCGGGACTCGCGCCCTGGGTGCTGGGAGCATCTGTGTTGTGGTGGGGCACAGCGACCTTCCTGGTGTTGACCTATCCGCAGACCACGCATCATTGGGCAGGCGCTGCCGCGAAGCTGGTGATTGGCCTGCTTATCCTGTTGCCGGCCTGGCAAGGGCTTATCTGGATCAAGCAAGGCCCGTTGGGCAACTGGCAGATCATGGCCGTGATGGTGTTGGTCTGGGGGGCGGATGTCGGTGCCTATTTCTCCGGACGGGCGTTTGGCAAGCGCAAGCTTGCCCCCAAGGTCAGTCCTGGCAAGAGCTGGGAAGGGGTCTATGGAGGCTTGGCCTTGAGCCTGGTGATCACAGCGGTGGTCGGCGTCGTGCGGGAGTGGAGTGCCGGGCAGTTGCTGATGGGCCTGTTTGGTGCCGCCCTCATCGTGTTTGTATCGGTGGTCGGCGACCTGACCGAAAGCATGTTCAAGCGTCAATCCGGCATCAAGGACAGCAGTAATCTGCTGCCCGGCCATGGTGGCGTGCTGGATCGCATCGACAGCCTGACCGCTGCGATTCCGATCTTTGCCGTGTTGCTGTGGATGGCGGCATCGTGAGTCGCCCTCAACAAATTACCGTCCTGGGGGCTACCGGTTCGATCGGTCTGAGTACACTTGATGTCATCGGGCGTCACCCGGAGCGCTATCAGGTATTTGCCCTCAGTGGTTTTACTCGCTTGAGTGAGCTGCTGGCGCTGTGCATACGCCACACCCCGCGTTTCGCCGTGGTGCCTGAGGCTGGCCTTGCCCGAGCCTTGCAGGACGACTTGCGCGCGGCAGGCTTGCCTACCCATGTGCTGGTGGGGGAGGAGGGGCTGTGTCAGGTCGCCTCCGATCCTGAAGTCGACGCGGTGATGGCGGCGATTGTCGGCGCGGCGGGGTTGCGCCCGACGCTGGCGGCGGTGGAGGCAGGCAAAAAAATCCTGCTGGCCAATAAAGAAGCACTGGTCATGTCCGGCGCGCTGTTCATGCAGGCCGTGCGCAAAAGCGGTTCGGTGCTGCTGCCCATCGACAGCGAGCACAATGCGATTTTTCAATGCATGCCACAGGACTTTTCCCGCGGCCTGGGCGCAGTGGGGGTCCGGCGGATTTTACTGACGGCTTCCGGCGGTCCGTTCCG
Organism: Pseudomonas sp. NFACC45; assembly: GCF_900113505.1. Lineage (NCBI taxonomy): Bacteria > Pseudomonadati > Pseudomonadota > Gammaproteobacteria > Pseudomonadales > Pseudomonadaceae > Pseudomonas > Pseudomonas sp. NFACC45. The sequence goes on from NZ_FOPO01000003.1 coordinate 241,965, forward strand.
GCAGACGCCGCTGGAAGAGTTGGTGCATGTTTCACCCGAGCAGGCTTGTGCTCACCCGAACTGGTCCATGGGGCGCAAGATTTCCGTGGATTCGGCCAGCATGATGAACAAGGGCCTGGAGCTGATCGAGGCCTGTTGGTTGTTCGATGCCAGACCGTCCCAGGTGGAAGTGGTGATTCACCCGCAGAGCGTGATTCACTCCCTGGTGGATTACATAGACGGTTCGGTGCTGGCCCAATTGGGCAACCCGGACATGCGTACGCCGATCGCCAATGCGCTGGCCTGGCCTGCGCGGATTGATTCGGGCGTGGCACCGCTGGACCTGTTCGCCATCGCCCGCCTGGATTTCCAGGCGCCTGATGAGCAGCGCTTTCCATGCCTGCGTCTTGCGCGACAGGCGGCTGAGGCAGGCAACAGTGCTCCGGCCATGCTCAATGCTGCCAATGAAGTGGCGGTTGCAGCGTTTCTCGACGGACGTGTCCGTTACCTCGAGATCGCGAGTATCATCGAGGAGGTTTTGAACCTCGAGGCTGTGGTTTCGCTCGATGACCTCGATGCAGTATTCACGGCGGACGCCAGGGCTCGTGAGCTGGCGGGCCAATGGTTGAAGCGCCACGGGCGTTGAGGCTGCGGTACGTTAGCCAGGGTTGTCCTGGACAGGATTGCGGAGAAAACAGATGAGCGCGCTCTATATGATTGTCGGCACCCTGGTTGCATTGGGGGTGTTGGTCACTTTTCACGAATTCGGTCATTTCTGGGTCGCGCGTCGCTGTGGCGTCAAGGTTCTGCGTTTTTCCGTCGGTTTCGGCATGCCGCTGCTGCGCTGGCATGACAAAAAAGGCACCGAATTCGTTGTGGCTGCCATTCCGCTGGGCGGCTACGTGAAAATGCTCGACGAGCGCGAAGGTGAAGTGCCCGCCGATCAGCTCGACCAATCCTTCAATCGCAAGACCGTCCGTCAGCGCATTGCCATCGTGGCGGCCGGGCCGATAGCCAACTTTTTGCTGGCCATGGTTTTTTTCTGGGCCCTGGCCATGCTGGGCAGCGAGCAGGTACGGCCGGTCATCGGCGCGGTCGAGGCCGGCAGCATAGCCGCGCGGGCCGGGTTGGGCGCTGGTCAGGAGATCGTTGCCATCGATGGCGAGCCCACCTCGGGTTGGGCGGCGGTCAATCTGCAATTGGTGCGGCGTCTGGGTGAGAGCGGCTCGCTGCAACTGATGGTGCGTGAGCAGGGCGCCACGACGCAGTCGCCTCGCGAACTGGTGCTGGATAACTGGCTCAAGGGGGCCGACGAGCCGGATCCGATCCGTTCCCTGGGTATCCGGCCCTGGCGACCGGCGTTGCCACCGGTGCTTGCCGAGCTTGATCCGAAAGGCCCGGCCCAGGCAGCCGGCCTGAAGACCGGTGATCGGCTGCTGGCGCTCGATGGCCTGCCGGTCAGTGACTGGCAGCAGGTGGTCGATTCGGTTCGCGTCCGGCCTGATAGCAAAATAATGCTGCGCGTCGAGCGCGAGGGTGCGCCAATCGACGTCCCGGTAACCCTGGGCGCCCGTGGCGAGAGCAAGGCGCCGACCGGCTATCTGGGGGCCGGCGTCAAGGCTGTCGACTGGCCGCCGGAAATGATCCGCGAGGTCAGTTTCGGTCCTTTGGAGGCGATTGGCGAGGGCGCGCGTCGTACCTGGACCATGAGCATCCTGACCCTCGATTCGCTCAAGAAAATGTTGTTCGGCGAGCTCTCGGTAAAAAACTTGAGTGGACCGATAACCATTGCTAAAGTGGCGGGCGCTTCTGCCCAGTCGGGCGTCGCTGATTTCCTGAATTTCCTTGCTTATCTGAGCATTAGCCTGGGGGTTCTGAATTTGCTGCCCATTCCGGTACTGGATGGGGGGCATCTGTTGTTTTATCTGATCGAGTGGGCGCGTGGTCGTCCCTTGTCGGATAGGGTGCAAGGTTGGGGGATACAGATCGGTATCAGCTTGGTGGTCGGGGTGATGTTGCTTGCCTTGGTCAACGATCTGGGTCGTCTGTAACGCTTCGCTGAATTGCGAATCTGCCGCATTTTGCGGCAGTTTGTTTATTGCCAGTTGGAATAAGAAAGGACTTCATGAAACGTCTGCTGCTAACTGCGGTTCTCACCGTATTGATGATCGCCGAAGTTCACGCCGAGTCCTTCACTATCTCTGATATTCGCGTCAATGGCCTCCAGCGGGTCTCCGCGGGTAGTGTCTTTGGTGCCTTGCCGTTAAACGTCGGCGAGCAGGCGGATGATCGGCGTCTGGTGGAATCCACTCGTGCGCTGTTCAAAACCGGCTTCTTTCAGGATATCCAGCTGGGTCGTGATGGCAATGTACTGGTCATCACGGTAGTCGAGCGTCCATCGGTCGCCAGTATCGAGATCGAAGGCAACAAGGCGATCTCCACTGAAGACCTGATGAAGGGTCTCAAACAGTCCGGCCTGGCCGAAGGCGAGATCTTCCAGCGCGCCACCCTTGAAGGTGTTCGTAACGAGCTGCAACGCCAGTACGTTGCCCAGGGCCGTTACTCGGCCACCGTCGACACCGAAGTGGTGCCGCAGCCACGCAACCGCGTAGGCCTGAAGGTCAACATCAATGAAGGCACCGTGGCGGCGATCCAGCACATCAACGTGGTGGGCAACACCGTTTTCCCTGATGAAGACCTGATCGACCTGTTCGAGCTCAAGACCACCAATTGGCTGTCGTTCTTCAAGAACGACGACAAGTACGCCCGTGAAAAGCTCTCCGGTGACCTGGAGCGTCTGCGTTCCTACTACCTGGACCGCGGCTATATCAACATGGACATCGCTTCGACCCAGGTGTCCATCACCCCGGACAAGAAGCACGTCTACATCACCGTCAACGTCAACGAAGGCGACAAGTACACCGTTCGTGACGTCAAGCTCAGCGGCGACCTGAAGGTCCCTGAAGACCAGGTCACGTCGTTGCTGCTGGTGCAGAAGGGCCAGGTGTTCTCGCGCAAGCTGATGACCACCACCTCCGAACTGATCACCCGTCGCCTGGGTAATGAGGGTTACACCTTCGCCAACGTCAACGGCGTGCCGCAACCGCACGATGAAGACCATACCGTCGACATCACCTTCGCCGTGGATCCGGGCAAGCGTGCCTACGTCAACCGCATCAACTTCCGTGGCAACACCAAGTCCGAGGACGAGGTGCTGCGCCGTGAAATGCGCCAGATGGAAGGTGGCTGGGCGTCGACCTACCTGATCGACCAGTCCAAGACCCGTCTGGAGCGCCTGGGCTTCTTCAAGGAAGTCAACGTCGAGACGCCGGCAGTACCGGGCGTCGATGACCAGGTCGATGTGAACTACAGCGTCGAAGAGCAGGCGTCCGGCTCGATCACCGCCAGCGTCGGTTTCGCCCAGAGCGCCGGCCTGATCCTCGGCGGTTCGATCACCCAGAACAACTTCCTGGGTACTGGTAACCGGGTCAGTGTTGGCTTGACCCGCAGCGAATACCAGACCCGCTACAACTTCGGTTTCGTGGACCCCTACTGGACTGCTGACGGTGTGAGCCTGGGCTACAACGCCTTCTACCGCACCACTGACTATGATGAGCTCGACTCCGACATCTCCAGCTATGCGGTAGACAGCCTGGGTGCAGGCGTCAACGTGGGTTATCCAATCAGCGAGACTTCGCGTCTGACGTTCGGTCTCACCGCCCAGCAGGACGAGATCAGCACCGGGCGTTATACCGTTGACGAGATTTTTGACTTCGTTGAAAAGGAAGGCGACAAGTACCTGAACTTCAAGGCGTCTGTCGGCTGGTCCGAATCGACCCTGAACAAAGGTGTGCTGGCGACCCGTGGCCGTTCCCAGAGCCTGGTATTGGAAACTACCACCCCTGGCAGCGACCTCTCGTTCTTCAAGCTCGACTATCGTGGCCAACTGTTCCAGCCGCTGTCTGATAATTACACCATGCGTTTGCACACTGAGCTGGGTTATGGCGACGGTTATGGTTCCACCGACGGCTTGCCGTTCTACGAGAACTACTATGCCGGTGGTTTCAACTCGGTCCGTGGCTTCAAGGACAGCACCCTTGGCCCGCGCAGTACGCCGAGCAGGGGCACCAACCCGGGAACCATACGTGATCCGGACCAGGATCCGCTGCCGTTCGGTGGTAATGTCCTGATCCAGGGCGGTGTCGAACTGTTGTTCCCGATGCCGTTCGTCAAGGATCAGCGCTCCTTGCGTACCTCAGTATTTTGGGACGTGGGTAACGTATTCGACTCATCGTGCGAGGACACCACCAATACTGACGGCTCCAGGTCCAATACCAAGTGCAACGACATCAGTCTGAGCAACATGGCAAGTTCCGTGGGCGTGGGTGTGACCTGGGTCACCGCGCTCGGTCCTTTGAGCTTCGCCCTGGCGATGCCGATCAAGAAACCGGATGACGCTGAAACCCAAGTGTTCCAATTCTCCCTCGGCCAGACGTTCTAAGCGTCTGACCCAAGATAACGACAATGGATTTTGTAGGAGTACATCGTGCGTAAGTTGACTCAATTGGTTCTCCTGGCGACCCTGATGGTCGCAGGTCCGGCTTTTGCCGACATGAAGATCGCCGTACTGAACTATCAGATGGCCCTGCTGGAATCCGACGCGGCGAAGAAATATGCCGTGGATGCCGAGAAGAAGTTCGGCCCACAACTGACCAAGCTCAAAGGCCTGGAGAGCAGCGCCAAGGGTATCCAGGATCGTCTGGTCTCCGGTGGCGACAAAATGGCCCAGGGCGAGCGTGAGCGTCTGGAACTCGAGTTCAAGCAAAAGGCCCGTGACTTCCAGTTCCAGTCCAAGGAACTGAACGAAGCGAAAGCCGTTGCCGACCGCGAGATGCTCAAGCAGCTCAAGCCAAAGCTCGACAGGGCAGTGGAAGAAGTCATCAAGAAAGGTGGTTTTGACCTGGTGTTCGAGCGTGGCGCAGTGATTGATGTCAAACCTCAGTACGACATCACGCGCCAGGTTATCGAGCGCATGAATCAGCTGAAGTAATCCATGACAGCGACTATCAAGCTCGGCCAGTTGGCCGAGTTCCTTGGCGCCACCCTGCGTGGCGACCCGGAGAAGGTCATCACTGGGCTAGCCACTTTACAAGAGGCTGGCCCAGCTCAGTTGAGCTTCCTGGCAAATCCTCAATATCGCAAATACCTGGCTGAAAGCCGGGCCGCCGCGCTGTTGCTCAAGCCCGCCGATGCCGACGGGTTTGCAGGCGATGCGCTGATCGTGCCGGATCCCTACCTGGCGTATGCACGGATTTCCCATCTGTTCGACCCCAAGCCTAAGTCCGCTTCCGGTATCCATCCCAGCGCGGTCATTGCGGCGGATGCGGTGGTTGATCCCACGGCCAGCGTCGGTCCTTTTGTCGTCGTCGAAAGCGCAGCGCGGATCGGCCCGGGCGTCACGCTGGGTGCCCATTGCTTCATAGGCGCGCGCTGCGAGATCGGTGAGGGTGGCTGGCTGGCTCCGCGGGTCACGTTGTATCACGACGTGCGTATCGGCAAGCGCGTGGTGATCCAGTCGGGCGCGGTATTGGGCGGTGAAGGGTTCGGTTTTGCCAAGGAGAAGGGGATCTGGCAAAAGATCGCCCAGATCGGCGGTGTTACTGTCGGCGATGACGTGGAAATCGGCGTCAACACCGCGATCGATCGGGGTGCCCTGGCTGATACGGTCATCGGCAACGGCGTCAAGCTCGACAACCAGATCCAGATTGCCCACAACGTCCAGGTTGGTGATCACACCGCCATGGCCGCCTGCGTAGGCATTTCCGGCAGCACCCGGATCGGCAAGCATTGCATGCTCGCCGGTGGCGTGGGGCTGGTGGGACACATTGATATTTGTGACAACGTATTCCTCACCGGGATGACCATGGTGACCCATTCGATCACCGAGCCGGGTGCTTATTCTTCCGGCACGGCGATGCAACCGGCGGCCGAATGGCGCAAGAGCGCGGCCCGAATCCGCCAGCTCGATGACATCGCGCGGCGTTTGCGTCAGTTGGAAAAGCGTGTAGGGGACGTGACCCCTGACGGTAATGCTTCATCAGATGGCTGATACCATTTCCATATCAAGTGTGCACAGCCGCTAGACTGCCTCCTTGATTTGCTAGAGAGGCGCGCGTCGATCGTGCGCTTCCAATCTTTACATAGGCTTCCCCCCGAAATGATGGACATCAACGAGATTCGCGAATACCTGCCTCACCGTTACCCGTTCCTGTTGGTGGACCGGGTGGTGGAACTTGACGTTGAAGGCAAGCGGATTCGCGCCTACAAGAATGTCAGCATCAACGAACCGTTCTTCAATGGTCACTTCCCCGCGCATCCAATCATGCCCGGCGTGTTGATCATCGAGGCAATGGCTCAGGCTGCCGGGATCCTTGGTTTCAAAATGCTTGACGTGAAGCCTGCCGACGGCACGCTTTACTACTTCGTCGGCTCCGACAAGCTGCGTTTTCGCCAGCCGGTCACCCCGGGCGATCAACTGATCCTCGAAGCCACGTTCATCAGTTGCAAGCGCCAGATCTGGAAGTTCGAATGCCAGGCTTCGGTCGACGGCAAGCCGGTCTGCTCCGCTGAAATCATCTGTGCGGAACGCAAACTATGAGTTTGATTGACCCTCGCGCAATCATCGATCCGGCGGCAGTCCTTGCCGCCGATGTCGAGGTCGGCCCATGGTCGATCATCGGCCCAGGTGTGGAAATCGGCGAGGGTACGGTGATCGGGCCCCATGTAATTCTCAAGGGTCCGACCCGGATCGGTCGGCACAACCGCATCTACCAGTTTTCTTCGGTAGGCGAGGACACGCCCGATCTCAAGTACAAAGGTGAAGAAACCCGTCTGGTCATTGGCGATCACAACGTGATCCGCGAAGGCGTGACGATTCACCGTGGCACCGTTCAGGATCGTTCCGAAACGACCCTGGGCGACCATAACCTGATCATGGCCTACGCCCACATCGGTCATGACAGCGTCATTGGCAACCATTGCATCCTGGTCAACAACACCGCGTTGGCTGGCCACGTGCATGTGGACGACTGGGCGATCCTGTCCGGTTTCACGCTGGTCCATCAGTATTGCCATATCGGCGCCCACAGCTTCTCGGGCATGGGCACCGCCATCGGCAAGGACGTACCGGCCTATGTCACTGTGTTCGGTAACCCGGCCGAAGCCCGCAGTATGAATTTCGAAGGCATGCGCCGTCGTGGTTTTAGCGAAGAGGCGATCACGGCATTGCGGCGCGCCTACAAGGTTGTGTACCGCCAGGGGTTGACCGTCGAACAGGCCCTTGTCGAGCTGGCCGAGGCTTCGGCGCAGTTCCCGGAAGTTGCGATATTCCGTGACTCCATCCAATCCTCGACTCGCGGCATCACTCGCTAACCATGGCTAACTTGCGTATAGCACTGGTGGCGGGAGAGGCTTCCGGTGACATTCTGGGTGCCGGTCTGATGCGCGCGCTCAAGGCACAGCACCCAGCAGTGGAGTTCATCGGTGTCGGTGGGCCCTTGATGCAGGCCGAAGGGCTGACGTCATATTTCCCCATGGAACGCCTGTCGGTGATGGGGCTGGTTGAAGTGCTCGGACGCCTGCGCGAACTGCTGGCGCGGCGCAAGAAGCTCATCGCGACCCTGATCGACGAAAAACCGGATGTGTTCATCGGCATCGATGCGCCGGATTTCACTCTCAATATCGAACTCAAGTTGCGTCAGGCCGGTATCAAGACGGTGCACTACGTCAGCCCCTCGGTCTGGGCCTGGCGGCAGAAGCGCGTGTTGAAAATCCGCGAAGGCTGCGACCTGATGCTCACGCTGCTGCCGTTCGAAGCCCGATTCTACGAAGAGAAGGGCGTGCCGGTGCGGTTTGTCGGCCATACCCTGGCCGATACCATTCCCCTGGAAGCGGATCGTGACGCGGCGCGTCAGACGTTGGGCCTGTCCGACGGCCCGCTGGTGGCCTTGATGCCCGGTAGCCGTGGCGGCGAGGTGAGTCGCCTGGGAGGCTTGTTCTTCGACGCCGCCGAGCGTCTGCGAGCGATGCGTCCCGGCGTGCGTTTTGTTCTGCCCTGTGCCAGCCCGCAGCGACGGGCTCAGCTTGAAGCGCTGCTGGTCGGGCGCGATCTGCCTGTCACATTGCTCGATGGCCGCTCTCATCTCGCACTGGCGGCGTGTGACGCCGTGTTGATTGCGTCCGGCACTGCTACCCTTGAAGCGTTGTTGTATAAACGCCCGATGGTGGTCGCCTATCGCCTGGCGCCGTTGACGTTCTGGATCCTCAAACGCATGGTCAAGAGCCCTTACATCTCCTTGCCCAATCTCTTGGCCCAGCGCTTGCTGGTGCCTGAATTGCTGCAGGACGAGGCAACCGCCGATGCGCTGGCCCGTACGCTGTCGCCCTTGATCGACGGTGGCCAGGAACAGACCCGGGGCTTTGACGAAATCCACCGTACCTTGCGCCGCGATGCCTCCAATCAGGCCGCCGACGCAGTATTGACCCTGATCGGCGCCAAACCATGAGTAACGTGAAATTGCAGATGGGCCTGGACTTCAATCTGGTGGCTGAAGTTGAAGAACTGGTGGCCGGTGTTGATGAGGTCGGTCGTGGTCCGTTGTGCGGCGCAGTGGTGACGGCAGCGGTGATTCTCGACCCGAACCGGCCCATTCTGGGCCTCAATGACTCCAAGAAGCTCACCGAAGCCCGTCGCGAAAAGCTCTACGACGAAATCTGTGAGAAAGCCCTGAGCTGGTGCATTGCCCGGGCTGAAGTGGAAGAGATCGACGAGCTGAATATCCTGCACGCCACCATGCTTGCGATGCAGCGTGCTGTGGAAGGCCTGCACATCACCCCGAAACTGGCGATGATCGATGGCAATCGCTGCCCGAAACTGTCGATGCGCGCCGAAGCGGTCATTCAGGGGGACGGTAAGGTGCCGGCCATTGCGGCGGCATCGATTCTGGCCAAGGTCAGCCGTGACCGGGAAATGAGTGCCTTCGAATTGATCTATCCGGGCTACGGCATCGGCGGCCACAAGGGTTACCCGACGCCCGTTCATCTGGAAGCCCTGGCGCGCCTTGGGCCAACGCCCATCCATCGGCGCTCGTTCGCGCCGGTGCGGCTGGCTTATGAAGCGCGTGAAGGGCTGATGGAGCGCTCGTCCATCAAGGGAACCCCGGCCCTGTAGGAGCTGCCGCAGGCTGCGATCTTTTGATCTTGGGTTTCAAGATCAAGATCAAGATCTAAGGATCGCAGCCTTCGGCAGCTCCTACATGTTTTACCCAAGGCCCGGTACAATCCGGGCCTTGTTGTTTTCATGACTTAACGCAGGATCACTATGCCGGCTTCATTCGTTCATCTACGCCTGCACACTGAATACTCCCTGGTCGATGGCCTGGTGCGGATCAAGCCACTGGTCAAGACCCTGGTGGGCATGAACATGCCTGCTGTGGCGGTCACCGACCAGAACAACATGTGTTCGCTGGTCAAGTTCTACAAAAATGCCATGGGCGCCGGGATCAAGCCGATCTGCGGGGCTGACCTGTGGCTGTCGAACAAGGACCCGGATGCGCCGCTGAGCCGGATCAGCCTGCTGGTGATGAACGCCGTGGGCTATCGCAACCTCACCGAGTTGATCTCCCGCGGCTTTATTGATGGCCAGCGCAATGGCTCGATCATCATTGAGCGCGAATGGGTAGCCGAGGCCAATGAAGGTCTGATCATGCTGTCAGCGGCCAAGGAGGGTGAAATCGGCCTGGCCCTGCTCAGTGGCAATCCAGAAGAAGCCGAGACCCTGGCCCGCGATTGGATGGCGGTGTTCCCGGACCGCTTCTACATTGAAGTGCAACGCACCAATCGCCCCAACGACGAAGAACACCTGCATGCCGCCGTGGCCCTGGCCGACCGGATCGGCGCGCCGCTGGTGGCGACCAACGATGTGCGTTTCATCAAGCAGGAAGATTTCGAAGCCCACGAGACCCGCGTCTGCATCGGTGAAGGCCGCGCGCTCGATGATCCGCGTCGTCCGAAGAACTACAGCGATCAGCAATACCTCAAAAGCGCCGAGGAAATGGCCGAGCTGTTCAGTGACCTGCCCGAAGCGCTGGAAAACACCGTCGAGATTGCCAAGCGCTGCAACATCGAAGTGAAACTGGGCAAGCACTTCCTGCCCAACTTCCCGATCCCCGATGGCATGACCATCGACGAATATTTCCGCAAAGTGTCCTTCGATGGCCTGGACGAGCGCCTCAGCGTTCTTTTGCCCAAGGACACCACCGAAGATTACGAAGCCAAGCGTCAGGTCTATGTCGACCGGTTGAATTTCGAGCTGGATATCATCATCCAGATGGGCTTCCCCGGTTACTTCCTGATCGTGATGGACTTCATCCAGTGGGCCAAGAACAACGGCGTGCCGGTGGGGCCAGGCCGGGGGTCGGGTGCAGGCTCCCTGGTGGCTTACGTCCAGAAGATCACCGACCTCGATCCGCTGGAATATGACCTGCTGTTCGAACGTTTCCTCAACCCGGAACGGGTTTCCATGCCCGACTTCGACGTCGACTTCTGCATGGACGGTCGCGACCGGGTGATTGATTACGTGGCCGAGAAGTACGGCCGCAACGCGGTGAGCCAGATCATTACCTTCGGTTCCATGGCCGCCAAGGCTGTGGTGCGTGACGTGGCGCGGGTGCAGGGCAAGTCCTACGGTTTGGCGGATCGTCTGTCGAAGATGATTCCGTTCGAAGTCGGCATGACCCTGGAAAAAGCCTACGAGCAGGAAGAGATCCTGCGGGACTTCATCAAGGTCGATGAAGAAGCCGCGGAAATCTGGGAAATGGCCCGCAAGCTTGAAGGCGTGGTGCGTAACGTCGGCAAGCACGCCGGGGGCGTGGTGATCGCGCCGACCAAGCTAACGGACTTCTCGCCGATCTATTGCGATGAAGAGGGCGACGGCCTGGTGACCCAGTTCGACAAGGACGACGTCGAGGCAGCGGGCCTGGTGAAGTTCGACTTCCTCGGGCTGCGGACCCTGACGATCATCGACTGGGCGCTGAAAACCATCAACCGTGATCGGGCCAAGGTCGGCGAAGCGCCGCTGGACATCGCGTTTATTCCGCTGGACGACAAACCGACCTACAGCCTGTTGCAAAAAGCCGAAACCACGGCGGTGTTCCAGCTTGAATCCCGGGGCATGAAGGAGCTGATCAAAAAGCTCAAGCCCGACTGCCTCGAAGACCTGATCGCACTGGTGGCCCTGTTCCGTCCGGGCCCGCTGCAATCGGGCATGGTGGATGACTTCATCAACCGTAAGCACGGGCGCGCCGAGCTGGCGTACCCACACCCGGATTATCAGTACGACGGCCTCAAGCCGGTACTGGCACCGACCTACGGCATCATCCTGTACCAAGAACAGGTGATGCAGATTGCCCAGGTCATGGCCGGCTACACCCTCGGCGGCGCGGACATGCTGCGTCGGGCGATGGGCAAGAAAAAACCCGAGGAAATGGCCAAGCAGCGCGGTGGTTTCATCGAGGGTTGTGCTAACAACGGCATCGACGCGGACCTGGCCGGTAACATCTTCGACCTGGTGGAAAAGTTCGCCGGTTACGGCTTCAACAAATCCCACTCGGCCGCCTACGGCCTGGTGTCTTACCAGACCGCCTGGCTGAAGGCGCACTACCCGGCGCCGTTCATGGCTGCGGTACTGTCAGCGGATATGCACAACACCGACAAGGTCGTGACCTTGATCGAAGAAGTGCGGACCATGAAGTTGCGCCTCGACGCGCCGGACGTGAACGCTTCGGAGTTCAAGTTCACGGTAAACGACGAAGGCCGCATCATTTATGGACTGGGGGCGATCAAGGGCGTGGGTGAAGGGCCGGTGGAAGCCATCACCGAAGCCCGTCAGGACGGGCCGTTCAAGGACCTGTTCGATTTCTGCGCACGGGTCGATCTCAAACGCATCAACAAGCGCACCCTCGACGGTTTGATTCGCAGTGGCGCGCTGGACCGTCTGGGCCCGTATTTCCAGGATGAGCCCAAAGCCTACCAGGCCAACATTGACCGCAACCGCGCGGTGCTGCTGGCGGCCATGGAAGAAGCGATCAAGGCCGCTGAGCAAACCGCCCGGACCCACGACAGTGGCCATGCCGACCTGTTCGGTGGCCTGTTCGTCGAGGAAGATGCCGATGTCTACGGCAATCATCGCAAGGCCAAGGAGCTGACCCTCAAGGAACGCCTCAAGGGTGAGAAGGACACCTTGGGCCTGTACCTGACCGGGCACCCGATCGACGAATACGAAGGCGAGATCCGTCGCTTCGCCCGCCAGCGCATCATTGATCTGAAGCCGGCGCGTGATACGCAGACCGTCGCCGGTATGATCATTGCCCTGCGGGTCATGAAAAACAAAAAGGGCGACAAAATGGGCTTCATTACCCTCGACGACCGCTCCGGGCGCATCGAGGCGTCGTTGTTTGCCGATGCGTTCCATTCGGCCCAGTCGCTGTTGCAGACCGACGCGATGGTGGTGGTGGAAGGCGAAGTCAGCAACGACGATTTTTCCGGTGGCCTGCGGTTGCGGGTCAAGCGGGTGATGAGCATGGAAGATGCCCGGACCAACCTGGCCGAGAGCCTGCGCCTGAAGTTGCAGACCCAGGATCTCAAGGGCGATCAGCTACGCTGGCTGGGGGAATTGTTCAAGCGCCATCGCGGTGCTTGCCCGATTACCATGGAGTACGTGCGCCCCGACGCCAAGGCTGTGCTGCAGTTCGGCGAAGGCTGGCGGATCGATCCGGCGGATGCGTTGATTCAAGCCTTGCGTGACCAGTTCGGCAAAGACAACGTCTTCCTCCAATACCGTTGACGGCCAGGTGCCACTCTTGAACCTTGGAGCGGCCCTGATCTCGACCCGAATTTTTAATCTCGACCTGAACGCGCCTCTCCCTTAAGGTAGGGCGCGAATAGACAACCGGCCGGCCCAAGCTCTCTTGGACGTCGACCCAAGACGGACGCCTATGAACCCGAATTTTCTAGATTTCGAACAGCCGATCGCCGACCTGCAAGCCAAGATCGAAGAGTTGCGCTTGGTCGGTAATGACAATTCGCTGAATATCGGCGATGAAATCTCTCGTCTGCAGGACAAAAGCCGCACGCTGACCGAAGACATCTTCGGCAAGCTGACCAGCTGGCAGATCGCCCGCCTGGCGCGTCATCCGCGTCGTCCATACACCCTGGACTACATCGAGCACATCTTTACTGAGTTCGATGAGTTGCATGGCGACCGCCACTTCTCCGACGACGCCGCGATCGTCGGCGGCGTTGCCCGTCTGGACGACCAGCCGGTGATGATCATCGGCCATCAGAAGGGCCGGGAAGTCCGCGAAAAGGTGCGCCGCAACTTCGGCATGCCGCGGCCGGAAGGCTATCGCAAGGCGTGCCGCCTGATGGAAATGGCCGAGCGCTTCAAAATGCCGATCCTGACCTTCATCGACACACCGGGCGCATATCCGGGCATCGACGCCGAAGAGCGCAACCAGAGCGAAGCGATCGCCTGGAACCTGCGCGTGATGGCACGGCTGAAAACCCCGATCATCGCCACCGTGATCGGCGAAGGCGGTTCCGGCGGTGCGCTGGCCATTGGTGTCTGCGATCAACTGAACATGCTGCAATATTCCACCTACGCGGTGATTTCGCCGGAAGGCTGCGCCTCGATCCTGTGGAAAACCGCCGAGAAGGCGCCGGATGCGGCCGAAGCCATGGGCATTACCGCTGAGCGCCTCAAAGGCCTGGGCATCGTGGATAAAGTGATCAGTGAGCCTGTAGGCGGCGCTCATCGTGATCCGGCCGAGGCAGCGGCGTTGATTCGTGCCGAGCTGAGTTCGCAACTGTCGATGCTCAAGAAGTTCGACAATGACGCGCTGCTGGCCCGTCGCTATGAGCGGCTGATGAGCTACGGCCTCTAAGTCGAGCGCGATACCCTTCTTGTGGGAGCGAGCCTGCTCGCGATGTCGGTTTAACATTCAACACGTGAGTTGATTGATACACCGCTATCGCGAGCAGGCTCGCTCCCACAGTTGTTTGTGCCAAGGCTGACTTCTATGAACTCCAGCGTGGATCTGCCAACCCGGCTCCTCACACAACTGTCCCCCTGGCGCGACGCTACCACCTGGCGCATCGCCTTCTCCGGTGGCCTCGATTCCACCGTCCTGCTGCACCTGCTCGCGTCTCTCTCCAAAACCCAAACCCTGCCACCGCTATGTGCTATCCACGTTCATCATGGCCTTCAGGCTGTGGCCGATGCATGGCCAGACCATTGTCACTCGGTCTGCAAGGCCCTTGGGGTGCCGCTTGAAGTCGTGAACGTGCAAGTCCCGCCCGGCGCCAGCGTCGAGCGTGCGGCCCGGGAGGCGCGTTATGGTGCCTTCGTGGCGCGGCTCCGCAGCAATGAAGTGCTGCTCACCGCCCAGCACCGTGACGATCAGGCTGAAACCCTGTTGTTTCGTTTGTTGCGCGGGGCAGGGGTGAGGGGCTTGTCGGCGATGCCGAGGCAGCGTCCTTTGGGCCAGGGGTATTTGCTGCGACCCTTGCTCGATGTGTCCCGGGCGGAGCTGGAAGCCTACGCAACGCAACAGGGCTTGAGCTGGGTCGAGGACCCTTCCAACGACGATCATCGCTACGCGCGCAATTTCCTGCGCCAGCGAGTTTTCCCGGTATTGACCGAGCAGTGGCCTCAGACCTCGGCGAGCCTGGCCCGCAGCGCTGCGCACCTGAGTGAGGCCCAAGGCTTGCTGGATGACCTGGCGCGAATCGATCTGCACCGAGCCATCACGCCCAGTTCGTTCGACTGGCTTGGGTTGCGGTCGCTTGAGTTGGCCCCGTTGCGAGCCTTGTCGCCGGCCCGCCAGCGTAATGCGTTGAGTCATTGGCTGGTTTCGATGACAACGCTGCCTGACAGCGATCATTGGTCTGGCTGGGATTCGTTGCGCGACGCAGCGGACGATGCTCGGCCGATCTGGCGGCTGGCCGGTGGTGAGCTGCACCGCGCCGTCGGGCGCATCTGGTGGTTATCCGACCGCTGGCTGCGACCGGTCGCAGGCCCCGTAGAATGGCCGCTGACTGCTCAAGCATTGGCCCTGCCAGACAACGGCACGGTGACCCTCGACGGTAAAATGCCCGACGGACCGCTCTGCGTCCGCTATCGTCAGGGAGGTGAAACCATGATGTTGCCCGGCCGTGGCCACCGGGACCTCAAGCGTTTGCTCAACGAAAGTGGCGTGCCGGCGTTTGCGCGCGGTCGATTGCCGCTGCTGTATCGGGACGAGCAATTGCTGGCAGTGGCTGGCTTACCAGGACTCGACAACGGCATTGATGGCAACTGGCAACTGATCTGGCAGCCATGAAACCAAGATCTGGGTTTGAGCTGAAAGGGGCTTTCCGGTAGACTACGCTCCCTTCTTGATACAACTTCTGTGGATTCGCCTGAATTGCAGGAGTTGCCGATTACCAAGCAGTCTTTGCTGGGCGATTCCAAAAAATGTGTAGCGAGCAACGTACCGGTGATTTCACTTCCGGTCTGTCCCAACGCGGCGGTTTTTTTGAAAGGTGCACTGTGATTAATGCAGGTGATCGGGGGCTTCGGCCTTCCTTCGCTTTCCCCGGCGGCTCGGACCGCTTTAACGCAGACTTCTAGGGTTTTTCATGACGCGCTACATATTCGTCACGGGCGGTGTTGTTTCTTCATTGGGGAAAGGCATTGCCTCGGCTTCATTGGCGGCCATCCTGGAGGCGCGGGGACTTAAGGTCACCATGCTCAAGCTGGACCCGTACATCAACGTCGACCCGGGCACCATGAGCCCGTTCCAGCACGGTGAAGTGTTCGTCACCCACGACGGCGCCGAGACCGACCTGGACCTGGGCCACTACGAGCGGTTCATCCGCACGACCATGACCCAGAACAACAACTTCACCACCGGCCGTGTCTACGAGCACGTGCTGCGCAAAGAGCGCCGTGGTGATTACCTGGGGGCGACCATCCAGGTCATCCCGCACATCACCGACGAAATCAAGCGCCGCATCATCAAGGGTGCCGGCGACGCCGACGTGGCGATGGTCGAAATCGGCGGCACCGTGGGTGACATCGAGTCCCAGCCGTTCCTCGAAGCCATCCGCCAGTTGCGTTTCGAAATCGGCGCCAAGCGCGCGATGCTGATGCACCTGACCCTGGTCCCGTACATCGCCACCGCTGGCGAAACCAAGACCAAGCCCACCCAGCACTCGGTCAAGGAACTGCGCTCCATCGGCCTGCAGCCAGATGTGCTGATCTGCCGCTCCGATCATCCGATCGATATTTCTTCGCGTCGCAAGATCGCCCAGTTCACCAACGTTGAAGAGCGTGCGGTGATCGGCCTGGAAGACGCTGACACCATCTACAAGATCCCGGGCATCCTGCACTCCCAGGGCCTGGACGATTTCGTCGTCGAGCGTTTCGGCTTGCAGTGCGCCAGCGCCGACCTGTCCGAATGGGAAGCGGTGGTCGATGCCAAGCTCAACCCGGAACACGAAGTCACCATCGCCATGGTCGGCAAGTACATGGAGCTGCTGGATGCCTACAAGTCGCTGATCGAGGCGATGAGTCACGCCGGCATCAGCAACCGTACCAAGGTCAATCTGCGCTATATCGACTCCGAAGACATCGAGAACCAGGGCACCGGTCTGCTCGAAGGCGCCGATGCGATCCTCGTGCCGGGCGGCTTTGGCCTGCGCGGCGTGGAAGGCAAGATCACCGCTGTTCAATACGCTCGCGAAAACAAGGTGCCGTACCTGGGCATCTGCCTGGGCATGCAAGTGGCGGTCATCGAGTTCGCCCGTAACGTGATGGGCTGGAAGGACGCCAACTCCACCGAGTTCGATCGCGCCAGCGGTCACCCGGTCGTGGGCCTGATCACCGAGTGGGAAGATGCCACCGGCGCTGTGGAAGTGCGCACCGAAACGTCCGACCTGGGCGGCACCATGCGCCTCGGCGCCCAGGAATGCCTGCTTGAAGCCGGCTCCAAGGTGCACGATTGCTACGCCAAGGACGTGATCGTCGAGCGTCACCGTCACCGCTACGAAGTGAACAACAACCTGCTGCCGCAACTGATCGAAGCCGGCCTGAAAATCTCCGGCCGTTCCGGTGACGGCGCGCTGGTGGAAGTGGTGGAAGCTCCGGATCATCCATGGTTCGTCGCTTGCCAGTTCCACCCCGAGTTCACCTCGACGCCCCGGGACGGCCACCCGCTGTTCAGTGGTTTCGTGAAAGCCGCTTTGGCTCAACACCAGAAGAAGGCATAAAACGATGGCCCAGAAGATCATTCGCGTCGGCGACATCGAGATTGCCAACGACAAGCCCATGGTGCTGTTCGGCGGCATGAACGTACTGGAAAGCCGCGACATGGCGATGCAGGTCTGCGAGGAGTACGTGAAGGTCACCCAGAAACTGGGCATCCCTTATGTCTTCAAGGCCAGCTTCGACAAGGCCAATCGCTCGTCCGTGACCTCTTACCGTGGCCCGGGCCTGGAAGAGGGCATGCGCATCTTCCAGGACATCAAGCAAGCCTTTGGCGTGCCGATCATCACCGACGTCCACGAGCCTGCCCAGGCCGCCGTGGTCGCCGAGGTCTGCGACATCATCCAGTTGCCGGCCTTCCTGTCGCGCCAGACCGACCTGGTGGTCGCGATGGCCAAGACCGGTGCGGTGATCAACATCAAGAAAGCCCAGTTCCTCGCGCCCCAGGAAATGAAGCACATCCTGAGCAAGTGCGAAGAGGCCGGCAATGACCAGTTGATCCTCTGCGAGCGTGGTTCGAGCTTCGGCTACAACAACCTGGTGGTGGACATGCTCGGCTTCGGCATCATGAAGCAGTTCGAATACCCGGTGTTCTTCGACGTGACCCACGCGCTGCAAATGCCCGGTGGTCGTTCCGATTCCGCTGGGGGGCGTCGCGCCCAGGTCACCGACCTGGCCAAGGCCGGCATGAGCCAGTCCCTGGCAGGTCTGTTTCTTGAGGCCCATCCGGACCCGGACAATGCCAAGTGTGACGGCCCTTGTGCCTTGCGCTTGAACAAGCTGGAACCGTTCCTGTCTCAGCTCAAGGCGTTGGACGAACTGGTCAAGAGTTTTCCGACGATAGAAACCGCGTAACGCGGTTTTCTCCGGTAAAGTACCGCTCGATTATCGCTCTGGCCCGCTGGCCGCACTGCTTTTGTGGGAGCATGGCTTGCGATGACGTCCTTCAAGGGCCATCGTCGGCACGCCTTGCTCCTAGTGGCGAGGGAGCTTGCTCCCTATCAGGCGCTTGGCTGCATCGCAGCTGAGCGTGAGCAAGTTTTCTGCAACGTTCTAGTCAACTTTGGAGTGTTTACAACAATGGCAAAAATCGTCGACATCAAAGGTCGTGAAGTTCTCGACTCCCGTGGCAACCCCACTGTTGAAGCGGACGTGCTTCTCGACAACGGTATCATCGGCAGCGCCTGCGCGCCGTCCGGTGCTTCCACTGGCTCGCGCGAAGCGCTGGAGCTGCGTGATGGCGACAAGAGCCGTTACCTGGGCAAGGGCGTGCTCAAAGCCGTCGCCAACATCAACGGTCCGATCCGCGACCTGTTGCTGGGCAAGGATCCTGCCGACCAGAAAGCCCTCGATCACGCGATGATCAAGCTCGACGGTACCGAAAACAAAGCCACGCTGGGCGCCAACGCGATCCTCGCCGTGTCCTTGGCCGCTGCCAAGGCTGCCGCCCAGGACCAGGACCTGCCGCTGTACGCACACATCGCCAACCTCAACGGTACCCCGGGTGTCTACTCGATGCCGGTGCCGATGATGAACATCATCAACGGTGGCGAGCATGCCGATAACAACGTCGACATCCAGGAATTCATGGTCCAGCCGGTGGGCGCCAAGTCCTTCTCCGAAGGCCTGCGCATGGGCACCGAGATTTTCCATCACCTCAAGGCTGTGCTGAAGGCCCGTGGCCTGAGCACTGCCGTTGGCGACGAAGGCGGTTTCGCACCGAACCTGGCGTCCAACGAAGACGCGCTGAAAGTGATCTCCGAAGCCGTGGCCAACGCCGGTTACACACTGGGCACCGACGTGACCCTGGCCTTGGACTGCGCCGCCAGTGAGTTCTACGAAGACGGCAAGTACAACCTGTCCGGCGAAGGCCAGATCTTCACCGCCGAAGGTTTCGCCGATTACCTCAAGGGCCTGACCGAACGCTACCCGATCATCTCCATCGAAGATGGCCTGGACGAGTCCGACTGGGCTGGCTGGAAAATCCTCACCGACAAGATCGGCGAAAAAACCCAGCTGGTGGGCGACGACCTGTTCGTGACCAACACCAAGATCCTGAAAGAAGGCATCGACAAGAAGATCGCCAACTCGATCCTGATCAAGTTCAACCAGATCGGCACCCTGACCGAAACCCTGGAAGCCATCCAGATGGCCAAGGCTGCTGGCTACACGGCTGTGATCTCCCATCGCTCCGGCGAAACCGAAGATTCCACCATTGCCGACCTGGCCGTGGGCACTGCGGCAGGCCAGATCAAGACCGGTTCGCTGTGCCGTTCCGATCGCGTCTCCAAGTACAATCAACTGCTGCGTATTGAAGAGCAGTTGAACGGCAAGGCCAAGTACAACGGTCGTGCCGAGTTTCGCGGCTAAGCAGTAAATGGTAAAAAGACAGCGGATTGTGTCGAAAAGGTCGCCCTGGCGGCGGTTTTGCCTCTAATCTGATGCCTTATCAAGCACAAGCCTGGTTTTTCCAGGCTTCGTGCTATCAGACGCTTCAAAGTGTGGCATGGCTGTCTTTTTCACTGGATACCTGAGATTCGATGCGCAGTCCCAATTGGTTGTTTCTTGTCTTGCTCCTGTTGCTGGCTGGCCTGCAGTACCGCCTATGGGTGGGTAATGGCAGTTTGGCGCAAGTGGCGGACCTGACTCAGCAGATTGCCGAACAGCATGCCGAAAACGAGGCGTTGCTGGAGCGTAACCGGGTGATGGACGCCGAAGTCAGTGAGCTGAAAAAAGGCATGGAGACCGTTGAAGAGCGGGCTCGCCATGAACTGGGCATGGTTAAAGAGGGCGAAACCCTCTACCAGTTGGCCCAATGAGTATCCGTTTGCCGGCCTTCTGGGCCGTGATTCCTGCCGCGGGCGTTGGAGCTCGTATGGCCGCGGACCGTCCCAAGCAATACCTGCAACTGGGCGGGCGCACAATTCTTGAACACAGCCTTGGCTGTTTCCTCGATCATCCGACCGTAAAAGGCGTGGTGGTCAGTGTTGCACACGACGACCCTTATTGGCCGACCCTGGTCTGTGCCAGCGATACGCGCATCCAGCGTGTGGACGGCGGCGAACAGCGTTCGGATTCGGTGCTCAATGCCTTGCTGCATCTTCACGGGCAGGGTGCCGATGATCACGACTGGGTATTGGTGCACGACGCCGCCCGGCCCAACCTGGCCCGGGACGATCTGGACACATTGCTCAGGGAACTGGCGAATGATCCGGTCGGCGGTCTCTTGGCTGTGCCGGCGCGTGACACCCTCAAGCGAGTCGACAAACACGGCCGTGTAGTGGAAACCGTTGACCGCAGCGTTATCTGGCAAGCCTACACACCGCAAATGTTTCGTCTCGGTGCCTTGCACCGGGCCCTGGCTGACAGCCTGGTGGCCGATGCGCTGATTACCGATGAAGCGTCCGCCATGGAATGGGCGGGGCAAGCGCCACGGCTGGTCGAAGGGCGGGCCGATAACCTCAAGGTCACACGCCCTGAAGATCTGGAGTGGTTGCGCCAGCGTTGGGCGAATCGCCATTAAGTGAAATCGCCATCGCGAGCAGGCTCGCTCCCACAAGGGACTTTGGCTGTACACAAAATTTGTAGCCGCTGAAAATCCAGTGTGGGAGCGAGCCTGCTCGCGATAGCAATCGCTCAGATAACATAAAAACCAGTGTTACCCCCGATACTCCGGCCGCTGGGCCAACCCCTCCTTCAAGTAATCCACCAACTTGCGCACCTTCGGCGACAAATGCCGTTGCTGCGGATACAACGCCCACACCGCTGTATTCGGCGGCTGGTGAGCCTCTAACAGCGATATCAACGCCCCGCTGTGCAAATGCTCCAGCACGTAATAATCCGGCAACTGACACAACCCCACCCCTTGCAAAGCTGCATCCAGCACCGCCTGCCCGCTGTTACAACGCCAGTTTCCCTGCACTCGTTGGGAAAATTCCCGCCCGTTTTGCTCCAGTTGCCAGAGATCGGAGCTGCCGATCAGGCAGTTGTGGCGGCTCAATTCCGACAAGCTATGGGGGCGACCGTAGCGCTCCAGGTAGGACGCCGATGCGCACAGGTACATGCGCCGTGGCGCCAGGCGCGTGGCAACCAGGCGTGAGTCCTGCAAACGGCCCAGGCGAATCGCCAGGTCCAGGCCTTCGTGAACCAGGTCGAGGGGGCGGTTGCTCAACTCGATGTCCACCCGCAATTGCGGATAAAGCGTCATGAACCGCGTCACCAGCGGCACGATGAACCGCTCGCCGTAGGCCACGGCACAGGTCATGCGCAACATGCCCTTGGGTTCGCTGGTGAGGTCGCCCACCGCTCGCAGTGCTTCTTCGCGTCCATCCTGCAAACGCTGGCAATGCTGCAAGAACGTCTGGCCGGCCTCGGTCAGGGTGACCCGGCGGGTACTGCGATACAGCAGTCGTGTCTGCAGACGCTCTTCGAGCCGTACGATTTGTCGACTGATGTGGGAAGACGAAACGCCCAGGCGTTCTGCGGCAGCGGTGAATTGGCTGCATTCGGCCACGGCGACGAACTCGTCAATCCCCTCCCAGCGGTTCTCGGACATGAATGATTATCCCTGTACAGCAATAATGTTTTGCTTTTGGTTGGATTATTCATCGTCCGGTGAGGGATTACACTCCCTGTCTTGTTTTTATTTGCTGGAGACTCCCCATGATCAAATCACGCGCGGCCGTTGCCTTCGAGGCCAAGAAACCCCTGGAAATCGTTGAAGTCGACGTCGCCATGCCCAAGGCGGGCGAAGTGTTGCTGCGCGTGGTGGCCTCGGGTGTCTGCCACACCGATGCCTACACCTTGTCGGGCGCTGACCCGGAAGGGATCTTTCCCTCGATTCTCGGCCATGAAGGCGGCGCAATTGTCGAAGCCATCGGCGAAGGCGTGACGTCGGTTGCGGTGGGCGATCATGTGATTCCGCTGTACACGCCGGAATGCGGGCAGTGCAAGTTCTGTAAGTCGGGCAAGACCAACTTGTGTCAGGCGATTCGCGCCACCCAAGGCAAAGGCCTGATGCCGGATGGCACCTCGCGCTTTTCCTACAAGGGTGAGACGATTTTCCACTACATGGGGACCTCGACGTTCTCCGAATACACCGTATTGCCAGAAATTTCCGTGGCGAAAATCCCCAAAGAAGCGCCGCTGGAAAAAGTCTGCCTGCTGGGTTGCGGCGTCACCACCGGTATTGGTGCGGTCCTCAACACCGCCAAGGTCAAGCCAGGTGACACCGTGGCGATCTTCGGCCTGGGCGGCATTGGCCTGTCGGCAGTGATTGGTGCGGTGAAAGCCAAGGCATCGCGCATCATTGCCATCGACATCAACCCGGCCAAGTTCGAAATCGCCAAGCAACTGGGTGCCACCGATTGCGTCAACCCGAAAGATTTCGACCGTCCGATCCAGGAGGTCATCGTCGACATGACTGACGGCGGTGTGGACTTCTCCTTCGAGTGCATCGGCAATGTCCAACTGATGCGCGCCGCGCTGGAATGCTGCCACAAGGGCTGGGGCGAGTCGGTGATCATCGGTGTGGCCGGGGCCGGCCAGGAAATCGCCACCCGTCCGTTCCAGTTGGTGACCGGTCGCGTCTGGCGCGGTTCGGCGTTTGGCGGCGTGCGCGGGCGCAGCGAATTGCCAAGCTACGTAGAAATGGCCGAGAAGGGCGAGATTCCGCTGGATACCTTCATCACCCACACCATGGGCCTGGAAGATATCAACAAGGCGTTCGACCTGATGCATGAAGGCAAGAGCATCCGTACCGTTATTCATTTCTGAGGTCGGTCATGAGCCTTGAAAATATCTCCTGCCAGAAAAGCTTCGGCGGCTGGCACAAGCGTTACCGGCATCGTTCCGAAGTGCTTGGTTGTGACATGGTGTTTGCTGTGTACCTGCCGCCCCAGGCCGAGCAGGGCGGCAAGTTGCCCGTGGTGTATTGGTTGTCCGGATTGACCTGCACCGACGAGAACTTCATGCAAAAGGCCGGCGCCCAGCGCATGGCCGCCGAACTGGGCCTGATTATTGTTGCGCCGGACACCAGCCCGCGCGGCGCCGACGTGCCGGGCGATCCGGACGGTGCCTGGGATTTCGGCCTGGGGGCGGGGTTTTATCTGAATGCCACGCAGGAACCGTGGGCGCGGCACTATCGGATGCATGACTACGTGGTGCAGGAATTGCCCGCCTTGGTCGAAGCGCATTTCCCAGCCTCGGATAAGCGCGGCATCAGTGGTCACTCCATGGGTGGCCACGGCGCGTTGGTCTGCGCCTTGCGTAACCCAGGGCGTTACCACTCGGTGTCGGCCTTTTCGCCGATCAACAATCCGATGGATTGCCCGTGGGGTCAGAAGGCGTTTTCTCGTTATCTGGGGGACGACCGCTCGAAGTGGCGTGAGTGGGATGCTTGTGCATTGATCGCCGAAGCCGACGAGAAGCTGCCGTTGCTGGTGGATCAGGGCGACCGCGATGATTTCCTGGCCAACCAGCTCAAGCCCGAAGCCCTACAGCAAGCGGCCAGGGCCGCGGGTCATCCGTTGGAACTGCGCTTGCAGCCGGGCTACGACCACAGCTACTTCTTCATCGCCAGCTTCATTGAGGATCACTTGCAACATCATGCCCACGCTTTAGGGGGCTCTTAGTCGGTTTCCCCTTGGCGGGGGAGCTAATTGAGGGCGCTCCCTACGCTGAATGCAGGTAGAATCACGCCCTGACAAAAATCGGGGCGTTTTTTATATGCGTATTGGCCACGGCTACGATGTTCACCGTTTCGCTGAAGGCGACTTCATTACTCTGGGCGGCGTGCGTATTGCACACAGCTTCGGGCTGCTCGCGCATTCTGACGGTGACGTCCTGCTGCACGCCTTGAGCGACGCCTTGCTGGGCGCGGCCGCGCTGGGTGATATCGGCAAACATTTCCCCGACACCGACCCGCAATTCAAGGGCGCCGACAGCCGGGTGCTGCTGCGCCATGTCGTTTCGCTGATCCACGCCAAGGGCTGGACAGTCGGCAATGTCGATAACACCATCGTCGCCCAGGCACCGAAAATGGCGCCGCACATCGAAGCGATGCGTCGGTTGATTGCCGAGGATCTGCAAGTCGAGCTGGACCAGGTCAACGTGAAAGCCACCACCACCGAGAAACTGGGTTTCGTCGGTCGCGAAGAAGGCATTGCCGTTCATAGCGTTGCCTTGTTGCTGCGCCCATGACCGAACTTGAACTATTGGGCCCCCGTGCCTACGGCGAGTCGCTGGGCAGCGCCGTACTCAAGGCCACTGCTGAAGACTTCCAGGTCGACGAAGTGCTCGACATCCCGCTGACGGGCGAAGGCGAGCACTTATGGATCTGGGTTGAAAAACGCGGTTTGAACACTGAAGAGGCGGCCCGACGAATTGCCAAGGCCGCCGGCGTATCGTTGCGCACCGTCAGTTATGCCGGTCTCAAGGACCGCCAGGCGCTGACCCGCCAGTGGTTCAGCGTCCAGTTGCCGGGCAAGGCCGACCCGGACCTGTCGGCGGCAGAAAACGAAACGCTGAAGATCCTCAAGACCGGTCGCCATAAACGCAAGCTGCAACGCGGCGCGCACTCGGCCAATGGCTTTACTTTGCGTCTGACCCAGTTCAAGGGGGACGTGGCCGCCATCGAGGCGCGGCTGCAACAGATTACGCGCCAGGGCATCCCCAATTATTTCGGCGCCCAACGGTTCGGGCATGACGGCGGTAACCTCGTCGATGCCCGCGCCTGGGCGGCGCGCAAGGCTTTGCCGGAACAGCGCAATGTGCGTTCACGGCTGTTGTCCACCGCCCGCAGTTTTCTGTTCAACCGGGTGTTGGCGGCGCGGGTTGCCGACGGCACCTGGCAGCAGGCGCAGGTCGGCGACTTGCTGGCCTTCACCGACAGCCGCAGCTTTTTCCCGGCGGGTGAAGCTGAATGCAGCGATCCACGCCTGGCGATCCTCGATCTGCACCCGACCGGGCCGCAGTGGGGCGAGGGACCTTCGCCTGCCGCCGGCGCGACCTTTGAGTTGGAACAGGCCATCGCCGAGAGCGAAGCCGACCTGCGCGACTGGTTGATAAACGCGGGAATGAGTCACGAACGTCGCATCCTGCGACTGCCCATTGGCGGCCTGTCGTGGCATTATCCCCAGCCTGACATTCTGCAACTGGAATTCGTCCTGCCGGCCGGATGTTTCGCCACTGTCTTGGTGCGCGAACTCGTCGATCTGGTGCCGGTGGGGCAGACGGACAGCCCATGCGTATTCTGATTTCTAACGACGACGGGGTGACAGCACCCGGCCTTGCCGCGCTTTATGCTGCGCTGGCGGATTTTGCCGAATGCGTGGTCATTGCCCCGGACCAGGATAAAAGCGGCGCCAGCAGTTCGCTGACGCTCGACCGACCATTACACCCGTGTTATCTGGATAATGGTTTCATCAGCCTCAACGGCACCCCGACCGACTGCGTGCACCTGGGCCTCAACGGCTTGCTGGAGCGTGAGCCGGACATGGTGGTTTCGGGCATCAACCTGGGTGCTAACCTGGGCGATGACGTGCTTTATTCCGGCACCGTGGCCGCCGCCCTTGAGGGACGTTTCCTCGGGCATCCGTCGTTTGCCTTTTCGTTTGTTTCGCGGCAAGTCGATAATTTGCCTACTGCCGCGTACTTCGCCCGCAAGTTGGTCGAGGCCCATGGCGAATTGGACCTGCCACCGCGCACGGTGCTGAACGTGAACATTCCGAACTTGCCACTGGATCACATCCGAGGCATCCAGCTCACTCGCCTGGGGCATCGTGCCCGAGCGGCCAAGCCCATGCAGGTGGTCGATCCCCGGGGCAAGGCCGGTTACTGGATCGCCGCGGCTGGTGATGCCGAGGATGGCGGGCCGGGCACCGATTTTCATGCAGTGATGCAAGGCTATGTCTCGATCACGCCGTTGCAGCTGGATCGCACCTTCAACGATGCTTTTCGAACGCTCGATGGCTGGCTGGAGGGGCTGCGCTGATGGCTCGCGAGCAAGACGACATACTGCGCCGCGGAATCGGCATGACCTCCCAACGTACCCGGGAGCGGCTGATTCAACGGCTCTATGAAGAAGGCCTTTCCAACGCCCAAGTGCTGGAAGTGATTCGCCGCACCCCACGGCATTTGTTCGTCGATGAAGCCTTGGCCCATCGCGCCTACGAAGACACCGCATTGCCGATCGGCCACAACCAGACCATTTCCCAGCCTTATATGGTGGCCCGCATGAGCGAGTTGCTGCTGGAGGCGGGGCCGCTGGACAAGGTGCTGGAGATCGGCACCGGTTCGGGTTACCAGACGGCGGTGTTGTCGCAGCTGGTGGAGCGGGTATTTTCCGTGGAGCGGATCAAGGTGCTGCAGGATCGCGCCAAGGAACGCCTGGTAGAACTGAACCTGCGCAATGTGGTGTTTCGCTGGGGCGATGGCTGGGAAGGCTGGCCGGCCTTGGCACCTTATAACGGCATCATCGTGACCGCCGTTGCCACTGATGTGCCCCAGGCCTTGCTGGATCAACTCGCGCCCGGCGGCCGGCTGGTCATTCCGGTGGGGGCTGGTGAAGTCCAGCAATTGATGCTGATCGTGCGCGAAGAACATGGGTTTTCTCGCCACGTACTGGGGGCGGTTCGCTTCGTTCCGTTGCTTAACGGGCCATTGGCCTGAGCATTTATAAACAGACGCTGAATTCCGTGGCGTGGGTTGTGTCTTACATCGGCACTGATCTTGTCACCGTTGTTTGGTTAAACGGATTCCAACGGCGTCGAGCAAACGTGTGCGCCAGCGCCTCGCGCTTCTTTAATAGAGGTGGGGTTGCGGCCAGCTATATTTGTAATACCGTTGCCTGCATGGGCAGTTTCCAATTTTTCAACCACCACAAAGGGAGCGGCGGGTGAGTCTCACAGTCATTGCGCAGCGTATGGGTATCACGAGCTTTCAGCGCCTGGTGACTGGCCTTGTCTTGAGTACCTTGCTGGTCGGTTGCTCCAGTACCCCGTCGGGTAACGTCCGGGTTGTCGATCGCACCAATGCAACGCCTCAACGTCCTACAGTAACGACCGGTCAGTATGTAGTCCGTCGCGGTGATACGCTGTTTTCCATCGCTTTTCGCTATGGCTGGGACTACAAAGCCCTCGCTGCGCGAAACAACATTCCTGCGCCTTATACGATTCATCCGGGTCAGAGAATTCGCTTTGATGGGCGCAGTGGTTCAACGCCTACCGCGGTGGTCACTCAGTCCGGTTCGACGACTTCGTCGTCGAGTAAAACCACGGTGATTCGCCGTCCGGTCGGTGCTGCAACGGCAACAGTACCGTCCGTCGCGAGCAAACCGGCACCTGCTCCTACCCCTGCGGCAGGCCCCAGCCCGAGCGGCTGGGGATGGCCTTCTAATGGCGTTCTGATTGGAAAATTCTCTTCAAACGGTAGTTTGAATAAAGGAATTGATATCGCCGGGGATTTGGGACAGCCTGTTTTAGCCGCGTCTGATGGCACGGTTGTGTACGCCGGGAGTGGTTTAAGGGGCTACGGCGAACTCGTGATCATCAAACACAGCGATACCTACGTCAGTGCCTACGGTCACAACCGCAGGCTGTTGGTTCGGGAGGGGCAGCAGGTCAAGGTCGGGCAAAAAATTGCCGAAATGGGATCAACGGGAACGGACCGGGTGAAACTGCATTTTGAGATTCGCCGACAAGGTAAGCCAGTCGATCCGCTGCAATTCCTGCCACGTCGTTGATTTGATTGTCAGCCTGTTCCGTCACGTAGAGGGAACAGGCTCCAGCGTTGCCAAGGATAAAGGCGTCGCTTGAGCTTGAGGTCGAACTCACCAAAGGACTATAACAATGGCTCTCAGTAAAGAAGTGCCGGAGTTTGACATCGACGATGAGGTTCTCCTTATGGAGACCGGCATCGCTATGGATTCGATGTCGAATGATGAAGGGGCGACTCCACCTTCCGTTCGTGCCAAATCCAGACACTCCGCTTCGCTTAAACAACATAAGTACATCGACTACACACGGGCGCTGGACGCCACTCAGCTGTACCTCAACGAAATCGGCTTCTCGCCGCTGCTCTCCCCCGAGGAAGAAGTTCATTTTGCGCGTCTGTCGCAAAGTGGCGATCCGGCCGGGCGAAAACGCATGATTGAAAGCAACTTGCGCCTGGTGGTGAAAATCGCCCGACGCTACGTCAATCGTGGACTGTCGCTGCTGGACCTGATCGAAGAGGGTAACCTGGGGCTGATTCGCGCTGTCGAGAAATTCGACCCCGAGCGAGGCTTCCGTTTCTCGACCTATGCGACCTGGTGGATTCGTCAGACCATCGAGCGGGCGATCATGAATCAGACCCGGACCATCCGGTTGCCGATCCATGTGGTCAAGGAGCTGAACGTCTACCTGCGGGCTGCCCGTGAACTCACCCAAAAGCTCGACCACGAACCCTCGCCCGAAGAGATCGCCAACCTGCTGGAAAAACCGGTGGGCGAGGTCAAGCGCATGCTTGGGCTCAACGAGCGGGTTTCTTCGGTTGACGTCTCACTGGGTCCGGACTCGGATAAAACCCTGTTGGACACACTCACCGATGACCGACCTACCGACCCTTGCGAGCTGCTCCAGGATGATGACTTGTCCCAGAGCATCGACCAGTGGCTCTCGGAGCTCACGGACAAGCAACGGGAAGTGGTGATTCGCCGCTTCGGCTTGCGCGGTCATGAAAGCAGCACCCTTGAAGATGTGGGCCTGGAAATCGGGCTGACCCGTGAGCGGGTCAGGCAGATTCAGGTCGAAGGCCTCAAGCGTCTTCGGGAGATCCTGGAGAAGAACGGCCTGTCGAGCGAGTCGTTGTTCCAATAAACAGGAACGCGCATGTAATAGGAAAAGCCCTGACTGGTTCGGGGTTTTTTCGTTTCTGTGCCGGCTGTTTCAGTGCTCACGTTGTTTGTCGTCTTGGTGTGTAAGCTTTTGCCTAGTGTTGCGTAAGCGTTTGGTTTGCCGGCGGAGGGATAGACGACTATAAAGGTCGTCGTATTTTTCATATATTATTGATATATATAGGTATTTTTCTGTGTTTCAGTGCTGTGACAGAGCCGGGCGACGGTGTGAGGCCAATTGCACTCGCCGAGGAAAATACTAATATCAGTCCTGTGTCGACGGACAGACACACCTGTCACGGACGATGGGGAAGGAAGGACATCGCAGGACGCGATTCATCAGGACGATGAAAAGGATCAAAGGGATTAGGGAAAAAATGTGGGCGGGTCAAACCGCCCCTTTTTTTTGCCTGCGATTTAGTGAATCCGAGAAAACAAAAAGGCCCGCAAGGGGCCTTTTTCGACGAACGCAGGGTGATATCAGCGTTCGAGGTCTTTGAGCTTGTCTGGCTTGCCATCCCACTCTTTGGCTTCTGGCAGCTCGTCTTTCTTTTCGGTGATGTTCGGCCAGATCTCCGCCAGTTCGGCGTTCAGCTCGATGAAGTTTTCCATGCCGGCCGGCACTTCGTCTTCCGAGAAAATGGCGTTCGCCGGGCATTCCGGTTCACACAGGGCGCAATCGATGCACTCGTCCGGGTGAATGACCAGAAAGTTCGGCCCTTCGTAAAAGCAGTCCACCGGACAGACTTCTACGCAGTCGGTGTACTTGCACTTGATGCAGTTGTCGGTGACGACGAAGGTCATTCTAATTCTCTCCTCAGGCGCGGCGTGCTGCGCCCCTTCACGTGGGGGCGTAGGTTCGGGAGCGATAGTCTGCGGACCAGGCTAAAAGTCCGCAGCATCCCAAACCGCGCGAGATTCTAACAGCTTGCAAGCCCGTGCGTTAGATCCGTGTCTTCAATGTATAGAGCAATTCAAGTGCCCGACGTGGCGTCAGGTCGTCCAGATCCACTTTGGCCAGTTCATCGAGCACCGGATGCGGCAGGCTGGCGAACAGGTCGCTCTGCTGCGGAGCAGCCGGTTTACCTTTGCTCGGGCGCGGTGTTTCGTGGGGCAAGCTGGTGGTTTCCAGCCGGCTCAAATGCTCGCGGGCACGGCTGATGACTTCGCTCGGTACGCCGGCCAGTTGCGCGACTGCCAGGCCGTAACTCTGGCTCGCCGGGCCGGGCAGCACGTGGTGCAGGAACACGATGCGCTCGTTGTGCTCGGTGGCATTGAGATGCACGTTAGCCACCAGTGGCTGGCTTTCTGGCAGCACCGTCAGTTCGAAATAGTGGGTGGCGAACAGTGTGTAAGCACGCAGGTGCGCCAGGCGTTCGGCCGCCGCCCAGGCCAGGGACAGGCCGTCGAAGGTGCTGGTGCCGCGTCCGACCTCGTCCATCAGCACCAGGCTGCGTTCGGTGGCGTTGTGCAGAATGTTCGCGGTTTCGCTCATTTCCACCATGAACGTCGAACGCCCGCCGGCCAGGTCATCGCTGGAGCCGATACGGGTAAAGATCCGGTCCACCAGGGACAATTCGCAGCTGGCTGCCGGCACGAAACTGCCGATGTGGGCCAGCAGCACGATCAACGCGGTCTGGCGCATGTAGGTAGATTTACCGCCCATGTTCGGACCGGTGATCACCAACATGCGGGTGTTGTCATCCAGGCTCAGGTCGTTGGCCACGAACGGCGTGGTCAATACCTGTTCGACCACCGGATGACGACCCTGGCTGATGCGCATGCACGGCTCGCTGACAAACCGCGGGCAGTTGAGGTCCAGGTTCAAGGCGCGTTCGGCCAGGTTGCTCAGCACGTCCAGCTCCGCCAGGGCGCCGGCGGTGTCCTGCAGCGGCGGCAGTTGGCTGATCAAGTCTTCGAGCAGCGCCTCATAGAGCATCTTTTCCCGGGCCAGGGCGCGGCTCTTGGCCGACAGCGCCTTGTCTTCGAAGGCCTTGAGTTCCGGGGTAATGAAGCGCTCGGCACCCTTGAGGGTTTGGCGGCGAATGTAGTCAGCCGGCGCCTGTTCAGCCTGTTTGCTCGGCAATTCGATGAAGTAACCGTGGATGCGGTTGTAGCCGACCTTGAGATTGGCCAGGCCCGTACGGGCTTTTTCCCGGGCTTCGAGGTCGATCAGGAACTGCCCGGCGTTCTCGCTCAGCGATTGCAATTCGTCGAGTTCGGCGTCGTAGCCGGTTTTCAGCACACCGCCGTCACGGATCACCGCCGGCGGGTTGTCGATAATGGCTTTTTCCAGCAGCGCAGCCAGCTCCGGGTAAGTGCGGGTGGTGCGCGCCAGTTGTTGCAGGTGCGGCGCTTCCAGGTCGGTCATCGCCACCTGAAGCTCGGGCAGGGCGCCGAGGGCATCGCGCAGGCGCGCCAAGTCACGGGGGCGGGCGTTGCGCAGGCCGATCCGCGCCAGGATCCGCTCGATGTCACCGATTTCCTTGAGCTGCGGTTGCAACTGTTCGAAGCGATAACGATCCAGCAGGCAGGTAATGGAGCTCTGGCGCGCCAGCAGCACCGTCAGGTCCCGCAGCGGACGGTTCAGCCAACGGGTCAGCAGACGGCTACCCATCGCGGTCTGGCAGCGATCGACCACCGATTGCAGGGTGTTGTCGCGCCCGCCGGCCAGGTTGGTGTCCAGTTCCAGGTTGCGTCGACTCGCGCCGTCCAGCACCACGGTGTCATCCAGGCGCTCATGACGCAGGCTGCGCAAGTGGGGCAGGGCGGTGCGCTGGGTTTCCTTGGCGTAGGCCAGCAGGCATCCGGCAGCGCCAATAGCCAGGGTCAGGTTTTCGCAGCCGAAGCCTTTAAGGTCCTGGGTGGAGAACTGCTGGCAGAGACTTTTCAGCGCCGAGTCACGCTCAAAATCCCACGGCGCCCGACGACGCACGCCACGGCGTTTTTCCGCCGGCAGGTCTTTGGGCCAGTCGTCCGGGATCAGCAATTCAACCGGATTGACCCGCTCCAGCTCCGCCAACAGGTTTTCCCAGCCCTTGATTTCCAGCACCGAGAAATTGCCGCTGGTGATGTCCAGCACGGCGAGGCCGAACAGGCGTTCATCGCCCAGCACGGCGGCGATCAAGTTGTCCCGGCGTTCATCCAGCAAGGCTTCATCACTGACCGTACCCGGCGTGATGATACGCACGACTTGGCGTTCCACCGGCCCTTTGCTGGTGGCCGGGTCGCCGACCTGCTCGCAGATCACCACCGACTCGCCGAGCTTGACCAGCTTCGCCAGGTAACCTTCCGCCGCGTGGTAAGGAATCCCACACATCGGAATCGCCATGCCCGCCGATTGCCCACGCGCCGTCAGGGTGATGTCCAACAACTTGGCGGCCTTCTTCGCATCCTCATAGAAGATCTCGTAGAAGTCGCCCATGCGGTAGAACATCAACTGATCGGGGTGCTGATTCTTCAATCGCCAGTATTGCTGCATCATGGGCGTGTGGGAGGACAGGTCGTTCACGGCTGTATTCATGGGTGTCAGGGAGGCTCGTTGAAAGGTGTGGGGCAAAAGGAGGGGCATTGGCCCGGCTTTTCCGCGATGGGCGCAAGGTTAACATGGGCGGTCTGGTGCGACCCAGCGTTTGGGATTGTGTGCATATCCGTTGCTGCGGTAGCGGCTGCTGACGGTTCCGCCCTGACGGCGGGTCACTTTCGAAAAGCCGGAAGCCGGCCCAGGCGAAAGTAACCAAAGCGCTTCTGCCCCACCACTCGGCACCTCGCCTAGGCTCGGTGTGCCTGAACGAAGGCCTTGCTCCGTGGGCCGCCGCGAAGGGCCATCCATGGCCCAGCGCGGCTAACCCGGCATCCATGCCGGGTTGCCCACTGCGCAATACCTTCGTTCAGCCAGCGTGGTTAATGGGGCGCCGAGATCAACGTCCACCGCGAGGCGGCCTGACAGCCGGCCTGGTTCTGGGGAACGCGTTTCCCCTGTGGGAGCGGGCTTGCTCGCGAAGGCGGCATCACTGTCGATGAAAATATTGGTCGGTATTACGACACTTGATCGATCGTTCCCACGCAAAGCGTGGGAACGATCAAAAACGCCTACCTCGGCTCAACCACATCCAACGCCCGATTCGCCAACAACTGCCCCAGCTCAATCATCTGCTGGACCCCCAACGCGATATGCCGTCGCGAGCCCTGCAGGTCGAACGCCAGGTCACTGACCATGGCATTGGCCGAGGCCAGGGTTTCGCTGAGGTTGGCGAGCAGGCATTCGGCGTCGATGTTAGGGGCGATGATGAAAAGGGTGTCGAGTGAGTCGGATGTTTCTTTGTCGGCTTTCGGCTTGAGGTAATAGTCCAAGGCTCGGGTGGCGGCTTCGTCGAGTTTCTTGGCGTTGGCAGACTGGCTGTGGGAGACGTGATCGTCGGGATTAGGGGGATTCGGAGTGTTCTTGAACATGGTTCTTAGATCCTTAAGTTGGAGCCGCCACCGATTCGCTACTAAACGAAGAGAGTGGCAGCTGTACGCAGGTTAGTAGACCGGGGATCCAAGAAACCGGCGCACCCGAAGGCGCCCTGCGCACAGCCACCATTGAGTGCAGGAATACCTGACTGAATGGAGCAATGAACATCTTGGATACCGAGCTACTAAACCCGATCACTGATGGGCAGTGACGAGAACCAAAGTACCGATGGGATCCAAGGTGAACAAGCCGGCGAATTCTGGCGCAGTAGTAGGCAGAGGCGCAAGGCGATGTAGCTTGGCGTCGCACATTTGAAGGACGCGGATCGAGGGATTTCCCAAGAGGTTGTAGGGGGAATTCCCCCGTGACCAGCAAGCTCTTGTGGCGAGGGGATTTATCCCCGTTGGCTGCGCAGCAGCCCCTAGAGTCATTCAATCTGCCTGACACACCGGCTGCGGCATTTTGGGGCCGCTTCGCGCCCCAGCGGGGATAAATCCCCTCGCCACAATGGACTGAATATGCTTCAAGTGAGCGGTATCCCATATTTATGCAAAACAGCATTTGTCTTCTACGAAAAGAACAAGCACTATGCGCGTTATGCAAAAACGCAACGTTTCTACCGTATTAAGAGCATTGCTCGATCAGCACGGGATCTCCCCCACGGAGCTTCACCGGCGTACCGGCGTGCCTCAGTCCACTCTCTCGCGGATTCTCAGCGGCAAGATCGTCGATCCTTCGGATAAACACATCTCGAAGATCGCCGAATACTTCGCCGTGAGCACCGACCAGTTGCGCGGGCGCGCGGACCTTTCGCCCGCGGGCAATAGCCGTCGCGACGAGCCGCATTCCGAACTCAAGGACATAAGCCTTTGGGACGACGAAACACCCGTCGAGGACGACGAGGTGTCGGTCCCTTTTCTGCGTGAGGTTGAATTGGCTGCTGGATCAGGAAGATTCGTCATTGAGGAAAGCGAGCGCTCAAGCCTGCGCTTCGGCAAGCGCAGCCTGCGGCATAACGGCGTGCAGTTCGACCAGGCCAAATGCGTGACCGTTCGCGGCAACAGCATGTTGCCGGTGCTGCGCGACGGCGCCACGGTCGGGGTGAACGCAGGTAAATGCGGGATTGGCGACATCGTCGACGGCGACCTCTACGCCATCAATCACAACGGCCAACTGCGGGTGAAGCAGCTTTATCGTCTGCCCACCGGCATCCGCCTGCGCAGCTTCAACCGCGACGAGCACCCGGATGAGGACTACACCTTCCAGGAAATGCAGGATGAGCAAATCGTCATCCTAGGCCACGTCTTCTGGTGGGGCATGTACGCCCGTTAACCCTCTCGCTGTCAGATAAAACCCGCCACCGTGCGGGTTTTTTTTCGCCTCTGAAAATCGCCCAACCCCCGTATCCATTGAACGGCGATGCGTTGATGCATGAACTGTGCATAAATAAATGCATTTACGCATTGACTGTATATGCATACATGCATATTCTGTGTCCAAGCCGCTCGACAAAGCGGCTGGCAACAAAGCTCTTTAGTTCCACCAACAGGCAGCGATGAACCGGCCTTAACGGTTCAGAGGGTTGGCAACTGACCCGGGTGTGCAGCGTAAAGCACCAGAAGCAGTTATCCGGCGGGCAGGGACCGCGGTCGGAAAAACAATTTGAATGGATCCGTACCGCGCCAGTCGCGCCGAAAGATCAACTTCCTACAGGCCACCGGCCAGGGAAGGCGAAGGACCGCATTACTGAAAAGCCCGGTTCACCCCGGGCTTTTTGGAATGCCTACCTCAAGAGACATCGTTTGAACCCAATACACACCTTTCATCTATCACCCCCAGGAGGCGTGACATGACAAACGAGCAACAAGCGTTGCTGGACATGCCGATCTGGCTGGTCATCGTGCTCGCCCTGGTGGGCGGGGTGTCCGGCGAGATGTGGCGTGCCGACAAAGAAGGCGCCCGCGGCTGGTCGCTGTTGCGCCGCCTGGCCTTGCGCTCCGGCGCCTGCATGGTCTGCGGCGTCTCGGCAATCATGCTGCTGTATGCCCTTGGCCTGTCGATCTGGAGCGCCGGCGCGCTGGGCTGTTTGACCGCCATGGCCGGTGCCGATGTGGCCATCGGTCTTTATGAGCGATGGGTTGCCAAGCGCATTGGCGTTTGCGAAGTGCCGCCGCGTGATTCTCGCCACGACCAACAGTGAGCGGCGGCTGATCCTCGCGTCGCCATAAAAACAGGAGGCCATCAATGCCCATCATCGAAAAACCTTCGCAGCTGTTTACCGCCATCGCCGAAACCCTGCGTACCACTGTTCCCGGTTTGCGGGCCGGCACGCTCCAGGATTTCGACGGTGTTGGCGATCAACCCTGGGTGTTGATCGCTTTTGAGCGGGATGCGCCGGGCAACCGGGCCAACGATGGACGTATCGCCCATGACCTGACGGTTTCCATGCAGGTCGTGTTGCCCGGTACAGCGTTGGCGGCCTGCGATCTGGCCAGTGAGTTGAAACACCTGGTCGTCAATAACCGCTGGAATCTGCCGGGCGATCAATGCGACCTGCCCATGAACATCGAAGGCATCGCATCCACGTTCACCCACGAAGCTC
The DNA here is from genome assembly GCF_900113505.1 of Pseudomonas sp. NFACC45. Taxonomy (NCBI): domain Bacteria; kingdom Pseudomonadati; phylum Pseudomonadota; class Gammaproteobacteria; order Pseudomonadales; family Pseudomonadaceae; genus Pseudomonas; species Pseudomonas sp. NFACC45. Next base: position 278,236 of record NZ_FOPO01000003.1, read on the forward strand.
GGGCGTACAACGCCTGGACCCTTTCCTTTACCCAAACCCTCTACCTCGGCCCGACGCTGCTGGAGGACCCGTTAGGCATCCCGAAATTCGCCCGGACCTGGGAAGTGTCGGACATCGACGACCCGGCTCAATACACCGCACTCGAGGACTGATCCATGTTTGATGCGCTGTTACGGATGCATCTGGGGCCGCTCATCGAGCGTCTGGCCGAGATGGAAACCGAGCTGGAGGACCTGCACCGACGCGCCGACAGTTTCTGTCGCATCGGTGTTTGTCAGGAGGTCGACGCGGCCAGCAACACCTGCAAGGTCAGCCATGGCGAGTTGTTGACCCCGGCGATCCGTTTTTTCAATCCCAGTGCTGGCGAACAGAGCGAGTCGCGCATCCCCTCGGTGGGCGAGCAGTGTTTGCTGCTCAACCATGGCGGCGGTGAGAGTGGTGGGCAGTCGGTGGCCTTGTTCGGCCTCAACGGCGGTCAGTTTCCACCCGTCTCGACACAGGCTTCGCTGACGCGTCGTCTCTATCAGGACGGTTCGGAAAACGGCTACGACCACGCCAGTCATGTCCTGCATTGGAAAAATGGCCCGGCGGCGTTCGCCGGTTCCCGTGAGTCCCTCGACTTAAGCATTGGCCCGGCGAGGCTGGTAATGACGCCGCAGGCCATCGAATTGCAACTGGGCGCCGTCGGCCTGCGGCTCGACGCGTCCGGTGTGCACCTGAGCGGCCCGGTGGTGGATCACCAGGGGCGCGTCATCAGTACCGCATAAAGGCCTTCCCATGATCGGAATCGATAGAAACACCGGCGCCACGGTCGACGACTGGCCGCAGTTCGTGCAACGCGCCACCCGGGCGCTGACCACGCCGTTGGGCACTCGGCAAAAGCGCCCTTTGTATGGCTGCGCCCTCACGCAATTGCTCGGGCAGAACCTCGGCGATGACGTGCTGATTCTTGCCCAGAGCCACGCAGCCCAAGCGTTCTACAACCCGGACAACGGCATCGGCGACTTCGAGCCGCAGGTCATTGTCGCCAGCCGACAGGGCGCCGGCTTGTTGTTGCGCTTCGCCGGCACCTGGAAAAACCGCAAACAGACTTTCGAGGTAGTGACATGAGCATGTTGATACCCGGCCAGAACCAATTGACCGAGCCGGCAATCGTCACCGTCGAAGCGTTCGAGGACCTGCTCGCCGAATTCAAAACCTTCGTGGTCGAGTACGTCGGCGCTCGCTCTCCCGAGAGCGCGGCCAAGCTTGTGGACAGCCTGGAAAACGAAAGCGAATTGCTGACCCTGGCCCTGGAGGCCTTCTGCGTCCGGCTGCAAACCCACGAACGCAAATACAACGCCCGTATCAAGCAGATGCTGGCGTGGTGGGCCACAGGGACCAATCTGGATGCCCGCCTCGCGGACATGGGTCTTGAGCGTCAGTTGCTTGATCCGGGCGATCCGGCGGCGTTTCCGCCCATCGCCCCGGTCTACGAGAGCGATGATGACGCCCGTTTGCGCTACTACCTGGCGCCCCATGCCCCGGCGGCGGGCTCGCGCATGCAGTATCGGCGGGAGATTTTCACCTTGGGTGAGCGGCCGCTGGTGAAGGTGGACAGCAGCGCGTCCGGTGTTGTGACGGTGACTTACACCTTCAACCCGGATGGCTATGCGGCGCAGGTCAAGGACGGTAACGGACGCCGCACCGCGCCAGGTGAAGTCACGGTCACGATACTGTCCCGCGAGGGCGATGGCACGCCGTCGCAGACGCTGCTCGACGGTGTTCGCCAGCACTTCGCCCGGCCTGATGTGCGACCGGAGACGGATCTGGTCATCGTCCAGCCCGCGCAAATCAAACCCTACAAAATCCGCGTTCTAGCGAAGATCCACGCCGGCCCGGATTCGGGGTTGACCAAGATTGCTGCCGAGCAGCAGTTGCAGGCGTACGCCGAGGCTTGTCATCACTTGGAGGGCCGAGTGGACCCGAGCTGGATCGACTACACGCTGCACAGCGCCGGTGCGGTTCAGCTGCAGATTCTCGAACCGCTCGAGCCGATTGTGACGACGGCTTTTCAAGCCCCGTACTGCACGGGCGTCGAGGTCGAGGTGGATACGTTATGAGTGACGACACACCTCGCCCGAGCCTGCTGCCGGTCAACAGTTCGCCGCTGGAAAGAGCGCTCGATCTGGGTTTCGCCCGGTTGCTGGAGCGCATCGATCCGCCGTTTCCCGAACTGATGAACCCGCTCGCAACGCCCTTGACGTTTCTGCCGTATCTGGCGGCGGATCGCGGGGTCAGTGAGTGGAGTTCCGCGGCACCCGAGGCCGAAAAGCGCCTGACAGTTGAACTCGCCTGGCCCACCGCACGGCAAGCCGGAACGCGAAAGGCGCTGGAAAACGCCGCCAAGGGCTTGCAACTGATGCCGGAGGTGCGCGCGTGGCATGAGCGAACGCCGCCTGGCCCACCCTACAGCTTTTCCGTCAGAGCGTTTACCGAACAGCCCTACAGCGAAGTCATCGATGCTCGCCTCGATCGCCGTCTGGCCGATGCCAAAAGCGAGCGCGACACCTTGACGGTCTCTGTTGGTTTGAGGGCATTCGGCAAACACGTCATTGGCGCCGCCACGCTGTGCGGCGAACTCACCACGGTTTATCCGGTTGTCATCGAAGGGCTTGAAGCCTCGGGCCAGGCCTTCATGGCCGCCGCGCTCTACACCGTCGAAACCTCCACTATTTATCCACAGGGGTCCTAAATGGCCGACTATTACACCCTGCTCACCGATGCGGGGATCGCCTACGAAACCGCCTGCAAGGCGGCGGGCATACCGATCAAGCTGTCGCAGATTTCCGTCGGTGACGGTGGCGGCGAAGTTTACAACCCGGCCGCCACCGCCACGGCGCTTAAACGCGAAGTGTGGCGCGGGCCGCTCAATGCGCTGTTCCAGGATGAGCAAAACCCGAGCTGGTTGCTGGCTGAAGTCACCATCCCACCTGACGTGGGTGGCTGGTATGTGCGTGAGGCGGGGATCTGGACTGATACCGGGATTCTGTATGCCATCGTCAAATATCCGGAGTCGTTCAAACCGGTGTTGGCGACTTCGGGGTCAGGGAAAGAGTTTTACATTCGGTCGATTTTTGAGACCAGTAATGCTGAGTTGGTGACGTTGTTGATTGACGATACGGTCGTCAAGGCGACGCGGGCTTGGGTTGCCAGCTATGTCGCTGACGAACTCGCCAAGCTCGACAGAAAACAGTCTGTGCGGGTAGCGACGACGGCCAACATTGTTTTGAGTGGTGCGCAGGCGATTGATGGTGTTGCCGTGGTTGCCGGGAATCGGGTGCTTGTTAAATCCCAGACCTTGGCGAAAGACAATGGTATCTACGTTGCCGCGAACGGCGCTTGGGGTCGGGCAAAGGATGCTGATGCGAATGCCGAGGTTACTTCGGGATTGATTGTCTCGGTGGAGGAGGGCGCGACGCTTGCCAATACGATCTGGCAGTTGGTTACGGATGGGGCGATTGTTCTGGGCACTACGGTGTTGAGTTTTCAGAATGTGACGCAGGGGTTTGCACCGCTTAATTCTCCTGTCTTGTCGGGCACACCAACGGCCCCGACAGTAGCGGGAACCGACAACAGCTCCCAGATTGCTACGTCAGCGGCGGTTCGGGCCATCATGGCTCAGTTTGGTTTAGGTGCTACCGCATTCAACTATGCCGGGAACCTCGACACTCTCTCGCTGACTGGCGTGTACATGGTTACCACCAGTACTACCGGTACCAAGCCAGTTTATCCAGAGCCGCAAGGCACGGGGGCAATTCCGAACGGTACTGTGTTTCACATGGAGCGCGGCAGTAGCAACATGGCTACGCAATTTTGGGATTCATTGGTGAACTCCATTCTGCCGATCACCTGCATGCGCACGCGTACTGCTAACGGTGTCTGGACTCCTTGGGTGCAGGTATGGAGTAGCGGCAACACGCCAAAACAGGCAAGCCCGCTGGATCTGACTGCGGGGGCCATGTTAGCGGTAGGCGCTTTCGGGGCCGGTCGAGCCATCTTGAGCACCGAAGTGGACATGAACAATTATCGGATCCCCGGTAACTATCTGACGCCTGCTGTCGGTTTGCTAAACCTCCCGCCCGACTGGCCTCCGGCTGCCCGTTACAGCCTTGTAGTTGAAGGCTACATGAGCACCAACTATCTGGTGCAGCGAATCACCGGTGGCTTAGCGAGCGGGCGGACGCCGGTTTTTGCCTCGCGCACCATGCAAAGCGAAGGCGAGTGGACGCCTTGGCAGTTTGGCATCACCAGTGAGCAAGCTCCTTTTCGCGGCACCCAAGTATTTAGAACCGCAGGTGTATTCACCTGGACGGTGCCTGTCGGCGTGAAAAAGGCTTGGGTTACGGTTATCGGGGGAGGAGGCGGCGGCGGTCGTGCAGGCGCCTCCGGGGCAGGATCGGGTGGCGGTGGTGGCGGTGGTTGGGCGCAAAAGCTTGTTGATCTATCAAGCGTAAGCAGCGTTACCGTGACTGTAGGCGCTGGTGGTGCTGGCGCTACGGTGGAGGGGGGCATCGGTAATACCGGCGCAACTTCGTCTTTTGGAACCTATCTATCCGCAACCGGTGGGATTGGCGGCATCGGCAACGCGGCGGCTGGTTTGGCGAATGGGCCTGGGAATGGCGGTGTCGGTTCTGGTGGGGATTTTAATACGTCTCTTGGGGTTGGGCACGTCAGCTATGGAACTGTGGGTGGTTCAGGTGGTGGCCCCGGCGGTCGATGCACACAAGGGCCGTATCCAGGTAACGGCGGTATGGGGCCTGGCGGCGGAGGGTCGGGTGCTTACTTCGGCTATAACGGCGGCCCAGGTGCCGCCGGCAACGTAATAATTCAGTGGTGATCAGCATGTGGGCAAGAATCGAAAACGGGACGGTAGTCGAAACTACCGACGTTGATCCAACAGAACGTTTCCATCCGGATCTGTTGTGGCGGGCTTGTCCCGAGGATGTTCGGCCGAATTGGACGTTAACGGACGGCGAGTTTTCTCTTCCACCGGCAGTTTCCACTTCCGAGCAGGCCGATATTGAGCGGGTATGGCGTAACTATGAGTTGCAAAGCACTGAATGGCTTGCAACACGACACCGCGATGAACAGGACATTGGACACGAGACCACGCTTACGACCGTTCAATATTCTGAATTGCTTGGCTACCGGCAGGCACTTCGGGATTGGCCGCAAACAGTTACTTTTCCAAGCACTGAGTCGCGACCGATTGCACCACCGTGGATCGCAGAGCAATCCCAATAAACGCCGTGGCGAGGGAGCTTGCTCCCGCTTGAGTGCGAAGCGCTCATAAAAGGGGCCGCTGCGCAGCCCAGCGGGAGCAAGCTCCCTCGCCACAATGATTCGACAAACCTTAAGTGAACTGAACGCCCCGCACCAACGGGGCGTTTTCTTATCCGCAACACATCAAAAAAACCTGACAACAGCCCCGCACCCACGGGGCTTTTTCGTATCTGGAGAACCCAAATGGCACTACGCCAAACCTACACCGTGCTCCTCCCATTCCCTACCGGCGGCGGCCATTGGTCGAGCGTTGGGCAGGAACTCGACCTGCTCGACGTCGAGGCCAACGCCTTGCGCAGCGCCGGTCGCTTGGAACTAAAAAAAACCGAGACGGGCGAACCGGTCTCTGCATCCACCCCGGCCAAGAAGGCCACCACCAAAAAGGCTGAATAACCATGGCTGAGGTTTTGAACTTCGAGCACAACGGCATCACCGTCAATGCCACTGAATCTCCCGAGGCCATGGGTGGCCTGGGTGATAACGTCATCGGTCTGGTCGGCACCGCGCCGAATGCCAATTCGCTGATTCCGAAAAACACCCCGTTCCGCATCAACAGCTTCACCACCCAGTCCCAACTGGACCCGACCGGCGCCGAGGCGGGCACGCTGTTTCAGGCGGTTTACCAGATCCTCAAAGTGGTCAAGGTGCCGGTCTATGTAGTCATCGTCGAAGAGGGCGCCACACCGGCGGACACGTTGAACAATGTCATCGGCGGCATCGAAGCCGAGACCGGTCGCAAGCTCGGTCTGGCGGCGTTGAGCGGGGTCGCTGAAGACCTGACCATCATTGGCGCGCCAGGCTTCACCGGCACCAAGGCGGTAGCGAGCGAGTTCGCCTCGTTTGGCAAGCGCATCAAAGCGCGTGTGGTGCTCGATGGCAAGGACGCCGCGGTTGCCGATCAAGTGACCTACAGCCAGGAACTGGGCGGCGCGGACCTGGGTTTCGACCGTTGCCTGGTGGTGCACAACATGCCGGCGGTGTACTCCAAGGCGGCGAAGAAAAACGTCTTCCTGGCCCCGTCGAGTCTGGCCATCGCCGCGCTCGCCAAGGTCAAGCAATGGGAGAGCCCGGGCAACCAGGTCACCTACGCTGAAGACGTCTCGCGCACCGTGGAATACAACATCCTCGACACCTCCACCGAGGGCGATCTGCTCAACCGCTACGGCGTTTGCTATTACGCCCGGACCATTCTCGGCGGCTTCTCGCTGCTGGGTAACCGTTCCGTCACCGGCAAGTTCATCAGCTACGTCGGCCTAGAAGATGCCATCAGCCGCAAGCTGGTCAAAGCCGGCCAGAAGGCCATGGCCAAGAACCTGACCAAATCCTTCATGGACCAGGAGGTCAAGCGCATCAACGACTGGCTGCAAACTCTCGTCGCCGACGAAACCATCCCCGGCGGCAGCGTGTACCTGCATCCGGAACTGAACAGTGTCGAGAAGTACAAGAACGGCACTTGGTACGTGGTCATCGACTACGGTCGCTACGCGCCGAACGAACACATGATTTATCAACTCAACGCCCGCGATGAAATCATCGAGCAGTTCCTGGAGGATGTTCTCTAATGTTTACCAACCGCGTAAGACAGGCCATCGCGGCCACCCTGCAAGGCCTGCCGTTGTCGGCGACCGTGGAAGAGTTCTCCCCGCCGAAGATCGAATTCGACATGGAAGCGATGACCGGCGGGCGCTTCATCGCCGAAGAAATGGCCAAGAGCGGCAAGGTGCTGAACGCTACCCTCGTGCTGCAAGGGGCCGGGCCGGAGATCATGCTCGCCTTGGGCGTGCAATTGGGCGATGACATTCTGCTGAACGTGCGTGAAGCCGGCCAGGATCAGGATGGCAACACCTGGTTCACCTACCACACCGTCGGCGGCAAGCTCAAATCCCTGGAAGAGGCCAAGCTGAAGATGGGCGACAAACCCACCACGACACTTGAGCTGGCCTGCCGCACCTACAACCGTCTGGAAAATGGCGTCCCGGTGATCGACATCGACGTGCGCACTCAGAAGTTCGTGCTCAACGGCGTCGACATCCTCGGCGATGCCCGCCGTGCGGTGCTGCTGCCCTAAGCAAATGCCTGGCAGTTGAACACAGACCTCCTGTGGGAGCGGGCTTGCTCGCGAAGAGGCCATCAGCTTCAACCTCAATGTTGCCTGATCCACCGCTTTCGCGAGCAAGCCCGCTCCCACAGGGGTTCGCCCTCCATGATCCACCGAGGAATTCATTTCATGTCCTGGACACCTCCTGTTCACGTCTTGCTGTCGCCGATCACCGCTGACGACGAGTCGCAAATCGAGCAGCTCCAACTCAAACCCTTGCTCTATGCGGCGCAGAAAGAGGCCCTGGCCCGTGCCGGCGATGACGAGGACGATCAGTTTTTCGAATTGGCCAAACTCGCCACCGGCCTGTCGATCAAAGAGCTGGATCAGCTCAAGCGCCCGGACTACGTGAGCATTGCGCAGTACGTGCACGAAATGTCCACTCGCCCGACGTCCCACTTCCTGGAATCAACGGATGGCGCAGCAGCGGACCCCGACCAGATACAACTGCTGCAACCGCTCAACGTCGCTGGCCGCAGCCTGACCTCGCTGACCCTGGAAATGCCCGTGCTGCGAGCGACCAAGGCGATGAAAAAACTCAAGACGGCCAAGGAACGCGCCGAGTTCATCACCGCCCATTGCACCGGCCTGATGCTTCCCGATCTGGATCTGCTGACCGTGCCCGACTGGACACAGCTTCAGGTACGCATCGACGATTTTTTAAACAAACCGGCGGACTTCTTTCGGAGCGCGACATCGAAGTGATCTTCGATGTGGTGCCGCTCATTTACGCAGTAAGTGAGGCAGAGATTCTGGAGTGGGACGTCGGCAAGGCATTGCGTCGTTACGACATCGCGATCACTCGCCTTGGCGTGAAAAAGGAGTAGGGCGGGATGGCGGACGATAAATATTCGCTCAAAAACACAGCCATCAATGACGGCTGGCTGGCGTTCGGTGATATCAGCCTCGGCGCAGCTGCGGCGATGAGCATGACGCCTGTGGCCAGGGATCAGGCGTCTGGACTTGGCCTGGCGCTGGATAAGGTTGGGCTCAGGATTGATCTGCTGACGACGGCCATAGAGGCGTTGACTTTGAAACTGTCGTCGCAGCGATTGTTGTCCCAAGCGCTGGGCGTCGGTGACCCGCGTGAACCGGCCAGCGGGCAAAAGGTTGCGGGCAAGCCGGGTAGCCGCATTGAACCGCCGGACCTGCTGAAACCATCGATAGAGATGGACTCGGCGATGGCCGATTTGGCGCGCTCGGCTCAATTCACCCCGCGCCAGCGCGAGGACATGGTCCAGCCCACCCAGCAGATAGCCACTGCCCCGCTGGTGGCTGCCGGCGGGACCAAAGCGGTTGATCTGGTGAGGATTCAGGATCTGGCAGCCAAGGCTGGGATCGTGAGTGACCTGCCCAACGCCTCGGACCGACAGTTCGAGCTGCTGCGGTTCGCCAGTGATGCTGGCGTCGCTGCATCGGCGTTCAAAATACCGGCCATGGATGTCGCCGAGATGATGGTCGGCTGGCGCACCTCCATGAAGCTCAACGGCGCCCAGGCCTTTGACCTGGCTGATGCGATAAACCATCTGAGCAAAATGCCTGGTGGTGCAAAAGCGCCTGACATCGGTGCGGTCTTGCAGGGTGATGGCGGGGCCGCCACGGCGGTGGGCCTGACACCCACCCATGCCGCGGCGTTGACGGCGGCTTTGTTGAAGACTGGTACACAAGCGTCCGACGGCGGCACGGCACTCAATACCATCACCACCGCGATGGGCAAGGGCGATCAAGCCTCTGCAACCGAGCGCGCGGCCTGGAAGCAGTTGAAGCTCGACCCCGTAGAGGTGGCGGGTCTTTTACGTCAGGAAGACAAGGCGCCAGGCGCGATCATGTCAGTGCTTGCGGCTTTGAACGCGCAACCTGCCGAGACGCGCTCGGCGCTGGCCACCATGTTGTTTGCCAGCGGTGACAAGGCGGCGTTAGGCATGTCGAGCAATCTTGCTGAGGTCAGCCAAGCCTTCTGGCAGGTACTCGATAAACGCCAGTACGCCACCTCGGAGTTGGGCGACAAGGGCTCGGTGAAGCAGGACGCATTGGCGCAGTCGAATACCCGGCAGGGCCAGCGCAATATCGTGAATGCGCGCACCGACCGTCTGTCCATGGCCACCGACAATGCGCTGGCCCCTCTGACGGACAGCATGCTGGCTTCCTCAAGTTCCCTGGTGGATGGCCTGAGTGAACTGGCTGAAACCTTTCCTAAAACCACCGCGGCAATCGTAGTGGCCGCCGTGGCGCTCAAACCTCTGGTGGGCGGGCTGTTTAAAGCCGTCATGGATGAGATGTCCAGTCAGGTGGCCAAGCGGGTGTTAGGTCGGGCTGCCCCACACCTTCCCGGCCGATTGGGTGAGGTGATCTCCGAAGATTTCAGAAATCCTCGTGCGAACAAGCTGGATACAAGCAATGCCAACCAGCGTCCCGAATCCACGAGAAGGCCGAAAATACGCGTAAGTGCACGAGGCTCGCGGGGGACCGCAGGGCGTTATTCACTCGGACCAACGGCCTCATTACGCTCGATGACTCGCAAGGCGCCCGGTCCATTAAAAGTAGTCGGCGCCGTCGCTGATGTGGCCGAGGGCGTGCTTACCGGCGACAAACGGATGATGGGCGCAGGCCTGGGAGCCGCCGGTGGCGGCTGGGCCGGCGCTGCTGCCGGGGCTGCGGGCGGTGCCGCTTTGGGCAGTGTCGTTCCGGTGATCGGCACTGCCATTGGTGGCTTGGTTGGCGGACTGCTGGGCAGTTGGTTGGGAAGCGATGCCGGGGCGTCTCTGGGGGAAAAGCTCGTCGCCCCCACCGACAGACTCGCCGCTCCAGACCAGGTTAGCAAAGACCTGACCAGCACCCAGACAGCCACACAACAAAACACCATGACCGCAAACATCTATATCAACGGCCAGGACCAGGCAAGTGCCAGTCAGTTGGCCAACCTGGTGGCACAGCAGCTCTCGGCTCAATTCGCACTGACGACCATGCCCAACTCACTCGCCATGCGCAGTGATGCGGCCCTGACCGACGGAGGTACGTGATGCGTCAGCAAATGGCACTGGGCAGTTTCATTTTCGGTCTGTCCAGAAACTTCGCTTACCACTCCCTGGTCCGCACGTCGGACGGTGGTTGGAAAAGCATCGACATCCTCACCAGCAAACCCAAATCCAGTCAGGTCGGTCAAGGGCTGCAAGGGCTGACCATCACCGGCAAATCGATGTACGCGACCGCCATGGATCGGCTCGATGAGCTGCGTGCATTGCAGGCGCAGCGCATTCCTGTGCCGTTGGTTGACGGCATCGGCCGCAACTGGGGGCTGTGGCAGATCAACAAGGTGTCAGAAACCCAGACCGAGGTCATTGATGACGGCACCGCGATGGTGGTCGGCTGGGTGATTGAATTGACGGAGTTCGCCAATGCGTAGGGTTCGAAGTATTGCCGGTGATTCGGTGAATCTGTTGCTGTACCGCGAGCTTGAGCGTTGTGACGATGCCGCCGAAGAGGCGCTCTGGCGACTCAATCCGAAGCTGGCCGAGTGGGGGCCGGTATTGCCGGCCGGTGTATGGATTGTCCTGCCGGAAGTGGATCTGCAACCCGTCGCACCCACACCGGTTTCGGCCTGGGATTAAGGAGGCAACATGTCACTGGGTTTCACGCCAGCGGTGGAAATCTACGGTGCGAACGCGGCGCTGCTCAACGAACGCTTGCTCAGTTGGACGCACATCGACGCGGCGGGGATCGAGTCCGATCAACTGACGCTCACCATCAGCCTGGAAGGGCTTGAAGGATTGCCCAGCCTGGGCGGGAAAATCGGCCTGCGGGTTGGTTATCGGGAGTCGGGTCTGGTGGATAAAGGCGAGTTCGTCGTGACCCGGCGCACGCCAACGCTGTTTCCTCTGCGCCTGACGCTTGTCGCGACGGCTGCGCCGTTCAGCGCGGCCGATCAGACCGGTTTCAAGCAACGCCGATCCGTCAGTCATGGCCCGACGACCTTGGGCGCGCTGTTTCGTCAGTTGACTTCCAGACACGGGTTTTCGCCGCGTGTGGCGCCGGACCTGGCGCTGATAAAAATCGAGCACATCGATCAGTCCAACGAAACCGACATGGGTTTTCTGACGCGACTGGCTCATCGTTATGACGCCGTCGCCAAGCCGGTCAACGAGTTGTATGTGCTGGCGCGCCGGGGGCAGGCGAAGTCTTTGTCGGGCAAAGTCCTGCCAGAGACAAAGCTGTCGGTGACCACGAATAACCGCCCGGGCGATAACGCTTTTATCTCCGCCGTCCTGGATGACACCGCCCGGGCGAAATACCAGGGCTGCAAGGCCAGTTGGTGGGATGCGAAGGCGGGGAAAATGCGGGTCGAGGAGAGCGGCATCGCGCCGTTCAAGACCCTTCGCCAGCGCTTTCAAAGCGCCAACGATGCCCGCGCGGCCGGAGAAGGCGAGGTACGCCGGATGATGCGCGAAGCACTCAAGGTGGCGATCGAATGCCCCGGCAATCCAGGCTTGTGCGCCGAAGGCATCGTGCTGTTGGACGCCTCCTGGCCGGACTTCATGCGCGGTCGCTGGTCGATCGACAAAGTCACCGCCAGCGGCGACCGGGAAAAAAGCTATCGCTGCAAGATTGATGCGACTTGTCTGGATGCCAGGGCCTGACGTGCTCCCTTCCAAAACACCGCTGACCCTGTGGGAGCGAGCCTGCTCGCGATGAGGCCGTCATAGCCAGCATTGATGGTGCGTGACACACCGCTATCGCGAGCAGGCTCGCTCCCACAGTTTCTGACTGCGATTCCATACAACTGGAGCACCTCCATGAAGATCACCCCGATCCTCACGCAACTGCGTGAGCAATGTCCGACGCTCGCCAATCGCGTGGCGGCAGGTTTTGACCTCGCCACGTTGCAAGCCGACACGCCACTGCAAACCCCTTGCGCCTATGTCCTGCCAAGCGCCGACATTGCCAGCAAGAACGCCGCCCAGAACGCCACGCTGCAAACGGTGCGTGACCGTTTCGACACCGTATTGGTGCTCGACGCCACCGACGCGACAAAAGCGCTGGATCTGTTGCACGACCTGCGCGCCGAACTGTGGCGGGCACTGGTGGGTTTCAAGCCCGGTGGTGACTACACCGGCATCGAGTACGACGGCAGTGAACTGGTTTCCATCAATAGCAGCCGCGTGTCGTACCGGTTGCACTTTTTCGCCGAGTTCCAGCTGGGCCGCAATCTGGCGAGCCAGCCTGCCGAAAGCTGGCACGAGCGTGAACTGGACGGCTTGTCGTCCTTTAGCGGGGCCACCGTGCGGGTCGATGCCATCGACCCGGCGGACCCCAACCTGAAGCGTCCCGGGCCCGATGGGCGCGTGGAACTGACTTTCTCTGGAGACGTAACCCCATGAGCAAACGCATCATCGTGCTGCCGGCCCCGGGCCGTGCCGTACCGGACCCGGAAGCGGGCGATCTGTTGCCCCTCGAGGGCCGTGAAGTACCGGACAGCGCCTGGTGGCGTCGACGTCTGGCCGATGGCGATATCACTACCAAAACCGTGAAAGCGGCAAAACCACAGGGAGCCAAATAATGGCGATCGGATTCAGCAACATTCCCGCGGACATTCGTGTTCCGCTGTTCTACGCCGAAATGGACAACTCGGCGGCCAATAGCGCGTCATCGGCCATGCGCCGGTTGATCGTGGCTCAGGTCAACGACAACGTGGCGCCGACCGAGGTCGGCAAACTGGTGCTGGTGTCCAGCGTCGCGCTGGCCAAAAACATCGGCGGTCAAGGTTCGATGCTTGCCTCGATGTACGAAACCTGGCGCAAGACCGACCCGTTGGGTGAGATCTGGTGCTTGCCGCTGCACAACGTCGAAGGTTCCATCGCCCAAGGCATGCTGACCCTGACCGGCGTCGCCACTCAAAGCGGCCTGCTTAATCTTTATGTGGGTGGTGTGCGTGTTCAAGCCGCCATCGTCAATGGTGCGACTGCAGCTCAAGCCGCCACTGCGCTGGCGCTGAAAATCAACGCGAGCGCCGACCTGCCGGTGATCGCTGCGGCCGCCGAGGGTGTCGTGACGCTGAGCGCCAAATGGACCGGCGACAGCGGCAACGACATCAGCCTGCAATTCAATCGTCTGGGCAAGAGCAATGGCGAAGACACCCCTGCCGGCCTGACCACCGCCATCACGGCAATGACCGGTGGCGCTGGTGTGCCGGACCAGACTGCCGCCGTCGCGGCCCTGGGTGACGAGCCATTCGAGTTCATCGCCATGCCGTGGTCCGATGTGGCGAGCCTCAACACCTGGCAAGCGGTCATGGACGACAGCACGGGTCGCTGGTCCTGGGCCAAGCAGTTGTTCGGCCATGTCTACAGCGCCAAGCGCGGCACCATCGGTACTCTGGTGGCGGCCGGTCAGGCGCGTAACGACCAGCACATGACCCTCCAGGCCCTGGAGCTGGGCGTACCGCAACCGTTCTGGGTCCAGGCCGCTGCGTTGGCCGCCCGTACTGCGGTGTTCATCTCCGCTGACGCCAGCCGTCCGACCCAGAGCGGCAGTTTGCCAGGCCTGGATCCGGCACCGGCCAGCGAGCGTTTCACCCTGACCGAGCGTCAGTCGTTGCTCAACTACGGCATTGCCACGGCGTATTACGAAGGTGGCTACGTGCGCATTCAGCGCTCGATCACCACGTATCAAAAAAATGCCTTCGGCCAGGCTGACAATTCCTATCTGGACAGCGAAACCATGCACCAGTCGGCGTTCATCGTGCGTCGCCTGCAAAGCGTGATCACCAGTAAATACGGGCGGCACAAACTGGCTGCCGACGGCACCCGTTTCGGCGCCGGCCAACCGATCGTGACGCCGAGCACCATTCGCGGCGAGTTGATTGCCCAGTACGCCAAGCTGGAGTTGGAAGGTCACGTGGAAAACGCCGAGCTGTTCGCCGAGCACCTGGTGGTCGAGCGTGACAGCCAGGACCCGAGCCGGGTCAATGTGCTGTTCCCGCCGGATTACATCAATGGCCTGCGGGTGTTCGCGCTGCTCAACCAGTTCCGTCTGCAATACGACGACGCTGCCTGACTGTGGCGAGGGAGCTTGCTCCCGCTGGGTTGCGCAGCAACCCCAACACAGAGCTGGCGCTACGTAATGCAGCGCCAGCCCGGTCAAGCGAGAGCAAGCTCCCTCGCCACGATGATCTACACAAATCCTAAGTGAACAGCTTTTATTCGAAGGGAGAAACACCATGGGTCAACTGATTGCGGGCACCTGCTACGTCAAAGTGGACGGCGCTCAACTGACCATCAATGGCGGCTGCGAAGCACCGCTGATGTTTACCAAACGCGAAACCGTCGTACCGGGTTTCTACAAGGAAACCGACATTGCACCGTCCTTCAAGGTGACGGCCCTGCACACCGCGGATTTCCCGCTCAAGCAACTGGTCGCTGGCACCGACATGACCGTCACCTGTGAATTCAACAACGGCAAGGTCTACGTGCTGGCCGGCGCTTACCTGGTGGAAGAGCCGGTGTCCAAGGGCGACGACGCCACCATCGAACTGAAATTCGAAGGCATCAAGGGGACCTGGCAATGAGCGATGTCGTGACGCTGCGCGTGGCCATCGAGGCCCACGGCGAGCCGCTGAGCGAACTGACCCTGCGCCGTCCGACGGTGCAAGAAGTCCGGGCGATCAAGGCGCTGCCGTACAAGATCGACAAGAGCGAGGAGGTGAGCCTGGACATGGATGTCGCGGCCAAGTACATCGCGGTCTGCGCCGGCATCCCGCCGTCGTCGGTCAACCAGTTGGACCTGGCAGACCTCAACGCATTGAGCTGGGCCGTCGCGAGTTTTTTCATGAGTGCGGCGTCGCAGCCATCGGCGACCTGATCGCAGCCGCCTATGACCTGGCCTGGTTCTGGAAGGTTGACCCCGAACAGATGATGGCCAGGCCACTGGATGTGCTCCGCGAGTCCCTGGAGCACGCGCAACGGATCAATGCGATGCAGCAGGTGCAGTGATGGCAGAGACACAGAAGCTAGAGAAAAAAGCAGTGCTGCTGACCGGCATCGATGAGCTGTCGCCCAAGCTTGCCAGCCTTCGGGCGAAGGTCGCCAGCTTCAAACAGAACCTCGATGCCACGGGCCTTGGCAGCCTGGATATTTCCGCTCTACTCCCCGAGGGCGGCCTGGCCAAACCGTTCATGGAGGGGCTCAAGTCAGCAGACGCTTTCAAAGGTGAAGTCGGCGCGGCCAACGCGGCGGCCAGCAGCTCGAAGGCCCCTGAAGCGCCGCGTGTAGCGGCACAGAGCCTGGATGGATTGAAGACTTCCATCAGCAATGTGTCGGTGCAGTTCGGTTCGGCCCTGGGGCCGGCGGTCAACGCGGCGGCAGCCAGCTTGCAGCCGATGGTCACGGGTGTGGCCCAGGTGCTGCAGGACAACCCGCAATTGGTGCAGGGCCTGGCGACAGGTGTCGTGGCGTTCAACGCGATTCAAACGGCGGTCAGCGGTGCGAGCCAGGCGCTGGAAGTGGTCAACCTAGCCTTGAAGATGAACCCCATCGGCTTGATTGCCATGGGCATCGCCTTGGCGGCCGGGATGATCATCGCTAACTGGACACCGATCTCGGCGTTCTTCGCCGGGCTTTGGCAAAAGCTGTCGCCGATCGTCATGCCGATGGTCGAGTTCTTCAAGACGGTGTTCGCCTTCACCCCGATGGGGCAGGTGATCAGCCATTGGGGACCGATCAGCAGTTTTTTCGGCATGCTCTGGAATGTGATCGTGGCGGCGGCGACGCCGATTATCGGTTTCATGCAGACGTTGTTTGCCTGGTCACCCTTGGGTTTGATCATCAGCAATTGGGCGCCCTTGACCGGGTTGTTCTCAGCGATCTGGGATCTGCTCAGGGCACTGACGGTGCCGGTGATGGGCGCCTTGAAAGGCCTGTTCGACTGGACGCCGCTGGGGTTGATCATGGCCAACTGGGGCACGATTGGTGAAGTGTTCGCCGGCATCTGGGAAGGCATTCGCAATCAGGTGTCGATCATGCTGGCGGTGTTCAGCGGTTTGTTCGACTGGTCGCCCATTGAGGGCCTGACCAAACAGTGGGGACCTGTGGGGGAGTGGTTCAGCCAATGGTGGGATGAACTGCAGGGTGTGATTGCGCCGATCAAGGCGTTCTTCAACGGCGGCTTCGGCGAAATCATCACCTCGTTTACCGGCAAGGTCGAAGGATTGACCGAGGCGCAACGGCAGACCAATGCCGAAGGCAAGGGTGAACTGGCGCCAGCATTTTTTGGCGGGGCCAGTGAACAGCCTGCGGGCTTGTCTTCCAGCCTTGCGCCGGCGTCCGGCAACCTGCCGATGAAAACCTCATTGGCGGCAGGCGCACTGCCGCAAACCTCCAGTGCCCTGGTGCAACAAAGCGCCGCCAACAACCGCACGCAGCTCGAAGGTGGCCTGACCGTGCGCTTCGAAAACGCTCCGGCCGGGTTGCGCGCAGATCCGCCACAGACCAATCAACCGGCCCTGGCGGTGAGTTCGCGCATCGGCTATCGCTCACTTTCCACAGGAGGTTCCAATGAGCTGGCGTGATCGTTTGTTGCCGGCGTCGTTTCGTGGCGTCGGGTTCTGGGTCGATCAGGCGAAGACCCCGGTCGGCCATAAGGGCCAGTTGCATGAATATCCCCAGCGTGACCAGCCATTCTTCGAAGGCCTCGGTCAACAAGCGAAGATTCATGAGCTGACCGCGTTCATCGTCGGACCCGATTGCCTGGAGCAGCGTGACAAGTTGCTTAGGGCCCTGGAGCAGGGCAGCGGAGAACTGGTGCATCCGTGGCTGGGGCGCCTGCAGGTCAAGGTGGGCGAGTGCGACATGACCCAGACCCGTCAGGATGGCGGCCTGGTGACGTTCGCTCTGAAGTTCTACCCCGACCAGCCGCTGCAATTCCCGTCGGCCGCGATCAACAGCCAGAAACTGTTACTGGTGTCGGCTGACAGCTTTCTGGGTTCGGCGGTGCGGCGCTTCGAAGAGGCCATGACGTTGATCAAGGCTGCGCGGATCGGCATTGCTGACCTGCGCAACAGCCTTAAGGAGGTCTACGGCGTCATCGAGCAGGAACTCAAGCCGTTGATCGAGACTTATCGGCAACTCAGCGATCTGGTCAAGGCGGTGAAGGAGCTGCCCAGCGAAGTGGCCGCCGAGTTTAAAGGGTTGCTGGGGGACATCCGGGAATTGAAGGACTTTGCCCGTGACGGCTATCGCGGCGTGATTGCCAGCGTGTCGCAGCAGGTGGAAGCCATTCGCAAGGCGGACGCTCCCAAACTCACCACCGGCAAAGACACCACGGCGGCGGCCCAGGCCGTGGCCGATCTGGTGCAGGACACGCTGCTGGTGCAGGCCGCGCAATGGATTGCGACGATGCCGGTGGCGGCACCGGCGGTCAAGTTGGGCGCCACCCCATCGGTGGCGCAACAGGCGGTACAGCCGGTCCAGCGCCGAGACGTGCCGGTGGCCGATGATGTCCTGGCCCTGCGCGATGCCCTCAACGAGGCCATCTGGCAAGCCTCGCTCAAGGCCGATCCGGATCACTACCAGGCGCTGAACAACCTGCGTCAGCAAATGGCCGCGCACCTGACGGCGGTGGCGTCTTCCGGTGTCAGACTGATCAGCCTGTCGTTCAAGCAAAGCCTGCCGGCGCTGGTAGTGGCGTATCAGCAATTTGCCGATGCCACCCGGGTCACCGAAGTGACTCAGCGCAATGGCGTGGCTCACCCTGGTTTCCTGCCACCCAACGACCTGAAAGTCTCGAGGGAATAAGCCATGAACGAGCTCGACAACGCTGTCTCGCTCACCGTCGGCGGGCTGGATTACGGCGGCTGGAAAAGCGTGGAAATCAGTGCGGACCTGGAGCGGCAGTTCCGCACCTTCAAGCTTGACATCACCTGGCAATGGCCGGGGCAGACCCAGTCTGTGCCAATTCGTCCGGGGGATGAATGTCAGGTGCGCATCGGTGCCGACCTGGTGCTCAGCGGCTACGTGTTCAAAGCCCCGGTCAGTTATGACGGGCGCCAGATCAGCCTGAGCATCGAGGGTGGCTCCAGAACCCAGGACTTGGTGGACTGCGCGGCGATCAATCGCCCGAGCCAATGGCGCGGGCAAACGGTGCTGAGCATTGTCCAGGCCCTGGCCTCGCAATATGGCGTGGGAGTGATCAGTGAGATCCCTGAAACCGCTCGGTTGAGCGAGCACAGCATCGTGCCGGGGGAAACGGTCTTTCAATCCATCGACCGTCTGCTGACGTTGTTTCGGGTGTTTTCCACTGACGACGCCGAAGGCCGCGTGTTGCTGGCTAAACCCGGTAGTGGCGGGCGAGCCAATGATGTGCTGGAACTGGGTAAAAACATTCTCTCGGGCAACGCACCGATGGACTACAGCCAGGTGTTCTCCGAATACCGGGTCATCGGCCAGCACAAGGGCAATGATCAGCAGAGCGGGGCGGCGGTGAGCGAAGTTTCCGGCACCGCTACGGACCTGGGCTTCAAGCGCAAGCGGGTCACGGTGATCAGCGAAAGCGCGCAATTGACCTTCGAACTGGCCCAGCAGCGAGCCGACTGGGAAAGCGCCATCCGCACTGGCAAGGCCCTGACCACGACCTACCGCGTGCAGGGCTGGCGTCAGGCCAATGGCGATTTGTGGCGGCATAACACCCTGGTGCGGGTGATCGACCCGGTGCTGGGGTTTGACGGCGACATGCTGATCTCCAAAGTGACGTATTCACTGTCTGCCCAAGGCTCCGTCACCACCCTGCAAGTCGCCCCGCCCCATACGTTCGACGCGAACCCGACGCCACCCAAATCCTGAGCCCAACGCAAAACTCCTGGTGGGAGCGGGCTTGCTCGCGAAAGCGGTGGGTCAGCTTGCATCGATATTGACTGTCCCGACGCCTTCGCGAGCAAGCCCGCTCCCACACGGGATCTCCAGTGGAGACAAGTTTTGTGTTCGGCACAGATCCCCTGTGGGAGCGAGCCTGCTCGCGATGGCGCCAGCACAGCCCAAGGGATCTTGATCAATACACATTGCTTTCAAACTTCCGATTCCAAGGAAACCTCAATGAGCCTACTGACCCGCCTCCTGGCGCGCGGCACTGTCGTGCTCGCCAATTCGGCTACCAAGTTGCAATCGCTGCAAATGCGCCTCACCGCCGGCGAAGTGAATGACGATATGGAGCACTTCGAACCCTACGGTTTCACCAGCAATCCGCTGGCCGGGGCCGAGGGGATCGCCACGTTCCTGGGCGGTGACCGTTCCCATGCCGTGGTGCTGGTGGTGGCTGACCGTCGTTTCCGCCTCAAGGCCCTGGCCCCTGGTGAAGTGGCGATCTACACCGACGAGGGCGACAAGATCCACTTCAAGCGCGGCCGGGTCATCGACATCCAGACTGCGACCCTGAACATCCGCGCCAGCAGCGCGGTGAACATCGACAGCCCGGTGATCAACCACACCGGCAAGCTCGTTTCCCAGGGCGACCAGATCGCCGGCGGCATCAGCCAGATCAAGCATGTGCACGTCGGCGTGCAGGCCGGTAACGGCCAGACCGGCATGCCGGCGGGAGGCCAGTGATGTTCATCAGCCAGAACCTTCACGCCGCGCTGACCCGCTCGGTGCTGATCAGCCTGTTCACCTGGCGCCGCGCCGCTGACGACGATGCCGTGGATGACGAGCAACGTTTCGGCTGGTGGGGCGACACTTTTCCCACCGTCGCCGACGACCGTATTGGTTCGCGGCTGTGGCTATTGCGCCGGGTCAAGCTGACCCGGCAGACCCAGCTCGACGCCGAATTCTATGCCCGCGAAGCCTTGCAATGGCTGATCGACGATGGCCATTGCAGCGCCATCGACATCATCAGCGAACGCCTCGACGCCCAGCGCCTGAATCTGCGCACGGTTTTGACCCTGGCCGACGGCGAGCGCCTGGACATCAACCCCGATAACAGTTGGCAGGTGACCTATGCCGTTTGAAACCCCTTCGCTGCCGGTGCTGATCAAGCGCGCCCAAAGCGACCTGGCCAGCGATTCGCTGCGCCAGTCCGATGCTCAAGTGCTGGCTCGCACCCTGGGTGGCGCCGCCTATGGCCTGTATGGCTATCTGGATTGGATCGCTGAGCAGATCCTGCCGGACAAGGCCGACGAATCCACCCTGGAGCGCATCGCCGCGCTGCGCCTGAACCAGGCGCGCAAAGCGGCCCAGGTGGCCAGCGGCAGCGTCAGCTTCACCGCCACCGCGGGCGCTGTGCTGGATGTCGACACGCTGCTGCAGTCCAGCGATGGGCGCACCTACAAAGTGACCAGCGCCCGCACCACCAGCAATGGCCTCAATAGCACCACTGTCGCCGCGTTGGACGCCGGCAGCCTGGGTAATGCCGATGCCGGGCTGGTGTTGACGTCGGTGCAGCCGATCCTTGGGATCGGCAACAGCTTCACCGTGCTGGCGCCCGGGTTGACCGGCGGCCTCGCCCGGGAAAGCCTCGAATCCCTGCGGGCCAGGGTGATCCGCTCCTACCGCATCATTCCCCACGGCGGTTCCGCGCAGGACTATGAAACCTGGGCCCTGGAATGCCCTGGCATCACCCGCGCCTGGTGTCGCGGCAGCTACCTGGGGCCGGGCACCGTTGGCGTGTTCGTCATGCGTGACGACGACCCACAGCCGATTCCCAACACCGAGCAACTGGAAGAAGTCCGGGCCTATATCGAGCCACTGCGCCCGGTCACCGCCGAAGTGCATGTGCTGGCGCCAGCCCAGGTGCCGGTGACCTACCGGCTGCGCATTACCCCGGACACCAGCGCCGTGCGCGCCGCCATCGAAGCGCAACTGCGAGACCTGCATAACCGCGAAGCTGGCCTTGGCGAAACCCTCCTGCTGACCCACATCGCCGAAGCCATCAGCAGTGCCACCGGGGAAACCGACCACGCACTGACTGCACCCATCGCCGACGTGGTGGCCGCCAGCAATCAGTTGCTGACCTTCGGAGGCTGCGTATGGCAAGCCTGAGAACCGCCGAGCAGTACCAGGCCCAACTGCGCAGCCTGCTGCCCAGCGGTCCGGCATGGGACCCGGAGCGGGTGCCGGAACTGGAAGAGGTGCTGCAAGGCATCGTCCAGGAATTGGCGCGTCTCGACGCCCGCGCCGTCGACCTGCTCCACGAAATGGACCCCGCGGGTGTGAGTGAACTGGTGCCGGATTGGGAGCGGGTGATGAACCTGCCTGACCCGTGCCTGGGCGCTACACCGCTGTATGACGACCGCCGTTTGGCGGTGCGTCGGCGGCTGTTGGCGGTGGGCAGCCAGGCCATCGCTTATTACGTGGAAATCGCCAAGAGCCAGGGCTATCCCAACGCCACCATCACCGAACTCAAGGCCCCCCGCATGGGCCGCGCCCGCTTCGGCGAAGCGCACTTCGGCACCTGGCAGGCGCAATTCATGTGGACCCTCAACACCGGCGGTCGCCTGCTGCTCGGCCGACGTTTTGGCGCCAGCTATTGGGGGGAGCGTTTTGGCGTCAATCCGGGCTCGGCGCTTGAGTGTCTGATTCATCGTAGTGCACCGGCGCATACGCGGGTGCATATCAATTATGACTAAGGAATAGAGAGATGGACTATCCAAAAAGCGTTCCCAGCGTCGGGCTGGTGAACGGCCGGTTTGTAGATGAAAATCCGTTGGCGGGCACTCCTGGATCGCTGATTCCGGCGGTCTGGGGCAATAGCGTTACCCAGGAAATCCTCGGCGTGATCTCCGCCGCAGGCATTACACCGTCTGAAGCGGACACCGGGCAGTTGATCAAGGCGTTGCAGGCTATTCTCGGGCGTAGCAGCCCGATGCGTTCGGTTGTTACGCGCTTAACAGCTTCAAAAGTGCTGACGGCCGAGGAACTAGGTCTGGTGCTGATTGATGCCAGTGCTGGCGCGAACACAGTGACGCTTCCGGCGGCCAATGCGGCGCTCGGTGTTCGCGATGTGATTGTGCGGCGTGTGGATAACAGTGGTAACCGTCTGACGGTACGGGCCTCCGGTAGCGACAGAATTCGCTTTCATACTCATTTGGCGGCCAGTGGTTATCCGTTTCTGGTGCTGATGGGCAGCGGTGACTGGTGGCATCTGCGCAGTGATGAAACTGGGGTTTGGTGGCCGGTGGGACGGTTCGATGCGACGGCGCTGGGGCGTATTTCCTTTGAGAGCACGCGTCAGGTCATTCCCGGTGGGTATGCGGTGCTTAATGGAAATTTGCTGGTGCGCAGCGATTGGCCGTGGTTGTGGGATTACGCGCAATCGTCCGGTGCGTTAGTGACGGAGGGCTCCAGAGGAGGGAACGAGGGCGCGTGGACCAGCGGTGACGGGGCGACGACTTTTCGGCTTCCGGATATTCGTGGTGAATTCTTGCGCGTGCTGGATGAGGCTCGCGGGGTGGATGTCAACCGCCTGGCAGGTAGTTGGCAGGCGGATGCCTTGGAAAGTCATAACCATTTCTTGCCAACCAGCTCAGGCAGTGCTGTGCGTCCAGCTCCCAGTATTCCTGACAGCGTCTGGGACTTGGCGCATGACGTTAATGCTGCCCCTGTGTCAGGCAGCCTCGGTACGACATTTCCCAACCCGGCCTATTCCAGTGGCACCTCGGTGGGGAATATCGGGAGTTTCGGTACCGAAACTCGCCCCAGAAACATCGCCTATCCCGCCCGAATCAAGCTAATCTGAGGTAATTATGTTTATTTATATGTTCGATGATTCCGGTGTTCTATCTGGCCCGGTAGAGCTTTTCGTAACGCCCGGTATGGGCATTCAAATCCCCGGTAACGGTATTCAACTATCCTTCGAGCTTCCAACCGCTCAAGAGCATCATTCGTGGGTCATGGTGAACGGCGTTCCACGAGAAATAGTGGACTGGCGCGGTTCGGTTTATCGCAAGGACAACGGCGCTCATCTGGAGTGGACCGAGTTCGGCCAATTGCCGGACATGTACACAGCCGAACCATGGCCGGGCAATTACTATGTATGGCGCGATACCACCTGGGTATTTGACGAGATGCTGCAGCTGGCCGACCTCAAGCGCGAAGCCCTGTCGAAGCGCGATAAATTGCTGCGCGAAGCCGTTCAGAAAGTCGCTCCTTTCCAATATGCCGAAGACATCGGCGACGCCAGCGACCAGGAACAACTGGCCCTGATGGAGTGGAAGCTCTACTGCGTCGAGTTAAACCGTATCCAGCACCAAACCGGTTTTCCAACCGACATCAACTGGCCGGTCGTGCCTGAGTCTGCGGCTTAAAGCGCCACGGACCGAACCGCTTAAACCTTCTCAATTTTTTCCGGGCTCTGTTGGGCGAATCAACAGGCGCAGTTTTCTATTGCCTGTTTTTTGGCCGTTTGAATATCAAGGGAGGACAACGTGGACTATCCAAGAAGTGTGCCCAGTGCGGGTTTGGTGAATGGCAGGTTTGTGGATGAGGATCCCTTGACCGGGACGCCGGGATCTTTGATCCCCGCCAGTTGGGGCAATGGTGTCACGCAGGAGTTGCTCAATGTCATTCAAGCCGCCGGACTGACGCCCTCGGAACAACTGAGCAATCAACTGTTGACGGCATTGCGTGGCAACGGGTTATTTACCACCGCCGCGCAGTTTGACAGTGACGGGTCCGTAGCCACCACGGAGTTCGTGAGACGTAGCGGGCTGCAGTATTCCGGCTTTGCTGCGTACGCAACCAATACCGCGTTGACACTGGCGCACATCGGTGGAGCCGTCAGTTTTGCCAGTGCTACGCCGATCAGCGTCACGCTGCCTGGCACTACCGGAATCATGCATGGGGCGACGCTGACACTTATTAACGTTGGTGTCGGCGTGGTCACCCTATCGACGGCCTCGGCTGCCGATACACTAGGGCCGTCATCCTCAGCTCTTGGCCCTATCGATCTGAGCCGTGGTGAAACAGCGGAATTCGTCAAGCTGGACAATCAATGGCGGTTGATCGGTGGCACTGTTCTTCTGAAGTATACGTCGTTGTTTTCAGGTCAGCAGGGTAATCCGGGTTATCAAAAGTACGCGAGCGGAAATATCGATCAGTGGGGTTACGGTACAACCGACGCCAACGGAGAAGTGTTCGTTACGTTTCCGATCTCATTCCCCAATGCTTTTGTGTCAGTCGTAGCGAACCATGTGGGTGGTGATGTAGCCATGGTGATTATGGTGGCTGGGACCGGCTCACGGCAGGGGGTGCGTTTGAAGGTTAGAGACTATTCAGGGCACATGAATGCTGGATGGCACATTACATATTTTGCGAAGGGTTATTAAATGAATGACCTCACGTTATTGTTCAGTCCAAGCACCTGCGGAGCATATGTTCCCGGTATCAATGTTTCCGATATTCCGAACGATGTGATTGAAATCCCTAGGGCTTACTGGCTATCGCTACTTCAGCAACTTGCTATGTCGCCCAAGCGCGTTTCAGCCAACCCCGACAATGGCTATCCCATCCTTGTAGATCCACCTCCTCTGACGTCAGGCCAAGCTGCTGAGAACGAGTATGCGTGGCGCAATGCCCAGCTCTCGGCGACGGACCGTCTCGTCGCGCGGGATCGCGATGAAATGGACGACGGTAGCGGCACCACACTGGACCAGACGCAATACACACAACTGCAGGCCTACCGTCGCGCCCTCAGGGACTGGCCACAGGATGAGCTTTTTCCTGCTGCTGAATATCGTCCGGTCGCGCCACCCTGGCTGACCGAGCAACTTCAATAACGCCTTCGATGAACTGACCTATGGAAGTCACCCAACAACAACTCCTCACCATCATGCCCAACGCCCGCTCTCAAGCGGGCGTTTTCGTTTCGGCTCTTAATAGCGCCATGTCCAGCCATCGTATCGACACGCCCAAACGCATTGCCGCGTTTCTGGCCCAGGTTGGCCATGAATCGGGGCAACTGCGCCATGTACGCGAACTCGGCGGTGATCAATATCTCAGTAAGTACGACACGGGGCCGTTGGCCGTTCGCTTGGGCAATACACCCCAGGCCGACGGCGACGGTCAGCAATATCGGGGGCGCGGGCTGATTCAGATTACCGGGCGCGACAATTATCGGCGTTGCAGTCTGGGTTTGTTTGGCGATGAGCGATTGCTGGCATTGCCGCAACTGCTGGAGAAACCGCAATGGGCGGCTGAGTCTGCCGCCTGGTTCTGGAATCAGAACGGTTTGAACGAACTGGCTGATCGTGACCAGTTCAACAGCATCACCCGGCGCATCAACGGTGGTTTGAATGGCTTGCAGGATCGCCTGCAACTCTGGGCGCGGGCGAGGGCGGTGATATGTCAGCCTTTGGTTTGATGCCTGTTTCTTCTCGCACCCTTGGCGTCGCTGTGTTGCTGGCGTTGGTGGCCGGCGGCCCGGCGATGTTGGCGTGGCAAGTCCAGACGTGGCGTTATGAGCGGCAACTGGCGCAAACGGCCCAGATCCAGGCGCAGATGTTGAATCAAATAACCCAGGCGGCGGCTATTCAACAAAAGGCCGAGCAAGACAAGCGTCTGGCCCTGGAACAGCAACTTTCCGCCAGCGAACAATCCCATTACCGAGCCTTGAGCGATGCCCAACGTGATCAGGATCGCTTGCGCGATCGTCTTGCTACTGCCGATGTCCGGCTGTCAGTCCTCCTCGACGCCGACGATGTTGCCGCCGGTTGTGCAGTGCCTGCCACCGCCGGCGCCGGCGGCGTGGATCATGGCCCCCTACGCGCCCGACTTGACCCGGCGCATGCTCAACGAATTGTCGCCATCACCGACGAAGGGGATCGCGGATTGATCGCTCTGCAGGCCTGTCAGGCCTACGTCAGGGCATTGGGGCGGTGATCCGGCGAGCCTTGCAAGCCTGGCATGCTCGTGTACGGTAGGGCCCATTGCATCGAATCAGGAGAGCATCATGGATGACATCACCGAGCTGGCCGCTGAACTGGGCCGGCGCCTGCAGCGGGTCAATGCCCATGTGACCACGGCCGAGTCCTGCACCGGAGGCGGGATTGCCGAGGCGATCACTCGTATTCCCGGGAGTTCGGCGTGGTTCGAGGCGGGTTATGTCACCTATTCCAACCGCCAGAAGACTCAGCAACTGGATGTGCCGGCCGAGCTGTTTGCAACGGTGGGGGCGGTCAGTCGCGAGGTGGTGGAGGCCATGGTGCGGGGGGCGCAGCAAAAAAGCCTGGCGCGATTTGCTGTAGCGGTCAGCGGCGTGGCCGGCCCCGATGGTGGCTCGCCGAACAAACCGGTGGGTACGGTGTGGCTGGCCTGGGGCGTTGGTGACACGGTTGTCAGCGAGCAGCGATTCTTTGCCGGCAACCGCGACGAAGTCCGCCGACAAACGGTGAAGGCCGCGCTAGAGGGGCTGTTGCAACATGCCGCCGCAGAAATCTCAAATCAGGGGTAGGCGATCCTCAATCGCTGTGGAATAATACTGGCTACTTATACAGGTGTTGGCCGTCAGGCCTTATTGATTACGTGAGGACTTTAATGGACGACAACAAGAAGAAAGCCTTGGCTGCGGCCTTGGGTCAGATCGAACGTCAATTCGGCAAGGGTGCCGTAATGCGTATGGGCGATCAGGACCGTCAGGCTATTCCTTCCATCTCCACCGGCTCCCTGGGCCTGGACATTGCGCTTGGCATTGGCGGTCTGCCAAAAGGCCGTATCGTTGAAATCTACGGTCCTGAGTCTTCCGGTAAAACCACGCTGACCCTGTCCGTGATCGCCCAGGCTCAAAAAGCCGGTGCGACCTGCGCTTTCGTCGATGCCGAACACGCCCTGGACCCGGAATATGCCGGCAAGCTGGGCGTTAACGTCGATGACCTGCTGGTTTCTCAGCCGGACACCGGTGAACAGGCCCTGGAAATCACCGACATGCTGGTGCGTTCCAACGCCGTTGACGTGATCATCGTCGACTCCGTGGCTGCACTGGTACCCAAAGCGGAAATCGAAGGTGAAATGGGCGACATGCACGTGGGCCTCCAGGCTCGTCTGATGTCCCAGGCCCTGCGCAAGATCACCGGTAACATCAAGAACGCCAACTGCCTGGTGATCTTCATCAACCAGATCCGTATGAAGATCGGCGTGATGTTCGGCAGCCCGGAAACCACTACCGGTGGTAACGCGCTGAAGTTCTACGCTTCGGTTCGTCTGGACATCCGCCGCACCGGCGCAGTGAAAGAAGGCGATGAGGTTGTCGGCAGCGAAACCCGCGTCAAGGTTGTGAAGAACAAGGTCGCTTCGCCGTTCCGTCAGGCGGAGTTCCAGATTCTTTACGGCAAGGGTATCTACCTCAATGGCGAGATGATCGACCTGGGTGTGTTGCACGGTTTTGTCGAAAAATCCGGCGCCTGGTATGCCTACAACGGCACCAAGATCGGTCAGGGCAAGGCCAACTCGGCCAAGTTCCTGGCGGACAACCCGGAAATTGCCGCAACCCTCGAGAAGCAACTGCGTGACAAGCTTCTGAGCCCAGTTGCAGACGTCAAGTCGGTGGCTAACCGCGAGACTGCAGACGACCTGGCTGACGCTGACATCTGATCGATTCGATGACCGTCGTACTCGATACCCTCGTCGCGGTGCGGCGAACCGCGATGGACCTGCTCGCCAGGCGCGAGCACGGTCGAGTCGAGCTGACGCGTAAACTGCGTCAGCGCGGCGCTCCAGATGAGTTGATCGACACGGCCCTCGACCGTTTGACGGAAGAGGGCTTGTTGTCGGAGTCCCGCTACCTTGAGAGCTTTGTCTCTTATCGAGCTCGTTCTGGGTATGGTCCCTTGCGAATTCGTGAGGAGCTCGGTCAGCGTGGTTTGCAACGCCCGGACATCGAACTTGCCCTGCGCGAAAGCGGTATCGATTGGCAGGCGCAACTGACGGACACCTGGCGCCGCAAGTTCTCAGGGCATTTGCCCATCGATGCTAGGGAGCGAGCCAAGCAAGGACGTTTCCTGGCATATCGAGGATATTCCATGGAAATGATCAACCGTTTATTCAGCGGTCGCGGCATGGACGACTAAACAACAACGGCCCGTTATTTCGATAGCGGGCCGTTTTTTTATGGGCTCAGGTCACCTTGATCGGCTCCCAGGTGAGGGGTTGGACCTTGGTGGCGGGCTGGGCCCAGTTTTCCGACAGGTTGATGTAATCCACCAGTTCCCTCAAACGACCGTGATCGCGGGCATTGAAGGTAAAGGCCAGTCGGGTCAGATGGCTGAAACGGGCCTCGTCGTGTTCCTCGCCGGCGTAGGCGTGTTGATGAAAACAATCGTTTAGGCACAGATCGGCAAACTCCGCCTGCAAATGCCCAAGGGCCTGGTCGTTCAGTTTGTGATTCATACGGATCACGAATTGATGTTTGAGCCAGCGGCTGGAATGGAAGTTGCTGTAGAACTGATTGATCTCCTCTACGGCCTCTTGAGCGCTGTACACCAGGCGCATCAACTTCATATCGGTTGGCAGGATGTAGCGGTTTTCCTCCAGTTGCTCACGGATGAAGTGCAGGGCGCCTTGCCAGAATTTGCCCCCTGGTACATCCAGCAATACCACCGGCACCAGCGGGCTTTTACCGGTTTGCACCAACGTCAGGACTTCCAACGCTTCATCGAGGGTGCCGAAACCGCCTGGGCAGAGCACCAGTGCGTCGGCCTCTTTGACGAAAAACAGCTTACGGGTGAAGAAGAAGTGGAACGGCAGCAGATTCTGCGTGCCTTCAACGGTCGGATTCGCATGCTGTTCGAAAGGCAAGGTGATGTTGAAACCCAGGCTATGGTCCCGGCCAGCGCCTTCATGGGCCGCGGCCATGATGCCACCGCCGGCGCCAGTGATGACCATCATGTCCGAGCGTGCCAACTCCGCCCCCAGTTCCCGGGCCAAGCCGTACAGCGGATGTTCGATGGGCGTTCGGGCCGAGCCGAAGACCGTGACCTTGCGTCGACCCTTGAATTGTTCGAGCGTGCGAAAAGCGTGCTCCAGTTCTCGCAAGGCCTGCAGCGTGATCTTGGCATTCCAGCGGTTGTGATCTTCCTGGGCCATGCGCAGGACGGTCAGGATCATGTCGCGGTAGATGGGGAGGTTCGGGCTGTTGGGGGAGACCAGGTTGAGTTGCTCTTCGACCTTGCGGGTGAGGTCGTGTCCATGGTTCTCAAAATGACGACTCAGCGAGTCATTCGGTTTGTAAGGCATTCAGCTTCTCCTTCTTGGCAAAACCCCAGCCCGAACGAGAGATTCGTCAGGGCCACGACACTCCGTGTGTCGTTGTCAGCCCAGGACCGTGCCTGGACGTTCGACCTGGTTCGACGCGGGTGCGACAGGCGACCAAGCCATCCTGCGGGTTCTGCGTTTCCCTTGTATGAAAGAACTGTCACGCGCAAAGGTGTCGGTGGGGCAGCCTCGTTCTGCCCGAAGCAAAGAGATACTTTTGAATCTAGTCCCTCACGCGGATCTTCGCTGCCTTGATCATGGCGCTCAAAAAACATCGTTGGCAACCGCTCAAATGTCATGCCGCTCGTCAGATTGCCAACTAGGTGCGTGCCGCTCTGATTAACTGATTAGCAAGCATTCAATGCTATGGCGCGTCCGGGACTGGACGCTGCGCGATGGATTGAAGTGGATCGGGCATGGAGGCGGGACTGATGACCAGAGTAACTTTGGAGCTCGACAGGCAGTTGTACCTGACGCTGTTGGAAGCGGCTCAGGCTAATCGAGTAAGCCTCGAAGAGGAATGCTGTCGCCGGTTGGAAGGCCGAGCATGGCGCTCGCGCTACCTGCAGGCGCTGGTGGCGGAACTGCGCGCCGACGATGAGCAGCGGCGCGCCAGTTCGGGTTGATTATTTTTTGGTCTTGGCCGGTTTCGGGCAGTCGGATTCCTGGAAGCGCTCAGTCGCGATGGGGCGATTGGTCTTAACTTCGGTGAACTCGTAGCGCATGGTCGCGCCTTGGGCCATCAGCTTGCGCAAGCCAGGGTTGGTACACACCGTGGCGCCCAGCTGGAAATACACGGCCTTGGGATCGGCCCGCATTTTTTGGGCGTGGCTGCTTTGCACGCTCAGATGATTGATCAGCTCATTGCCTTCTACGGTGTAGCCCTGGTCGAGAATGTCCTCGTTGATTGCCCGGGGCGTGCCGGCGCTGCTTTGCGCGGCGACATTGCGCAGCATCTTGTTCAGTTCGAGTTCTTTCAGCGAAGCGGCCTGTGCGGTGACGGACGTCGCCAGTAGCACGGCAACGGTGGGGACGATAAGGCGCAGCATGAAACTCTCCTGGTTCAGTGACTGGTGGTTCGACCGATCACATGACTGTGCGTTCAGTGGCGGCAAATTATAGGGGAGGCCGGGTGGAGGGTACAGGTTTGCGCGCTCTGGTAGACTGCCGGCCTTTATCTTGCCGAGTCTTGTTCGTGTCGAGTTTTCCTGTCTGTCGGCGTCCCCTGTGATGAACCATGCCCCCAACGCTGTAGCCCGTCTGCGCGACCAGCGCATCGATGAAGGTATCAAGCCGATTCAGGCCCGTGGCTGGCGCGCCCCCCGTTGCAGTGCCTGCCGGGTGATAGAGAGTCATTGCCTGTGCGCCTGGCGTCCGAGCGTCGAGACTCGCTCGGGTGTCTGCCTGATCATGACTAACAAGGAAGTGTTCAAGCCGAGTAACACGGGTTGGCTGATTGCCGACGTAGTGCGGGACAATCACGCGTTTATCTGGTCACGCACTGACGTCGACGAACAACTGCTGGCGCTGCTCAACGACCCGCAATGGCAGCCATATCTGGTGTTTCCCGGTGAGTACGTCGAGCCAGCGCGGGTCACACATACCGTCAACCTCGATCAGGGCAAGCGTCCGTTGTTCATTCTGCTGGATGCGACCTGGACCGAGGCGCGGAAGATTTTCCGCAAAAGCCCGTATTTCGACCGTTTACCGATTCTGAGCCTGCTGCCCGACAGGCTGTCGCGCTACCGCTTGCGCCGCTCGACTCGCAGCGAGCATCTGTGCACCGCCGAAGTGGCGGCATTGTGTCTGGAGCTGGCTGGGGACAGTGGCGCTGCGTCGGCCCTGGATGCCTATTTCGATGTGTTCAGCCAGCATTATCTGGGGGCCAAACGGCAGCAGGAAGTGGATGTGTCTACCCCAGCCCACGCCGAGTTGCAGCCCTTTATTCCTGCATTGAAGCCGGTGTTGGCCTAATAGTGGCGCATACTCAACACGGCAGCGGCCGTGCTGCTTGACCACCCCGGTTTCGCTGGGCATGCTTGGCGCCGATTAGGGTACGGCCAAGGTTTGAAACGCCGTGTTTTACGTGTTGGCGTTGAACGTACCCCTTTGATGCCGCTGCATGTCGGTATCTTGAGTTGCTTGGGCGAGGCGTGAGTGCATCGGGCCTGCCATTAAAAACAGGATCATTTGAAAAATGGCCACATACGAAATCCTGATAGCCGATGACCATCCGCTCTTTCGCAGCGCGTTACATCAGGCAGTGACCATGGGGCTCGGTCCCGATGTCCGACTCACGGAGGTGGCCAGTATTGCGGAACTGGAGGCCCGGCTGACTGAAAAGGCCGATTGGGATCTGGTGCTACTGGATCTGAATATGCCCGGCGCGTATGGCTTTTCCGGGCTGGTCTTGCTGCGCGGCCAATACCCGCAAATTCCCGTGGTGATGGTTTCGGCCCAGGAAGAAGCTTCGGTGATGGTCAAGGCCCGAGAGTTCGGC
Source organism: Pseudomonas sp. NFACC45 (assembly GCF_900113505.1). NCBI lineage: Bacteria > Pseudomonadati > Pseudomonadota > Gammaproteobacteria > Pseudomonadales > Pseudomonadaceae > Pseudomonas > Pseudomonas sp. NFACC45. The sequence continues at coordinate 310,376 of NZ_FOPO01000003.1, forward strand.
GCCAGTGGTTTCATTCCTAAATCCAGCTCCCTTGAGATGATTCAGGTCGCCGTCAAGGCGGTCCTGGATGGCGATGTGTCCTGGCCTCCCCAGGCATTCGAAGCAGTGAGCGTGTCCGACGAAGCCAAGGCCGCCAGCGAGGGGCTGGCCAGCCTCACTCCGCAGCAGTTCCGCGTGTTGACCATGGTGTGTGAAGGTCTGCTGAACAAGCAGATTGCCTATGAGTTGAACGTGTCCGAAGCCACCATCAAGGCCCATGTCACTGCAATCTTTCGTAAACTGAATGTGCGCACCCGGACCCAGGCGGCCTTGCTGCTGCAGCAACTTGAGTCCATTTCACCGCAATCGTAGCGTCTTGTTCACGCTTTTTTGACCGGGTTTGAATTAGCTTCTCCACCCCTTTTTGATCAGTTACCCACTTATGTCGCCTTTTAAAGGCCAAACCGGCCTGAAACGCATCCTCAACGCCTCCGGCTATTCTCTGGACGGCCTACGCGCGGCCTTCGTTGGTGAAGCCGCGTTTCGTCAGTTGGTCTTGCTCGACGTCATCCTGATTCCGTTGTCGTTTTTCCTGAATGTCAGCCGTGTCGAGCAGGCGCTGCTGATTGCGGTCTGCCTGCTGGCGCTGATCGTGGAGTTGCTCAATTCGGCGGTGGAGGCGGCCATCGACCGCATTTCCCTGGAGCTGCACCCGTTGTCGAAAAATGCCAAGGACATGGGCAGTGCCGCTCAGTTCGTCGCTTTGACCATGATTGCCTTGGTGTGGGGCCTGATTTTGCTCTAGCGCCCCGGCGCTCAGGCAATGGGGGGCAGGACGATTTCGTCGCTGCGCTGCACGCCAGCGGTGAATGCCCGGCACAGCTCGAGGAATTCGCGCATGGCCGACGTCTGGTATTTTTGTTTGTGCCAGATGAAATAAAACTGCCGGGCCAGGTCCATGTCCGGGGTTTCCACGGCGACGAGGCTGCCGCGCCGGAAGGCGTCGCGCAGGGCCAGGCGTGAAATGCAGCCAATCCCCAGGCCCGATTCCACAGCCCGCTTGATGGCTTCGGTGTGTTCCAGTTCCAGACGCACGTTCAGCGCACTGCGATGGTGACGCATGGCCTGGTCGAAGGTCAGGCGGGTGCCGGAGCCCTGTTCCCGCAGAATCCACGCTTCATGGGTCAGTTCCTCCATGGTCGCCTGGCCACGTTTGGCCAGCGGATGTTGAGGGGCGCAAAACACCACCAGCTCATCCTCGACCCAGCTCTGGACCTCGATGTCCGGATGGCTGCAGTCGCCTTCGATTAGACCCAGATCAATTTCATAGTGGGCAACCTGGTGCACGATATTGGCAGTGTTTTGCACGTGCAGCTTCACCTGGCTTTCCGGATGACGCTGCATGAAACTGCCGATCAGCAAGGTCGCCAGGTAATTGCCGATGGTCAGGGTCGCGCCGACCGCCAGTGAGCCGAAACCGGACTTGCCATTGAGCAGGTCTTCGATCTCCTTGGATTGGTCCAGCAACGCCACCGCCTGGGGCAGCAGTTGTTTGCCCAAGGCATTGAGACTCAGGCGTTTGCCGGCGCGGTCGAACAATTGGCAGCTGGACTGGCGCTCCAGTTCGGTGATGGAGGTGCTGGCCGCCGACTGCGAAAGATTGAGCAGGCCCGCAGCACGGGACACGCTTTCTTGCTGGGCGACGGCGACAAAAACCTGAAGTTGACGGAGAGTAAATCGCATATCTATATAACCGATAACCCTTATCTTGATAATTCATTTAACAGATATTGTCGCCGCCATTAGAATGCGATGCAATTGCGCATATTAACGACGCAGGCATCATTCCCAGGAGTCCCCGTACATGAGCAACATGAACCACGAGCGTGTCCTCAGTGTTCATCACTGGAACGACACTCTGTTCAGCTTCAAGTGCACCCGTGATCCGGGCCTGCGCTTCGAGAACGGTCAGTTCGTGATGATCGGCCTGCAGCAGCCCAACGGCCGCCCGCTTATGCGCGCTTACTCGATCGCCAGTCCGAACTGGGAAGAGCATCTCGAATTTTTCAGCATCAAGGTGCCTGATGGTCCGCTGACTTCCCAGTTGCAGCATCTGAAGGAAGGCGACGAGATCATCATCAGCAAGAAGCCCACCGGCACCCTGGTGCTGGACGATCTCAAGCCTGGCAAGCATTTGTACCTGCTCAGTACCGGCACCGGCCTGGCGCCGTTCATGAGCGTGATCCAGGATCCGGAAACCTACGAGCGTTTTGAAAAAGTGATCCTGTGCCACGGCGTACGTTACGTCAATGAAGTTGCCTACCGCGAGTTCATCACTGAGCACCTGCCGCAGAACGAGTTTTTCGGCGAAGCGTTGCGTGACAAGCTGATCTACTACCCGACCGTGACTCGCGAGCCGTTCGAGAACGAAGGCCGCCTGACCGACCTGATGCGCAGCGGCAAACTGTTCCGCGACATCGGCCTGCCGCCGATCAACCCACAGGACGACCGCGCCATGCTGTGCGGCAGCCCGAGCATGCTCGACGAGACCAGCGAAGTGCTCAACAGCTTCGGCCTGACTGTTTCGCCGCGCATGCGTGAGCCGGGTGATTACCTGATCGAGCGGGCGTTTGTAGAGAAGTAAGCCTCGGCTTACGCGGTGGTTGATCGGTCGCTATCGCGAGCAGGCTCGCTCCCACAATGGAATATGTGTGAACGCAAATCTTGTGGCCACTGCTGTTCAAATGTGGGAGCGAGCCTGCTCGCGATAGCAGAAACTCGGTCTGCAGTTACCATGAAAAAGCCCGCGCTACATGAAGAAGGTAGCGCGGGCTTTTTCGTTTCTGGCGGTTACGATTTCGCCGAAATCACTTCCAGCACCTTGATCACCCCCGACTGCGGATAATGCCAACGCACGTCCAGATCCCAGAACTGCGCACCATATTCCCGTTCGGGTGTAGGAATCTGGTACGCCGGACGTGGGTCTTGGGCCAGGCACTGTTCGATCAGCTCCACCAAGGGCTCTGCCAGGCGCCTGGCGTGATCCTGGGCTTGTAGCAGGGCTGTGTCCACCCATTGCACGGGGATCAGCTCAGGCGCTGCGCTGGCGATGTTGTTGTGCGCCGAGCCGATGATGTCTGCGTAGGGCACGTAGGGTTTGATATCCAGCACCGGGGTGCCGTCCAGCAAGTCGATGCCCGAGATCCACAGGCGCCCGGCTTCGACCCGCTCCAGTTTCACCACCGACTGGCCTATGCCGTTGGGGCGATGGGTGGCGCGAGTGGCGAACACCCCCATGGACTTATTGCCGCCCAGACGCGGCGGGCGCACTTTCAGCCGTGGCTTTTCTTCCAGGGCCTGGTGGAACAGGAACAGCAGCCAGACATGGCTGACCTGCTCCAGGCCCTGCACCGCATCGCCCTGATCGAATGGCGCCACCAGTTCCAATACCCCGCGCGCGGCCGGGGCCAGTTGCGGTTGACGGGGAATGGCGAACTTCTCCTTGAAGCAGGAGCGGACGTAGCCGATGGGGGAGACGTTGTAGGGCATTTGAAACGCTTCAAGTTGCAAGCTACAAGCTGCAAGCTTTGAACTTGTCGCTTGAAGCTTATGGCTGCTGTTTACGCTCTGACGCGCAGCGTCAGGCCCTTAAGGAAGTTGCGCAGCAACTGGTCACCGCACGGGCGATAGTTGGTGTGGCCAAACTTGCGGAACAATGCGCTCAGTTCCGGCTTGGACACCGGGAACTCCGCGGCCTTGAGGATGGCGTGCATGTCGTCTTCCTTCAGTTCGAAGGCCACCCGCAGCTTCTTGAGGATGATGTTGTTGGTGACCGGCACTTCGATTGGCTGCGGCGGACGGCTTTCGTCCTTGCCGCGCTTGAAGATCACCAGGCCGTCGAGAAAATGCGCCATGACTTCGTCAGGGCAGAACACGAAGCCTTCTTCCTCGTCTTTCTTGAGGTAACCCACCAGATCCGCCATGGGCACTTCCAGGCCGCCCAGCTTGATGATCTCGATGACTTTTTTGTCGCTGATGTCGAGCATGTAGCGCACGCTGCGAAGTACGTCGTTGTGAACCATGTGTGCAATCCTGATCAATCGGCAGTGGGCGCCGCAGCTCGGTGCGGCGCCGGAAAAAGAAACTAGAACTTCTCTTTGGTGGACAGGTAGCGCCACTGGCCCAGGGGCACCTTGCCGATGGACACGCCGCCAATGCGGATGCGCCGAATGGCCACCACCTTGAGGCCGACCGCCTGGCAAAACAGTGCGATCACCCCCGGTTGCGGGTTTTTCATGGCAAAGCGCAAGCGGTTCTCGTTCTGCCAACTGGCCTTGACCGCCGGCAACTCCTTGCCTTTGTAAGTCAGGCCATGGTTCAGGCGATTGAGGCCATGGGCGACCATTTCGCCTTCGACTTCCACCACGTATTCCTGCTCGATCTTGGCGGCGTCGGCGGTGAGCTTGCGCAGAATCTTCCAGTCCTGGGTGAACACCAGCAACCCACTGGCGTTGGCCTGCAGGTCGGCGCTGGCGGTCAGGCGCAGAAAGTGCCCCTTGAGGGGGCGCTTGCCGAAGCGGTGTTCTTCGCTCAGGGTCTGTGGCCCAAGGGACGCCATCGCCGTGTCTGCATCCATGCCCGCAGGGGCGTTCAACAGCAGGGTCACCGGCTCTGGCGCGGTGGCCTTGGCCTCGGGGTCGAGTTCGACTTTCTGGGTGGTGACCTTGAACTGCGGCTCGTCGATCACTTCGCCGTCCACGGTGACCCAGCCGCCCTCGATGAACAGCTCAGCCTCCCGACGGGAACAGCCGACGAGTTCGATGAGGCGTTTGGAGAGACGAATCGGGTCAGTCATGACAGGGCCGTAACAAAAAGAGGGTGGGCATTGTACCTGCCTGGCGCCGGTTAATCGCGGGTCCATTTGCCTTTTAGCCGCGTTGGACCTTCAGGTCGGGCTGTTTGTAGCGCATGTGCAGCAGCGGGTACGGCTGGTTCATGCCGTCCTTTGCCGAACGGCCTACCACTTCGAAGCCTTGCTTGAGGTAAAAACCCAGGGCTTGCGGGTTCTGTTCGTTGACATCCAGTTGATCGGCGTTCATGTGCTCCATGGCATAGCGCAACAGCTGCTTGCCCAGGCCCTGGCCACGGTGTTGCGGGTCGATGAAAAGCATCTCGATCTTGCCGGCTGCGACACCAGCGAAACCGGTAATGCGCTGGCGAGCATCCCGGGTGCAGATGAGCATGACTGCGTCCAGATACCGGGTGAGCACCAGGTTTTTCAACAGTTCGATGTAGCTGTCTGGCAGGAAATCATGGGTGGCCCGCACCGAGGCCTCCCAGACCCGGGTCAGTTCCTGATAATCGCTGGGTTTCGGTGTATGGATGACCGAATGCTGACGCATGCCCGCCTGCTCCTTGTGCTGATGCCCTGGGTTTCTCCATACGATAGCCGTAAAAAAGCCCCGCATCTTGGTGCAAGAGCAGGGTTTGTTTATTTTTCGGAGCGCTAGAACATGTGGGAGCCGAGCTTGCTCGCGATGGCGTCGTGTCAGCCGACATTCATGCTGACTGCTCTACCGTCATCGCGAGCAAGCTCGGCTCCCACAGGTACTGCTGTGCCCTTAAAAGTGCGGCAGATCAGCCGATCTGTTCAGCCCACAGGTCGTATTCATCGGCGTCGGTCACCTTGCACCAGACCTTGTCGCCCGGCTTGAGGTTGCTGCCGTTGTCGATGAAGACGTTGCCATCGATTTCCGGGGCGTCGAAGAAGCAGCGGCCGACGGCGCCTTGCTCGTCAACTTCATCCACCAGCACTTCGATTTCACGGCCGATGCGCATTTGCAGGCGTGCCGAGCTGATGGACTGCTGGTGCGCCATGAAACGCTCCCAACGGTCCTGTTTAACTTCGTCGGGCACCACTTCCAGGTCCAGGTCGTTGGCTGGTGCGCCTTCGACGGGTGAATACTGGAAGCAACCGACGCGGTCGAGTTGGGCTTCGGTCAGCCAATCGAGCAGGTACTGGAAATCTTCCTCGGTTTCGCCGGGGAAGCCGACGATGAAGGTCGAGCGGATGATCAGGTCCGGGCAGATCTGGCGCCAGTTCTTGATACGGGCCAGGGTCTTGTCTTCGAAAGCCGGGCGCTTCATGGCCTTGAGGACTTTCGGGCTGGCGTGCTGGAACGGGATGTCCAGATACGGCAGGATCTTGCCGGCGGCCATCAGCGGGATCAGTTCGTCGACATGCGGATACGGGTAAACGTAATGCAGGCGGACCCACACGCCGAGGGTGCTGAGGGCTTCGCACAGTTCGGTCATGCGGGTTTTCACCGGCGCGCCGTTCCAGAAACCAGTGCGGTATTTCACGTCGACGCCATAGGCGCTGGTGTCCTGGGAGATGACCAGCAACTCCTTGACGCCAGCTTTGACCAGGCGCTGGGCCTCGTCGAGCACATCACCCACCGGACGGCTCACCAGTTTGCCGCGCATCGAGGGGATGATGCAGAAGCTGCAACTGTGGTTGCAGCCTTCGGAAATCTTCAAGTAAGCGTAGTGGCGCGGGGTCAGCTTGATGCCTTGTGGCGGCACCAGGTCGATCAGCGGATTGTGATCCTGGCGCGGCGGCACCACGTCGTGCACGGCATTGACGACCTGCTCGTACTGCTGCGGACCGGTCACGGCCAGCACGCTGGGGTGCACGTCGCGGATATTGCCCTCTTCCACACCCATGCAGCCGGTAACGATGACCTTGCCGTTTTCCTTGATGGCTTCGCCGATCACTTCCAGGGACTCGGCCTTGGCCGAATCGATGAAGCCGCAGGTGTTGACCACTACCACGTCGGCGTCCTGGTACGTGGATACGACGTCATAACCTTCCATGCGCAGTTGGGTCAGGATGCGCTCGGAGTCGACCAGAGCCTTCGGGCAACCCAGGGATACGAAGCCAACCTTGGGGTTGGCCGGCGCGGTAGTGGTGGACATGTCTAACCTCGGTGTAGGGGAGATCGTCTCTTGTGGAGACAGGACGCTTGACGCGCCTCTGATCAAAAAGTGCGCAATTCTAGCGGTGCTGGAAGCGCTTGACCAGCTTTATACGGGGAAAAACGACGAGTGCTGCGCTATGCTTCGCGCCGTCAAGCGCAACTGAATCGGTACAGTCAACCATTAGTCTGTAACAAGAAGTAAGGTGGCGTCGACCCAAGGTCAATCAGAGTGCTTCTTTCCAGCAGCGTGGATCAGGTAGTGGGAGTGTTGGATGGGGCAGGCAGAGAGTCAGGTGTCGGGGGCAGGGCATGCAGCGGCCAAGCCAGTCGGAATGTTGGTGGCCGCCGCGGGAGTGGTCTATGGCGACATCGGCACCAGTCCGTTGTACACCATCAAGGAAGTGTTTTCCGGTCAATATGGTGTGCAGGTCAACCATGACGGTGTGTTCGGGATTCTGGCGCTGATCTTCTGGTCGTTGATCTGGGTGGTCTCGATCAAATACGTGCTGTTTATCCTGCGCGCCGATAACCAGGGCGAAGGCGGCATCATGTCGTTGACCGCGCTGGCCCGGCGGGCGTCCGCCCCTTATCCCCGGTTGCGTTCGGTGCTGGTGATTCTCGGGCTGATCGGCGCCTCGTTGTTTTACGGTGACAGCATGATCACCCCGGCCATTTCCGTATTGTCGGCCGTGGAAGGCCTGGAGGTGGCCTTTGATGGTCTGGATCACTGGGTTGTGCCGATGGCGCTGGTGATTCTGGTGGCGCTTTTCCTGATTCAGAAACACGGTACCGATCGGATCGGTAAATTGTTCGGGCCGGTCATGGTGCTGTGGTTCGTGGTCCTTGGCGGCCTGGGCATTCATGGCGTCGTCCAGCATCCGCAGGTGCTCGAGGCGTTGAACCCGGCCTGGGGCGTACGCTTTTTCATGGTGCATCCGGGGGTTGGCGTTGCGATCCTGGGGGCCGTGGTACTGGCCTTGACCGGCGCCGAAGCCTTGTATGCGGATATGGGCCATTTTGGACGCAAACCGATTGCCCGGGCCTGGTTCGCCCTGGTATTGCCAGGCCTGGTGCTTAACTATTTCGGTCAGGGCGCCTTGCTGTTGGAGAACCCGGAGGCCGCTCGCAACCCGTTTTATCTGCTGGCCCCAGGCTGGGCGCTGGTGCCGCTGGTGGTGCTCTCGACCCTTGCCACCGTGATCGCTTCCCAAGCGGTGATTTCCGGCGCGTTTTCCCTTACCCGCCAAGCCATCCAGCTCGGTTATATCCCGCGCATGTACATCCAGCACACCTCCAGCGCCGAGCAAGGGCAGATCTACATCGGCGCGGTGAACTGGGCGTTGATGGTGGGTGTGATCCTGCTGGTGCTTGGCTTTGAGTCGTCCGGCGCGTTGGCCTCTGCCTATGGTGTGGCGGTGACCGGCACCATGCTGATCACCAGCATCCTGGTGTCGGTGGTGGCATTGTTGCTGTGGAAATGGCCCCCTCTGCTGACGGTGCCGTTGCTGCTCGGTTTTCTATTGGTGGACGGCCTGTTCTTTGCCGCCAATGTCCCGAAAATCCTGCAGGGCGGCGCATTTCCAGTCTTGGCGGGGATCGTGTTGTTCATTCTGATGACCACGTGGAAGCGCGGCAAGGAGCTGCTGGTGGATCGGCTGGATGAAGGTGCTCTGCCGTTGCCGGTATTTATCAGCAGCATCCGTGTCGAACCTCCCCATCGGGTCAAGGGCACGGCGGTTTTTCTCACCGCCCGCCCGGATGCCGTGCCTCACGCGCTGCTCCATAACCTGTTGCACAACCAGGTGCTGCACGCGCAAGTGGTGCTGCTGACGGTGGTGTACGAAGACATCCCCCGGGTGCCGCCACAACGGCGCTTCGAGGTGGATGCCTACGGCGAAGGTTTCTTCCGGGTGATCCTGCACTTCGGTTTCATCGACGAGCCGGACGTGCCCGAGGCGCTCAGGCTGTGTCATCTGGATGAGCTGGACTTCAGCCCGATGCGCACCACCTACTTCCTCAGCCGCGAAACGGTCATCGCGTCCAAGCTTGAAAGCATGGCCCGTTGGCGCGAAGTGTTGTTCGCCTTCATGCTGAAAAACGCCAACGGCAACTTGCGCTTTTTCAATTTGCCGCTGAACCGGGTGATAGAGCTGGGGACCCAGGTGGAAATGTAGCCCATACAAAAAGCCCCCGTTGCCTGGTGGTAGCGGGGGCTTTTGGGTGGATCACACAATCCTGATGCCCAAGCGAACCCTGTGGGAGCGAGCCTGCTCGCGATCGCGGTGGATCAGTTGATGGTGATGTTGACTGTGCTGCCGTTATCGCGAGCAGGCTCGCTCTCACATGGGAGGATCAAACAAGCCCATTTGCTCACGATTGGGTCGCCTTGTTCTGCCGCTTATTGATTTCGTCCACCAGACGCTTGGCCAGTGCTGGGTAGTTCTCGTCGAAATGATGGCCACCCGGTAGCTGGATGGCTTCGCCCACCGCGGTCTTGTCGGTACAGCCACTTTCAGCCGCTTCTTCTACGCCGTAGATGCACACCACTTTGTCGGCGGGCAGCTTGGCCATTTCCGGGCCTGTGGCGGCTTCGGTGCCGGCATTGCCGAGCCAGCCTTCGACTTCGATCTCGAAGCTGCCGGTGCGCGCGAAGGCCAGCAGGATGATTGCGTCGACCCCTTGCTGCTCGCTGGCCGGAAGGCGATTGTAGATGGCGGGCAGCACGTCGGCGCCAAAGGAATAACCGGTCAGGATGAAGCGCTTGGTGCCCCAGACCTGACGGTAGTGCTGCATCAGTTCGGTGAGGTCCTGGGCGCTTTGTTCCGGGCTCTTGTGCTGCCAGTAGTAGCGCAGGGTGTCGATGCCGACGACTGGGTAACCGATCTTGGCCATTTCTTCGGCCACGTCCCGGTCCAGGTCCCGCCAGCCGCCGTCTCCGGAGAGAAACAGCGTCACGGTGTCCCGGGCCTGGCTGGCGGGCACTTCCACCACGGGAATGCTCAGGCCGCCCTGGTCGGTGCCTACCAGGATCTTGTGCAGTTCGTTGTTCAGCACCTGTGGCAGGTTGATGTCGTAGTTGCTGATGCTGGTTTCAGCGTTCGGTTGATCCCGTACGAAACCGGCGCTGGTGTCGTCGGGGTTGTCATTCCAGGCCACCAGCCAGTGGCCGTGGGCCGCGCTTTTCGGCAGCAGGTGGGTGCAGCCGGGTTTCTCCAGGGCCAGGTCCACCGACACGGCCTGGGCCTTGTCGTTCTTCTGTTCGGCCAGCCAGCGCCAGGCCAGCACGGCTCCGGGGCCAATACCGCTGACCAGCGTCGCCGGCCCCTGGAGCTGCTTCAGGCCGGCCTGCAGGGCACGGCCTTGCAGCATGCAGTCCTTGGGCAGGATCACTTGGACGATCTGCGCCGAGCCGCTGCGGCTGAGGGTCAGCAATTGCGTGTCGCTGAGTTTCTGGTCTTCGTTGACCGCCACCAGCACCTGGGCGCGGGGCGGGGTGCCGGGAATGATCCGGGTCATGGGGGCACCGTCGACCGGCGACAGCTGTTCAAGGGTTGGTTGCGGGGCCGGGCGGTTCCAGTACCAGTAACCGCCACCGAGAATCACCGCCAACACCAACAGGGTTGCCACTACGTATCGCCAGGAGCGTTGCATCATCAGCGTTTCACCAATCCAGTCAGGCCGCCTGCAATCAGGGCGGCGGTATCGGCCAGGGCTACCAGCGGATCAAGTCCGGCGGGCACGGCCATGTAACGAGGTTCCCAGTCAGGCTGGAATTTATCTTTGAAACGGCGCAGGCCCTGGAAGTTGTAGAGCTGTTCGCCGCGGCGGAACACCATCGAACCCAAGCGCTGGGTCAACGGTGCACCGCGTCGCGGTTGCAGGCCCGACAGAGGGACCATTCCGAGGCTGAAGCGGGCATAGTCGTGGGCTTTGTAATGCTGAATCAGTCCGACCATCATGAATTCCATGGTCAGTTTCGGGGCGTCGGGATGGGCGCGCATCAAGTCCAGGCTGGCCAATTCATGGCTGTGCGTCTCCAGCAGGTTGGCGAACGCCACCGGGCGGCCTTCGAAACGAATCACTGCGATGCGAAAATGCTTGAGGTAGTCATCGCTGAAGCGGCCCAGTGAAAAGCCCTTTTCCCGCACGTTCTTGCCGGTCAGCCAGGCGTCGGAAATGACCTTCAGCTCATCCATTGGCGCCTGGCCTGGTTCGTGGATCTCCAGCGACAGGCCGTCCCGGGTGCCGCGGTTCCAGGTGTAGCGCAAGTCCTTCATCTCTTTGCCCTTGGCTTCGAGATCGAAATGTTTGAGGTCGACCCGTGCTTCTTCACCCAGCTTGATCGCCGTCAGGCCGATATCCATGTAGTACGGCAGGTTTTCGGCGCGCACTTGGTAGAACACCGGACGCGCATGATGGGTATCGCACAGGTCGCGGAACTGCCAGATCATTTCAGCGCGTTGCTGGGTGGGGCCGATCGGGTCGTACAACGCCACCAGACTGCGGCCACGGCGGGCATACATCAGAAACGCTTCGTCGTTGGGGTGAAACAGCAGTGCCTTGTCACCGGTCAGGGCCAGGCCACCGTCGGGCTGCGAAGAGGCCATGAGAATCTTTTTGGCTCGCTCCAGTTCTTCTGCCGCCGGCAGCTGGATCACCGGTCGGGCGGTACGCAGCAGCCAGGTCAGGGACACCGCCACCAGCAGCACCGCCGCGCCCAGCAGTGAGCGCAGACCACGAGGGGCATCGGCATCGAGGGTGAATTGCCACCACAGTTCATGGCTGTAGGGCACGTCCTGGTAAGCAAACAGCAGCAGCCATATCGACGCACCGAGCACACACAGGCTGGCAATCAGAAACAGCGGCGAAAATGGCAGCTCGGTCAGGCGACTCGGACGATAAAACGAACGTCGGAACACCGCCAGCAAGCTGGCCGTCAGCGTCAACAGCGTGGCCTCTTCCCAATCGAAGCCCTTGAGCAGTGAGAGCAGGGCGCCCACCAACAGTAAAACGGTGGTCAGCATCCAGGCGGCGGACAAGCGACGGCGCAGGCCCTGGGCGAGCAACAGGCACAACACGCCTACAAGGCTGGCGCCCAAGTGCGAGGCGTCCACCAGCCGATGAGGGATCAGGAAACCAATGTGCTCCAGGCGCGTATCAATCTCCGGGGTCACACCGGAAAACAGCAGCACCACGCCCGAGAGGAATACCAGCACTGCCAGGATCGGCGCGGCCAGGCCCGAGGCAACCCGCAGGGACTGACGGGTCTGGAACAGCCGTTGCGCTTCATTGATCAATAGCAGCACACAGGCCACCAGCATCGGCAACAGCACGTAGATCAAGCGATACAGAAGCAGCGCGGCGGCCAATGGCGCGGCCCCCAGTTTGTCGGCAAAGGCCGCCAGCAGGATCGCCTCGAACACCCCGACCCCGCCGGGTACATGACTGAGCACGCCGGCTGCCAGCGCCAACAGGTACACCAGCAGGAATGCGCCGAACGGTGGTGTTTCGGGCAACAGCAAGTACAGCACCGTGGCGGCCGCCGCGACATCCAGCGTGGTGATGATCAGTTGCAGGAGCGTCAAGCGCCGACTCGGCAGGCGCAGGGTGCGGCGCCCGGCCTTGACCAGCAGGCTGTCCCGATAGGGCTGTTCTGGCAGGCGCCGACGGTAGATGCCGATAGCCAGCGCACAGGTGAGCAGGAGCACCGCCACGCAGATCGCTCCCAGCCAGGTGGCCGGCAAGTGCAGGGCGGCGGAAGCGGCGGGCAGATCACTGAGGGTTGCCAGGGCCGCCAGCGGCGGCAGTGCACAGCCCAAGGACAGGCTGGCGAACAGTGTCATGTGGGCGACATCCGTCGCGCCCAGGCCCTGGCGGGCATACAGCCGGTAGCGAACCGAGCCCCCCGACAATAACGAGAGCCCGATGGCGTTGCCGATCGCAAAAGCGCTGAATCCGCCCAGGATCAGCGTTTTCGCGGGCAATTTCACACCGGCATAACGGCTGGCGGACCATTCATAGCCCAGCAAGATGACGAATCCGACGACAGTCGCGGCGACGGCGCCGAGCAGGGCTGAGCGCGGCACCTGCATGATCGAGTCGTGCAGCGCGTACAGATCGAGCTCGCTCAGCAGGTGGCGACAGGCAATCAATGCAAGGGCGAACAGCAACAGCGTGACGGTGAGGCCGATAGGCTGACGGTACTGGCTGATACGCTCCAGCCAGCGCAAGCGCCCGGCCTTGATCGGTTGTACCGCAGTAACAGTGTCTTGTGGGGCAGACGAGTGAGCGCGCATCAATCACCTCTTGAACTATGCGCGACAGGATGGGGGCAACCCGCTCAGTTACCAATCCCTGCTGAAAAAAATAATTACAAAATATTTGTTATGAAAGCTTTTTTCGACAGGCACAAAAAAGGCCACTCTTTCGAGTAGCCTTTTTTGATGTTTGGTTGCGGGAGCCGGATTTGAACCGACGACCTTCGGGTTATGAGCCCGACGAGCTACCAGACTGCTCCATCCCGCGTCTGTGTGGCGGCATTCTACAGGCGAACGCCTGAGTGTCAACCGTTAAAAGGTGGTGAGGTCAAATAAACGGCCAATTCGTCGCCGACCGAGCTAAACACAAGAAATCAAAAGGAAATTGTCCTACAAGCAGGCAGCCTGCATTGCGTTGCCGTGGGGCTGGGCGAGGTTCGCACGTCTTCTCTTCACGGCGCCTTGCGCAAAAACAAAAGCACACAAAAAAGGCCACTCTTTCGAGTGGCCTTTCTTGATGTTTGGTTGCGGGAGCCGGATTTGAACCGACGACCTTCGGGTTATGAGCCCGACGAGCTACCAGACTGCTCCATCCCGCGTCTGTGTGGCGGCATTCTACAGAGGATCGGCTGGCTGTCAACCCTGGCGCGAGGAAAATCTGTTCAGCTTCAATTGCTTAGCCTAAGTCATTGGCATTGTGACAGCGCTGTGACGCAAGCCTGGCAAGGGCTGGCGCTCTATTGGACGCTTCGCTGCGATTGAAGAAATAAATTCAGGTGGGTTTTTTCCAGTCGCAGTGAAGGATTTTTCAACTACTGGTGCTATATACAGTTGTCGGTGCGATACTGGCGTCCCGACTCGTCGCACATCCGCTTCTCTTATGACGCAACGCAAAATCATCCACGTCGACTGTGACTGCTTCTACGCCGCTATCGAGATGCGCGATGACCCGCGGCTGGCCGGCAAACCCTTGGCGGTGGGTGGTTCGGCGGACCGGCGCGGGGTCATTGCGACCTGTAACTACGAGGCCCGGGCCTACGGCGTGCGCTCGGCCATGTCATCCGGACACGCCTTGAAGCTCTGCCCCGACTTGACCATCGTCAAGCCGCGGATGGACGCCTACCGGGAGGCGTCGAAGGAAATTCATACGATCTTCAGCGATTACACTGACTTGATCGAGCCGCTTTCCCTGGATGAGGCCTATCTGGATGTCTCCGCCAGTGCCCATTTCGGTGGGAGTGCCACCCGCATCGCCCAGGACATTCGGCGACGGGTTTCCAATCAACTGCACATCACGGTGTCCGCTGGCGTCGCCCCCAACAAGTTTCTGGCCAAGATCGCCAGCGATTGGAAAAAGCCCAACGGCTTGTTCGTCATCACCCCGGATCAGGTCGAAGACTTCGTCTCGGCCCTGCCGGTGAGCAAGCTGCATGGGGTGGGCAAAGTGACCGCCGACAAACTGAATCGGCTCGGCATTGTCGACTGCCTGCAGTTGCGTCAATGGGACAAGCTGGCGCTGGTGCGCGAATTCGGCAGTTTCGGTGAGCGACTCTGGAGCCTGGCTCGTGGGATTGATGAACGTCTGGTGCACAATGACAGCCGAAGACAGTCCATCAGTGTGGAAAACACCTACGACGTCGATCTGCCTGATCTGACAAGCTGCCTCGATAAGTTGCCGGAGCTGATGCAGTCCCTGAGTGGGCGCATCGCACGGATCGACAGTAGTTATCGACCGGGCAAGCCGTTCGTCAAAGTGAAATTCCACGACTTCACTCAGACCACCCTGGAGCAGGCCGGGGCAGGGCGCGATCTGGGCAGTTACCAGTTGCTATTGACCCAGGCATTCAACCGCGGGGGCAAGCCGGTGCGTTTGTTAGGGATAGGGGTACGGCTGGAGGATCTGCGAGGCGGGTTTGAGCAGTTGGAATTGTTTGAGCGGTGAGGCTGCTTGGCTGAATGCCTTGTCCTGCTCTTGTGGCGAGGGAGCTTGCTCCCGCTGGGGCTGTAGGAGCTGCCGAAGGCTGCGATCTATTGATCTTTCGCTTGAGACTCAAGTGTCTGGGGAGAGATCGCAGCCTCGCTTCGCTCGACAGCTCCTACAGGTCCAGTGGGAGCAAAGGGGATTTCAGTGCGCCCCTGGATCCGCCACCAAGCGCCCGCCATCCTTGGTAAGCGCTTTCAGAAACTCGGTCTGTAACTCCGGATCATTGCGGGTCAGTTCGATCAGGCTCTGTTCCAGCTCGCTGGCCTCTTCTTCAAGGCCCAGCTCCGACAGTCGCTTGACCCGATGAACCCATTGGTCCACTTCGTCATCTTCCAGATCGTCGTAGATCAGCGCGTGGGCTTCCACCAGCTTGTTGCGCAACGTGCTGCTGAGGCTCAGGGATGAGTCGGTATGTACCTCGTCCAGGGCGTCCGTCACGCTGATCTGCAACTTGCCGAAGTGGCTCAGATCATGCTCGGCGAACGGACTTTCCAGCAGATTCAAACGCAACACGCCATTGCGGTCGGTACTCAGTTCGAAGGTCTGCCGGGCAGCCTTGACCTGTACCGGGCGTTCGCTCCAGGGCAGGCTTGTGTGTTCGACGCGTTTGTCGTGTTGCACTTCGTCGATTCCGGCCAGGTTCTGCTGGGCGCGGCCATGGGATGGCACGTTCATGAATGGATTGAGCCCGGCGAAACCGTAGCTGATCCAGTCTCGGGTCGCGCTCTCCGGGAGGTTGCCAAGGGCGAACACATTGACCACATTGGCGCCGACACCCGCCACCACTGCCACCGCGCCCAGCGGAATTTCGTAAACTTCGCGCCAGGGCTGATATGGCGTATAGCGATCATAATGGCGGGTGACTTCGAATTCGGTGACTTCGAAGGTCTTCTGCTCATTGATCCGCACCCGACGTTGCGGCAGTTCGAGCACTTTGGGCTCGCCCACTTCGATATGCAGGCTATGGTCGAGCAGTTTGCGCTCGACCCGCTCTTCGTGCTCGCTGCGTTGCGACATTTGGTTGGCACAGCCGCTGACCAGCAGGGCGCCGCATAGCGCGGCGCCCCCGAGGCCTAAGGTGTTTCGCTTGAACATGACGTCTCTATCTGGTGTCAGCGGCGGATACGGGCCTGGAGGAACGACAGCACGTCAGCGACCGGCAGCGCTTGCGGCTCGGCCTCGGTGCGACTTTTGTATTCCAGGTTGCCTTCGGCCAGGCTGCGGTCACTGACGACGATCCGATGCGGGATGCCGATCAGTTCCATGTCTGCGAACTTGATGCCGGGGCTGGTTTTTTTGTCGCGGTCGTCCAGCAGCACTTCGAAGCCGGCGGCCGTCAGTTCGGCGTAGAGCTTGTCGGTGGCTTCGCGAACCAGTTCGGTCTCGTAGCGCAGCGGCACCAGGGCAATCTGGAATGGCGCCAGGGCGTCGCTCCAGATGATCCCTTTCTCGTCGTTGTTCTGCTCGATGGCCGCGGCGACCACGCGGGATACGCCGATGCCGTAGCAGCCCATTTCCAGGGTCACCGGCTTGCCATTCTCGCCCAGCACTTCGCACTTCATCGCCTTGCTGTATTTGTTGCCCAGCTGGAAGATGTGCCCGACTTCAATGCCGCGCTTGATTTCCAGGACACCTTTGCCGTCCGGGCTCGGATCGCCGGCCACGACGTTGCGCAGGTCGGCCACGGTCGGAACCGGCAGGTCGCGCTCCCAGTTCACGCCGAAGTAGTGCTTGTCATCGATGTTGGCGCCGATGGCGAAATCGCTCATCAGCTCCACCGAGCGGTCGATGATGATCGGCAGCGGCAGGTTCAGCGGGCCGAGGGAGCCGGCGCCGGCGCCGATGGCGTCGCGCAGTTCGGCGTCGGTGGCCATGACCAGGGGGCTGGCAACGCCAGGCTGGTTGCCGGCCTTAATTTCGTTCAGCTCGTGATCGCCACGGATGATCAGGGCGATCAGCTTGCCTTCTTCTTCGGCGCGAACGATCAGGGTCTTGATGGTGCGTTCGATCGGCAGGTTGTAGCCTTCCACCAGTTGGGCGATGGTCTTGGCGTTTGGCGTGTCCACCAGGCGCAGTTCTTCGGCCGGTGCAGGACGGGAGGTTTCCCGTGGCACGGCCTCGGCTTTCTCGATGTTGGCGGCGTAGTCGGAGCCGTTGCTGAAGACGATGTCGTCTTCGCCGGACTCGGCCAGTACGTGGAATTCGTGGGAGCCGGCGCCACCGATGGAACCGTTGTCGGCCTCAACCGGGCGGAATTTCAGGCCCAAACGGGTGAAAATGTTGCAGTACGCCTGGTGCATGCGGTCGTAGGTGACTTGCAGCGAGGCCAGGTCGGCGTGGAAGGAGTACGAATCCTTCATGATGAATTCGCGGCCGCGCATCAGGCCGAAGCGTGGACGGATTTCATCACGGAATTTGGTCTGGATCTGGTACAGGTTGATAGGCAGCTGCTTGTAGCTGCTCAACTCGTTGCGCATCAGATCGGTGATCACTTCTTCGTGAGTCGGGCCGGCGCAGAAGTCACGACCGTGACGGTCTTTGATGCGCAGCAACTCCGGGCCGTACTCTTCCCAGCGCCCCGATTCCTGCCACAGCTCGGCCGGTTGGGTGCCCGGCATCAACACTTCCAGAGAGCCGGCGGCGTTCATTTCTTCGCGAACGATGGCTTCTACCTTGCGCATCACACGCAGACCCATCGGCAGCCAGGTGTACAGGCCCGAGGCAAGTTTGCGGATCATGCCGGCACGCAGCATCAGCTGGTGGCTGATCACGACGGCGTCGGAAGGCGTTTCTTTCTGTGTGGCGAGCAAAAATTGACTGGTGCGCATGGTTGGCCGTTGTCGGTTGCTGATGACGAGAAGTGACGGAGCATTGTACGGGCGAGATGCCCTGGCGTACAGGCGCGTGGCTGGTCGCCAGGCACGAGCGCCGGTTTCGCCGGCGCTTGCTGAAGTTTCCTACGATTCTTGCGCAGGTCGCGTGGGTGTCGGTTCCGGGTCCGAAGCCGAGCCTGAACCCTGGCGGCGGTTTTCCTGATACCAGTGCAAGGCGATCAGCAACAGGGTCGGAACCCCCAACAAGGCGGTGATCAGGAAGAAGTCGTGATAGCCGAATTTCTCCACCATCACCCCTGAGTAACCGCCGATCAAGCGCGGCAGCAACAGCATGATCGAGCTGAGCAGGGCGTATTGGGTGGCCGAGAACTTCAGGTTGGTCAGGCTCGACAAGTAGGCAACGAACGCCGAAGTGGCCAGGCCTGAGCTGAAGTTGTCCAGGGAGATGGTGACAACCAGCATCTGCAGATTGGCGCCCATGTCGGCGAGCATCAGAAACAGGATATTGGTGCCGGCGGAGGCCACGCCGCCGATAAACAGGATCGGCAGAATGCCGAAACGCACGATCAACAAGCCGCCCATGCCGGCGCCGACGAGCGTCATGATCAGCCCGAAAATCTTGCTGACGCTGGCGATCTGGTCCTTGGTGAAGCCTTGGTCGATGTAGAACACGTTGGCCATGACGCCCATGACCGTGTCGGACATCCGATAGGTGGCAATCAGCCCAAGCAGCAACAGGGCCTGCCAGCGGTAACGCAGGATGAAATCGTTGACCGGTGTCAGCACCGGCGCGAGCCCGCGGCGCCCCATGGCCGAGAGGCACAGGGCAGTCAGGGTGATATAGAGGATGGCCCGCAGGAAGGCGCGGTCTTCGAGCAGCAGGTCCAGCAGGCTGACGCCTTCGAACAGGACGCTGGCAAAGTCGGTGTTATAGAGCTGGGTGAACATCGCCGGCACCGACACCAGCAGCACGATGAGGACGAACACCGAGGCCAACTGGTGGACGAAGCTATAGCGACCGGCCTGCAACTGGGTGCGCAGCGGCACCGGCGGTTCGCGCATGAACAGCGAGGTGAGCAGGGCAGGGACCATCAGCACGCCGAACAATAGATAGGTGCCTGCCCAGGCCGAGTGTTTATAGCTGAAACCGGTGGAGCCGAAGCCTTCGGCGAAAAACAGTGCGCCGGCGGTGGCCAGCAATGCCGCGATTCGGTACCCGGACATGTAGCTGGCGGCGAGGGCCGCCTGGCGGGTGTCGTCGGCGATCTCCAGGCGATAGGCATCGACGGCGATGTCCTGGGTGGCCGAAGCGAACGCCACGATCACGGCGATGGCGATCAACCATGACAGGTGTTTTTGCGGATCGCAGAAGCCCATGCCGATCAGGCCGAGGATCACCAGGGCCTGGGAGAGCACCAGCCATGAACGCCGACGTCCGAGTTTGCCCAGCAGCGGCAGGCGCCATTGGTCGAGCAAGGGGGACCAGACCCATTTAAAGGCATAGGCCAGGCCGATGAGGCTCGCGTAACCAATGGTCTCGCGGGCCACGCCGGCTTCGCGCAACCAGACCGAAAGCGTGGAAAACACCAGCATGTAGGGCAAGCCGGCGGCGAAGCCAAGCAGCAACAGCACGAGCGTCGAGGGACTGGCATAGGCGGCGAGGGCGGCGCGCCAGGTTTTACGGGGCATGGGCTGGAGTCTGCCTCAAAAATTGCGAAAACAAAGCGCGCACTCTAACCGCTGTGCTCTACCGGGCGCCAGCCATGGCGCTGAATATCAACACGATTATTCAGGACACTGACTCCTTCCATGCGCAGGCGCGCGCGTTGTTCATCCCCTGAAGCGCTGCCGACCGGCAGGCTTATCCGACCACCGGCGCCCAACACTCGATGCCATGGCAGCTTTGTGTCGTTCGGCAGCTGACTGAGGGTACGCCCTACCCAGCGCGCCGCTCGGCCCAGACCGGCCATCTCGGCGAGCTGGCCATAGGTCACGACCTTGCCGGCCGGCACTTGTGCCAGGGTCAGGTAAAGGGTGGTGCGGCGGATCTGGGCGGCGTTCTCTGGGGCCGCGGGAGCATCAGTCACGTTCAGGTGTCCTGGGCAAGGGCGTATTGCCGTTTGTAGATTAAATGCCGCAAGGTTGGTTGAGAAATGAACTCATTACAAATACTTCGGTCAGTCCTTGCTAAGGTGTCGTCCCGGGGGATAATGCCGCCTTTTTACCGCAAACTTGAGCTCTTTATACGCTTATGTTGTCTAGAACCCTGCTATGCCTAGCTGTCACCAGCGCCTCCATGCCATTGCTTGCCGATACCGTCTGGTTGAAAAACGGTGACAAGCTCAGCGGCAAGATCACCGTTTTCGATGGCGGCAAGTTGCTGATCCAGACCGATTACGCTGGCGCGATTCCCATCGACTGGAAACAGGTCAAGACCCTTGAGAGCGACCAGCAGTTGCTGGTCAAGCAGGATGCCTACACTGGTGAAAAAGCCAAGGCGCTGCAGGCTGCCGAGGACGGCAAGGTGACCCTGGCCAACGGCGATGGACCCAAAACCGTCGAGTTGGCGAGTATCCAGCAAATCCTCAAACCCAAACCGGTGGTCGAGGATCTGGTGTGGAAGGGTAATATCGACGCTGCCCTGGATTATCAGCGCGCGGAAAACGATACCGATGACTACGACATTGATTTCAAGACCTCGGCGCGCCACGGCAGATGGCGGCATACGGCTGAGGGCGAATACAACCGTGAATTCCAGGATGACGTGGTTTCCACCGACAACTGGAGGCTGGAGTATTCCCTCGACCGATTCCTGACGGATAAATGGTTCTGGCAAGGGCGCCTGAACTACAAGCGCGACAAAGTCGAGGATCTGGCCCGCCAACGCGTGGTGGGTACCGGTCCGGGCTACCAGTTCTGGGATGACGAACTGGGGGCTTTCTCGTTGGGCTCGCTGTTCAACCGCACCGATTACGAATACCGCGACGGTGGGACCGACAACTTCTATTCCATCGCCATGAAGTGGGACTACAACCGTTACCTGATCGGCAAGCGCGTTGAGTTCTTCACCAATGGCGAAGTCGGCAAGCCGCTGTCCAGTGTTGCCGAATACGCCTACGACGCCGAGGTGGGGCTGCGCTACAAAGTTACCGACTGGGCTTCGCTCAACCTCAAGGCCGAGAAAGATGTCATTGAGGGCACCGAAGACAGCGACTTGAGCAAGACGCGCTACACCGCCGGGTTTGGCGTGACCTGGTAATCCCGGGCTAACCAACAAACCAGTGTGGGAGCGGGCTTGCTCGCGAAAGCGGTGTGTCAGTTAACGTTAATGTTGCTGATCCACCGCTTTCGCGAGCAAGCCCGCTCCCACATTTTTTGTGCGTGGGCAAAAACACACAGGCACAAAAAAGCCCCGCTTTTGAGGGCGAGGCTTTTTACTAAAGCAAGGACAAGTTAGATAACTTGAACTTCTTCAGCTTGCATGCCTTTCTGACCGCGGGTAGCGATGAAAGAAACCTGTTGGCCTTCTTTCAGGCTTTTGAAGCCGTCGGATTGGATTGCTTTGAAGTGAACAAACAGGTCGTCACCGGATTGTGGAGTGATGAAGCCGAAGCCTTTTTCATCGTTGAACCACTTAACGGTACCAGTTTGGCGATTAGACATGGTGTAACTCCTTGAACAAAGATAACTGCGACTCAGGAAGAACCCTGGCCGAGACTGAGTGCAAAGAGCAGGAAAAATTCTTGTAGATGGTTGGATCGAAATTCAACATATCGTGTAGAGATTCTCAGTGACACAAGCAGCACAGTGGCGCCACCTTAACCCTTTTTCCGGTACGTGCCAATGGTCTTTGCGAAGGTTTCTCGGTTTTGGTGACTGACGGCGAGCGGTATTGCCGTCAGGACCAGGAAATCAAGGTGGATCGGCGAGATTTACGTCCCGCACTTTGAACCCGGCCTCGTGCCCCGGTAAGATGCCGGACGTATTTTTTCCACCTCGCTATTTCAGGAAACCGCCATGAGCATCAAATCGGACAAGTGGATTCGCCGCATGGCGCAAGAGCACGGCATGATCGAACCCTTCGTCGAGCGCCAGATGCGTGGCGAAGGCGCCGATCGGCTGATTTCCTTCGGCGTCTCCAGCTACGGCTACGATGTGCGCTGCGCCGATGAATTCAAGGTGTTCACCAACATCAACTCGGCCACCGTGGACCCGAAGAACTTCGACGAGAAGAGCTTCGTCGACGTCAAGAGCGACGTCTGCATCATTCCACCGAACTCATTTGCCCTGGCGCGCACCGTCGAGTATTTCCGTATCCCGCGTAACGTACTGACCATCTGCCTGGGTAAAAGCACGTACGCGCGCTGCGGCATCATCGTCAACGTCACGCCGCTGGAGCCTGAGTGGGAAGGCCATGTGACCCTGGAGTTCTCCAACACCACGACCTTGCCGGCAAAAATCTATGCCAACGAGGGTGTGGCGCAGATGCTGTTCCTTGAGTCCGATGAAGAATGTGAAGTGTCCTACAAGGACCGTGGTGGTAAATACCAGGGCCAGCGCGGCGTAACGCTGCCGCGTACCTGATTCTGACGAACAGTTTGAATTCCTGGGCGGGCAGGCACTCTATGGGGTGTACTGCCCGTTTTTTTGCCTCAGCGCAGCGGGCCTTCGCCCAGGAGTTGCTCTATGAAGATCGATCCGCGAATCAGTGCCGAACTGGCAAAGCTTGAGCCCAATCAGATCGGTGTCATGGCGTGGTCACTATTGGCCCACCCTGCCGAAGCGGCGGGCGGTATTCCAGGTCAGCCTGATCCCGATACCCCTAATGAACCACCCGCTGAGCCTGATCCCGGCGAGCCTACGCGGCCGGACGAGCCCCCTCCAGTTGTTACCTGATGGATGGGTGGCCTGTTAGCTGACCGGCCATATTTCGTCATCGCCGATGACGAAAATGCTGCAGTCGTTGTCCTGCTTGACCCGATAGCCCCCCGTGAATGCGCCGAACGCCGGCAGCAGGCTGATTTGCGTGCCCAACCGGAAGCACGCCAGGCGCAGCCGTTGCCGACCTTTGCCGCTCAGGTGGTAGACGGGATGCACATGGCCGGCCAGGACGTGGCGGCTGGGATGCGGATCGGGCTCATGTTGTACGGCGAAAGGCCCGAGCAACAAAGGCTCCGGCACGACCCGGATGTTCAGCGCTGGCGGCGGACCGCCGGCGCGTTTGTCGTGATTGCCGCGAATCAGCGTCATGGCCAGGTGCTGATGGCGTTCACGCCAGCTAAAAAGGGCCTTCAACGTGCCTGGGGCATGGGAACCTGGACCGTGGAGAAAGTCGCCCAGGAAGATCAGTTGGCGACACGGCAGGCTCGCCAGTAGCCCGTCGAGCACGGCGATGTTGCTGGCCGTTGTGCCATGGGGCACCGGTTGGCCAAGGCTGCGATAAGCAGCGGCCTTGCCGAAATGCACATCGGCGACCATCAGGGTTTGCTGGGCGGGCCAATACAGGGCTTTTTCCGGCAATAGCCAGAGCTCTTCACCGGCCAGGCTGACGGGATAGGGCGCCGGCATCAGGCGTCACCACGGTCGGCGGTCTTTTCCAGTTCGCTGACCATTCGCCGGATGCGATCGGCGAGCTTCTCCGAACTCATGCTTTCCCTGAATCGCTCCACCAGCAACGGGAAACCCAGTGGGGTGGGGCGTTTGATGGTATGCAGGTCGAGCTTCAAGGTCTTGAGGCGTTCCAAGGTCTGCTCCAGTCGACGTATATCCAGTTCTTCACGCAGGACTTCTTCCCCGGCCTGGGCCAGCAGGAGGTTGTCGGCGTCATATTGCTTGAACACCTTAAAGAACAACCCGCTGGACGCCTGGACTTGGCGGGTACTTTTGGGCGCGCCGGGATAGCCGGCAAATACCAGTCCGGCGATCCGGGCGATTTCGCGAAAGCGTCGAAGCGCCAGCTCTCCGGCGTTCAGGCTCGCCAGCACATCGGCTAGCAGGTGGTCGACGATCAGGAGTTCCGGCCCCAGGTGTTGCGTCCAGTCCAGTGCCGTGGCGCTGAGCAGTTCCAGGCCGTAATCGTTCACCGCGATGGAAAACGTCACTGGCTGTTGCCGGCTGACCCGCCAGGCCAGCAGGCTCGCCAACCCCAGATGAACCTGACGCCCGGCAAAGGGATACAGAAACAAGTGCCAGCCCTCGCGGGATTTAAGGCTCTCGGCCAACAGTGTTTCTTGCGTGGGCAAACCGGACCAGCGTTGTTGAGTTGATAACAAGGGCTGCACGGCGTTCATCTCCGGGCCATCGAAGCGGCCTGCGGCGGCCTCGCTCAGACGGGCCACGACGGCGGCCGCCAGCTCGCTGGAAAGCGGCATCCGCCCGCCGTTCCAGCGCGGCACGGCGGCTTTTTTTGCCTGGCTGCGTCGCACGTAGGCGGTCATGTCTTCAACCCGCACCAACTCCAGCAAGCGTCCGGCAAACAGAAAGCCGTCTCCGGGCCGCAGGCGAGCGATGAAGCCTTCCTCCACGCTGCCCAAAGTCTTGCCGCCACCGCCTTTGCTCCAGAACTTCAATTGCAGGCTGGCGTCGCTGACGATGGTGCCGATGCTCATGCGATGTCGTCGGGCCAGTCGCGCATCGGGGACTCGCCACACGCCGTGTTCGTCCGGCTCGACCCGCCGGTAGTCGGGATAGGCGGTCAATGACAGCCCGCCATGGCGCACGAAGGCCAGGGCCCAGGCCCATTCGGCTTCGTTGAGGTCCCGGTAGGCCCAGGCACCGCGCACTTCCTCGAACAGTTCGTCAGGCAGGAAGCCGCCGCCCAGGGCCATGCTGACCAGATGCTGGACCAACACATCCAGCGGCTTGTGGGGCGATTCCCGGGGTTCGATGCGCCGTTGAGTCACGGCGTCTTGCGCGGCGGCGGCTTCGATCAGCTCCAGGCTGTGGGTCGGCACCAGCGTGACCCGCGAGGTCCGCCCCGGCGCATGACCGGAACGCCCGGCGCGCTGCATCAGCCGCGCCACGCCTTTGGCCGAACCAATTTGCAGGACTCGTTCGACTGGCAAGAAGTCCACCCCCAGATCCAGGCTGGAGGTGCAGACCACCGCCTTGAGCTGCCCTTCCTTGAGGGCCTGCTCTACCCAGTCGCGAGTTTCCCGGGACAATGAACTGTGATGCAGCGCGATCAGCCCGGCCCAGTCCGGCCTGGCTTGGAGAATGGCCTGATACCAGATTTCCGATTGCGCCCGGGTATTGGTGAAAACCAGACAACTGTTGCTCGCGTCTATTTCAGCAATGACCTGGGGCAGCATCTTCAGACCGATGTGGCCGGCCCACGGGAAACGTTCGATAGTCGGAGGGAGCAGCGTATCGACCCGTAGCGCCTTGCCGTTGGCCCCTTGCACGCTAATGCCGTTGCCTTGTGGGATGAGTACCTGCGCGGCGTGGGACTGGTTACCCAAGGTGGCGGAGACGCCCCAGACGATGAGCTGGGGATGCCAGCGCCGCAAGCGCGCCAAAGCCAATTGCAACTGCACCCCCCGTTTGTTGCCGAGCAACTCGTGCCATTCATCCACCACGACCATGCGCAGCGTCGAGATGGCCGCTTGCGCATCGGCACGGGCGAGCATCAGGGTCAGGCTTTCGGGTGTGGTGATCAGCGCAGTGGGCAGGCGTCGGCCCTGGCGGGCGCGTTCGTTGGCGCTGGTATCGCCGGTGCGAAGGCCGACGCTCCAGGGAATCTGCAGCTCTGCCAGGGGGGCTTCGAGGGCTTTGCCTGTATCGGCGGCCAGCGCGCGCATCGGCGTGATCCACAAGACCGTCAGCGGTTCGGCCACGGGTTTGCGTTTACGGGGTTTATCCGGCGGTGGCGCCGGGCGGGCGAACCGGTTGAGCGCCGCGAACCACACAGCGTAGGTCTTGCCGGCCCCGGTGTTGGCGTGCAACAGCCCGGATTCGCCACGTTTGGCCGCAGCCCACACTTGTTTTTGAAAGGCGAACGGCTTCCAGCCGCGGGCGCTGAACCATTGGTTTGCGAAATTGTTGGATGTCGCCATACCCGCCGCGTGCGCCCTGGAAGTCTTCTTTCAGTGACCGCGGCGGGATGTGAAAGGTTTTAACGCATCATGTACGAGCTGCCCTGTAGGAGCTGCCGAGTGAAACGAGGCTGCGATCCTCTCCACTGCAATTGAGTCCCGAGCGAGGCATCAAGATCAAAAGATCGCAGGCTTCGCCAGCTCCTACGGGTTGCATCGAGGTTTATTTCAGGTTGCCACTGAGAAATTGCTGGAGCCGCTCGCTCTTGGGATTGCCCAGCACGTCTTGCGGCGCGCCTTCTTCTTCCACCAGGCCCTGGTGCAGAAACAGCACCTGATCCGACACTTGGCGGGCGAAGCTCATTTCGTGGGTCACCATGATCATGGTCCGGCCTTCTTCGGCCAGGCCCTGGATCACTTTCAAGACTTCTCCCACCAACTCCGGGTCAAGGGCTGAGGTGGGTTCGTCGAACAGCATCACCTCCGGCTCCATCGCCAGTGCGCGGGCGATGGCCACGCGCTGTTGCTGGCCACCGGAAAGGAACGCCGGGTATTGCTCGGCCACTCGCGCCGGCAGGCCGACCTTGTCGAGATAACGACGGGCACGGTCCTCGGCCTCCTGCTGACTGACGCCCAACACCCGGCGCGGCGCCATGGTGATGTTTTCCAGGACGGTCATGTGGCTCCACAGGTTGAAGTGCTGGAAAACCATGGCCAGGCGGGTGCGGATGCGCTGCAGCTCATTCTCGTCGGCCACGCGCATGCCGTGGCGGTCGTTGATCATGCGGATCGCCTGGCCGTCCAGGGTCATTGCGCCGTCGTTGGGTTGTTCCAGAAAGTTGATGCAGCGCAAAAAGGTACTTTTGCCCGAGCCGCTGGCGCCGATCAGACTGATGACGTCGCCGGTCCTGGCCTTGAGCGAAACGCCTTTGAGCACCTGATGTTCGCCATAGCTCTTATGCAGGCCTTCGATGGTCAGTTTGTACATGGGGCATGCATCCTCAAGGCGAAAGTAGGTAGCCGCTGCGGTAGGCTTCGGCGCCGGCGACATGGGCGATCACCATGCCGGCAGTGGCCATGCGACGCAGCGAGCGGGCGTACAGCAGCCCGGCATTGCAGCAATGAACGGGGGTGACGGTGTCGTTGATGGGGTCGATGATTTGCGCCACCTGTTGCCCCGCCTCCAGGTATTCGCCGGGCACGGCGCTGTAGACCAGCAGGCCGCCGACCGGCGTCGCCACCGGCTCCACGCCGGCCAGCGGCGTAGCCGGGTAGGGCAGGTCGGGCAAGGGCATCGGTTCGCCGTCAATGGCGCCGAAACGGATCAGGTATTCGATCAGGGCCTGGCAGTCGAGGCTCGCCAGGTCGTGGGTGACGTCGCCCTGGCCGCGCAGTTCGACGGTGACCGAAAAACTGCCCAGCGGAATTTCGAACTGTTCGCCGAAGCGCTCCTTGAGTTGCCACCAGAGCAGGGTGAAACATTCATCGAACGACTGACCGCCCGAATCCGTGGCCAGCAGGCTCGCCTCGGCGCCGATGTAGCGGGCCAGCGGCTCGACCTGGGGCCAGGCCTCGGGAGTGGTGTAGAGGTGGGCGACCGCTTCGAAATCACAATGCAGGTCCAGCACCATGTCGGCGTCGCAGGCCAGTCGTTGCAGGACCAGGCGCTGTGATTGCAATTGCGTGCTGGCGGTCTGGCGGGCGAGGGCGTCGCGCAGGTGTTTGCGGATCAGCATCAGGTTGTGCTGTGGATCGTCAGTGAGCTGGCCTTCGATCTGGTTGCCGATCTCTTCGCTCAGGTCGACGAAGCGGCGATTGAAATTCTGCCCGCTCTCCATTTCGTAGCGGCCCAGCGGCACGTCCATCAGCACTTGTTCCAGGCCGATGGGGTTGGCCACGGGCACCAGCACGATTTCGTGCCGCAGGTGGCCCGAAGCTTCCAGTTCGGCCAGACGCTGCTTGAGGTGCCAGGCCACCAGCATGCCGGGCAACTCGTCGGCGTGCAGGGACGACTGGATGTAGATTTTGCCGACGGCTTTTTCCGGGCCGAAGTGAAAGCTGTGGATCTTGCGTGCGGTCCCCGGCAGTGGGGCCAGCAGGTCATGAATCTGGTGGCGCATGTGCGTGTATGTCCTGAAACAGAAGCCCTAGTGAGTCGGCCCGAGAAAGGCCAGCCAGCGGCGTTCGGCGAGGCGGAAAAGGCCCACCAGTGCAAAGGTCACGGTCAGGTAGATCAACGCGGCGATACCGAACGACTGGAAGGTCAGGAAGGTGGCCGAGTTGGCGTCCCGGGCGACTTTGAGCACGTCTGGAACGGTAGCGGTGAACGCCACGGTCGTCGAGTGCAACATCAGGATGACTTCGTTGCTGTAGTACGGCAGCGAACGCCGCAACGCCGAAGGCATGATCACGTAGGCGTACAGCTTCCAGCCCGTCAAGCCATAAGCCTTGGCTGCTTCGACTTCGCCATGGTTCATGTTGCGAATCGCCCCGGCGAAAATTTCCGTGGTGTAGGCGCAGGTGTTCAGGGCGAAGGCCAGGATCGTGCAGTTCATGGCATCGCGAAAGAAGCTGTCGAGCAGGGGCTGGGCGCGCACCGCTTCGAGGCTGTAGATGCCGGTATAGCAGATCAATAGCTGTATGTAGAGCGGCGTGCCGCGGAACAGGTACGTATAGAACTGCACGGGCCAGCGTACATAGACCTTGGGTGAAACCCGGGCGATGGACAGCGGGATCGAGACCACGAAGCCGATCAGCAGCGAGGCGCTGAGCAGCCACATTGTCATGGCCAGGCCAGTGATGTGATTGCCGTCGCTGTAGAGGAACGGCCGCCAGTATTCCTGAAGAAGTTCGATCATCGCACCGCCTCCCGTGCGCCGGCAGCGTAACGGCGTTCAAGCCAGCGCAGGACGACATTGGACACGCTGGTGATCAGCAGGTAGATCAGCGCCGCGAGCACGAGGAAGTAAAACAGTTGGTAAGTGCTTTTGCCGGCATCCTGGGCGGCCTTGACCAAATCGGCCAGGCCGATGATCGACACCAGTGCGGTGGCCTTGAGCATCACCATCCAGTTATTGCCAATGCCCGGCAGGGCAAAGCGCATCATTTGCGGAAACACTACGAAACGGAACCGCTGGCCACGCTTGAGGCCATACGCCGTGGCGGCTTCAACCTGGCCCCGGGGCACCGCGAGAATCGCGCCGCGAAAGGTTTCGGTGAAGTACGCGCCATAAATGAAGCCCAGGGTGATGACCCCGGCGCCGAATGGGTTGATCTCGATGTATTCCCATTCCATGAAGTCGGTAAAAGAGGTCAGCCAGGTTTGCAGGCTGTAGAAGATCAGCAGCATCAGCACCAAGTCCGGCACGCCACGAATCAGCGTGGTGTAGAGCTGGGCCGGGATACGCAGCAGTTTGACGCTGGACAGCTTGGCGCTAGCCCCCAGCAGGCCGAGCAAAACGCTCAGTAACAAAGACAGGACCGCCAGCTTGATGGTCATCCAGGTGCCCTGCATCAGCAGCGGGCCGAAGCCCTGCAGGCTGAAGGCGCTGAGCCCCAGATTTTGTAGGAGTTGTTCGAACATGAAAGAGGCCTTTGGCAGAAAAAAAGCGCCCATCCGAGGCCGGATGGGCGCTGCGCATTATTTGCCGCTGTACAGATTCAGATCGCCAAAGTGTTTCTTCTGGATCTTGGCGTACGTGCCATCGTCGTGTAACGCTTTGATACCTTTATCCAAAAGTGCCTTCAGCTCTTTGTTACCTTTCATGATGCCGATGGCGGTCTTGGAAGGCAGCAGTTCGCTGTCCACGGGTTTGCTGACTTCATAGTCACCCCCTTTTGGCGATTTCAAGAAGCCCAGTTCGGCCTGCAGCATGTCCTGGATCGACGCATCGAGGCGGCCGGAGGTCAGGTCGGCATAAACCTGGTCCTGGTTCTGGTAGGCCTGGGTCTTGACCCCAGCCTTGTCCAGTACGGTTTTGGCATAGGTTTCCTGGATGGTGCCTTGCTCGTAACCGACGGTTTTGCCTTTGAGAGACGCGACATCTTCACTCAGGCCGGAACCCTTCTTGAACACATACGAGGTCGGGCCGGAGAACAGCTCGTTGGAGAAGTCGATGACTTTTTCTCGCGCCGGGGTCACGGTCATGGACGAGATCACGCCGTCGAACTTGTTGGCCTTCAGGCCCGGGATCATGCCGTCGAAATCGCTTTCGACCCAGCGGCACTTGACCTTCAATTCGTCGCAGATTGCATTGCCCAGGTCGATATCGAAACCTACCAGGCTACCGTCGGCGGCCTTGGATTCAAACGGGGCATAGGACGGGTCGACACCAAAACGCAGTTCCTTGTATTCCTTGGCCGTGGCGACGCCGGCGGCCATGCACAACGCCAGTGCAGAAAGGGTCAGCAGTGCTTTTTTCATTATTCAATCCCTAAAACCAATATGAGCGCTTGTGGCGCGTAAGTATTGTTACCGGTGAAGGCGAGAACGGTATGACGGCATAAAGGTAGCAATTTCCGAACCAGAGTGCCGAACAAGCGTTTTAAAAACTTTGGCGGCAGCCGATGGGACGTGATGGTGCGCGGGGATGAACAGACCTCAAAAGGCGCACCAGAATGACGCGGACGCGATAGGCGCTGGGGGAGATTCACACTATTTTCCTCACGCCTGTTTCATAGCGGCTACTGTATAGGTCGATGATGGCAGTGCGCCAAGCGCCTAAGTTGAAGACTGTGGAAAGCACACGATGAAATGCATTGCTGTGATAGTCACGCTAGCGTTCAGCAGTCTGGCTCTGGCCGCACCCATGCGCTGGGGCGATGTTCGGGACGGCAGTCTCTATTTGCAGGCGGGGCGCGACGACACGTTGCACGTCAGTTGGGTACCGGCCTGGCAAGACGATGCTAATGAAGAACGTATTTACCTGCTGGACGGGCAGGGGCAGTTGCGCGACGAGCGTTTTATTTCCGCCAGCGAAGGTAGCGGCAAACAAGACTGGGCATTGCCCGCCAGCGCCGCCAGCTACCGCGTCGAAGTCCCGGGCTATAGCTTCAGGCGCTATCGCTTCGAGCACGACGACAAGACTGTCGCCCTGTTCGCGCCGACGAAGGTGCACTTCAGCGTTGAGACTCCCGCCAACGTCGAGTTGTATTTCAAGGTCCGCGGCGGCGAGCAGGCGATCTTGGCAGGCAAGTATTTCGGCGGCGTCAGGGCTCTGAATGCCGAGCGCCTGGGCGATGGCAAAAAAGTCGAACTGAGGCTCAAGCCCTACCAGGAGTATCCGAAGTTCGACCAGATAGCCTTACCCGTCAGCGATAAGGATCAAGATTGGCGCCTGCGCCTGCAAGGCAAAGGCAAAGCGGCTTTCTGGCTGGACGGTACCGCCAACCTGTTCGCCCAGCGTCCTCAGCACTTGCAGCCGCTGCGACAGGACAGCGGCCGTACCGAACTCGCCCTGCACCCCGAAATGCTGGGGCCCACGCCGCGCCTGGGCTTAGCCTTGCCCTACCTGCTTGCGCCGCCGGCAAGCTATGACGCTCTCGAGGCGCTCAAGCCCCGCGCGGGTAGCTTTTACAGCATTATCGACGTCATGGCCGCTGAGCCCCATTACGAAGATGCTTTCAGGCGTTTTTATCTGGAACGCGGTGGTATCGATACCAACGTCACCTTGCTCGCAGGCTCCGGGCGTAAGGCCGACCTGGAGGCCGACAGCCAGACCTTTGCCGGCCTGAACGCCTGGCTGGCGGCCACCGTGGCCCTGGGTAGCGGCAGGCACTACCTCTCGTTTGCCGACGAACCCAACTACAACTATCCGGATTATGCGACGTACAAGCGCTTCTTCGACGTCATGTATCGTCAGGTGCTCAACTACCCAGGGGCGCGGGAGGCCGGCGTGCGTATCGCCATGCCCGCCAGCTCGCGCTTCGTCAACGGACCGTTTATGCGACGAGGTGCCCAGCACCGTGGCATCGACTGGGCTCGGCGCATGCTCGAAGAATCGGCACCGAAAATCGATGCCTTGGCCTGGCACGAGTGGATGATTCGCGACCTGCTGGCTACGCGGGTCTATCGCGACTCCGTGCGCCGGGCCGCCGAAGTCGTCGGCCTGCAAGCCGATGGCCGGCCACGCAAGGCGTTGTTGCTGGACCAGACCAATATCTCCAGTGGCTCAAGCGTGAGCCCCTACGAACAGGAGACGCGCTTCGCATCGCTCTGGTGGGCCTCGGTTGCGATCAACTCAGCCCAGGATGGTTTGCTCGACGTGCTCAATTGGTTTCCGGCCGCTGACGATCCGCATCACCTCAAAGGCATGATCCGCCTGACAGGGCCTGATCGCTTCGAGCTCAAACCGGTAGGCTTGGCGCAGCAATTCATCCAGTCGCACTGGCTCGATCAGGTTGTGCGTATGGACAACAGCGCGTTCGAGGTCGATGCCCTGGCGATGGCCCGCGGCAACGAACGCAGCGTGCTGGGCGTAAACAAGGGCGACCGTCTGCAACGGATCAGCCTACAGGGCGCGGGCACTGCCTGCCCATCCCTCGTCCTTTTCGGTCCTGATAGCCGTCAGCGCGATGCCCCTGTCCAGTGCCGGGATGGACGCATCCGTTTTGAAGTGCCGGGTGAAAGTATTTTCGCCTTGACGTGGAGGGCGTCATGACCCAGGCCGACGCTGGCCCTGTTCGGAGCAGAGCGGTCACGCTTTCAACAGATCCTGAAGCGCCGCCAGCGTATCCGCCTCCTCGACGCTCTTGTCCTGGCGCCAGCGCAGCATCCGCGGGAAGCGCACAGCGATCCCGCTCTTGTGGCGCTTGGATAATGCAATGCCCTCGAAGCCCAGCTCAAAAACCAGGGTCGGCGTGACGCTGCTCACCGGGCCGAATTTCTCCACGGTGGTCTTGCGCACGATGCTGTCGACCTGACGCATTTGTTCATCGGTCAGCCCCGAATACGCCTTGGCGAACGGCACCAGTGTGCGTTCGCGGCTGCCCGGCGGGTTGTCCCAGACAGCAAAGGTGTAGTCGCTGTACAAGCTGGCGCGGCGGCCATGCCCGCGTTGCGCATAGATCAGGACCGCGTCGACACTGAACGGGTCGATTTTCCACTTCCACCACACCCCCATGTCCTTGGTCCGACCAACGCCGTACAGTGCGTCGCGGGCCTTGAGCATCATGCCTTCGACGCCGAGGCTGCGGGATGCTTCACGCTGCCGGGCGAGGTCGAACCAGTCATCGCCAGTGACGATCGGCGACGGCAGCAGCACCGCGCTGCGACAATCGGCAATCAGCGCCTCCAGCTGCTCGCGGCGCTCGGTCTGGGGACGACTGCGCCAGTCCGCGCCTTGCCATTCCAGCAGGTCGTAGGCCATCACCACCACGGGGGCGTCTTCGAGGACTTTCTTGCCCAGGGTTTTGCGGCCGATGCGTTGTTGCAGCAGGGCAAAGGGCTGCACCCTCGGTTCCAGCGGCGCATCCGGATCGAAGGCATCCGCGGTGGTTGGCGGCGCGGCTTTCCAGACCACGATTTCGCCGTCGATCACCGTGCCGTCGGGCAACGCCTGCGCCAGGCTGTGCAATTCGGGGAAACGCTCGGTGACCAGCTCTTCGCCCCGGGACCAGACCCACAAATGGCCATCGCGCTTGACCACCTGGGAACGGATTCCGTCCCACTTCCATTCCACCTGCCAGTCGCTGGCCGGCCCCAGCGTCGTGTCGAATTGCTCCACCGCTTGCGATAACGCGTGAGCCAGGAAGAACGGATAAGGCTGGCCGCCGCGCTGGGCGTGCTCATCCTCGGATTCGGCAGCGATGAGCTTGAGGTAGCCAGCAGCGGTCGGACGATGGGACAGGTCGGTATACCCCACCAGCCGCTGGGCGACCCGTTTGCTGTCCAGCCCGGCCATGGCGGCCAGCGCGCGGGTGACCAGCAACTTCGACACACCCACCCGGAAGCTGCCGGTGATGAGCTTGATGCACAGCATCAGGCTGGCTCGGTCGAGTTGCGCCCACAACGCCGGCAGCCGCAGCGCCAGCACCT
The DNA here is from genome assembly GCF_900113505.1 of Pseudomonas sp. NFACC45. Taxonomy (NCBI): domain Bacteria; kingdom Pseudomonadati; phylum Pseudomonadota; class Gammaproteobacteria; order Pseudomonadales; family Pseudomonadaceae; genus Pseudomonas; species Pseudomonas sp. NFACC45. The sequence continues at coordinate 344,478 of NZ_FOPO01000003.1, forward strand.
CGGGCGATTCACCGCGCAGCGGCAGGAGTTTCTCTTCGATCCACAGCGCCAGGCCTTCATCGGAGCGGTGAGGTGACTCCGGCAGCACCAGCGAGATGGTTTCAGCCAGATCGCCCACGGCCTGATAGCATTCTTCGAACAGCCACAGCGACAAGCCGGATATCTGCACCGCCAATTCCCTCAAGGTCTTGACCGGCACCAGTTGTCGCGGACGCCCTCCAGACAGGAAATACACGGCCCACGCGGCATCCTGGGGCGGGGCCTTGGTGAAGTAATCCTGCATGGCAGCGAGCTTGGCATTGCTGGAAGTGGTGGCGTCCAGTTCGGCATACAACTGGGCGAAGGCTTTCATAATGCGTCCTCGCCGGTGGCGCTGCCCAAGTCTTCTTCATCGTCACCGTATTCGGTGCTGAAGCCTTGGGCATCCAGGCCTTGCTCGCACAAATGGCGCACCAGTACGCCCACTGAGCCGTGGGTGACCATCACTCGCTCGGCGCCGGTCTGTTCGATGGCCCAGAGCAGGCCGGGCCAGTCGGCGTGGTCGGACAGCACAAAACCCCGATCCACGCCGCGCCGCCGACGGGTGCCCCGAAGGCGCATCCAGCCGCTGGCGAAGGCGTCGCTGTAGTCACCGAAACGGCGCATCCAGGTACTGCCACCGGCTGAAGGTGGGGCGATGATCAGCGCCTGGTTCATGATCGGGTCGTTCTTTTTGATATCGCCGGCATAGATCGTCGCTGGCAAACGGATCCCGGCTTCGCGGTAGACCCGGTTGAGGGGTTCTACCGCGCCGTGGGCCAGGATCGGCCCCAGGCTCTCGTCGATTCCGTGGAGAATCCGCTGGGCCTTGCCAAAGGAATAGCAGAACAGCACGCTGGCCCGGCCGACGGCAATGTTGCCGCGCCACCACTGATTGATTTCGTCGAAGACCTGCGCTTGTGGCTGCCAGCGATAGATCGGCAGCCCAAAGGTGGATTCGGTGATGAACGTATGACACCTCACCGGCTCGAACGGCGCGCAGGTGCCATCGGGTTCGACCTTGTAGTCCCCGGATGCCACCCAGACCTCGCCTTCGTATTCCAGTCGTACCTGGGCCGAACCCAGTACGTGGCCGGCAGGGTGAAAACTCAAGGTCACCCCGTGGTGCAGCAAGCGCTCGCCGTAGGCCAGGGTTTGCAGGTTGATGTCCTGGCCCAGCCGCGACCGCAAAATGCCTTCGCCGGGGGCCGCTGCCAGGTAGTGTTGGTGGCCACCACGGGCGTGATCGCCGTGGGCGTGGGTGATGACCGAACGTTCCACCGGACGCCAGGGGTCAATGTAGAAATCTCCAGGCGGGCAGTACAGGCCTTCGGGGCGGGCAATGACAAGATCCATGCATTCACCGGGAAGATGGGCTTGTCTGGTAGAGGCGGGGGCGGGAGGAGAAGTTCTATTGGGTTTTGTTGCGCGCCAGCACCGAGAATCTTGGACTGCACGCTCTGACTGGGCAGCGCCCCTGTAGGAGCTGTCGAGTGCAACGAGGCTGCGATCTTTTGACTTTTCGCTCAGGACTCAATTGGAGCGGGTAAAGATCGCAGCCTCGTTACACTCGACAGCTCCTACAGGGGGTGCTAGTGCCCTTGCCATCGTAAACCCTGCGGTTATTTGCCAGGCACCAGGGTCAAGCGCGCCTTGCCGTACGCCCGCTCAAAGTTCTGCGGCTGCAATGGCAGGTTCTGATAGTGCCCCTTGATCCATGGATCAATGCCGTTGACGTAGTTCGGGCTGGCGGGGTTGCCGGACTGGCCGGTGCCGCCCTGAATCATCAACGGCTCGGGCTGGCCGAAGTCGACGATGAACCGCATGGCCGGCGCCAGGGTGGTGTTGAAATCCTTGCCCCAGGCGAATGCCGAGCTGTTGAGCGTGGAGGCATCGCCGCCGGCAGGCAGTGGGCCGCGCACGATTTGGCCGCTGCTGTTCTTCCATTCGTAGCGATGCAGCTTGCCCCACTGCCAGGCCTTGTGGTCACCGCCCAACAGGCTGTCGCCAGCCGTGATGGCTGCTGCCAGGCTGCGGGCCAGGATCACCGATTTGTCTTCCTTTTGCGGTGTGCGCACGTCGTCCCAGAACGGGCTGTCTTCGCGACCGAGCAAGTGATCGGCCTGGGCCGAGTAGGACAATTGGCCGTTGGCGAGCAGCGCTTTCCACGCCGGGCTGCTGTCCGGGCCAAGTTCGTCGAGGAAGATCTGCTGCATGCTTTCCTGCAGAAACAGTTCATAAATCGCCGCATCGGCGGAGTTTGGGCTGAGCCGGCCATCGAAAGCCATCAGTCGGGTATAGGCCTCGCGAGCCTTGGCCCGGTCCGCCACTGGCAGCGCGTCGATCGCCTGCTTGAGCGGTTGGGCCATGCCCGGGGCTTCGAAAACTTTCTTGAGCTTGGCGGCAAAGGTCGTGGTCTGGTCATATTGGATGGCCGTCAGGCTGCGGCTGTCGTGCTTGCCGGCCCCGGCCAGCTCGGCCATGCGCTCGCCGCGCTCCGGTGCGCCCCAGGAATTGGACAACTGCATGCCGTAGCCGTCGGGAATGACCCGTTGGTTGGCGGCGCCGAGCCAGCCCTGGGTCGGATCCTGATCGTAGGGGTGCAGCATCGGGTCGGCGTAGCCATCCCAATCGTAGCGACCTTCCCAACCGGGCGATGGCAACAGGCCTTCGCCTTCGCGGCGGTTCGGATAGCGCCCGGTAACTTGCCAGCCAATGTGGCTGGCGTCGGCAAAGATCATGTTCACCGCAATGGCGCGGATTTCACGGCTGGCATCGGAGGCTTTCTCGACATTCTGCGCTCGGGACAAGTCGAAGAACGCGTCCAGGGTTTTGTCGTCGCTAAAGCTCGGCGTCTGCAAGGCCAGGCCAAGACCGTTGGCCATGGCCGAGCCCTGGACGCTGTTGAGCAGCGGGCCGTGGCGGGTCTCATACACGGCTTCGCGAATCGGCCGCTGGCCTTTGATGAAGTAGGTCTCGTTGCGGACCATCACCGGTTGCCATTTGCCGTTGACCTCGTAGGACAGACCATTGCCCTGGCGTCGGATTTTTTCCAGGAACAGGTCCTGGTTGTCGCCCAACACGCTGCTCATGCTCCAGGCCACTTTGCCGTTGAACCCCGCCAGAATCATCGGGATGCCCGCCACGGAAACCCCGGCTGCCTGATACTTGGGCGCACGAATCTGTACGGGAACCCACAGTGACGGCACGCTCAATGGGCCATGGCTGTCGCTGGCCAGCAGACTCTTGCCGTTGCGGCTGCGATGGGGGGCGATGGCCCAGTTGCTGGAGGACGCAATATTCAGCAAGTTCAGATCGGACAACTGAGCGCTGGCCTTGCTGACTTCGTTGAGGCCCGGGACCTGGCCGTTGAGCCGCAGGCCCTGGAGCTTATCGGCCTCGGCCATCGGCAGTTGTTCATCCGGGTACGAGGGGCTCAGCCAGGCCAGTTTGTCCTGGGTGACCGTCTGGGCCAGCACCAAGGCGGCGATTTCTTCCGGCAGGTTGGCCGATTGGCTGAAATTGAGCAGGCAAAACAGCAGCGCCGAATCTTGTGGTTTCCAGTATTCGGGTTTGTAGCCGTTGGCGGCCAGGTCCGGCGGCAACTTGTCGCGATAGCGGAACAGGTACGCGTTGACGCCGCGGGCATAGACTTCGAAGAAGCGTTTGAGCCGCGGCGAGGAGGCTTTGTACAACTCGTCGGCGCTTTTCTTCAGGTTGACCGCACGCATGTAGCGATCGACGTCCAGTCGTTCGGCGCCGGACATTTCTGCCAGACGACCCTGAGCCAGCAGGCGCATGGTCACCATCTGGCTGATGCGGTCGCTGGCATGGACGTAGCCGAGGCTGAACAGGGCGTCATGGAAATTGTTGCTCTCGATCAGCGGCATACCCATGGCATTGCGTCGAACCGAAACGTTCTGCGCCAGCCCCTTGAGCGGTTGTACGCCGGACGTCGGAGGAACAGTGTCCTGGGCGTTCCAGGTCTGGCAACCGCTCAGACCGAGCACACTGGCCACTGCGGCGGCAACGCCGAGCCGGGGGAAGGAAAAAATAGAGGCTGGCGAGGCCATGGCAAAGCTCCTGCGGGAGGGGGGACACCGATAAAGGCGCTACGTTAGTGAGCAGGAGGAGGGCGCGCAAGCGGGGGCGGGAGTTATTTGTTGGTTGGGCGATGAAAGCCTGCATTCAATGATGTTCACGCTTTTGTGGCGAGGGGATTTATCCCCGCTGGGCTGCGGAGCAGCCCCCTGCGTCCCGTCGGACATTGCGCGGTGCAGGGATACGGGGCCGCTTCGCGCCCCAGCGGGGATAAATCCCCTCACCACAGGGTTTTGCGGGTGTCAGGAGCGATCAGGCTTTAGGCGGGTTGACCTTGTCCACCAGGGCATAGGCCTTGGCAGTGGCTGGGCGCTCCTGGATGCGATTGAACCAGCGCTGCACGTTCGGGAAGTTTTCCAGCCGCTGGCTTTGCCATTGGTGTGAAACGGTCCACGGATAAATCGCCATGTCGGCGATGCTGTACGCGTTGCCCGCCACGAATTCACGGTCCGCCAAGCGGCGATCCAGCACACCATACAGACGAGCGGTTTCGTCGACATAGCGCTTGATCGCGTAGGGAATTTTTTCCGGGGCGAACCGGCTGAAGTGATGATTCTGCCCGGCCATCGGCCCCAGGCCGCCCATCTGCCAGAACAGCCACTGCAACACTTCTTGCCGTCCGCGCAAATTCTCTGGAATGAACTGGCCGGTTTTTTCCGCCAGGTACAGAAGGATCGCGCCCGACTCGAACAGCGAAATCGGCTCGCCGCCGTCGGCAGGTTCATGGTCGACGATGGCCGGAATGCGGTTGTTGGGGGCGATCTTCAGGAAGTCGGGCTTGAACTGCTCGGCCTGGCCGATGTTGATCGGGTGCACCTTGTAGGGCATGCCGGCTTCTTCGAGGAACAACGAGATTTTGTGGCCGTTGGGCGTGGTCCAGTAATACAGGTCGATCATGGAGGGCTCCAGATAAGACAGCGTGATGGATGGACAACAAATGACGGCGGGAGGTCGTCCTGATTGCCGAAAGGCTTGCCTGTAGGAAGAGGTGATGCTCAAGTGTGGAAAATTCAATGATCGAGCACGAGAAAACCGGCATGGAGTTACAGAAAAACGCAGCGTTGATTCTTATCGATCAACAAAAAGGCATCCTTCACCCCAGACTAGGCCCTCGCAACAACCCCAATGCGGAGCTGCGCATGCTCGAGTTGCTCGATTTCTGGCGACAATCGGCACGGCCGGTGATTCATGTCCACCACCTGTCCCGCTCGCCGGACTCAGTGTTCTGGCCCGGGCAATCGGGAGTGGAGGTTCAGGAACGGTTCGAGCCATTGGCCGGGGAAAGGCTGGTTCAAAAGCAGGTGCCAGATGCGTTCTGCGGCACATGCCTGGAGGCGGACCTGCATGAAGCAGGGATTGGACAATTGGTGATCGTGGGCGTGGCGACGAACAACTCGGTGGAGTCCACGGCGCGTACGGCCGGCAATCTGGGATTCGACACCTGGGTGGCCGAAGACGCGTGTTTTACCTTCGACAAGGCTGATTATTTTGGTAATGCCCATTCGGCTGGCGAGGTGCATGCCATGTCGCTGGGCAACTTGCATGGCGAGTATGCGACGGTGGTCAGCGTGAAGCACATCCTCGAGGCCGATTGATTAACCGTGGGAGCAACTGTCTTGGAGGGTTTATTTAGCCTTCGATTTCCCGGCCACCCAAACTTCTTCTGTGGGAGCAAAGCTTGCTCGCGATAGCGGTGGGTCAGCTTGCATCAATTTTGAATGTGCCTCGGTCATCGCGAGCAAGCTTTGCTCCCACAGCGGTCTTGTGGTGGTTCCGGTTTCCCTGCACCCCAAATCCCTGTGGGAGCGAGCTTGCTCGCGAGGACGATTCAACAGGCGAAGATAATCTTCGTCCTGGCCATCAAGCCCCGTGGCACTTCTTGAATTTCTTGCCATTGCCGCATGGGCAAGGGTCGTTGCGGCCGACATCCTTGAGGGTGTTGCGCACCGGTTCCTGGTGGGCGTGGCCACAGTTCGGGCCATGGACATGCCCGTGATCATGATCGTGGTGATGGTCATGATCGTGGTTGCAATCAGGGCCATGAACGTGGGGTTGCTGGGTCATCGGGGTTACTCCGCAATAAAATCGGCGGCGATTATCACGCCATTGCGCCTCAGGTGCACGTAGTGAGCGATGAATAAACCGGTTTCCAGCTCACCTTCCAGGCGGTAGGGGATCTGCTGGCGAGGTTTTTCGAGCATTTTCACCAGCTTGCGCACTTGCGGCCACAGATTGGTGCGGATCGGAACCCTGAAGTAGCGGCTATGCCCGGGACGCACCGTGAACCAGTGCTCATGCTCGCCTTCGGTCAGCAACAGGTCGCCCAGATGAATGCGGTAGGTTATGCCGCGCACGGTCAAATCGCTGTCGTCGGGGTTGTCCACACGAAAGTGCAGCATGAACTTCTGCTCCACCAGCCGGGCCCGCACCACCTCGACCTTGGTCAGATGCACCTGCGGTTCAGGGGCCTCATCACCTCGCCAGGACGCACAACTGCCGAGCCCGACGAACAGCAGCAGGCAAGTGATGCGCAGCAGATGTGATGAAAGGGTCATGTCCGTGCCTCTGGTTTATCCCAGTCTAGCCTGCTGGCGTGCGCAGCAGCGTCGGACGATCGCGATATCAGCGATTAAAGTAGCCTGCGCAGCACTTCTTGAATTTGTGTCCACTGCCGCACGGGCAGTTGTCGTTGCGTCCGGTCTTGACTGGCACCGTCGGGTCGATGAAGTACCAGCGTGCGCCGTTCTGTACGAAGGATGACTGTTCGCGGTGGCTGTGTTCCCCCTGGCCGTCGTGCCAGCGTGCGGTGAAGGTGACAAAGGCGTGTTCGGGTTGACCACCGAAGACTTCGCTGCTTTCCACCTCAAGTCCCAGCCAGGTGCTTTTGGCGCTCCACTCGCTGATGGATTGGCGATCCAGGCCGTCCTGCTGAGCAGGCAAGGTCGTGGCCACCAGATAGTCCACCAGTCCCAGCACGTAGGCGCTGTAACGCGAGCGCATCAAGGCCTCGGCGCAGGGCGCCGGGTGACCATCGTGGTAATGGCCGCAGCAGGCGTCCAGTGGGTTGCCACTGCCGCAGGGGCAAATGGTTGTGTGCATGCTTGTGTTCACGGCTACCACCAGTATTTTCCAAAGTTTTCCGGGTTGGCCCAAAAGCGTGAGTTGAGCCAGTCAGGGACTTGTTTGTATTCAAGCAGATCGTAGGTAAACAGGGTCAGCACCTGCTCCTCGCGCTGGAATCGCTCGCTGGCCTGCAGGGCCAGGGAAAAGAAATCTGTTTCTTGCCAGCCGCAGGCATTGAGGTCCGCCAGCACAGCGATACGGCTGGCGTTGAGATTGCGGATGCCACCCAACAGGTTCAGACCGTCGCGTTTGGGTAAATGCTCCAGACAATCAAGGGCCAGGGCCAGGTCAAAACGCCGCGCCGCCACGTCCGCCGGAAGGGTGCCAGGGGCGGCGTGGACCACTTCAGTATCTGGATGCGCCTGTTGGAACGCTTCAAGGGCAGGGAAGCTGCTGGCACCGATCAACAGCAGTTTTTGCGGGGCATAACGGTCCAGCACGGCAGCCAGGGCTTGCTGGGGCGTACGGGAAGAAATGGCAACGGTCATCGAAGTTCCTCAGTCAGAGCCGCCACGATAGCCTGCGCGGACCCCATGGCCTAGAGCGGTTTGTGCTTAAACGTATCGATCTACGGCAAATAGGGGGCAAAAACCTCGATAGCGTGATGCTGGCGCGGATGCGGAGTCGGGTCTTTACTCCCCTGAATCGGCGCAAAGCCGATCCCTCAAGGAGAAAACCCAATGAGCATAGTTCGCACAGCGTTACCCTTGGTTCTGCTGACCGGTGTGTTGACTGGTTGCGCAGGTTTGCAGAAGACCGACTGGCCGACCTGCGCGGCGGTCGGCGGCGTGACGGGCGCTGGATTGGGCGCCATCGAAAGCACCTCCTGGGCCGGCGGCGGTGCATTGTTTGTCGGCACCATGGCAGCGGCTTACTGCTGGGTGCATGGCGACGGCGATGAGGATGGCGATGGCGTGCCGGACAGCCGCGACAAATGCCCGGGCACGCCTAAGGGCGTGCAAGTCGATGCCGACGGCTGCCCGCCACCGGCACCGGCGCCGATGGTTGAAGAAGCCGTGGTGGTCGAGGAAGAAACCATTGTGATCCGTGACGTGCATTTCGAATTCGACAAGGCCACGCTGACCGCGGCAGACAAGGAGGTCCTGAGCACGATTGCAACCCGACTGAAACAGGAAACGTCCACCGCGCAACTGCGCGTCACCGGCCACACCGACAGCGTCGGCAGCGATGCCTATAACCAGCGCCTGTCTGATAAACGGGCCAACTCGGTGGTGCAATACCTGGTCGAGAGCGGCGTGCCCCGTGCCAGCTTCGTTTCGGTGGAGGGTGCCGGTGAGAGCCAGCCGGTGGCGGATAACAGCACCGCCGATGGTCGGGCCATGAACCGCCGCACGGAGATCAAGATAAATCGCTGAAGCCCCCGTCAGCCGCGGCTTGTACAGTCGCGGATGCGGGTCTTTACTCCTGTGTGACCGGTATGGGCCGGTAACACAGGAGCATTCACCATGAACGTGCTACTCAGGGCCGCCTTACCGGTAATGCTGGCAGGCAGTCTATTGTCAGGTTGTGCCACTCACAGCGATGGCGACGCACCGCTCAATCAACGCACCTGGCCAGTCTGTAGCTTGATCGGCGGTCTGGTTGGCGGCGGCCTGGGGGCCCTCGAAAGCAGCGGCTGGGCGGCGGGCGGCGCTGCGCTGGGGCTGCTGACCGGTGGCCTGATCTGCTACGCCCAGGATGGCGACGAGGACGATGACGGCGTGTTCGACCGCCGTGACCGTTGTCCCGACACGCCGGCCAATACCCCGGTTGAACATCACGGCTGCCCGTTGCCGCAATACCCGGCCAGCGCACCGCCGGTTGAACCTCAGGCACCGGCCACTGAAGTGATCACCCTCAACGATGCCGGCAAGGTGCTGTTTGACTTCGACAAATCCGATCTCACTCAAGACGCGCGAAGCCAACTCGATGGGCTGATGAGCAAATTGAGTCATGCCAATGTCGCCAGTATCCGCGTGGTGGGGCACACCGACAGCGTAGGCACTGATGTCTACAACCAGGGGCTGTCCGAGCGCCGAGCAAGCAGCGTGGCGGAATATCTGCTCACCCAGGGGCTTTCACCGGACAAACTCACCAGCGAGGGCAAGGGTGAAAGCGAGCCGGTGGCCGACAACGAGACCGATGAGGGGCGAGCGCAGAACCGTCGGGTCGAGCTGCATATCCAGCGCTGAGCCGCGTGCCAGAGCCGTTGGGTCGCCACAGGGGCGACCCGGCGAGTCGAGGTTTGTGTCAGATTAAATTTGCCCTGGCCTCTGGCTTATTCTGCGCGCAAGCCGTTACTGTGCGTGCAAAGAATAATACCTACCGGGGGGATGTATGAAGCTGTTGTGGGCGCTGGGGCGCTTGTTGACCCTGCTGTTCTGGCTGGTGGTGCTGGTCAACCTGGTCATGCCGTTCGTTCATCCGCTGCATCTGCTGGTCAATTTCGGCGCAGCGATGTTGCTGGCGATCCATTTGCTGGAACTGGTGTTGTTTCGAGCCAGCCTGCGCGGTCGGCCCGCTTCAGGCCGTGATCGCCTGCGAGTGCTGCTGTTCGGCATCTTCCACCTGCAAACCCTCCCGATCGCCGCCGAGGCTTCCCATGCGTAAATTGTGTCTGCTTGTCGCACTCGTGTGTCCCTGGGCCAGTGCCCAAGTGATCCAGGTTGAAAGCCATTCCTTGATGCGCCTGCCCAATACCACCAGCGCCCTGACACTGGAGCGGCTGGAGGTGGCCGATTACGGCACGTTGCTGGTGCCTGCCAACGTCACTGAGTTGTCCATTGGCCAGTTGCACCTGGGGCGCGAAGCGCGGATCGCCATCGTGCCCGCGCAACAGGCACTGCAGATAAAAGTTGCCGAGGGGGAACTGGCCGACGGCAGTCAGATCACGGCTCGGGGCGCGCCCGGAACCTATACCAAAGCGGCACGACCGGGGCGTGATCTCAATCTGCGCTTCAATGCCTTGAATGCGCCGTTGTTGTCGGTGGATGCCCGCGGTGGAACCGGTGCGCCAGGTTACGTGGGCCTCGACGGCGCCAACGGCCAGGCGCCGGGTTGTACGTGGGGAGCAGCCGGTCGCGGTGCCGACGGCAGCAATGGCAGCGATGGCCAGTCGGGTGCGGCGGGTGCGCAGGTGCGTCTCGAACTGCCCCGTGACTATCCAGCCGAGCAGATCAAGGTAACGGTGGAGGGGGGCGCGGGCGGCGCCGCCGGCCCCGGAGGTAAACCCGGCGCTGGCGGCAAGGCCAAGGGGTGTTTCGTCTATACCGCCGACGGTGGCAAAAGCGGTCGCCCGGGTGCCGATGGCCAGCCAGGACCAGCCGGAGCAGCGGGGGCGGTGACGGTGCAGCGGTTCTGAAGCATCGATCTGCGAATACCCTGTAGGAGCTGCCGAAGGCTCGGGCCGCGTTCGGACGATCTTTTGATCTTGATCTGTGAGGCGTTTGTTCACGATTCAATTGTCTGGGGAAAGATCGCAGCCTCGTTGCACTCGACAGCTCCTACAGGGCGCGTCAGAACATCGGCCGCGCCGCGCCAATCGCCACCACCAGCAACCCGATCAACAGATTGATCCCCACCAGTTGCCGGATTTTCCCCAGCACCGCCGCGCCAGTCGGCCAGTCCTGAGCTGCTACGGCGTTGCGCAGTGCTGGTAACTGCAACCCCTGGATGCGAATAAACAACGCCGTCATCACCACATACAAGCCCATCATGATCTGCACATAACGTGGCGCGGTTTCAAAGCCGGCGAAGCGCATGTGGATCAGGCCCACACCGCTGATCGGCAAAAGCACCACCGCCACCCAGACCCAAACGAAAAAACGCTGAAACACTTCTACCCATAACTTGAGTCGGGCCGGGCCCTCAAGGGCCGCAATTGCGGCGGGGCGCAGGATCATCCAAGCGAAGAACATGCCGCCGACCCAGATCAGGGCCGCCAGTAAATGCAGGGTGTAGACGAGGGCAAAGGGTGTCATTGAGTTACTCCGTTCTGCGCAGGATTCATTAGCGGGGTATGATAGCCGCCGATCCGAACCACTGAAAATTTATCCAGCGTTTTTAGCGCCCGACCATTCATGATCAGCACCGAACTCAAAACCACGATCCAGGGCGCCTATTCGCGTTTTCTCGAAGCCAAGAGCCTCAAACCGCGATATGGCCAGCGCCTGATGATTGCCGAAGTGGCAAAAGTCCTGGGTGACATCGACACCGACGACGAAGGCCGGCGCAGTGGCGAGCCTGCCGTCGTGGCGGTGGAGGCCGGCACTGGCACCGGCAAGACCGTGGCCTACAGCCTAGCGGCAATCCCCACCGCCAAGGCCGCCGGCAAACGCCTGGTGATCGCCACGGCCACGATTGCCTTGCAGGAGCAGATCGTTTTCAAGGACCTGCCTGACCTTATGCGCAACAGCGGGCTGAATTTCAGCTTCGCCCTGGCCAAGGGCCGTGGGCGCTACATGTGCCTGTCCAAGCTCGACATGTTGCTCCAGGAAGGCCAGGCGCAGACCGCCACGGCCCAGTTGTTCGAAGAAGAAGGCTTCAAGATCGAAGTCGATGAGGCCAGTCAGAAGCTGTTTACCAGCATGATCGAAAAACTGGCCGGCAATAAATGGGACGGCGACCGCGACAGCTGGTCCACCGCCCTGGAAGACGCCGACTGGTCACGCCTGACGACCGATCATAGCCAGTGCACCAACCGTCATTGCCCGAACTTTGGCCAGTGCGCCTTCTACAAGGCCCGCGAAGGCATGGGCAAGGTCGACGTCATTGTCACCAACCACGACATGGTCCTGGCCGACCTGGCCCTGGGCGGTGGCGCGGTGCTGCCGGATCCGCGTGACACGATCTATGTGTTCGACGAAGGTCACCATCTGCCGGATAAGGCCATCGGCCATTTCGCCCATTACACCCGGCTGCGCTCCACCGCTGACTGGCTGGAAACCACCGCCAAGAACCTCACCAAGCTGTTGGCTCAACACCCGCTGCCGGGTGACCTGGGCAAGTTCATCGAACAGGTGCCCGAGCTGGCCCGTGAGATCAAGACGAACCAGCAGTTCATGTTCAGTGCCTGCGAGCAAGTGGCGGATTTCAAGCCCGGCGAAGACGTCGAGGGTCGTGATCGACCTCGCCATCGCTTTGTCGGCGGCGTCATTCCCGAGCACATGCGCGAGATGGGCGTCGAGCTCAAGAAAGGCTTCGCCCGCCTGACCGACCTGTTCACCCGTCTGACCGACCTGCTCAAGGAAGGCATGGACGGTGAGGTCAATATCGGTATCGCCAGCAACCAGGCCGAGGAGTGGTACCCGCTGTTCGGCAGTCTGCTGTCCCGCTCCCAGGGCAACTGGGAGTTGTGGACCGCGTTCACCACTGAAGATCCGGAAGACAACCCGCCGATGGCGCGCTGGTTGACCCTGGCCGAAAGCGGCTCGCTGTTCGACATCGAGGTCAATGCCAGCCCGATCTTGGCGGCGGAAATGCTGCGTCGCAACCTGTGGAATGTGGCCTACGGCGCGCTGGTGACTTCTGCCACGCTGACTGCCCTGGGCACGTTCGACCGTTTCCGCATGCGCGCCGGCCTGCCGAAAAAAGCCGTGACCGCCGTGGTTCCGAGCCCCTTCCATCATGCCGACGCCGGCGTGCTGCGGGTCCCGGACCTCAAGGCTGATCCGCGGGATGCCGCCGCCCACACGGCGGCGATCATTCGCGACCTGCCGGAACTGGTGGAAGGCTCGCGGGGGACCCTGGTGCTGTTTTCCTCGCGCAAGCAGATGCAGGATGTATTCGACGGCCTCGACCGCGATTGGCGCAAGCAAGTGTTTATCCAAGGCAACCTGTCCAAGCAGGAAACCCTGAACAAGCACAAGGCGCGGGTCGACGGCGGAGATTCCAGCGTGCTGTTCGGCCTGGCGAGTTTTGCCGAAGGCGTGGATTTGCCCGGTGCCTACTGTGAGCACGTGGTGATCGCCAAGATCCCGTTTTCGGTTCCGGACGACCCGGTGGAAGCCGCGTTGGCCGAATGGATCGAAGCCCGCGGCGGTAACCCGTTCATGGAAATTTCCGTGCCGGACGCCTCGCTGAAACTAGTCCAGGCCTGTGGTCGATTGCTGCGCACCGAAGAAGACCGCGGCACCATCACCTTGCTCGACCGCCGACTGGTGACCCAGCGCTACGGCAAGGCGATCCTCAACGCCCTGCCGCCGTTCCGCCGGGAGATTTCCTGATACGTGCAATGACTTGCTGTGGCGAGGGACCGCTGGGCCTGTAGGAGCTGGCGAAGCCTGCGATCTTTTGATCTTGATCTTTCGCTTGCGACTCAACTGTCTGGGACAAGATCGCAGCCTCGTTGCACTCGACAGCTCCTACAGGTGCAGCCGAGCGGGAGCAAGCTCCCTCGCCACAAAGGCCAGTGCCAGTCCGGTCAGCCGTCTCCCAGCAGTTCCCAAAAACCTCAATGGCTGAAACAATACAGGCCACTTCAAAAAAGTGTTTGTTTCAAGGGAGTTGCGGGTGCAGATTCAAGGCCATTATGAGCTTCAATTCGAGGCGGTGCGTGAAGCCTTCGCGGCGCTGTTCGACGATCCTCAGGCGCGCGGCGCGGCGTTGTGCATTCAGGTCGGCGGCCGCACGGTCATCGATCTGTGGGCCGGCACGGCGGACAAGGATGGCAGTGAAGCCTGGCACAGCGACACCATCGCCAACCTGTTTTCCTGCACCAAAACGTTCACCGCCGTTACCGCCCTGCAACTGGTGGCCGAAGGCAAGCTGCAGTTGGACGCCCCTGTCGCCCGTTATTGGCCCGAGTTCGCGGCAGCCGGCAAGCAAGCCGTCACGCTCCGTCAGTTGCTTTGCCACCAGGCCGGGTTGCCGGCGTTACGTGAACTGCTGGCGCCCGAAGCACTTTATAGCTGGCAGACCATGGTCGATGCATTGGCCGCTGAAACGCCCTGGTGGACGCCGGGAGAGGGTCACGGCTACGCGGCGATCACTTACGGCTGGCTGGTCGGCGAACTGCTGCGCAGGGCTGACGGTCGTGGGCCGGGGGCATCCATCGTGGCCCGGATTGCCAAGCCGTTGGGCCTGGATTTCCACGTCGGCCTGGCTGATGCAGAGTTTCATCGCGTAGCCCACATCGCTCGCGGCAAAGGCAATGTGGGCGATGCGGCGGCCCAGCGCCTTTTACAAGTGACGATGCGCGAACCCACGGCCATGACGACCCGGGCCTTCACTAACCCGCCCTCGATCATGACCAGCACCAATAAGCCGGAGTGGCGGCGCATGGAGCAACCGGCGGCCAACGGCCATGGTAACGCCCGCAGCCTGGCCGGGTTCTATGCCGGTCTACTGGACGGCAGCCTGCTGGAGGGCGAAATGCTCGACGAACTGACTCGCCAGCACAGCTTCGGCGAGGACAAGACCTTGTTGACCCAGACCCGTTTCGGCCTGGGTTGCATGCTCGATCAGCCGGATGTGCCGAACGCGACCTATGGCCTCGGCCCTCGGGCATTCGGTCATCCTGGGGCAGGGGGCTCCATCGGTTTTGCCGACCCGGAGCACGATGTGGCTTTTGGCTTTGTGACAAACACCCTCGGGCCATACGTTTTGATGGATCCTCGGGCGCAGAACCTTGCGCGGGTACTTGCCACTTGTCTATAAAACCTTAGCGAAGGCGGCGGGCACAGGAACCTCGTGTTCCTTTCAGTTTCCAACCGTCTGTTTATGCGGCCCGAACATGGCCTTTTGTTTTTTCATTTACATCATTTTGTGGATATCCAATGTCATCGAATAAAACCCTCGCTCTGGCGCTGTGCTTCGCTATCACCGGTTGCGCACAAAACCCACAAAATGATGCCGAGGGCGGCAGTGGCTGGTGGCCGTTCGGCGCCTCCGACAAGGTCGCGGCCAAAGAACCGACGTCAACGGCGCCGCTGAAACCGGCTGCTGTCGCGCCACAAGCCAAGGCCGAGGGTGCCCCTCACTGGTGGTGGCCGTTCTCTTCCGATGACGCCACCGACGGCGTCGCCAAAAAAGTCGACGCCAAACCTGAAGTCAAGGCGCCGGTTACCGTCGCCAAGGCCGAAGCTGAAAGCAACGGCAAGTGGTGGTGGCCATTCGGCGGCAACGATCAGGAAACCGCCAAGGCGGTACCGATGCCGGATCCGAAAGTCACCCAGGCCTGGCTCGACGACTACGAGCCGAAATTGCGCACGGCCATCAAGGACAGCAAGCTCGAACTTGAGCGCCGCGACGACGTGCTGGTGGTCACCGCGCCGGTGGACGGCTCTTTCAACCCGGACCGTCCGGCCATGCTGCTGCCGGTGAGCCTCGGCCCGTTCACCCGCGTGGCGAAAATTCTGGAAGCTGATCCGAAAACTGCCGTGCTGATCCTCGGCCACGCCGACACGTCGGGCGCTGCGCCGGTCAACCTGAAGCTCAGCCAGGAACGCGCCCAATCCGTGGCGGCGATTTTCCGTCTCAGCGGCTTGCAGCGTGATCGCCTGATGCTGCGTGGCATGGGTTCGGTTGCGCCCCGTGCCGCCAATGACAGCGTTGAAGGTCGCGCTTTGAATCGTCGTGTCGAGCTGCTGGTCACGCCGCAAAACACCATGGTTGCGCTGCTGAGCAAGTACAACATGCCGGCGCCGGCGCCAGTAAGGTTGGTGGCGGTCCAGGACGTGAAACCTGCGGCTTTGGCGCCAGCGCCCGCGCCCGCGGCTAACAAATCCAAGGCTGTTGCTACCAAAAAAGCCCCGGTCAAAAAGGCCGCCGCCAAGGCTCCTGCCAAAAAAGCCCCGGCCAAGAAAGCGACGGTGGCGAAGAAGCCGCAACCGACCAAAGCCGCTACCGATGCCAAGAAAGTCGCGGCCGCCGATGCATCCAAGCAGTGATGGGCTAATTACAAGGAGCGCGCCATGACCCAGACGCTGGCTGATATGCGCCGCGACTACACCCGCGATGGCCTGACCGAGGCGCAGGCCCCGGCCGAGCCGTTCGCGCTGTTCCACCAATGGTTCGCCGACGCGGTGAAAACCGAACAGGCGCCGGTGGAGGCCAACGCCATGACTTTGGCGACCGTGGATGCCGATGGGCGCCCGCATTGCCGGATCCTGCTGCTCAAGGGGCTCGATGCCCAAGGCTTCACATTCTTCACCAACTACGACAGCGCGAAGGGTCAGCAACTGGCCACGAACCCGTTCGCGGCCATGACTTTTTTCTGGCCGACGCTGGAGCGTCAGGTGCGTATCGAAGGCAAGGTGCTGAAGGTCACGGCGCAAGAGTCGGACGCCTATTACCAGGTGCGGCCATTGGGCAGTCGCCTCGGGGCTTGGGCTTCACCTCAAAGCCGGGTGATTGCCGGTCGAGGTGAGCTGGAAGACTTGCTCAAGGCCACCGAACAACGCTTCAGTGACAGCCAGCCTCACTGCCCGGAGCATTGGGGCGGCTATCGTCTGCTGCCCGAGCGTATCGAGTTCTGGCAAGGGCGGGCGAGCCGTCTGCATGATCGCCTCAACTATCGCCTGCAAGAGTCGAACTGGGTCCGCGAGCGTCTGGCGCCTTAACCTGGGGATAGCCCGCGGCGGCGGCCTGAAGCCATTGCGGCAGGTCGCGCCGCTTGATCCCTTGCTGTTGGGCGTCGGCCAATTGTTGCAGCATGTAAGCTTTTTTCAGCTCATCCTGCCCCGCCAATGACAGAGCCAGATCGCGGTCCATCCAGCGCTTGATCCGCACGTACAGCCACCAATGAAAGTACAAACCGGCTACGGTGGTAGCGGCTATGATGAAGTAATCCATGAGAAACCCCTCAGGTCAGTGACGCGGATAGCGGAAATTGGCGCTACTGTTTGGGTGAATTTTTCGGGCGAGTCTGTATCCCACCTGAATGAAAACAATTTTATCCCGGCGAAGCCGTGACAGGCGTCAAGCTGCGGAGTTTAATGAATACCTGTCTTTTGGAGTTTGATGCTATGCGTAAGTCTGTTTTGCTGGTTGCTTCCTTTTCCACGATGGCGATGTTGCTCACTGGCTGTCAGTCGAGCCTGACCGGTGACTCCTATTCCCGTGACGAAGCGCGTCGCGTGCAGACGATTCGCATGGGGACCATTGAAGCCTTGCGTCCGGTCAAGATCGAGGGCACCAAGACCCCGATCGGCGGCGCGGCGGGTGCGGTGGTAGGTGGTGTGGGTGGCAGCGCCATCGGTGGCGGCCGTGGCAGCATCGTTGCTGCCGTGATCGGCGCCGTGGCCGGCGGCCTGATCGGCTCCGCGACCGAAGAAGGCCTGACCCGTACCCAGGGTGTGGAAATCACCGTTCGCGAAGACGACGGTAGCGTGCGCGCCTATGTGCAACAGGTTCAGGAAAACGAAGTGTTCCGTGTGGGCGAGCGGGTTCGTATTTCCACTGTGGATGGTACGAGTCGCGTATCGCACTAAGCTGGAATCGCTAAGAGAAAACCGCGCTTTTTCCTGAACGGGGAGGCGCGGTTTTTTTATGGCTTCGTTTCGGGTGGGGGGCGCGGCGTGTATATCCGTTTCTTCGGTAACGGCCGCTTATGGTTCCGCTCTTACAGCGGCTCACTTTTGAAGAGCCTACGCGGCCCGGCGAAAAGTAAGCAAAACGCTTCTGCCCCACCACTCGGTGCCTCGCCTAGGCTCGGCATGCCTGAACGAAGGCATTGCTCCGTGGGCCGCCGCGAAGGGCCATCCATGGCCCAGCGCGGCTATCCCGGCATCCATGCCGGGATGCCCACTCCACAATGCCTGCGTTCAGCCTGCGTGGTTAACGGGGCGTCCGAGATCAACGTCCACCGCGAGGCGGCCTTATAGCCGACCTGTTTATTGATTGATCGCGTTTCCCCTGTGGAAGCTGGCTTGCTCACGAAAGCGGTATCACAGTCGATGAAGATGTTGGGTGTGTTGGCCTTTCGCGAACAAGCCCGCTCCCTCAGTGGTTCTGTGTTGGATATAAATTTGTGCTCGCTGAAAGGTCGAATGTGGGAGCGAGCCTGCTCGCGATGACGGCAGTCCATTCAATCGCTATGTAACTGAACTATCGCAAGGCTGAAAAGGCGGCTACACAGTTGACGAAGATGTTGCATGTGTCGACCTTTTCGCGAGCAGGCTCGCTCCCACAGGAAAAACGCGATCATCAAAAAAAACAGGTCGGCTATAAGGCCGCCTCGCGGTGGACGTTGATCTCGGACGCCCCGTTAACCACGCTGGCTGAACGCAGGCATTGCGCAGTGGGCATCCCGGCATGGATGCCGGGATAGCCGCGCTGGGCCATGGATGGCCCTTCGCGGCGGGCCCACGGAGCAATGCCGGAGTGAGGGCACACCGAGCCTAGGCGAGGTGCCGAGTGGTGGGGCAAAGCGTTTTGCTTACTTTTGCGCTCTTCAAAAGTGAGCCGCTGTAAGAGCGGAACCGCCAGTGGCCGTCACCGAAGAAACGGATATACACACCAATAAACACACAACAAACATCACCACGATCAGGTGATTTTAGTTGGCTTTAAATGCAGTCTGCTTACGACTAGCCGCCGCTGTCACCGCGTAACCCAGCAACGCCGCCAGCAGCGAGCCGGTGAGAATCCCCATTCGGTCCATACCGGCATACTCGCTGGCGCCGGGCACGAAGGCCAGGGACCCGACAAACAGGCTCATGGTGAAACCGATACCGCACAGGATGGCCACACCCAGTATCTGGCCCCAATTGGCATTGGCAGGGAGGCTGGCGATGCCGATCTTGACCGCCAGCCAGGTCAGGCCGAAGACACCCACGGTCTTGCCCAGCAACAGGCCGACGGCGATGCCCATTGGCACATGATGGGTGAAGCTCTCGAGGGTGACGCCACTCAGTGACAGGCCGGCGTTGGCGAAGGCGAACAGAGGCAGGATGCCGTAGGCCACCCAGGGGTGCAGGGCGTGTTCCAGGGTCAGCAGTGGTGAGGTCTCGGCGTTTTTTGTGCGCAGCGGAATGCAGAACGCCAGGGTCACCCCGGCGAGGGTGGCATGGACGCCGCTCTTGAGCACGCAGACCCAGAGAATCAGGCCGACGATCATGTAAGGGCCGAGCTTGACCGCGCCCATCCGGTTCATCGCCACCAGCGCAGCGATACAGGCGGCTGCAAGCGCCAGTGACAAGGTGGACAATGTGCCGGAGTAGAAAACGGCAATGATGACAATGGCACCCAGGTCGTCGATGATCGCCAGGGTCATCAGGAACAATTTGAGCGACACAGGCACTCGCTTGCCCAGCAAGGCCAGCACGCCGAGGGCGAAAGCAATGTCCGTGGCTGTAGGGATCGCCCAGCCTGCGAGGGCGCCCGGGTTGTCACGATTGAGGAACCAGTAGATCAGCGCCGGCACCACCATACCGCCAATCGCCGCGGCACCCGGCAAGACGATTTGCGAGGGATTCGACAGCTGTCCGTCGAGTATCTCGCGTTTGACTTCCAGGCCAATCAGCAGGAAGAACAGGGCCATCAGGCCGTCATTGATCCACAGCAGCGCCGGCTTGGCGATTTTCAGCGCTCCGATCTGGGCCACCACGGGGGCGTCCAGAAAGTCCGTATAGAGCCAGGACAGCGGTGAGTTATTGAGTATCAGTGCCAGGACGGCGGCGGCAATCAAAAGCAGGCCGCCAGCGGCTTCCAACTGAAGAAAACGTGCCAAAGTGCTACGGATAGCCAAGGTAGCTCTCCCTATCAAATCAAAAAGATGGCCCACCCTAACCCGTACTGTTAGTAGTTAAAACAAAAGTTATATTCTTTTTTGTTATATGTCGTTACAGCACATGGGCTGCACTCGGTGGGCAGTGACAGGCCATATTGGACCTTAGCTGTACCTGTGCGCGATGTCGGTTTTTTCCTAAGCTTGCGCCTGGTTTTTCCGAGACAAATCGTGCCTGCCTGAACGTCAGGTTACCCCGCGTCGCATCGATCCAGTGAGAAGACACCATGAATGACCACCGCCAGTGGGCGCGTGAAGCGATCCGTATTATCGAAGCTGACTTCCAGCGCAGCGCCGACACCCATTTGATTCCACTGGCGCTGCCAGGGCTGCCGGGTATCGAGTTGTACTTCAAGGATGAATCCAGCCACCCCACCGGCAGCCTCAAGCATCGACTCGCCCGCTCGCTGTTTCTCTACGCGTTGTGTAACGGCTGGCTCAAGCCTGGAGCGCCGGTGATCGAGGCTTCAAGTGGATCGACGGCCATTTCCGAGGCTTACTTCGCGAGGCTTTTGGGCTTGCCCTTTATTGCGGTGATGCCGGCGACCACGTCCAGGGAAAAAATCGCACAGATCGCCTTCTATGGTGGCCAGAGTCATCTGGTGGACGATCCTACGCAGATCTACGCCGAGTCCGAGCGTTTGGCCCGTGAGCATGACGGCCACTTCATCGACCAGTTCACCTACGCCGAGCGCGCCACGGACTGGCGTGCCAACAACAACATTGCCGAATCGATCTTCCAGCAGATGCGTTTCGAGCGGCATCCGGAGCCGAGCTGGCTGATTTCCAGCCCCGGCACCGGCGGCACCACCGCGACCCTGGGCCGTTACGTACGCTACCGCCAGCACTGTACCCGTGTGCTGTGTGCCGACGCCGAGCGTTCGGTGTTCTTCGACTACTACCGCAGCGGCGATGCGAGTCTGCGCCTGGATTGCGGTTCGCGAATCGAGGGCATTGGCCGGCCACGGGTCGAGGCGTCGTTTTTGCCCAAGGTGATCGATGCGATGGTCAAAGTGCCGGATGCCTTGTCGCTGGCGGCCATGCACTATCTGGCCCAGCGATTGGGCCGACGGGTCGGCGGATCCAGCGGCACTAACCTGATCGGTGCGCTGATCGCCGCCAGGCAGATGGTGGAAGCCGGGGAGACGGGCTCGATCGTGGCAATCTTGTGTGATGGGGGAGAGCGCTATGCCACGACCTACTACGATCCGGCGTGGCTCAAGGCCCAGGGCTACGAGTTAAGCGGGCTGATGGATGCCGTGGCGGCGAGTGTGGAGCGGGGTGAGGCGCTGCCGGAAAGCGTGCTTCGAGCCAATATCTGAACACTGGAAAACACTGAATTTCCTTGTGGGAGCGAGCCTGCTCGCGATAGCGGTGGGTCATTCAACATCTATTTCGAGCGTTGAACCGCAATCGCGAGCAGGCTCGCTCCCACATTGGAAGGAACGCTGTCAGGCTTCCAGGCCCAGGATATCCCGTGCCACCGCCTCGGCAATCCGGATCCCGTCCACGCCCGCCGACAGAATCCCGCCCGCGTAGCCAGCGCCTTCGCCAGCCGGGAACAAGCCCTTGACGTTCAGGCTTTGCAACGTTTCATCGCGGGTGATGCGCAGCGGCGACGAGGTGCGGGTTTCAATGCCGGTCAGCACGGCGTCGTGCAGCGAGTAGCCGCGAATCTGCTTTTCGAAAGCTGGCAGGGCTTCACGGATGGCTTCGATGGCGAAGTCGGGCAGGGCCAGGGCCAGGTCGCCCAAAGACACCCCCGGTTTGTAGGACGGCTCGACGCTGCCCAGCGCCGTAGACGGTTTGCCGGCAATGAAGTCGCCCACCAGTTGTGCCGGGGCTTCGTAGTTGCTGCCACCGAGCACGAAAGCGTGGGATTCCAGACGCTCCTGCAGTTCGATGCCTGCCAAGGGGCCGCCCGGGTAATCCACTTCCGGGGTAATGCCCACCACGATGCCGGAGTTGGCGTTGCGTTCGTTGCGTGAATACTGGCTCATGCCGTTGGTCACGACGCGGTTCGGCTCGGAGGTGGCCGCCACCACGGTGCCGCCCGGACACATGCAGAAGCTGTACACCGAGCGACCGTTCTTGGCGTGGTGCACCAGTTTGTAATCGGCGGCGCCAAGCTTCGGGTGGCCGGCATATTTGCCCAGGCGCGCGCTGTCGATCAGCGATTGCGGGTGTTCGATACGGAACCCCACCGAGAACGGCTTGGCTTCCATGTACACGCCGCGGCCGTGGAGCATGCGGAACGTGTCCCGGGCGCTGTGGCCCAGGGCCAGAATCACATGTCTGGAATGAATACGTTCGCCACTGGCCAGTTCAACACCGACCAACTGGCCGTCCTCGATCAACACATCCGTGACCCGCTGCTGGAAGCGTACTTCACCGCCGAGGGCGCGAATCTGCTCACGCATGTTTTCCACGACGCCTGTCAGGCGGAACGTACCGATGTGCGGCTTGCTGACGTAGAGGATTTCTTCCGGCGCGCCGGCCTTGACGAATTCGTGCAGCACTTTGCGACCCAGGAACTTGGGGTCCTTGATCTGGCTGTAGAGCTTGCCATCGGAGAACGTCCCCGCACCGCCTTCGCCGAACTGCACGTTGGATTCGGGGTTGAGCACACTTTTGCGCCACAGGCCCCAAGTGTCCTTGGTGCGTTGGCGCACTTCGGGGCCGCGCTCGAGGATGATCGGCTTGAAGCCCATCTGTGCCAGCAACATGGCGGCGAAGATCCCGCACGGGCCGAAGCCGACCACGATCGGCCGCTCGCTCAGGTCGGCGGGCGCCTGGCCTACCACTTTATAGCTGACATCCGGCGCCGGGTTGACGTTACGGTCATCGGCGAACTTGCGCAGCAAGCCGGCTTCATCGCGCACCGTCAGGTCGATGGTGTAGATGAAGCACAGTTCGGAGGACTTCTTACGCGCATCGTAGCTGCGTTTGAACAGGGTGAAGTCGAGCAGGTCATCGCTGGCGATGCCCAGACGCTGCACGATGGCTGGGCGCAGGTCTTCTTCGGGATGGTCGATCGGCAGCTTGAGTTCGGTGATTCGTAACATGACAGGATCCGGTTCGCGGGACGCACAACTGCGCCAGGGCGTGAGGCGGCGATTATAAGCCAAAAACCTTCGAATCAGTCGTTACGCGCACCGCCGAAGTAAGCGCAGCCGCGCTGTACCTGACCGTTGACCCGCAGCTCGGCGCTCATGTGCTGCACGCTGCCGGTCGCGCTGTCGACGCAGCGCTGGGGAGTGACCCAAAGCTCGACCTTCTGGCCGTTGGCTTCGGTGCCGAGATTGAAGCGGCCATCGCCCAGTTGTTCTTCAACGAAAGGCACTGCCAGAGGTGGCTGGCCCTCACGTTCGAGCACCAGGCCATTGCCGCGGGCGTCCAGAGTCCACTCGGGGCCATGGCCCGCGGCGCGCAGGAGCAGCCGCTTGAAGTCAGCGTCGTCGCAAGCGTTGCCTGAACGTTCCAGACGATACAGTTGTTCCAGGTTCAATTGGCTGTCGGTACCGGCCGCTGCGCTGGTGACGATATGGCCTCGCACATCGGCAAACAGTTTGCCCTGGTCATCGGCCAGGTTGGCGGCCTCTTGCAGCACGCTGGTGCCGCCGCTGTCGTTGACGATGTAACGACGCTGTTCCTGGCACGGCTGAAATACCAACTTGCCATCGGCTGCAGTCAGTTCGCCCTGCATGCGCATCTGGCCGGCATGGGAAACGCTCTGAGGTGGAGCGTCGAGCAACTGGCAGCCGGCGAAAAGCGGCAGGAGGGCGACAAACAGCAGGGAACGAGCGGCACGCATCATTGAGTCTCCAGACAAGTGCCGCCACGTTACGCAGACTGATCCTGCATCACAAGGGGTCAACCAACGTGAAAGGTCTGCCCGGTCTGCAGGCCTTCGACACTCTTGGCGTAGGCCAATGCGACATCGGCGGCTGGCACCGGCTTATAGCCACGGAAGTACGGGGCATAGTTGTCCATGGCTTCGAGCAGCACGTTCGGACTCACTGAGTTGACCCGCAAGCCCCGGGGCAATTCGATGGCCGCGGCCCGCACGAAACTGTCCAGGGCACCGTTGACCAGGGCCGCCGATGCACCGCTTCTGATCGGATCGTGGCTGAGCACGCCAGTGGTGAAGGTGAAGGACGCCCCGTCGTTGGCGAATTCGCGGCCGATCAGCAGCAGGTTGACCTGGCCCATCAGTTTGTCTTTCAAGCCCAAGGCGAAGCTGTCCTGCGTCATCTCGTCCAAGGGGGCAAAGGTGACGTTGCCCGCTGCGCAGACCAGCGCATCGAAGTGGCCGGTCTTCTCGAACAGGGCGCGGATCGAGCTGCTGTCACTGATATCCACGTGCAGGTCGCCGCTGTGACGGCCGATACGCACAATGTCGTGACGCGGCGACAGTTCGTTATCAATGGCCGAACCAATGGTGCCGCTGGCGCCGATCAACAGGATTTTCATTAGCTGTTCCTCAATGGGCTGGATGAGACATCAGTCTAGAGAGGTTCTTTCTCTTGATAATCGTGCTAATAGGCAACCTTTGGTTTTCAATTGGAAACAATCTGATGAGCGAAATGGACGACCTGGCGGCGTTCGCCGTGTTGATCGAGGCGGGTAGTTTCACCCTGGCGGCCCAGCAATTGGGCTGCAGCAAGGGCCAGTTATCCAAGCGCATCAGCCTGCTGGAGAGTCGGTTCTCGGTGGTGTTGCTACAGCGCACCACGCGGCGCTTGAGTCTCACGGCAGCGGGGGCTGCATTATTGCCCCAGGCCCAGGCGTTGTTGGTGCAGGTGCAAAGGGCGCGTCAGGCTCTGGCTCGCCTGAAGGACGAAATTTCCGGGCCGGTGCGTATGACGGTTCCGGTGTCGTTGGGCGAAACCTTCTTTGAAGGTTTGCTGACGGAGTTCGCCCAGCGCTACCCCGACGTGCAGATCGAACTGGAGCTCAACAACGGCTACCGGGATCTGTCCCGTGATGGCTTCGACCTGGCGATCCGCTCCGACGCGGCCCTTGATGAGCGCCTGGTAGCGCGTCCGTTGCTGGCCTGGCATGAGCTGACCTGCGCCAGCCCGGCCTACCTCGAACACTACGGCGAACCCCTGACACCCCAGGGCCTTACGGCACACCGCTGCCTGCTCAACAGTCATTACAGCGGTCGGGAGGAATGGCTCTATCACCAGCAACACGAATTGTTGCGGGTGCGGGTATCGGGGCCGTTCGCCAGCAATCACTACAGCCTGCTGAAAAAAGCCGCCCTGGCCAGCGCCGGGATCGCCCGGTTGCCGTCCTATCTGTTGCATGAGGAATTGGCTGACGGGCGTTTGCGCTGGTTGCTCAGGGACTTTCAGACCCGTCGCATGCCGATGTACCTCGTGCATCCGTACCAGGGCGGTTTGCCCAAGCGCACCCAGGTGCTGGCCGATTATCTGATCGACTGGTTCAAGCGCAGTGGCGAGGCGCTGGATCGGCTTCAGCGATAGCAAGGCATCACACGAGCCCTTGTGGGAGCGAGCCTGCTCGCGATAGCGGTGGATCAGTCAACCACTGCGTTGACGCTGATATTGCTATCGCGAGCAGGCTCGCTCCCACAGGAGTCCCGACCTTGATCAGCGAGCGTAGTGCCTGGCGATCAGGTGGTCGATGGACAGTTTGCCCGGCCCGCGGGCCATCAGATAAAGCAGTACCGCCGCCCAGGTGCCATGGGTCGGATAGGCGTCGGGGTAGACGAACAGTTGAATGGTCAAGGTCATGCCCAGCAGGGCCAGGGCCGAGAAGCGTGTCGCCAGGCCAAACAGAATCAGGGTCGGGAACACATGCTCGGCCACTGCCGCCAGATGCGCCGCCAGTTCTGGCGACAGCAGCGGCAAGGCGTATTCGCTTTTGAACAGGGGAATGGTCGAATCGGCCAGTCGCGGCACGCCGAGCTGGAAGGTGCCGTCGATCAGGTCGATGGCCAGGCCTTCGATTTTGGTCTGGCCGGATTTCCAGAACACCGCGGCTATGGAGAATCGTGCGACGAAGGCGATCAGGCTGTGAGGGATTTTATCCAGCCATTGGATGGCGCGAGTGATCAGGGCGTTCATGGCAATACCTGCTCAGGTAACAAATGGATGATGGCTCGGTGGCTGATGAGCTGCGCCAGGGTGTGCTCCAGTTCCAGATCGCTGTCGCGCCCGGTTGAGGCATCAATGGCCGCGGACAGGGACACACCTTGCAGCAGGTCCTGGATGAAATCGTGGGTACCGGGGCTGATCGCAAACACTTCCATCTCCAGGTCGTTGCGCAGTACCAGGGCGCATTGCGGTGAGAAGGGGTCGAACGGCACGACGGGCGCTTGTTGATGGGCCGCCCAGATCGCCACCACGGCGAAGGGTGATTGCAACAGGTGCAGTGACGGGTGAAGACCAACCCTCAGATGATCATGGGATGCGGGGGATGACAGCACTTGCATGACCTGGTGTGCGTCCATGGGCCGGGCGTCGGCGGCGTGCCAGGCTTGCACCTGCAAGCGCTCCAGTCGGGCGACATCCGCCAGGTACGGCACGCTGGCGGCGGGTTCGAAATGTTCGATGAACCCGGCAAAGTCGGCACCGTAGTCGCTCATCATCGGGCTTCGCGGCGCGGCGGACTGGACGTAGGTCCCGGCCATGGCGCGGAAAAAATCTTCACCCACCAGTTGCGCCACCACCGGGTAGTTGTCGGCCAGGGCGTTGATCAACGAGCTGAGCACGTTGTTGCGGTACACGGCGAACCGGCTCGCTGGATCGGCGCCCGTGGCGCAGGTCAAACCCTGCGGGCAAGCTTTGCGCGGGTCGAGCAGGGCAGCGGCGAATTCGCTGTAGCGGCTCATGGCCGGCCCCCTGCGGTGTTTAACAGTTGATCGGCTTGAGCGGCTTCGGCCAGCAGCACTCCCAATGCAGGGATGCGGTTGTCCCATTCGATCAGCGTGGCGACTGGCCCGGTCCGCGCCAGTACCGTGCGATACAAGCGCCAGACCTCGTTATCGATGGGCGCACCGTGGTCATCGATCAGCAAACGCTCACCCAGGCTGTCGGCGTCTTCGGCAAACCCGGCCAGATGAATTTCCCCGGTGGCGAGCAGAGGCAATGCGTCGAGGTAGGCCAAGGGATCACGGCAATGATTGATGCACGAAACGTAGACGTTGTTCACATCCAGCAACAGTCCACAGCCGGTGCGACGGATGACTTCACTGATGAAGTCGGGCTCGTCGAGGGTTGAATCCTCGAACGCCAGATAAGTGGCCGGGTTTTCCAGTAGCAGCGTGCATTTGAGGCTGGACTGGACCTGATCGATGTGTTCGCAGACGCGCTTGAGCGTCGTTTCATCGCAGGCCAGGGGCAACAGGTCATTGAGGAACATCGGGCCATGGCTGGACCAGGCCAGGTGTTCGGAAAAAGACTGGGGCTGATAGCGTTCGATCAGTGCTGCCAGACGTTGCAGATGCGCATTGTCCAACGGACCCTCGCCACCGATCGACAGACCGACACCGTGCAGTGACAACGGATACTGTTCGCGTATCCGCCCCAGGAAGTGATGAAACGGCCCGCCGGCCACCATGTAGTTTTCCGCGTGCACTTCGAAGAAACCCAGATCCGGTCGGGTCTGGAGCACTTCACGAAAATGCTCGGTCTTGAGCCCCAACCCTGCCCTTGGCGGTAGCCGGGTATCGGTGGCGAGGGAGGGGGCTTTCGACATGGAGATTGGCCTCAGGCAGATGCGATCAAGACTTGGCTTTGAACGCTTCGAGCTGGCCGAAACCAGTCGGGGAGGTTTTGCTTTCCATGGTGGTGCAGGTGCCTTTAGGGACCGATTTCCAGGCGTTGGCCTGATAGTCCATTTTCGCGGTGCCGGCACAGGTGGTGCCAGCGCCGGCGGCGCAGTCGTTCTGGCCTTTGAGGGCGACACCGAAGCATTTTTCCATGGTGTCGTCAGCGGCATGGACAGTCGAGACGCCTGTCATGCTCAAGGCGGAGCCAAGGGCCAGGGCCAGGGCGGCGGCGGACAGGGTGCGGGTCGAAGCAGTCATGATGATTCTCCAGTTTCAGGAAATGAACCGGCGTTAGCGCCGGTCTGCTGAACTAGAGAGGGTAGGTGGGAAAGTGTTACAGCGGCTGTAGATTTTTTTTGGTTATCCCCAAACCTGTGGCGAGGGAGCTTGCTCCCGCTGAGATCTGTAGGAGCTGGCGAAGCCTGCGATCTTTTGATCTTTCGCTTGGGACTCAAAAGTTCTGGGAAAGATAGCAGCCTCGTTTCACTCGACAGCTCCTACAAAAAAAAACGGCCCGAAGGCCGTTTTTTCATTGCGACAGGCTCAACCGCCCAGGTACGCCTCGCGTACTTTCGGGTCGGTCAGCAGCGCTTCGCCAGTGCCTTGCATCACCACCCGGCCGTTCTCCAGCACGTACGCCCGGTCAGCGATTTTCAGCGCCTGGTTGGCGTTCTGCTCCACCAGGAATACCGTCACACCATCCTTGCGCAGTTGTTCGATGATGTCGAAGATCTGCTGGATGATGATCGGCGCCAGGCCCAGGGAAGGTTCGTCGAGCAGCAGCAGCTTGGGCTTGCTCATCAGCGCACGACCGATGGCGAGCATTTGCTGTTCGCCACCGGACATGGTGCCGCCACGCTGACTAAAGCGTTCTTTGAGGCGTGGGAAAAGGTGCAGCACCTTGTCCATTTGCTCCTGAAAGTCGCCCTTGTCGGTGAAAAAACCGCCCATGGCGAGGTTTTCTTCCACGGTCAGCCGGGCAAATACCCGACGGCCCTCCGGCACCACGGCGATGCTCTTGCGCATGATCTGCGAAGAGTCCTGGCCCACCAGTTCCTCACCCATGTAGCGGATGCTGCCGCTGTGGGCCTGGGGCGAACCGCAGAGCGTCATCAGCAGGGTGGATTTGCCGGCACCGTTGGCACCGATCAGCGTCACGATTTCGCCCTGGCGGACTTCAACGTTGACGCTGTGCAGGGCCTGGATCTTGCCGTAGAAGGTGGAAACGTTTTCGAACTGCAGCATTTACGCTTCCCCCAGGTAGGCTTTGATCACTTCAGGATTGTCGCGGATCTGTTCCGGCGAACCGTCGGCCAGCGGTGTGCCCTGATTGATCACGACGATATGGTCGGAAATGCTCATGACCAGCTTCATGTCGTGCTCGATCAGCAACACGGTGACATCGTGCTCCTCGCGCAGCACGCCGATCAGCGCTTTGAGGTCTTCGGTTTCCTTCGGGTTCAGGCCGGCGGCCGGTTCGTCGAGCATGAGGATCCGCGGACGGGTCATCATGCAGCGGACGATTTCCAGGCGCCGTTGCTGACCATAGGCCAGGGTTCCGGCGGTACGGTTGGCGAACTCCTTGAGGTTGACCTTCTCCAGCCAATACTCGGCGAACTCCATGGCCTCGCGTTCGCTCTTGCGGAACGCCGGGGTCTTGAACAGGCCGGCAAAGAAGTTGGTGTTCAGGTGACGGTGCTGGGCGATCAAGAGGTTCTCGACCGCCGTCATGTCCTTGAACAGCCGCACGTTCTGGAAGGTGCGCACCACACCCTTGCGGGCGATGTGGTGACCAGGCAGGCCCTGGATCGGCTCGCCGTCCAGCAGGATGGTGCCGCCGGTAGGCTGATAGAAGCCGGTCAGGCAGTTGAACACGGTGGTCTTGCCCGCGCCGTTCGGCCCGATCAGTGCAACGACCTGTTTCTCTTTCACGGTCAGGGCCACGCCGTTGACCGCCAGCAAGCCGCCGAAGCGCATGCTCAGATTTTCAACCTTGAGGATCTCGCGGCTCATTTGCGCAGCTCCATGTGTGGGCGTTGCATAGGCAGCAGACCTTGAGGACGCCAGATCATCATCAGCACCATCAAGGCGCCGAACATCAACATGCGGTATTCGCTGAATTCACGCATCATTTCAGGCAACAGGATCATCACGATCGCCGCCAGGATCACACCCAGCTGCGAGCCCATCCCCCCCAGCACCACGATGGCGAGGATGATCGCCGACTCGATGAAGGTGAAGGATTCCGGCGTCACCAGACCCTGACGGGCAGCAAAGAAGCTACCGGCAAAACCGGCGAAGGCGGCACCGAGGGTGAAGGCCGAAAGCTTGATCACGGTCGGGTTCAGACCCAGGGCACGGCAGGCGATTTCGTCTTCACGCAGCGCTTCCCACGCGCGCCCGATAGGCATGCGCAGCAGGCGGTTGATGACGAACAGCGCAGCCAGGGCCAGCAACAGCGCCACCAGGTAGAGGAAAATCACCTTGTTGATCGAGTTGTAGGGCAGTCCGAAGTACTCGTGGAAGGTCTGCAGGCCTTCAGCGGCTTTGCGTTCGAAGGTCAGGCCGAAGAACGTCGGCTTCTCGATGTTGCTGATGCCGTTCGGACCGCCGGTGATGTCGGTCAGGTTGCGCAGGAACAGACGGATGATCTCGCCGAAACCCAGGGTCACGATTGCCAGGTAGTCACCGCGCAAGCGCAGCACCGGGAAACCCAGCAGGAAACCGAAGGTGGCGGCCATCATCCCGGCGATGGGCAGGCAGATCCAGAAGCTCAAGCCGAAGTAGTGGGACAGCAGCGCGTAGCTGTAGGCGCCGACGGCATAGAAGCCGACGTAACCCAGGTCCAGCAACCCAGCCAGCCCTACCACGATGTTCAGGCCCAGGCCCAGCATCACGTAGATCAGGATCAGGGTGGCGATGTCCACCGCACCGCGAGAGCCGAAAAACGGCCAGACCAGTGCTACGACGATCAGGGCCAGGATGATCCAGCGCTGGGTCGTCGGCAGGGTCAGGAAGTTACTGGCCTTGGCCGGGACTATCGGCAGGCCGGGCGATGCCTTCCAGGCGGCGCTGATCTGCGTGCTGAACAGCACCCGCAGGAACATCAGCACCGAACACAC
Organism: Pseudomonas sp. NFACC45; assembly: GCF_900113505.1. Lineage (NCBI taxonomy): Bacteria > Pseudomonadati > Pseudomonadota > Gammaproteobacteria > Pseudomonadales > Pseudomonadaceae > Pseudomonas > Pseudomonas sp. NFACC45. The sequence continues at coordinate 375,370 of NZ_FOPO01000003.1, forward strand.
GGCGATGGTCGCCAGGATGGCCGGGCTGGTGCCGTGCACTTCAAGGTCGATGCCGACGATGGTCAGTTTCAGGCCGAGTACCGGGTACGCGACCGCCCAGACCAACAGTGCGCTGAAGAGCGCCGATTTAAGATGTTTAGTCATACCTTCTCAACCTCCGGACGGCCCAGGATGCCGGTCGGCCGGAACAACAGCACCAGAACCAACAAGCCGAACGCCACGACGTCCTTGTATTGATCGCCGAAGATGTCGGCGCCAAAGGCTTCCGCCACGCCCAGCACCAGCCCGCCGAGCATGGCTCCGGGGATGCTGCCGATGCCGCCCAGTACCGCGGCGGTGAAGGCCTTCAGGCCCACGAGGAAACCGGCGTTGGGGTTGATCACACCGTATTGCATGCTCAACAGCACGGCGGCGATGGCCGCCAGGGCCGCGCCGATGACGAAGGTCAGGGCAATGATGTTGTTGGTGTTGATGCCCAGCAGGTTGGCCATCTTGATGTCCTCGGCACAGGCGCGGCAGGCGCGGCCCAGACGGGAACGGGAGATGAACAGCGTCAGGCCGAGCATGGCGACCAGGGTCACCACGAACACCACGATTTGCATGTAGGAAATCAGCACTTCCTGTGCCCCCCCTGGCCCGAAGGTAAAGTTACCCGGAATCAGGTTGGGAATGGATTTGTCCTTGGAGTCTTGCGAAAGCAGAACGGTGTTCTGCAGGAAGATCGACATGCCGATGGCCGAAATCAGCGGGATCAGACGGTTGCTGCCGCGCAAGGGGCGATAGGCGATCCGTTCGATGCTGTAACCATAGGAACTGGTCACCACGATGCTCGCGATGAAAGCTGCGGTCATCAACAGCGGGACACTGTCGAGTCCCATCATGGCCAGCCCGGCGATGGCGATGAACGCCACGTAGGAGCCGATCATGTACACCTCGCCGTGGGCGAAGTTGATCATTCCAATGATGCCGTAAACCATCGTATAGCCGATGGCGATCAGGGCATACGTGCTGCCAACGGTCAGACCGTTAACCAGCTGCTGGAAGAAGTGATAGATGTCAGGCATTACAGCGCTCCTAAAAACCTGATACGCATTTCACTGGTGGAGTCATTTTCCCGCCCGGGCCCCGTGGATCTGCATCCACTTCGAGCACGAGGTTTGCCAGCGAACCGCTGATGACGGTTTTGAGATTTTCAGGTGGGGAGACTGGCGGATCACGCCAGCGCGGCCCAATACATTTAAAACAAAGCCCACGGCACGCCGTGGGCTTTATTGGCAGTCAGTCAGGCCAGGCCTTACTGAGGCGAAGCTTCGGTTTTAGGTTTGCCGAAATGCCACTGGTAAACCACAAACTTGAAGTCCTTCAGGTCGCCCTTGTCGTCAAAGCTCAGGTCACCGGTCGGGGTCTTGAAAGTACCGGCGTGGATGGCTTCAGCCACTTTTTCCGGGTCTTCGCTCTTGGCTTCGGTGATGGCCTGGGCAATCACTTGAACGGCCGAGTAGGACGGGAACACGAACGGACCGCTCGGGTCTTCCTTCTTGGCTTTGAACGCGTCAGCCAGGGCGATGTTGGCCGGATCCTGGTCGAAGGATTTCGGCAGGGTCACCAGCAGGCCTTCGGAAGCTTCCTTGGCGATCTGCGAGATCGAGTCGTTACCCACGCCTTCCGGGCCCATGAACTTGGCGTTCAGGCCTTTTTCCTGCGATTGACGCAGGATCAGACCCAGCTCCGGGTGGTAGCCGCCGTAGTAGACGAAGTCGACGTTGGCTTGCTTGAGCTTGGCGATCATCGAGGAGAAGTCTTTGTCGCCGGCGTTCACGCCTTCGAACACGGCGACTTTCACGCCTTTCTTCTCGAGGGTCGTTTTCACGGCACTGGCGATACCTTCGCCGTATTGCTGCTTGTCGTGCAGGACCGCAACGACTTTCGGCTTGACGTGGTCGGCAATGTAGTTGCCGGCGGCAGGGCCCTGGGCGCTGTCCAGGCCGATGGTGCGGAAGATCATCTTGTAGCCGCGAGCGGTGATGTCCGGGCTGGTAGCGGCCGGCGTGATCATGATCACGCCTTCGTCTTCGTAGATGTCCGAAGCCGGTTGGGTGGAGCTGGAGCACAGGTGGCCGACCACGAACTTGACGCCGTCGTTGACGACTTTGTTCGCCACAGCGACCGCTTGTTTTGGATCACAGGCGTCATCGTATTCAACGGCGACCAGTTGCTTGCCATTGACGCCGCCCTTGGCGTTGATCTGCTCGATGGCCATTTTGGAGCCACTGAATTGCATGTCGCCGTATTGGGCTACGGGGCCGGTTTTTGGGCCGGCGATACCGATCTTGATGGTGTCGGCGGCGAACGAATGGCTGGCAACCCCGGCCAGAACCATAGCGGCAAACAGTTTGGAAATCTGCTTAGTAGCCTTAGTCATAGTGCTCCACTCATGCTGTTGTAATTTTTATAGTCCTGGCGCCGTAGCAGCAGAACCGGGTCAGATATCTTGGATATCCTCGCGGAAAATGCCCCCGGCAACTGTACCGGTACAGTGTAGAGCGCCGATTGTTGGCAAGGGAAGCTGGCGCTTGGGGGCAAAACCTGAGGGTGTCGCTTAATTGAAAGAAAAAGACAGAATGGCGGCGGGGTTTGTCCGGTGAAATCGGCAATCCTTGGCTTTCCTGCGCTTTTCAATCGGTGCTGCAAATTGCTACCGGGTTTTTCTGCCAGACCACCGACGTTATCATTCGCGCCGATTTCTTTTCCGGACAGGTCCCATGAATCAAGAACCTAGCACCCTCTATGCCAAACTGCTTGGTGAAACCGCACCTATTACCTGGAAAGAGCTGGAGCCGTTCTTCGCCAAGGGTGCCCTATTGTGGGTCGACCCGGCCCTGGATCTGATCGCCGCGGCCGAGGCCGTTGCCCAGGACGAAGGTACCAAAGTCGCCGCCTGGCTGGCTGCCGACCAACTGGCCAAGCTGTCTGAAACGCGGGCTCTGGACTTTTTCGAACGCGATCCGCAGCTATGGGCGGTGGTGGTTTCACCGTGGATTATGATCCAGGAAAGGGCGTCGATTTAATGATCGCACCAAGTTGGTTCGTATTTTCTCCGGGTAAAAGTGTGTAGGTGAGTAGCGTGATGGCATCCTGCCGTGGTGAAACGCCACAGCGGAGGGTGACGTATACGTAACGGGAACAGTTTATTGGGCGGCCTTTGGGCTGCTTAATTGTTTCTGAATGTTGATTTTGTGTTTTGGTCAAGGCCGCCAATCGCGAGCAGGCTCGCTCCCACAGTGAACCGCGTTTCTTCAGAAAGAATGCGATTAATGTGGGAGCGAGCCTGCTCGCGATTGGCGCGACGCGGTCCTGCGCCTGCCTCAATAACTCTTGCCCGTATGGTTATTCAAAGAAATAACCTTGGTCTTGCCAATGCGGTGACGGTAGATCTCACGCAAATACTTGATCGACTTCTTCACGCAGTCGCGGGACAGGCGGATGTCGTTGATCGAGACAAACTTGTCTTTGTCGCTGATCAGCTCGCGGTATTTCTTCTCGTACATCGGCTTGATCGCGTACCAGTTGGTGTCGAGGATCTTCGCCGGGTTTTCGAACTCGTTGAGCAGATCGTCGATGCGCTCTTCGTCGAAGTCTTCATTGATGATGAAGTCCAGGATCGAGTTGTCCAGGGTGTCGTCGAAGCGGTACGGGGTGCGGGCAAAGCAGCGTTTGATAAACGCCACGATCAGGGTCAGGAAGTCATCCGACAGGCAAGGACTCTTGGCGATCAGGGTGGTCAGCGACAGGTTGGCCGAGGCACCGATCACCAGCGCGTAACGCTTGAGGGTGGTGTTGGGGAACAGGCTGTTGAGGTGGGTCTTGAGCCGGTTCAGGTCCATGTAGGACAGCTTGTAGTCCTTGGGCAGCGAGACGATCGACACCACCGACGAGCAGTTCTTGAAAAAGTGCAGGTCATGCAGGGCGGCGGCGTCGTAGCCGGAGTTCTTGTACTGCTCCAGCGAGGCGCGGTAGCGTTTGGATTCGATCGGCAACAGGCTGATGCCTTCGATGGCCTGGGTGACTTTGTTGAAGTGCGGCAGGTCGATGGAGCGGAAGAACAGGTCGTCGATGTTCAGGCGCGGCGGCTCCTTCTCGAACACCTTGAACTTGTCGCCGCTGGGCGCTGGGGTTTCCGGGACCACGGACTCGGCGTAGGCGATCGCCACCGGGCCGGCCAGGCTCATGAACAGGTCGTTGGCGTCCAGGCGAATGGTTTCGCCAATGTCGATGCCGGCGCGACGGAAGTAGTTCTGGTCGTAGTCGGTGGTCACCGCCTGGGCGGTCAGGATGTTGAAGATCTGCTGGGAGATGTACTGGTTGGCGTGCTTCTCCATGGCATTGACATCGATGTTCTGGATGTTGCCGTCATCGCTCTCTTCGGCGTAGCGCATGATGTCGTTGGAGATCAGCATCATCGCGTTCCAGGGGCGGATGCGGCCCATCACGCTGGCTTCGCTGCTGTCTTCGTTGGCGAAGTTGTACGAGAAATCCCACTCTTCCGACAGGTACTTGCACAGCAGGCGTCCGGCGTTGATGTGCAGCGCCTCGGACATTTCGCTGCGGTGATCGGAAATGTTCGGCAGTACGCAAATGCCGCTGGTGAAGATCGGCTCGAAGACGAAGGAATGGCCGCTCTTGCTGTCGTGTTCGTCCATTGGCTTGGTGTCGAACGTCTTGTTCATGTACGAGTACTGCTGGGCCAGGCCGAACTCCGAGGCCATGCCCGAGCCGGTCCCGCCGCCGGCACTGAAGATCGAAAAGTACAGGCGCGACTGGTTGGCCTTGATGCCGCAGCTGTCGATCAGGTACGAGTGGATCATTTTCCAGTCGGGGCTGGAGAACCGCTGGGTATCCTTGTTCAGGATGATCTTGGCCAGGTACTGCCCCAGGATCGGTGCGTTACCGGCGCCCCCGGCATGGACTTCTGACAGGTCCATGATTTTCATTTTGCTGTAGTCACGCAAAAAGCCGCTTTTTTCGCCTTTGCGCGAAAAACGGATGCGTCCGGCGATGTCCTTGTCCAGGTCGCCGAGCATCACCAGGGGTTCGACTAGAAACACCGGCTTGCTGGCTTTGCTGGTGCCCAGGCGCAAATTGTTACGGATCCACTGCGCCGGGCTGTAGCCCTTGTCGTTATAGCCTTTGTCCTCTGTGTTGAACTCGTTGAGGTAGAACTTGCGGGCGTTGTACACCAGCTCGGCTACGTCCAGGGCGATGTTGGAGCCACAGCGACCCAGGCCGATCAGGCATACGGACGGGAACTCCTGCTGATCGCGTTCGCTTTCGTCGTCCACCAGGTGCGGCGGGCGCGGGAACACGCTGTCACGCAGGCCGTCGAGGTTGTCGAGGATGCGGTCGGTATTGGTTTCGGTGAAATACAGATACTGCTGAGTCGCCAGGGGACGCGAGCTGCTCGATGGTTTCGAGGTTTCAGGGCCGTTTGCGGCCGGGCTCAGCGTAAGATCGGATACTGCAGTGGCTGTTTTTTTAGAGGTCATTGTGCGCCATATGCCTGAACTGGTCGGTTCGATGACCACTGTCATCGGACCGTCGCGGATGGGAGCTCGCGTCCTTGACGACGCGAAGGTCGGCCCAAGCGTTCAGGGGGGCAGCCTGAGCAGCGCTCGGGAAAATCTTTTCCTGATAGGTTGAATCGGCCATCGCGGGATGATCTTTAATCGAGAAAAGGCAAAATGATGGCAATGTTTCCGGGAAATTGACCGTAGTCACGAAACACGACGCTTGCCATGGTCGTATATCAGCCATGCGAATGATTGGAGACAGCCTGGGCGCCGCTGTCTAGATTGCAGACTCCGGGTTCGGATGCCTCGCCGTGCCCCATAACAATAAAGAGACGGACCCATGCAGAACTCGACCCAAGCGGCGAATGCCTGGCGCATTCTGTTCCTGCTGTTCCTGGCCAACCTGTTCAACTTCTTTGATCGCACCATTCCGGCGATCATCATCGAACCGATCCGTATGGAGTGGAGCCTCAGCGACTTCCAGATCGGCATCATCGGCACCGCCTTTACCATCGTCTATGCCATCGCCGGGCTGCCACTGGGGCGCCTGGCCGATACCGGTTCGCGCAGCAAGTTGATGGGTTGGGGGCTGGCGACCTGGAGCGGGCTGACGGCGGTCAATGGCTTGGTGGGCAGTTTCTGGGCGTTTCTGGTGGTGCGCATGGGCGTGGGGATCGGTGAAGCCAGTTACGCGCCAGCGGCCAACTCGCTGATCGGCGACCTGTTTCCGGCCCACCGTCGGGCGCGGGCCATGGGCATTTTCATGCTGGGCCTGCCGATCGGTCTGCTCCTGGCGTTCTTCACCATCGGGGCGATGGTCAAAGCCTTCGACAGCTGGCGCGCGCCGTTCTTTATCGCGGCGGTGCCGGGGCTGGTGCTGGCGGTGTTCATGTTTTTCATCAAGGAACCCAAGCGCGGCGCGGCGGAAACGGTGCAGATCTCCCAGGAAAAAATCGACAGGCCGATCCGTCGGGTGCTGGCGATTCCTACTTTTCTGTGGCTGGTGTTGGCGGGGCTGTGTTTCAACTTCGCCACCTATGCCTGCAACTCGTTCCTGGTGCCGATGTTGCAGCGCTACTTCCTGATGCCGCTGCACGACGCGGCGGTTGCCACCGGGATCATGGTGGGCGTGACCGGGCTGTTCGGGTTGACCCTGGGCGGCTGGATTGCCGACAAGATTCACCAACGGGTGCCCAACGGACGCCTGCTGTTCGCCGCGTTCAGCCTGGTGATCTCCACGGCCACCACCGCGTGGGCGTTGTATGCCGGGCGGATTGAAATTGGTGTGTTCGTCGCGGTGTTCAGTGTCGGCTGGCTGTTTGCCTATACCTTTTATACGTGCGTGTACACGGCAATCCAGGATGTCGTCGAACCGCGTCTGCGGGCCACGGCGATGGCGTTGTTCTTTGCCGGGTTGTATCTGTTGGGTGGAGGCATGGGGCCGGTGGTGGTGGGTGGTTTGTCTGACTACTTTGCCCATGCGGCCATGGCCGCGGCCGGCGCCGCGCAAATGACCGAGGCGTTCAAGGCCATTGGTTTGCATGACGCGATGTTCCTGATCCCGGTGGCGCTGTTCCTGACCATGGTGTTCCTGTTCCTGGCGTCGCGCTGTTTTGTACGCGATGCCAAGCGGATGAAGGATGGGATGAGTGCGCAGGTGGTGCCGGAGGGTGTCGCGGCGACGGCTTGATAGCACCAGACTCAGCTCTGGTGATGAGCCTGCTTTTGTGGCGAGGGGATTTATCCCCGTTGGGGCGCGAAGCGCCCCCAAAACTGACGCCTCTGATTCTCATAAAGACTGAGTCGACTGCCTTGGGGCTGTTCCACAGCCCAACGGGGATAAATCCCCTCGCCACAGGTTTGTGCATGGCAGCGAAATTGTGCCTAGCGAACCTTCTCATCCCGCCCACGCAGCAAGCGATTGGGCATCGCCACCGCGGCCGCCAGCCCCAGCAACGACACCGCCGCGCTGATCAACAGCAAATGCCGGAATGTTGCCTGCAATGCCTGGCGCAAGACCTCCTGCGCCTCGCCCGGGGCGGCGTTCAGACCGTCCAGCAAGACATTGCCGCTATGCCCCTCGCCGAGCAGCGACGATCCGGCAAGCTGCGCAAAGCTTGAATCCTGCAGCAAGGCCAGCAGCAACGCCGACATCAGCGCCACGCCCACGGCGCCGCCGAGGGAGCGGAACAGGTTGGTGGTGCTGGTGGCGACCCCGATGTCCTGCTGTTGCACCGAATTTTGCGACCCCACCAGCGAAGTCGGGAACTGCATGCCGGAAGCGATGCCGCTGAGCAGCATGAACAGGCTACTGAGCCAGAACGCGTCGGGCGGGGTGAAGGCCATGCCGAGGATGGCGAACGGGAAGAGCAGGGCGCCGCAGAGGATCATCGGTTGGTAATGGCCGGTGATCGAGGTACGGCGTCCGGCAAAATACGCACCCATGGGCAGCCCCATCGCCAACGGCAACAGGTGCAACGCCGCGCTGTCGGCACCGGCGCCGGTCACGCTCTGGAAGCGCAACGGCACCAGGACCGTCAGGGAAATCGCCTGGAAGCTGGTGAAAAACACCGTGCACCAGCACAGCACCGCGCTGCGGTTGGCGAACAGGTGCATCGGCAGCAACGGTTCCCGCGCCCGACGCTCGTACCAGACGAACACCCCCAGGGCTATCCCTGCGCAACCCAGTAATCCCAGCACTTCACGGCTGTGCCAGGCATGGCCCTGGCCGACCTCGGTGATCCCCAGCAGCAACGCAGTCAGGCCAATGATCAACAACACGGTGCCCAGGTAATCGATGATCGGCGTGCGTTGCGGCACTGGTAGCCCCACCAGGGTGCGGCGGGCCACCCACCAGGCCGTGAGGCCCAGCGGCAGGTTGATCCAGAACACCCAGCGCCACGACAAGTATTCGGTCATGTAGCCACCGAGCACCGGCCCGGCCACGCTGGCCACCGCGTACATGCTGCTGAAGTACCCTTGGTAGCGACCCCGCTCGCGTGGCGGGATGATGTCGCCGATGATCGCCTGGCTCACGGAAATCATCCCGCCGGCGCCGATGCCCTGGAATATGCGCGCCAGCACCAGTTGCTCCATGTTTTGCGCCAGCCCACAGAACAGTGAGGCCAGGGTGAACAGCCCCATGCCGAACAGCATCAACGGCCGCCGACCGTAGAGGTCACCGAGCTTGCCGTAGATCGGCACCGCCACGGTCATGGCGACCATGTAGCCGGAAATCACCCAGGCCAGCAGCCCGACATCACCCAACTGGGCGGAAATGGCCGGCATCGAGACGGCGACGATGGTCTGGTCCAGTGCGCCGAGAAAAATCGCCAGCATCAGGGCCACCAGCACACTACGAATGGCAGGCTGTGGGGCTTGGGAGGTATGGGCTTGAGTCAAGGCAGAACCTGCGGGCATCACGCCTGGTTGGCGAAGAGGACTGAGCCCGCAGTTTAAGTCGATAGCCGGCTATTCGATAGCCTCATAAGGAAGTCCGACGTAGTTTTCCGCGATGGTTTTTCGACCCGCCTCGGAGTCGACGAAATATTCCAGCTCCGCTTCGCTGATGCGCTGGTTGAAGGCGTCGTCGTCGAAGCGGTGCAGCATGGAGGTCATCCACCAGGAGAAGCGCTCGGCTTTCCACACCCGTCGCAGGCAAATGGCCGAATACTTTTCCAGCAAGTCGGTACGGCCGTCGCGATAGACCTTGAGCAGAATGTTGAACAGCGTGCTGACGTCGCTGGCGGCCAGGTTCAGCCCCTTGGCGCCGGTGGGCGGAACGATGTGGGCCGCGTCACCGACCAGGAACATCCGTCCATACTGCATCGGCTCGACCACGAAGCTGCGCAGCGGCGCGATGCTTTTCTCGATGGAGGGACCTGTCACCAGTGCCTGGGCCAGGTCGGCTGGCAGGCGGTTTTTCAGTTCAGACCAGAAGCGCTCGTCCGGCCAATCGGCCACTTGCTCCTCGGCAGGCACTTGCAGGTAATAACGGGTGCGAGTCTTGGAGCGCATGCTGCACAGGGCAAAACCACGTTCGTGGCGGGCGTAGACCAACTCCTCGTGAACCGGTGGGGTGTCGGCCAGGATGCCGAGCCAGCCAAACGGGTAGACCCGCTCGAAGACCTTGAGTTTTTCCGCCGGGATTGACTGGCGCGCCGCACCATGGAAACCGTCGCAACCGGCAATGTAATCGCAGTCCAGGCGCCAGGTTTGCCCTTGGTGCTCGAAGGTTACGAAGGGGCTGTCGGTCTGCATGTCGTGGGGCTGGGCATTGCCGACTTGATAAAGCGTGCGGGCGCCGGCGGCCTCCCGGGCGGCCATCAGGTCGCGGGTGACTTCGGTCTGGCCATAGATCATGACGTTTTTACCGCCAGTCAGGCCCTTTAGATCGATGTGCACCCGCCGACCGTTGAGCGCCAGCTCAAAGCCGTCATGGGGCAGCCCCTCGGCGTCCATGCGCTGGCCGACGCCGGCCTGGCGCAGCAATTGGGCCATGCCTTGCTCCAGCACACCGGCGCGGATGCGGCTCAGCACATAGTCTGGGGTCTGGCGTTCGAGGATCACCGTGTCAATTCCAGCGTTGTGCAGCAATTGGCCGAGCAGCAGCCCAGAGGGGCCGGCACCGATAATGGCAACTTGGGTCTTGAGGGTTTTCATTGTTGTTATGGCTCGCACGAAGCACACGACCAGGGTCGGTGTTGATTGGGGTGCTTGCATTTTTCGCTTGCGGACCTGTCAATTGAAGGGGAAAACTGAGCCGATACCTGTACTTTCTACCAATCGGTGCGATTATCGCCCGCAACCCAGGCCGATCCTCGTGATGAAAAAAACAGACCTGCCTTCAATCCCGGTATTCAAGCTCTACGGCGAAAGCCAGGATTGGCCGACTCCGGACCTGCTGCACTGTGAAACCATCTCCAAGCGCAGCCGAGAGCACCAATGGGAAATCAAACCCCATCGGCATGCCGATCTCTGTCAGTTGTTGTTTGTCTTCAAGGGCCAGGCGGAGTTGGAAATCGAAGGCCAGCGCACACGGCTCGACGAGCCGGCGGTGCAGATCCTGCCGCCATTGTCGGTGCATGGCTTTCGTTTTTCCGAGGATGTGGACGGTTACGTGGTGACTCTGGCGGCACCGCTGGTCACGCATCTGCAATCGCAGCTGGGTCATTCGGTCAACGTGCTGGCCCAGGCTGAAAGCTACCCGGCCCTGGAAGATGCCGAATACCTCAATAGCCTGTTCAGCGCCCTGCAGGCTGAATACGGTGGGCATCAGCCGGCCCGGGAAATGCTGATGCATGCCTTGGTTAGCGTGATCATGGTCTGGGTCAGTCGTCAGGTGATGCAGCGGCGCACGCAGGCCCAGCGCCCACAACGCGCGCGGGAGTACCTCAACGGGTTCATTCAGTTGGTGGAAGAAACCTATCGCCAGCATGTCAAGGTCGAAGACCTGGCCCATCGTCTGGGCATCTCCGTGTCGCACCTCAACGGCACCTGTCGGGAATTGGCGGGGCAGCCGGCTCTGCAGATCATGCATGAGCGCCAGCTACTGGAAGCCAAGCGGCTGCTGACCTACACCGGCATGACGATCTACGAGATTTCCGAAATGCTCGGTTTTTCTGACCCGACCAATTTCACCCGGTTGTTTCGCCGACGGGTTGGCATCTCTCCCAAGGCATTCCGTGACCGGCTCAAGACCGATCAGCAGGACGACTGAACACGCCTCAGCGCAAAGCGTTCAGGGTCGCGCTATGGGGAATGCAGCGCTCCAGGTTGCAACTGGCGTGTTCACGGGGCAGTTGTCTGGCCTGTTCGACCCGATAGGCCGCCGTGCCATAGAGCGCCAGCGTGACGGTGCAGGTGACAAAAATGGCGAGGCGTCTTCTTGTTTTGATGTTCATGGCGGTGACCTCTGAACGAATACCCTTGGGTACTACTTTCAGCATAGGTCAGCCATGGCGGGTTGCCAGCCAGGCAGTGAGCGTGTTTAACCCGATATTCAGAACACTGATAACCCTGTGGGAGCGGGCTTGCTCGCGAAGGCGGGATCACAGGCGACATTGATGTTGACTGACAGACCACCTTCGCGAGCAAGCCCGCTCCCACAAGAGGATGGGGTAACCGTCAGGGCGGGTTATTCCAGATGCTCAGGCTTCATCGGGTCGCCTGGCTTAACGTCCAGTTGCTTGCGCACGTCTTCGAACATTTTGTCGTAGTACTCGTGCATCGAGCCAATGCTGGCGCTCTTGGGCATGCCGTGTGTCTGAGCGATGCGCGTGGCATGGCGGGCGAAGTCGAAGGCCTGGTCCTTGGCCAGGAAAAAAGTTTCGTCCACGGATTTATCCTCGACCGTGCCGTGCAACCGGAACGACATGCCCTGGCCCTCCTTGGGGTCCTGCGCCAGCTCATAGTCGATACACAGGTTGTAGCTGAAATCATCCTTGTTCAGCGCGTGGCGCTCCATATGCAGGTGACCGGGTTCGAACATGGCCATAAGCGACTCTCCTTCGAAGGCGTGGGTGTAGGGCAGACCCTGGATCCGCCCCGCAAGTTTCCTGTTATCGATAGGCGATGCCGGGTGTTGCCGTGCTGATGCGCGTACCGGCGGTGCCCTGGACGATGGCCTCAATGTCTGAGAGTGATCCAATCACCGCGACCTTGCCAGTGTTGCGGGCAAATTCGCAGGCGGCCTGGACTTTCGGCCCCATCGAGCCGGCGGCAAAGCCCAGCCTGTCCATTTCATCGGGGTGAGCCTGGGCAATGGCTTTCTGGGTCGGCTTGCCGAAGTCGACGAACGCGGCGTTGACGTCCGTGGCGATCACCAGCAGATCGCTTTCCAGCTGTTCGGCCAGCAGCGCCGAGCACAAGTCTTTGTCGATCACCGCTTCCACGCCCTGGAGCTTACCGTCGGCGTCGTACATCGTCGGGATGCCGCCACCGCCGGCGCAGATCACGATGCTGCCCTTTTCCAGCAGCCACTTGATCGGGCGGATTTCGAAGATGCGCTTGGGCCGCGGGCTGGCGACCACGCGGCGGAACTTGTCCCCGTCCGGGGCGATCGCCCAACCTTTTTCGGCCGCGAGTTTTTCTGCCTCAGCCTTTGTGTAGACCGGGCCAATGGGTTTGGTGGGGTTCTGGAACCCCGGGTCGTTGGCGTCCACTTCGACCTGGGTCAACAGCGTTGCGAACGGCACTTCGAAGTCCAGCAGGTTGCCCAGCTCCTGTTCGATGATGTAGCCGATCATGCCCTCGGTCTCGGCGCCGAGCACATCCAGCGGATACGGCGTGACCGAGGTGTAGGCCGCGGCCTGCAGCGACAGCAGGCCGACCTGGGGGCCATTGCCGTGGGCGATGACCAGCTCGTTGCCAGGGTGGATCTTGGCGATCTGTTCGGTCGCGGTGCGGATGTTGCTGCGTTGGTTGTCGGCGGTCATGGGTTCACCCCGACGCAGGAGGGCGTTCCCGCCAAGGGCTACGACGATGCGCATGGTGCTGTCCTCTGACAGAGAAATAATGGACGACTCGGTCCCCTTGTGGGAGCGAGCCTGCTCGCGATGACGGCAGCACATCCAACATCAATGCAAGCTGATACTCCGCTATCGCGAGCAGGCTCGCTCCCACAGTGAAAAACACTTCAGCTGGGGGCGGCCGGTGTCAGATATCCGCCAGCGCCGACACCAGGATCGCCTTGATGGTGTGCATGCGGTTTTCCGCTTGCTCGAAGGCGATGTTGGCCGGGGATTCGAACACTTCTTCGGTCACTTCCACACCGTTGGCCAGGTTCGGATAGCGCGCGGCGATGTCTTTGCCGACCTTGGTTTCGCTGTTATGGAAAGCGGGAAGACAATGCATGAATTTCACCCGGGGGTTGCCCGAGGCTTTCATCATTTGCGCGTTGACCTGATAGGGCAGCAGTTGTTCGATGCGCTCGTCCCATGCCTCGACCGGCTCGCCCATGGACACCCAGATGTCGGTGTGGATGAAGTCCACGCCCTTGACGGCTTCCTTGGGGTCTTCGGTGATGGTGATGCGTGCGCCGCTTTCAGCGGCGAAGGCCTGGCACTGGTCGATGAAGTCCTGTTGCGGCCAGAGGGCTTTGGGAGCGCCGATGCGCACGTCCATGCCCAGTTTGGCGCCGATCATCAGCAGCGAGTTGCCCATGTTGTAGCGGGCGTCGCCCAGGTAGGCGTAGCTGATGTCATGCAGCGGCTTATCGCTGTGTTCGCGCATGGTCAGGGTGTCGGCGATCATTTGGGTGGGGTGGAATTCAGCGGTCAGGCCGTTGAACACCGGCACGCCGGCGAACTTGGCCAGTTCCTCGACGATCTCCTGTTCGAAGCCGCGATATTCGATGGCGTCGAACATCCGTCCCAGTACCCGGGCGGTGTCTTTCATGCTCTCTTTGTGGCCGATCTGCGAAGAGACGGGATCGATGTAGGTAACGTGGGCGCCCTGGTCATGGGCCGCGACTTCGAAGGCACAGCGGGTGCGGGTCGAGGTTTTCTCGAAGATCAGCGCGATGTTCTTGCCCTTGAGGTGTGGCCGCTCGGTGCCGGTGTATTTGGCACGCTTGAGGTCCCGTGACAGGTCCAGCAGATAATGCAGCTCGCGGTTGGTGTGGTGCATCAAACTCAGCAGGCTGCGGTTGTGCATGTTGAAAGCCATGATGGATCTCCTCAGGTGGGGGTTATCCCCTGGGCGGCGTTGGATAAACACCAACCCAGGCTCAAAGGTCAGTAGTCGATCGGGTCGCGAATGATCGGGCAGGTCATGCAATGGCCGCCGCCACGGCCTCGGCCCAGCTCGCTGGCGCTGATGGTGATGACTTCCACGCCGGCCTTGCGCAGCAGGGTGTTGGTATAGGTATTGCGGTCGTAACCGATCACCACGCCCGGTTCCAGGGCCACGACGTTGTTGCCGTCATCCCATTGCTCGCGTTCGGCGGCGAAGCTGTTGCCGCCGGTTTCCACCACGCGCAGCGCTTTGAGGTTCAGGGCCTTGGCCACGGTGTCGAGGAAGTTGGTTTCTTCGCGACGAATGTCGATGCCGCCGGGTTTGCTCTCGTCAGGGCGCAGGGAGAAGGCGACGATCTGGCTCACCACTTCCGGGAAGATCGTCACCAGGTCGCGGTCGCAGAAACTGAACACGGTGTCCAGGTGCATGGCGGCGCGGGACTTGGGCAAGCCGGCGACGATCACGCGTTCCACGGCCTTGTGCTTGAACAGATTCAGCGCCAGTTGGCCGATGGCCTGGCGCGACGAACGCTCGCCCATGCCGATCAGTACCACGCCGTTGCCAATCGGCATCACGTCGCCGCCTTCCAGCGTAGCGTTGCCGTGATCCTGGTCGGGGTCGCCGTACCAGACCTGGAAGTCGGCCTGGGTGAATTCAGGGTGGAACTTATAAATGGCGCTGGCCAGCAGGGTTTCCTGGCGTCGCGCCGGCCAATACATCGGGTTCAAAGTGACGCCACCGTAGATCCAGCAGGTGGTGTCGCGGGTGAATTGAGTGTTGGGCAATGGCGGCAGGATGAAGCTGGAGTGACCGAGGAAGTCGCGGAACATCTGGATGGTCTTGCCACCGAAACTGTCCGGCAGATCATCGGCCGAGACGCCACCGATCAGGAATTCGGCGATCTTGCGCGGCTCCAGGCTGCGCAGCCAGGAATCGACTTCATGCACCAGGCCAATGCCGACCGAGTTGGGGGTGATCTTGCGTTGCAGGATCCAGTCCAGGGCTTCGGGAATGGCAACGATATCGGTCAACAGGTTGTGCATTTCCAGCACATCGACGCCGCGCTCGCGCATTTTGGTGACGAAATCGAAATGGTCGCGCTTGGCCTGGTTGACCCACAGGACATCGTCGAACAGCAGTTCGTCGCAGTTGTTCGGGGTCAGCCGCTGATGGGCCAGGCCAGGGGAACACACCATGACTTTGCGCAGCTTACCGGCTTCGGAATGAACGCCGTACTTCACTTTTTCCGTGGTCATTACAAAGATCCTCCAGATAAAACAATCAGTCAGTTACAAGGTCAGGAAGCCGTCGTAGAGCCCGTAGGCGGCCACCAGGGCGCCTGCGATCACTGCGGCGAAAATCAGCTTCTCGACGGAGGTGAAAACCGGTTTGCCCAACTCGCGCTTGGCCTTGGCGAACAGGATCGCGCCGGGGGCATAGAGCAGGGCGGACAGCAGCAGGTATTTGATCCCGCCGGCATACAGCAGCCACACTGCATAGATCAGGGCGATGGCGCCGATGATCAGGTCCTTGCGCCGCTCGGCCGCGAAGCCTTCGTAGGTCTCGCCGCGCACCGCCAGCAGCACCGCATAAGCCGCCGACCACAGGTACGGCACCAGGATCATCGAGGTGGCGAGGTATATCAGTGACAGGTAAGTGCTGGCCGAGAACAGGGTGATGACCAGGAACAGCTGGACCATCGCGTTGGTCAGCCACAGGGCGTTGGCGGGTACGTGATTCACGTTTTCGCGGCGCAAGAACTCCGGCATGGTGTGGTCTTTGGCAGCGGCAAACATGATCTCGGCGCACAGCAGTACCCAGGACAGCAGGGCACCGAGCAGCGAGATGATCAGACCGACGCTGATCAGCACCGCGCCCCAGTGACCCACCACATGCTCGAGCACCGCAGCCATGGACGGATTCTGCAACTTGGCCAGTTCCGGTTGGGTCATGATGCCCAGGGACAGCACGTTCACCAGCACCAGAAACAGCAGCACGGTGATGAAACCGATCACCGTGGCCTTGCCGACATCCGTGCGTTTCTCGGCACGGGCGGAAAAGATGCTTGCCCCTTCAATGCCAATGAACACCCATACGGTGACCAGCATCATGTTGCGCACTTGATCCATCACGCTGCCCAGGTCCGGGTTCTTCAGGCCCCAGATGTCGGCGGTGAAGATATCGAGCCTGAAGGCGAACACCGCGATCAGCACGAACAGCAGCAGCGGCACCACCTTGGCGATGGTGGTCACCAGGTTGATGAACGCCGCTTCCCTGATGCCCCGCAGGACCAGGAAATGCACGGCCCACAGCAGCACTGATGCACCGATCACCGCCGCGACGGTATTGCCTTCGCCGAAGATCGGGAAGAAATACCCCAAGGTGCTGAACAACAGGACGAAGTAACCGACGTTGCCCAGCCAGGCGCTGATCCAGTAGCCCCAGGCCGACGAGAAGCCCATGTAGTCGCCGAACCCGGCCTTGGCGTAGGCATACACACCGCCGTCCAGATCAGGTTTGCGGTTGGCCAGGGTCTGGAATACGAAAGCCAGGGTCAGCATGCCGACGGCGGTTATCGCCCAACCGATCAGCACGGCACCGACATCGGCACTGGCGGCCATGTTTTGTGGCAAGGAAAAGATTCCCCCGCCAATCATCGAGCCGACCACCAGCGCGACAAGCGCACCCAATCGAAGTTTTGCGGGGGTATCAGACATTGTATGACTCCAATGCAGGAGAAGAGAGTTAGCAAAGCCTAAGTCGCTTTAAAGTTTCTCGAGCTGATCTGGATCAGTGCATGACGACATTCCATTGTTAATAAAGGAGTTGATAGCGTCCGTTGTCGTTGCGAAGTTCTATGAAAGGCTCGTTTCAAGCCTCTGAGGTGGGGAAATAGGCAGGATTCATGCCCCGTAGGACACTTCACGCTAGTTGAATTCTGCGTCGGCGCAACTATTTTGTAGGCGGCTTTCATGACAAAAATAATCGGCTGCCCTGTCTTTTTTATTTGTGTCTTGGGCCAGGGTCGCGTAATAAGCCCATGGACTTTAAACAGATGACGTTATTTAAAAACGTTATGTCGCTTTAGTTACTTAATTCAAAGGTGAGCCAGAAAATGCCGCAACCGGTTGAAAAACTGCGACTTGGCGCGCTCATCGCGCTGGTGGTGGGGTCGATGATCGGCGGCGGGATTTTTTCCCTGCCACAAAACATGGCCGCCCGCGCCGATGTGGGGGCGGTGCTGATCGGTTGGGGCATCACCGCTGTTGGCATGTTGACCCTGGCCTTCGTGTTCCAGACCCTGGCCAATCGAAAACCGGAGCTGGACTCGGGCGTTTACGCCTACGCCAAGGCGGGGTTTGGTGACTACATGGGGTTTTCGTCGGCCTGGGGCTACTGGATCAGCGCCTGGCTGGGCAATGTGGGTTACTTCGTGTTGCTGTTCAGCACCTTGGGGTATTTTTTTCCGGTGTTCGGCCAGGGCAATACCCCGGTGGCTATCGCGTGTGCCTCGTTGCTGCTGTGGGCGGTGCATTTCCTGGTGCTGCGGGGGATCAAGGAGGCGGCGTTCATCAACCTGGTGACCACCGTGGCCAAGGTCGTGCCGCTGTTGATGTTCGTCGTCATCGCTGGCGTGGCGTTCGAGGCCGAGATTTTCACCCGCGATATCTGGGGCGTCATGAATCCGGATCTGGGCAGCGTGATGGACCAGGTACGGCACATGATGCTGGTCACCGTGTTCGTGTTTATCGGCATCGAAGGCGCCAGCGTGTACTCGGCGCGGGCGCAAAAGCGCGCGGACGTGGGGCGGGCGACGGTGATCGGGTTCCTCGGGGTTCTGGCACTGCTGGTGCTGGTCAACGTGCTGTCTCTGGGGATCATGGCCCAACCGGAACTGGCCAAGCTGCAGAACCCGTCCCTGGCCGGTGTACTGGAACACATTGTCGGGCCCTGGGGCGCCGTGCTGATCAGTCTGGGCCTGGTGGTGTCATTGCTCGGTGCGCTGCTGTCCTGGGCGCTGCTGTGCGCAGAAATCCTCTATGCCACCGCCCGGGACAAGACCATGCCGGCGTTTCTGACCAAGGAAAACGCCAACCATGCGCCGGTCAACGCGCTGTGGCTGACCAATGGCATGATCCAGCTGTTTTTGTTGATCACCCTGTTTTCCGCAGGCACCTATACCAGCCTGATCTATCTTGCCTCGTCGATGATTCTGGTGCCGTATCTGTGGTCGGCGGCCTATGCGGTGCTGCTGTGCGCACGGGGAGAAACCTACGGCCAGGCCTCGGCACGGCGCATGAAAGACCTGTGTATTGGTGGCGTCGCCCTGTGTTACGCGGTGTGGCTGCTGTATGCCGGTGGGGTGAAATACCTGCTGTTGTCGGCGCTGTTGTATGCGCCGGGGGTGATTTTGTTTGCCCAGGCCAAGCGTGAGCAGGGGTTGCGGTTGTTTACGCCGATGGAAAAGGGCGTCTTTGCGTGTGTGATGTCAGGGGCGGGCGTGGCGGCATATGGGTTGTACAGCGGGTTTTTGGCGCTTTGAGGCGAAGGTCATCTTTTTGAAGGCGTTGAGGGGGCTGTGGGAGCAAGCCTTGCTCCCACATAAATCCCCTCGCCACAACGGACGCTCGTCACCACCGGGCCCGATGCGCGCCCAATTCCGCCGCTGGCGAGGTCCATTGCAGCGGCGTCCCGGTGATTTTCAAGGGCACCTGCAGTCGATGGGCCGGGCCCCAGGGTGTCTGTTCGACGAGCAGTCCCTGATCGTTCTCGTCCTCGGCTCGCAACGCAATCCCGGCGCCCGCGCCACGTTCGATCAACAGCTTCGCCGTGCGCGCCAGTGACAAACGTGCCGAGCCGCCCTGGCCGCTTGCCAACCGTCGGGACAGCAACACAATCGTGCTGGCGGCCATCAGGTATCCGGTGCCATGGTCCAGCGCCTGCACCGGCAGCGGTGTCGGTTTGTCGGTCTGTTTCCAGCCCATGCCGGCTTCGGCAATGCCGCTGCTCATCTGCACCAGGCTGTCGAAGCCGCGGCGGTTCTGCCAGGGGCCGCTCCAGCCGTAGGCGTTGAGGCTGACGTCGATCAGGCCAGGCGCTATTCGCTGGCGTTGTTCGGCTCCGTAGCCCAAACGTTCCAGGGCGTCGGCGCGGTAGCCATGGAGCAGGATATCGGTGTCTTTGAGCAGCGCCTCAAACGCAGCGCGGTCGTCGGGCTGATGCAAGTCGAGGCGGGCGCAGCGTTTGCCGAGGGTGACCTCCGGCACCACGCCGGGCTCGTTCCAGCTCGGTGGGTCGATGCGCAGGACCTCGGCTCCCAGGCCTGCGAGGAAACGGCTGGCGATGGGGCCTGCCAGCACGCGGGTCAGGTCAAGCACCTTGAGGCCCGCCAATGGCTGAGCCACGCTACCGAGCCAGGGCTTGGGTTGTTGAGCGGCGGTGGCGTCCAGATGAACCAGCGGCTCGGCATTCACCGCCATGCCCTGGGGATGAATCTGCCACGCCTGCCACGCGCGCATTTCGGCGGCACAACCACCGGCCTGGACCACCGCGTGTTCCAGTTCGGCTTTGTTCCAGCGCGCCACCTTGGTCGCCATGTCGGCGCGGTCGATGCACGCGCCCAAGACCTTTTCGGCGGCGAGGCGATGGTGAGGCGCATTGGTGTGCAGACGAATCCAACCGTCGGCGGTGGGGTAGTCGCCGGCCACCGGATCCCACATCGGCGGTACGCTCCAGCCGATGGGGCGCAGGGAGGTGGAGAACCAGAACGAGGCCAGCCGTCGATCGACCTCCAGGGTCGGCCGGCGGCCGGTTTGCTGATGGATGAGTTCGGCGGTCGCCTGACCGGCCGTGGCGATGCTGGCGCAGGCCAGCTCCGTGACGGCGAACGTCGAGGGCAGAGCGCCCTCGGCGGTGAAGGGGATTGGTGTCGTGGGTAAGCCGAGTGCGGCTTGCATGGACGTGAGCAGATCTGTCATCGAAGGCCCTCCAAATCAGAGAGCGAGCATAGATCAAAAATCCGTAGGGGGCCGCTTCGCGGCCCAGCGGGAGCACGCTCCCTCGCCACGGGAATGGCTATGGATATGCTCTGGGCGCGACCAGATCCACAGGTTGCCCAGGCCCATGCCGGCCAGGGCCAGATACACCGGCCAGCCATGGTCGAGCATCACCAGCATCAGCCCGGCGCAAAGCAGCATGCTGACGCTGGCCGCAACCTTGGCCCGGCGAGGGACGACTTTGCCGTTGCGCCAGTTGCGCAGCATCGGCCCGAACAGCCGGTGGTTTTCCAGCCAGGCGCTCAGGCGCGGCGAACTGCGGGTCGCGGCCCAGGCGGCCAACAGAATGAACTCGGTCGTTGGCAGGCCGGGCACGACTATGGCGACCAGGCCGATCGCCAGGCTTATGTAGGCGAGCAGGCCGAAGAGCAGTTGGGCGAGTTTCGTGGGGCGGCTCATCAGCGTTTTTCAGTCATGCACAACCTCTGTGGGAGCGAGCCTGCTCGCGATGGCGGTGTGTCAGACGACATCTGTAGCGAATGAACTTGCGTCTTCGCGAGCAGGCTCGCTCCCACAATGGAAAGTTCGGACACTTCAGGCCAACTCGGCCGCATAAGCCTGTTCCAACAACACCGTAAACCGATTGAAGGCATCCAGTGCGCCTTTGTCCGCTTCGGCTTCCTGCTGTTCAGTGAAGGCCAGGTTGTCGAGGCTGCGGATGAAGGTTTTCCAGCCTTCGGCGCGCCCGCCCGCAGGCTCTGCCAAGTGACGGGCGCCGAAGGTTTCGCTCAGGCCCAGGCCGACGGCGCGCTTGATCAAAAACGCCGCGCCGAGCTTGGAGCCTTCAGAGACAAACAGCCAGCCCAAGGCCTCGGCCAGGGTCGGATTGTTGACCGCGCCGGCCACGGGTGCGGGCACGTCGGTGTTCAGGTCCGCCAGGTCCGCTCTGGCCGCTTCCGCGCGGCAGCGCTGCGGCAGATCGGGAATCAGGGCGGTCAGTTGCGCGTCGTTGTACAGCGTCACCAGCTCGGACTGGAACAGGTATTGGGCGACGACGAACCGGGCGAAGCTGGCCGGGGTTTTGAACGGGGCGTGGGCTTTGACCAGGGCGTCGAGCTTGCTATGGGGCTCGTGGGTGATCTGGTTCAGGCGTTGGGAACGTAAAACGGGATGTTGTGTAGTCATGAAAAATTCCTTCGAATGAGCACATGGTGGCGAGGGGCTGTGGGAGCAAAGCTTGCTCGCGAACGGGCGCCTCCATTTCTGAAAGATCGCATCACCTTCATCGCGGGCAAGCCTTGCTCCCACATGACGCTCCTCGCCACAGGTATTTGTTTTGCCTGGCAACCTGGTCAGATATCCCAGATCAGGTTGACTGCGAAGTTGCGCCCCGGCTGAGTCAGGCGATCGAGGTTGGCCGGGCTCAGCACCGCGGCTTCTCCCACACTGTCGTAGCCACGCACGTCATCCCACAGCCAGTACTTCTTGTCGGTGAGGTTGTAGAGACCGCCGCTGACGGTGACGTCGTCGGTCACCTTGTAGAACCCGGTCAGGTCGAGGATGCCGAAGCCCGGGGTCTTGAACTGGCCGCTGACGCCATCGGGCGAGTTGAAGTTGCTGTCGTCGACGCGGTCTTTTTTCTTGACCAAGGTCCAACTGAGCAAAGTGCCGAACCGGTCCTGCTCGTAACCCAGGCCGAACACGCCGGTCAGCGGGTTGACGCTGTTGATCGGCTCGCCGGTGTCGTTGTTGCGACCGTAGGCATAGGCCACCGAGGCTTGGGTGTACAGGCCTTGCGGCGCGCCGAACAGATCCAGGTTCAGGCGTCCCTTGACCTCGGCGCCCTTGATGGTGGCGTGCTTGATGTTGTTGCTCTGGAAGGTCAGCTCGTCGGCTCCGGGCGTGATCGCATCTTCATTGATGAAGTCGCGATACTTGTTGTAGAACACCGCCACATCGAACGAACCGGCTTCGAAACGGCCCCGCAGGCCAGTCTCATAGCTTTTGCTTTTTTCCGGTTCCAGATCGGGGTTGGGTGCCACGCTGTAGCCGGCGTCGGGATTGTCGAAGCGACCATACAGCGCCTTGGCGGTTGGCGTGCGGAAGCCTTCGGCGTACTGGCCGTACCAGGTGTACTGGTCGGTCAGGGCGTAGGTCAGGCCGAATTTGGGCGAGACGCGATGCCAGGTCTTGTTCTTGTCGCTGACCTCACCGCCGCCGGTGGGGTCCGCGGTGTTGAGGAATGCCTCGGTCAGGTGCGGCTTGAGCCGCGTGTAGTCGTAACGCAGGGCCGGCGTGAAAGTCCACCGATTCCAACTGATCTGATCCTGGGCGAACAGGCTGTAAGTGTTGATGGTCGGGTCCGGGAAATCACTGGCCTTTTCCAGTACGTCCCGGGTGCTGATGGCTCCGACGGCGGAGCAACCCACGCCGACGGCCAGGCAGACGCCATTGCCGCTGCGCGAGCCGGTGACTTTCTGTTGCTTGATCGTAGTGCCGTAGGTCAGCGCGTGATCGGTGTCGGCGAGGCTGAAGGCCTTGTCCAGTTGGGCGTCGAAAACCCACTGTTTTTCTTCGTAGAGGGTCTCTCGTGTGCGGAGCACCTGGCGGGTGATGGGAAAGTAGAACTCGGCGGTGCTCTGGTCGGTCTTGGCAATCTGGTGGTTCAGGCTCCACTTCACGTGGTCGGCCAGCAGGCTGTCGAGGACGAAGCTGTGCTCCAGGCCGAAGCGCTCGCGGCTGATGGTGTCGTTACCGGTGCGCCACTGATACATGCCGCCGGGCAGCACAAAATCAGGAATTGCCGGCTGGCCGTCGGAGTAGGGGCCGCCATAGGCACTTTTCAGATCGGTGTCCCGGTCATCCTTGTACTTCTCGTAGACCAGGCCCAGGCGTGAGTCGTCGTTGTAGTTCCAGCCGAGCTTGGCCAGCACATTGTGGGTGCGCACGTCTTCCGGGTTGGCTGCGGTGCGGTCCAGGCCGGTGCCATTGTGATTGCCGTAGGATTGAGTTTCATGACCGTCGCGCTGGCTGTAATGCAACAGGCCGTCGAACTGCCCGCTGCGCCCGGCGACGGTGGCGGACTTGAGCCAGCTCTCGTCGGCGGAACTGTAGCCGGTCTTCAGGCGGGCGCCGACGTCTTTACCCGGTTTGATGATGTCGTCCGGATCAAGGGTGAAATAGCTGACGGCACCGCCGATGGCATTGCTGCCGTACAGCACCGAGGCCGGGCCGCGGAGGATCTCCACGCGCTTGACGATTTCCGGGTCCACGTAATTGCGCTGGGTCTTGGCGTACGGGCCGTTGAAGAAACTGTCGGGAATTTCCACGCCGTCGACCTGCGTCAGGACCCGGTTGCCGTCGATTCCGCGAATGTTGTAGCCGCTGATGCCGCCGCGCTGGCCTGCCCCACCGACTGAAACGCCGGGTTCATAGCGCACCAGATCCTTGAGGGTGTTGACGTTGTTGCGGTCCAGTTCCTGCCGGTCGTGGACGGAAACCGTGCTGGGCACGCTGGCGATGTCCTGTTCCTGGCGGGTGGCGCTGATGGTCACCTGTTGCAGGTTCACCACGCTGCCGGCGCTGCGCTTTTCCAGGACGATGCTGTTGTTGCCCAGTTTGCGGTAGCTCAGGTTGGTCCCCACCAACAGGCGCTCCAGGGCTTTTTCCGCCGGCAGCGAGCCGTTGACGCCGGGCGAGGCAACGCCTTCGGCCAGTTCTGCCGGCAAACCGACCTGCCAGCCCGTGACGGCGGTGAACGCATTCAACGCTGAAACCAACGGTTGCTGGGCAATGGCAAAGGTGTAATCACCGACGTTGCGCGCAGGTGGCTGCTCGGTGGCGGCGGCCAGTGCGGCTGGCGCGGTGCCCGCCATCAGGACGGCGGCGGTCAGCAACGACAGCGTGCAGGCAGGGGCAAGGGACCGGCGGGTAAGACGAGAGGACATCGATAGCGCTCCGTGTCGCATCTGTTATAGGTGCAGATGATGTCGCTAGATGCGAATCAATTGCATTGGCTATAACGAGACGAACCAGCGGAGCCTATCGAGTAAAAATAATTCTCATTTAGTTCAAGATCACCAGCGCCGGGAATTCCTGGAGACGGGCAGAGGTGATATGGGCCAAAGAGCGCACCACGTCCAGCGGCTGGTCGAGGCGGTAATTGCCGGTCACGGCGACCTGGGCCAACTGTTCGTTGTTGTTGATGATCCAGCCGGGGTAGTAGCGTCGCAGCTCGGCCAGCACCTGGCTCAACGGTCGGTTCTCGAACACCAGTCGCCCCTGCACCCACGCCAGATCGGTGCCGGCATCCATCTGTACAGGGCGGTCGAAGCCGTTGGGACCGATGCGGATGCTTTCCCCGGCCGACAACCTGATATGGGCGTCATAACGCGTGGCCCGCAAATCCACATCACCGCGCTGCACCTGCACTTGCGTCACGCCATCGAGGTAGCGCACCGCGAAGGAGGTGTCGCTGACGCTGGCGATAACCGGACCGGCGTCGATTTGCAGGGGCAGGTGGCGAGTGTCCGGGACTTCGAAAAACGCTTCGCCTTTGTACAACCGGGCCATGTGCCGCTGTTCATTGAATGTGCTGGAAAAGGCCGAATCGGTGTTGAGCAGGACCTGGGAGCCATCCTCCAGTTGCAGGCGCTGGCGTTCCCCGACCACGGTCAGGTGATCGGCCTGCAGGCGCAGGGGCAGGTCGCTGAAGTTGAACAGGCCCAGAAACAGCACGGCAGCGGTGGCCAAGGGTTTCCAATGGGCGCGCAAGCGTGATACTGCGCTGGCTTGAGGGCGGCTTTTGAGTTGCCGGGCGCTTTGCATCACTTGCGGGCCGTTCCAGATCGCCTGGGCCCGCTTGAATGCCTGACCATGGCGCGGATCGGCCGCCAGCCAGGCCTGGAACTGCCGGGTCTGCTCCTCGCTGGGGTTGTCCAGCAGAATGAGCCAGTCCAGTGCCTGTTCCATGGCATGGGCGGTGTCCTGCGCCGCAGCGTGCTCAGGGGCACGGTGTTTGTCTGTCACGGTGGTTCCTCGCAGTGTCTTTTGCACGGCTATTTAGCGTCAGCGACCAAGCCTAGCAGGGCCGCAGGCCAGCGCAATCGGCGACGGCCTCTTAGAGAAAATCCTTACAGGCTTAGTCGCAACCAAGGCGTTCGGCCACGCCCACACAGATTGCCATGATCAGCTTCAGTTCCTTCTGCACGGTGCTCAGCGACACGTTCAGCCGCTTGGCGATGTCCTGATAGCTGTGACCATGCAGTCGGCTGAGGATAAAAATCTGTTGCTGTCGCGGGCTAAGGGCTTGCAGCCTGACATTGAGGCGTTCGAGCATTTGCTCGGCATGGGCGGCGTCTTCGGCGCTGCTTTGGGGGGCGACCACGTTGTGGATAACTTCTTGCGGCACGTCGTCCAGCAGGGTCCGGGACTGGATACGCCGCGCACGCAAGTGGTCCAGCGCCAGGTTGCGGGCGGTCTGGAAGACAAACGGCTCAAGATGCTCGACCGTGCGTTCAGCCAGTGCGCGGGTGACGCGCAGGTAGGTTTCCTGAAGCAGGTCTTCGGCGGTGCTGGGGTTGTTGACCATGCGCTGGAGGGTGCGCAGCAGTGGCGTACGCTGGGCAAGGAAGACGTGATGGAAGCGCGATTGACTCACGGTAGGGCCCGATTCGGTTTGACTAGATGATAATGCTTATCATCTGTCGCGAGGGTCAAGGCCTGATTTCATGTAGGAGCTGCCGCAGGCTGCGATCTTTTCCGGCTCAATTGAGTCGCAAGCGAAACATCAAGGTCAAAAGATCGCAGCCCGCGGCAGCTCCTACGGTGCCGAACATTATTCGGCGTTACACAACGCCAGGCAGTTATCCAGCATGCGGTTGGAGAAGCCCCATTCGTTGTCATACCAGGCCAGTACCTTGAGCAGCTTGCCGCTGGCCTTGGTGTGGTTGGCGTCGAAAATCGACGACAGCGGGTTGTGGTTGAAATCGCTGGAGACCAGCGGCAGGGTGTTGTAACCGAGGATCTTCGAATGCTGGCTGGCCTGGCGCAGCAGTTCGTTGACTTCTTCGGCCGACGCTTCACGCTTGAGCTGCACGGTCAAATCCACCAGCGATACGTTGATCACCGGTACGCGCACGGCCATGCCGGTCAGCTTGCCCGCCAGTTCCGGCAACACCAGGCCCACCGCCTCGGCGGCACCGGTCTTGCTCGGGATCATGTTCTGGGTGGCCGAACGGGCGCGGTATGGGTCGCTGTGATAGACGTCGGTCAGGTTCTGGTCATTGGTGTAGGCATGGATCGTGGTCATCAGGCCGCTTTCGATGCCCAGTTCGCGGTGCAGCACCTGAGCCACCGGGGCCAGGCAGTTGGTGGTGCACGAAGCGTTGGAGATGATCTGGTGGGACTGGCGCAGGATGTCGTGGTTCACGCCATACACCACGGTGGCGTCGGCACCCTTGGCCGGGGCTGAAATGATCACCTTGCGGGCGCCGGCGCTGAGGTGGGCCGCGGCCTTGGCGCGGTCGGTGAACAAACCGGTGCATTCGAACACGACGTCGATTTTTTCGGCGGCCCAAGGCAGTTCGGCCGGGTTGCGGATAGCGCTGACCGAGATACGGTCGCCATTGACCGTCAGGCTTTCGTGATCGTGCTGCACGTC
Source organism: Pseudomonas sp. NFACC45 (assembly GCF_900113505.1). Taxonomy (NCBI): domain Bacteria; kingdom Pseudomonadati; phylum Pseudomonadota; class Gammaproteobacteria; order Pseudomonadales; family Pseudomonadaceae; genus Pseudomonas; species Pseudomonas sp. NFACC45. Next base: position 402,330 of record NZ_FOPO01000003.1, read on the forward strand.
GGCATCGAAGGTGCCGTGAACCGTGTCGAACTTGAGCAGATGAGCATTGATTGCACTGTCGCCCAGATCGTTGATGGCGACGATCTGCAAGTCGCGACGATAACCTTGGGTATACAGTGCACGGAGGACGTTGCGGCCGATGCGGCCAAAACCATTGATTGCGATTCGAAGAGTCATTAACTGCGCCGCCGTCGATTTGTTGTTGGAATTACAAGATTATTCGCATAAAAATAGAAAACAAGCCTTTTTAGTGGCAATATTTTGTTTTATCTACAACGAGTGACCTGAATCAACTGGTCCGAATGGTCAAGAAATCCGCTGTCGCCCAATGCGTGGCGGGGTTTTGACCAGCATAGACAATCAGGTCGCCACACCCGTTAGCCTGGAGTTCTACACATGCATCCCCGCGTTCTTGAGGTCACCGAACGGCTTATCGCCCGCAGCCGCGCCACGCGTCAGGCTTACCTTGCATTGATCCGCGGTGCGGCCAGCGACGGTCCGATGCGCGGTAAGTTGCAATGCGCCAATTTCGCCCACGGCGTGGCCGGTTGCGGCACCGAAGACAAGCATCACCTGCGGATGATGAACGCCGCCAACATCGCCATCGTGTCTTCCTACAACGACATGCTCTCGGCCCATCAGCCCTACGAAACCTTCCCGGAACAGATCAAGAAAGCCTTGCGCGAGATCGGCTCGGTTGGCCAGTTCGCCGGTGGCACGCCGGCCATGTGCGATGGCGTGACCCAAGGCGAGGCGGGGATGGAATTGAGCCTGCCGAGCCGTGAAGTGATCGCGCTGTCGACGGCGGTGGCGTTGTCCCACAACATGTTTGACGGCGCACTGATGCTCGGCATCTGCGACAAGATCGTGCCAGGCCTGATGATGGGCGCGCTGCGTTTCGGTCATTTGCCGACGATTTTCGTGCCCGGCGGGCCCATGGTTTCGGGCATTTCCAACAAGCAGAAAGCCGATGTGCGTCAGCGCTATGCCGAGGGCAAGGCCACCCGCGAAGAGCTGCTGGAGTCGGAGATGAAGTCCTACCACAGCCCCGGCACCTGCACGTTCTACGGCACCGCCAACACCAATCAGTTGTTGATGGAAGTCATGGGCCTGCACTTGCCGGGGGCCTCGTTCGTCAACCCGAACACGCCGTTGCGTGATGCCCTGACCCGCGAAGCGGCGTTCCAGGTCACGCGCCTGACCAAGCAGAGCGGCAACTTCATGCCCATCGGCGAAATCGTCGACGAGCGCTCGCTGGTCAATTCCGTTGTCGCGCTGCACGCCACCGGCGGTTCCACCAATCACACCTTGCACATGCCGGCCATCGCCATGGCCGCCGGTATCCAACTGACCTGGCAGGACATGGCCGACCTCTCCGAGGTGGTGCCGACCCTGAGTCACGTCTATCCGAACGGCAAGGCCGACATCAACCATTTCCAGGCGGCGGGCGGCATGTCGTTCCTGATCCGCGAGTTGCTGGAAGCCGGCTTGCTCCACGAAAACGTTAACACCGTGCTGGGCCACGGCCTGAGCCGCTACACCCAGGAACCGTTTCTCGAAGACGGCGAACTGGTATGGCGCGAAGGCCCGATCGAAAGCCTCGATGAAAACATCCTGCGTCCGGTGGCCCGGGCATTCTCCGCCGAGGGCGGCTTGCGGGTGATGGAAGGCAACCTGGGGCGCGGCGTGATGAAAGTCTCGGCAGTGGCCCTGGAAAACCAGGTCGTCGAAGCCCCGGCCATGGTCTTCCAGGATCAACAGGACCTGGCCGATGCGTTCAAGGCCGGCCTGCTGGAAAAAGATTTTGTCGCGGTGATGCGCTTCCAGGGCCCGCGCTCCAATGGCATGCCGGAGCTGCACAAGATGACGCCGTTCCTCGGCGTATTGCAGGATCGCGGTTTCAAAGTGGCCTTGGTGACCGATGGGCGCATGTCTGGTGCGTCGGGGAAAATTCCGGCGGCTATCCACGTCAGCCCCGAAGCCTACGTCGGCGGCGCATTGGCCCGCGTGCAGGAGGGCGATATCATCCGCGTCGATGGCGTCAAAGGCACTTTGGAGTTGAAGGTGGACGCCGAGGAATTCGCCGCACGCACACCGGCCAAGGGCTTGTTGAGCAACAACATTGGCACCGGTCGCGAGCTGTTTGGTTTCATGCGCATGGCCTTCAGCTCGGCAGAGCAGGGCGCCAGCGCCTTCACTTCTGCCCTGGAGACGCTTAATTGAAACTGGCTTTGGTCGGTGACATCGGTGGGACCAACGCACGGTTCGCCTTGTGGAAGAACCACAACCTGGAAAATATCCAGGTGCTGGCGACCGCGGATTACGCCTGCCCCGAAGATGCCATCAAGGTTTACCTGAGCGGCGTGGGCTTGAAACCGGGCTCGATCGGCTCGGTGTGCCTGTCCGTGGCGGGGCCGGTCAGCGGCGATGAGTTTCGCTTCACCAACAATCACTGGCGCCTGAGCAATCTGGCCTTTTGCAAGACCCTTGAGGTCGAGAAGCTGCTGCTGGTCAATGACTTTTCGGCCATGGCCCTGGGCATGACGTGCTTGCGTCCCGGTGAATACCGGGTGGTTTGCGAGGGTACGCCGGAGCCGTTGCGTCCGGCGGTGGTGATCGGTCCTGGCACCGGGCTGGGTGTGGGCACATTGCTGGATTTGGGTGGCGGTCGTTTCGCGGCATTGCCGGGGGAGGGTGGCCATGTCGACCTGCCCATGAGCAGCCCGCGGGAAACCCAGCTGTGGCAACACATCTACAATGAGATCGGTCATGTCAGCGCCGAAACGGCCCTGAGCGGCAGCGGGTTACCTCGGGTGTACCGCGCCATCTGCGCGGTGGATGGCCATACGCCGGTGCTCGATACGCCCGAATCCATCACCGCCGCCGGCCTGGCCGGAGACCCCATTGCCCTGGAAGTGCTCGAGCAATTCTGCCGCTGGCTGGGGCGTGTGGCCGGTAACAACGTGCTGACGGTGGGTGGGCGTGGCGGTGTCTACATCGTCGGCGGGGTGGTCCCACGCTTCGCCGATTTTTTCCTTGAAAGCGGTTTCGCCCGCTGCTTCGCCGACAAGGGCTGCATGAGCGATTACTTCAAGGGCATCCCGGTCTGGCTGGTGACGGCGCCTTATTCCGGGCTGATGGGCGCGGGTGTGGCGTTGGAACAGTCGAACCCGGTTTAGAGTTGAAATGTGCCCCCTGTGGGAGCGAGCCTGCTCGCGATAGCGGTGTATCAGCCAACATTCGTGGCGACTGAGACACTGCTATCGCGAGCAGGCTCGCTCCCACAGGGTTTGCAGTGTTTGTAGATTCCGTCCTTCAGGCATAATCCGCCCCAACCCAAACAACAAGGACGAGGCCCCGTGAGTTCAGTGAACAAATCGATTTTGTTGGTCGACGACGACCAGGAGATTCGCGAACTGCTGGACACTTACCTCAGCCGTGCGGGTTTTCAGGTGCGTACTACCCCTGATGGCGCCGGGTTTCGCCAGGCACTGAACGAAGCCCCCAGCGATCTGGTGATCCTCGACGTGATGCTGCCCGACGAGGACGGCTTCAGCCTTTGCCGCTGGGTTCGCCAGCACCCGCGCCAGGCCCACGTGCCGATCATCATGCTCACGGCCAGTTCCGACGAGGCCGACCGGGTCATCGGCCTGGAGCTGGGGGCCGACGATTATCTGGGCAAACCTTTCAGTCCGCGTGAACTCCAGGCGCGCATCAAGGCGCTGTTGCGTCGGGCGCAGTTCGGCCAGGAACGCGCCGGCGGCGAAGTGCTGGCCTTCGACGAGTGGCGGCTGGACATGGTCAGTCATCGGCTGTTCCACGCCGACGGCGAAGAAGTGATTCTTTCCGGCGCCGATTTCGCCTTGCTCAAGCTGTTTCTTGACCATCCCCAGGAAATCCTCGACCGCGACACCATTGGCAACGCCACTCGCGGTCGCGAGTTGATGCCCTTGGACCGCATCGTCGACATGGCCGTCAGTCGCTTGCGCCAGCGTCTGCGTGACACCGACAAGCCACCACGGTTGATCCGCACGGTGCGCGGCAGTGGTTATCAACTGGCGGCCAGTGTGGTTGCCAGCAATGGTCATTGATTGGATCAAGAAAATAGCCCGACGGGTGCCGGTGCCGCGTTCGTTGCTTGGAAGAATGCTGCTGCTGACCCTGCTGGTGGTGCTGTTCGCCCAGACCCTGTCCAGCCTGATCTGGGTCTCGCAACTGCGCGCCACCCAGCTCGAAGGGCTGGTCACCAGCGCCCGTAGCCTGGCCCACTCGATGACCGCCAGTGTCAGCTATCTGCGCTCGTTGCCGGTGGCTTACCGGCCATTGGTACTGGATCAATTGCGCAGCATGGGCGGCACGCGGTTTGTCGTCACGCTCAATGACAAACCCCTGGGCATGGACGTGCTGCCGGTTACGCCGCGCAAGCTGGCGGTGCTCAAGGCGGTGGACGACGTACTGCGCAAATCCCTGGGCAAGGATGCCGACATCTCGGTGAAGTTTGTCAGCCCCGAAGACCTGCGGATTTTCAACGGCGGCCTGAAGCTTGATGAATTGCCGCGCTCTTGGGCCCATTACGCCTTGACCCTGGAACCGGTGAACCCGCCGGTGCTGGTCACGCAAATCCAGATGGCGCCGGGCGAATGGCTGTACATCGCTTCGCTGCTGCCCGAACCCTACACCAGCCTTGAAGAACAGGACCTGCCGGCGCAGCAGGTTGGCTTTATCGTGCTGACCAGCAGCCTGTTGTTGCTCTTCATCGGTTTGCTGGTGCATTGGCAGAGCCGGCCCCTCAAACGCCTGGCCCGGGCGGCACGCGACATGTCCCTGGGCGCCGAAGTGGAACCGGTGGCCGAAGGCGGTGGCAGCGAAGTGGTGGAAGTGGGCAGGGCATTCAACGCCATGCGTGAGCGCATCAGCCGTTACCTGACCGAACGCAGCCAATTGTTCAGCGCGATTTCCCATGACCTGCGCACGCCTATCACCCGCCTGCGGCTGCGGGTCGAACTGCTGGAAGACGAAAACCTGCAAGCCAAGTTCGGCCGCGATCTGGACGAACTGGAGTTGTTGGTCAAAGGCGCGTTGCAATGCGTCAAGGACACCGATATTCACGAAAACATCGAGCCGGTGGACCTCAACCATGTACTCGACTGCCTGGTCGAACCGTATCTGGCGCCCAACGGCAACGGTCGGGTGACCCAGGATGGTCGCGCGTTGGCGCCGTATCCCGGCAAGCCGCTGGCCCTCAAACGCTGCATCGGCAACCTGATCGACAACGCGCTGAAGTACGGGCAGAACGCCCACCTGCACATCGATGACGATGACACGGCGTTCATCCTGCACGTCGACGACGAGGGACCGGGTGTGCCGGAGCAACGCCTGGAGCAAGTCTTCGAACCGCACTTTCGCCTGGCCGGGCAGCAGCAAGGATACGGCCTGGGCCTGGGTATCGCCCGCAACATCGCCCATAGCCATGGTGGCGAAGTGAGCCTGCAAAACCTGCGTGAAGGGGGGTTGCGGGTGACGTTGCAGTTGCCTCGCAGTGTCGATTAGTCAGACCGCGTTATCGTTCTTCGCGAGCAGGCTCGCTCCCACAGGGTTCGGTGGTAACCACAAAAATTGTTTATTCCCTGGCGCCAATATGGGAGCGAGCCTGCTCGCGATGACGCCGTCTGGTTCAGCACATCTCTCAAGTGAATGTCACAAGTCGGTGACATAACTCGCCCCTTTCGTTACCTGCCGCCCGCCATCCCTTGTTTAGACTCCCTGCGTCAAAACAACAAAAAAAGGTACTCCCATGGACACCTTCCAACCGGCCTTCAGCAGTTGGCTGAACGCACCTGCCCACCAGCAATGGCTTGCCGCCGAAGGCTTGCGTCTGCTGGCGTTCGCCAAAGCCGCGAAGCTGCCGGACGGCTTCGGCAATCTGGACGACCAGGGCCGCCTGCCGGACGATGCCCGGGCTGAAACCATGAACACCGCGCGCATGACCCATAGCTTTGCCATGGCTCATATCCAGGGGCTGCCGGGTTTCGCCGAACTGGTGGACCACGGTGTCCAGGCCCTCAGCGGCCCTCTGCGGGACGCCGAGCACGGCGGCTGGTTCGCCACGGCGCAACCCCACGAGAACGACACCGGCAAGGCCGCCTACCTGCACGCATTTGTCGCCTTGGCGGCCAGTTCCGCGGTGGTGGCCCAACGTCCTGGCGCCCAGGCGCTGCTGGATGAAGCCGTGCGGGTGATCGATGCGCACTTCTGGAGCGAAGAGGAGGGCGCCCTGCGCGAGTCCTTCAACCGCGACTGGAGCGATGAGGAAGCCTATCGCGGCGCCAACAGCAACATGCACGCCACCGAAGCCTTCCTGGCGCTGGCCGATGCCACGGACGAGCCCCGCTGGCTGGTCCGCGCGCTGCGTATCGTTGAGCGGGTCATCCACGGCCACGCCGCCGCCAATGACTACCTGGTGGTGGAACATTTCGATCGCCACTGGCAGCCGCTTCGCGAGTACAACCACGACAACCCAGCCGACGGTTTTCGCCCTTACGGCACCACGCCCGGCCACGGTTTCGAATGGGCGCGGCTGCTGTTGCACCTAGAAGCCGCGCGGGTGCAGATTGGTATGTTGACGCCCGGCTGGCTGGCCCAGGACGCGCAAAAACTCTTTGACCAGAACTGCCGTCACGGTTGGGAGGTCGATGGCGCGCCAGGCATTGTCTACACCCTGGACTGGGACAATCGCGCGGTGGTTCGCCATCGCCTGCATTGGGTGCATGCCGAAGCAGCGGCCGCCGCCAGCGCCTTGCTCAAACGCACCGACGAGGCGCAATACGAAGTCTGGTACCGGCGGTTCTGGGAGTTCTGTGACAAACATTTCATCGACCGTTGCAACGGTAGTTGGCACCACGAACTCGATCCGCAGAACCGCCCCAGCGCCGACATCTGGCCGGGCAAGCCGGACTTGTATCACGCCTGGCAGGCGGTGCTGATCCCGCGTTTGCCCCTCGCCCCCAGCATGGCGACGGCGTTGGCGAAACTCTCCAGCCCCGCGCCTGTGTAACCATGTCGTGACATTTACGCGTCCCTTCGTTACCTGCCAAGGGATTTCCCCTGTTTAGAATCCATGCAGCGCAAGCATCAGACTTGCATGCATAACAACAAGAAAGGTACTTCCTAGATGAATGCGATTTCTCGCCTCGCTACTGTCATTTCTCTTGCTTCCCTGCTTCCCGTCGCAGCATTCCCTGTCAGCGCCCTTGCCGCCGAATCCAAAGGCAGCGTCGAAGTCGTTCACTGGTGGACGTCCGGTGGCGAAAAAGCCGCAGTCGATGTGCTCAAGGCCCAGGTCGAGAAAGACGGTTTTACCTGGAAGGATGGCGCTGTTGCCGGGGGTGGCGGTTCCACGGCCATGACCGTGCTCAAGAGCCGCGCCGTGGCCGGTAACCCACCGGGTGTGGCCCAGATCAAAGGCCCGGACATCCAGGAGTGGGCGTCCACCGGGTTGCTCGACACCGACGTCCTGAAAGACGTGGCCAAAGCAGAGAAGTGGGACAGCCTGCTCGACAAGAAAGTCTCCGATACCGTGAAGTACGAAGGTGATTACGTCGCCGTGCCGGTGAACATCCACCGCGTCAACTGGCTGTGGATCAACCCCGAAGTCTTCAAGAAAGCCGGCATCACCAAGAACCCGACCACCCTCGAAGAATTCTACGCCGCCGGCGACAAGCTCAAGGCAGCAGGCTTCATTGCGCTGGCCCACGGCGGCCAGCCTTGGCAGGACAGCACCGTGTTCGAAGCCGTGGTGCTCTCAGTCATGGGGGCCAAAGGCTACAAGGATGCCCTGGTCGATCTGAAACCTGGCGCGCTTACCGGCAAGGATATGGTCAAGGCACTGACCGAGTTGAAGAGAGTCGCGACCTACATGGACGTCGACGGCAAGGGGCAGGACTGGAACCTGGAAGCGGCCAAGGTCATCAACGGCAAGGCCGGCATGCAGATCATGGGTGACTGGGCCAAGAGCGAGTGGACCGCCGCCAAGAAAGTCGCCGGCAAGGACTACGAGTGCGTAGCGTTCCCGGGCACCGACAAGGCCTTCACCTACAACATCGACTCCCTGGCGGTGTTCAAGCAGAAAGACGAAGGCACCGCGGCCGGCCAGCAGGATATCGCCAAGGTCGTGCTGGGTGAGAACTTCCAGAAAGTCTTCAGCATCAACAAGGGTTCGATTCCGGTGCGCAACGACATGCTGGCCGACATGGGCAAATACGGTTTCGATTCCTGCGCCCAGACCGCTGCCAAGGACTTCCTGGCGGACGCCCAGTCCGGCGGCCTGCTGCCAAGCATGGCGCACAACATGGCGACGACGCTGGCGGTACAGGGCGCGTTCTTTGACGTGGTGACCAACTACATCAACGACCCGAAAGCCGATCCTGCCGATGCTGCCATGAAACTTGGCGCAGCAGTGCAGTCGGCCAAGTAACCGTTAGCACCGCAGGCCCCTGTGGGGGCGAGCCTGTGGGAGCAAAGCTTGCTCGCGATGAACGATAACGCGGTCATTCGAAAGACCGAGACGCCTTCATCGCGAGCAAGCTCAGCTCCCACACAAGCCCGCTCCCACAAGGGATGCCCTTGTAATCATTACCCTTTGTACTGGATCTTCCCATGAGTTCTGTTGCTGTGTTCAGCAAGGCCTCGCCGTTCGATGCATTGCAGCGCTGGCTACCAAAACTGGTGCTGGCGCCGAGCATGTTCATCGTGCTGGTGGGCTTCTACGGTTACATCTTGTGGACGTTTGTTCTGTCGTTCACCACCTCGACCTTTCTGCCCAATTACAAGTGGGCCGGCCTGGCGCAGTACGCACGGCTGTGGGACAACGACCGCTGGTGGGTGGCGAGCAAGAACCTGGCAGTCTTCGGTGGCATGTTCATCGGCATCACCCTGGTGATCGGTGTACTGCTGGCGGTGTTTCTTGACCAGCGCATTCGTCGCGAGGGTTTCATCCGCACCATTTACCTGTACCCGATGGCGCTCTCGATGATCGTCACCGGTACGGCCTGGAAGTGGTTGCTCAACCCGGGCATGGGCCTGGACAAATTGTTGCGTGACTGGGGCTGGGAAGGCTTTCGCCTGGACTGGCTGATCGACCCGGACCGTGTGGTGTATTGCCTGGTGATCGCTGCGGTATGGCAGGCCTCGGGCTTCATCATGGCGATGTTCCTGGCCGGCCTGCGCGGTGTTGATCAATCGATCATCCGCGCCGCGCAGATCGATGGCGCGAGCATGCCGCGCATCTACTGGAAAGTGGTGCTGCCGAGCCTGCGTCCGGTGTTCTTCAGCGCCGTAATGATCCTGGCGCACATCGCGATCAAGAGCTTTGACCTGGTGGCGGCAATGACGGCCGGCGGCCCGGGTTATTCCTCTGACCTGCCCGCCATGTTCATGTACTCCTTCACGTTCAGTCGCGGCCAGATGGGCATGGGCTCGGCCAGTGCGATTCTGATGCTCGGTGCGATTCTCGCAATCATCGTGCCTTACCTGTACTCCGAGCTGAGGACCAAGCGCCATGACTAGTCTCGCTGCCAAACCTGCCATCAGCCTGAGCCGCATCGCGATCTACGCGGTACTGATCCTTGCCGTATTGCTTTACCTGGTGCCGTTGGTGGTCATGCTGTTGACCAGCTTCAAGACACCGGAAGACATCAGCACCGGCAACCTGCTGAGCTGGCCGACCGTGGTCACCGGCATCGGTTGGGTCAAGGCCTGGGCCACGGTTGACGGGTACTTCTGGAACTCGATCAAGATCACCGTCCCCGCGGTGCTGATCTCCACCGCGATCGGTGCATTGAACGGCTACGTGTTGTCGATGTGGCGCTTTCGCGGTTCGCAGTTGTTCTTCGGCCTGTTGTTGTTCGGATGCTTCCTGCCATTCCAGACCGTCCTGCTGCCGGCTTCCTTCACGCTCGGCAAGATGGGCCTGGCCAGTACCACCACGGGCCTGGTGTTCATCCATGTGGTCTACGGCCTGGCGTTCACCACGCTGTTCTTCCGTAACTACTACGTGAGCATTCCCGATGCGCTGGTGAAAGCGGCGCGACTGGATGGTGCGGGTTTCTTCACCATCTTCCGGCGGATCATCCTGCCGATGTCCACCCCGATCATCATGGTCTGCCTGATCTGGCAGTTCACTCAGATCTGGAACGACTTCCTGTTTGGCGTGGTGTTCTCCAGCGGCGATTCGCAGCCCATCACGGTGGCGCTGAACAACTTGGTCAACACCAGTACCGGGGCCAAGGAATACAACGTTGATATGGCGGCGGCGATGATCGCCGGGCTGCCGACCCTGCTGGTCTATGTGGTCGCAGGCAAGTATTTCGTGCGCGGTCTGACGGCCGGCGCAGTCAAGGGGTAATCATGGCAACGCTCGAACTTCGCAATGTAAACAAGACCTATGGTGCCGGTCTGCCGGACACCCTGAAGAACATCGAGTTGTCGATCAAGGACGGTGAGTTCCTGATCCTCGTCGGCCCTTCGGGCTGCGGCAAGTCGACGCTGATGAACTGCATCGCCGGCCTTGAAACCATTACCGGCGGCGCGATCATGATCGGTGACCAGGACGTCAGCGGCATGAGCCCCAAGGATCGCGACATCGCCATGGTGTTCCAGTCCTACGCGCTGTACCCGACCATGAGCGTGCGTGAGAACATCGAGTTCGGTCTGAAGATTCGCAAGATGAATCAGTCGGCCATCGATGAGGAAGTCACTCGCGTGGCCAAGCTGCTCCAGATCGAGCACCTGCTCAACCGCAAGCCCGGCCAGCTTTCCGGTGGACAGCAACAGCGCGTGGCCATGGGCCGGGCGCTGGCGCGGCGGCCGAAGATCTACCTGTTCGACGAACCGCTGTCCAACCTCGACGCCAAGCTGCGGGTCGAGATGCGCACCGAAATGAAACTGATGCACCAGCGCCTGAAGACCACCACGGTCTACGTGACTCACGACCAGATCGAAGCCATGACCCTGGGCGACAAAGTGGCGGTGATGAAGGACGGCATCATCCAGCAGTTCGGCACGCCGAAAGACATCTACACCAACCCGGCCAACCTGTTCGTGGCGAGCTTCATCGGTTCGCCACCGATGAACTTCATCCCCCTGCGCCTGCAACGCAAGGACGGCCGCTTGTTGGCATTGCTCGACAGTGGCCAGGCCCGTTGCGAGCTGCCGATGGGCATGCAGGACGCCGGCTTGGAAGACCGTGAAGTGATCCTCGGCCTGCGCCCGGAACAGATCATGCTGGCGGGCAATGAGCCCAATGGTTTGCCCACCATTCGCGCCGAAGTCCAGGTCACCGAACCCACCGGGCCTGACACCCTGGTGTTCGTCAACCTGAACGACACCAAGGTTTGCTGCCGCCTGGCGCCGGACGTGGCGCCGCAGGTGGGGGAGACCCTGACGCTGCAATTCGATCCCTCGAAAGTGCTGCTGTTCGATGCCAAGTCCGGCGAACGCCTGGGCGTGGCCGGCCAGGCACCGGCCGATACCCGAGCCGCCAACGTCGCGCAATTCAAAGGACGATGAAGAACAAATGTGGGAACGGGCTTGTGGGAGCTGAGCTTGCTCGCGATGAACGATAACGCGGTCATTTGAAAGACCGAGGTGCTTTCATCGCGAGCAAGCTCAGCTCCCACACAAGCCCGCTCCCACAAGGGGTATGCGGTGAGTGGGGGACCACTCACCGCAATCGTTGTAAACCGCGTTAGATAAAAACAGTTAATAACAATAAAGACGAGGAATGTAGGGATGAAAAATAAGAACACCAACGCCCGGCGGATCTGCCAGTTGTCTGCACTTGCTGCGGCGATGACCCTGGCCGGGGGCGCCCACGCTGCCGAAGCGTTCAGCCCGGAGTCGCAATGGATGACCGGCGACTGGGGTGGCGAGCGGACCAGACTGATCGAGCAAGGTATCGATATCAAGGCTGATTTCGTCGGTGAGATGGGGGCCAACCTCGACGGCGGTTACAACGATGACAAGACTGCGCGTTGGTCCCAGCAGTTTGGCTTGGGCGTAGCGCTGGACCTGGAGAAACTGGCGGGTTGGGGTGATACCACGGCCAAGATTCAATTCACTCGCCGGGACGGTCGCAACATCTCCAACGACCGTATCGGTGATCCACGTGCCGGCACCCTCAGCTCTTCCCAGGAAGTCTGGGGCCGTGGGCAAACCACCCGTCTGACCCAGTTGTGGATCAAGCAGCAGTATTTCGACAGTAAGCTGGATGTCAAAGCCGGTTATTACGGGGTCGGTGAAGATTTCAACAGTTTCCCGTGCGAGTTCCAGAACCTGGCGTTCTGCGGTTCGCAAGCCGGTAACTGGGCAACCGGCATCTGGTACAACTGGCCGATCATGCAGGCGGCGATTCGCGTCAAGTACAACCTCACGCCGGAACTCTATGCGCAGATCGGTGCTTACAACCAGAACCCTTCGCAGCTGGAAAACGGCAACCGCTACAAGCTCAGCGGCAGTGGCACCCAGGGCACGCTGATTCCGGTCGAGTTGGTCTGGTCGCCCAAGCTCAATAGCCTGCCAGGCGAATACCGTATCGGTTACTACAAAAGTACGGCCAAGGCTGATGACGTCCGCGAAGATGACAATGGCCAGGATGCCGCGACAACCGGTAACGCCTACCGCAGCCACAGCAGCAAGGATGGCTACTGGTTCGTGGTGCAGCAACAGCTCACCAGCCACAATGGCGACGCCTCGCGCGGTCTGAACATTGCCGCCAATGCCACCTTCCATGACAAGGAAACCAACGTCGTCGACAACTACCAGTCGCTGATGTTCGTGTACAAAGGGCCGTTCAATGCGCGTCCTAAAGATGACGTCGGGATCGGTTTTTCCCGCATCCATGTCAACGATGATGTGAAGAAAAACGCCGAGCTGGTCAACGCGGCCAATGGTGTCAGCGACTACGACGATCCGTTGTTCTCGCCGTTGCGTGGCACCGAATACAACTACGAAATCAACTATGGTTTCCACGTGACCAACTGGCTGACCGTACGCCCTAACCTGCAATACATCACGCATCCAGGTGGTGTGAATGAAGTCGACGACGCGCTGGTCGCCGGTCTGAAAATTCAGTCGGTGTTCTAACGCTGTTGCGATAAGCTCCTCTCTATGTGCGCATATTTGCGGATGGCCAAGGCTGTCCGCTTTTTTTTGGGGTGTGTGTTCGCTAACACAGGACCTGTGGCGAGGGCGCTTGCTTGCGCTGGGTTTTGTAGGAGCTGTCGAGCGAAGCGAGGCTGCGATCTTTCCACAGCCAATTGAATCGAGAGCGAAAGATCAAAATCAAAAGATCGCAGGCTTCGCCAGCTCCTACAGAACCCAGCGCAAGCAAGCTCCCTCGCCACAAAAAGAGCGCGTTGCAAACAAATGAGCAACTCAATGATTTCCAGGACCGCAGCTCATGCATGAGCATCCGCTACAACGCTTTTTCAGATCTTTGCGCGAGCGCCCGGTGTTTGCGTGGGAGCGCTATCGGCAACGCGATGTGCTGGTGATCGATCATCCGCTGTGCCAGGCGGTGTTCAGTCGTCAGGGCGCGCAGCTATTGCACTTTCAGCCGCGGGGTCAGAAACCCTGGCTGTGGTGCGCGGCCAAGTGGCCACAAGTCGGCGCAATACGCGGTGGGGTGCCGGTGTGTTGGCCGTGGTATGGCCGTCACCCCAGCGAAAACGCCTGGCCGTCCCATGGCTGGGCACGGTTGATCGACTGGAAACTGCTCGACAGCCGCAGCGATGAAACAGGCGTGCACCTGCACTGGCAGCTCCAGCTGTGCGACTGGCAGGTGGACCTGCACGCCGACTTGGGCGAGCGCATGGAATTACGCTTGAGCACCGAGCATCAAGACAGCCTGCCGTGCCAATTGAGCCAGGCTCTGCACGCCTACTGGCGTATTGGTGACGTCGGTGAGATAGCGCTGTCCGGGCTCGAAGGCGCGCAGGGCTACGACCAGTTGAATCGCGCAGCCTGTCAGCAGGAAGGCGATTTGCGCGTCGAGGGCGGTTGTCAGCGGGTGTTCCAGCATGAGGGTGAACTGCAGCTTAAGGACCACGCCTGGCAGCGTGAGCTGTGCATCGACACCGGCGCCAGCGCCGATACCGTGGTGTGGCATCCCGGTGCCCGGCCTTTGCTGGGGGTGAGCTGGGATGAAATCAGCGAATTCGTGTGTGTCGAGGCGGCCAGCGGCGGCACCGATAGCCTGTGCCTGGCGCCGGGGGAGCGGGCGCATTTGAGTTTGCAGGCGTGGGTGGGGGCTTAGTTCAAGTTTGTGGTGTTTGCTGCTGGCCCCATCGCGAGCAGGCTCGCTCCCACAGTGATCTTCGGCGTTCACAAGACCCTGTGGGAGCGAGCCTGCTCGCGATGACGGCCTGTCAGGCAAGCCACATCAGTTGAACTCATCCCCCACCGGATACCGGCTGGCATTGAGGCTTTCCTTGATCTTGCGCAGATGCGGCTGGAAGTCCACACCACGGCGCAAGGTCATGCCGGTGGCGAGCACGTCCAGCACAGTGAGCTGGATGATCCGTGAGGTCATCGGCATATAGATGTCGGTGTCCTCGGGCAGTGGGATGTTCAGACTCAGGGTGCTGGCCTTGGCCAGGGGCGAGCCTTCGGCGGTCAGCCCCAGTACCGACGCGCCGTTCTCCCGGGCGATGCGCGCGACTTCCACCAGCTCGCGGGTACGACCGGTGTAGGAAATGATCACGAACAGCTCGCCCGTGTGCGCCACTGACGCGATCATCCGCTGCATCAGCACATCGGCGTGGGCGGTCACCGCCAGGTTGAAGCGGAAGAACTTGTGCTGGGCATCCAGCGCCACCGGTGCCGAAGCGCCGAGGCCGAAGAAGTGGATCTGCCTGGCCTGGATCAGCAGGTCCACGGCACGGCTGATCAAATTGGGATCAAGGGCCTGGCAGGCGCTGTCCAATGAGGCAATGGCACTGCCAAAGATTTTCCGGGTGTAGGCTTCCGGATTGTCATCGGCCTCCACCGCGCGACTGACATACGCGGCGCCGCTGGCCAGGCTTTGGGCCAGTTGCAGCTTGAGTTCCGGGTAGCCGCTGACGCCGAATGAACGGCAGAAACGGTTGACGGTGGGTTCGCTGACCGAAGCGGCCTGGGCGAGGGCGGCGATGCTGAAGCGGGTGGCCTGCTGTGGGTTGAGCAGGATCACTTCGGCCACTTTGCGTTCTGCCTTGTTCAGGTCTTCAAGGCGACTCTGGATCTGTTCCAGTAAATTTCGCACGCGGTCCATACAAGATTCCTAGAAAGACGGGTCTTTGATACGACCCTTTGCGGTGGCCTATCCTACTGATGGCTCCGGTGTACCACCACTCGGAATCGGTATTTTCGAAAAATGTTGTGGTTATTACTACATTTTTCCTTGAGTGATGCCTTGAAAAAAGGTATTTGTAGCTTAACTTGATAAAAGAACAAACATCATGCATTCGATTACGGTTGAACCGTGCACCTTCGCCTTGTTCGGCGCGTTGGGCGACCTGGCCTTGCGCAAGCTGTTTCCTGCCCTTTATCAGCTCGATGGCGCCGACCTGCTGCATGAGGACACGCGGATCATTGCCCTGGCCCGGGAGCCGGGCAGCGAGCAGCAACACCTGGCGTTCATCGCCGCTGAGTTGCGCCGCTACGTGGGCGACAAGGATCTGAACGAGACCGTGGTTGAACGCTTCCTGGGGCGACTGACTTATCTGCACGTGGATTTCCTCAAGGCCGACGACTATGTCGCCCTGGCCGAGCAGGCCGGTTCAGCCCAGCAAGTCATTGCCTATTTTGCCACCCCAGCGGCGGTGTATGGAGCGATCTGCGAGAACCTGGCGAAGGTCGGTTTGTGCGAAAACACCCGTGTCGTGCTGGAGAAACCCATCGGCTCGGACCTGGAATCGTCGCGCAAGGTCAACGACGCCGTGGCGCAGTTCTTCCCGGAAAACCGCACCTATCGCATCGACCACTACCTGGGTAAAGAGACGGTACAGAACCTGATCGCGCTGCGGTTCGCCAACAGCCTGTTCGAAACCCAGTGGAACCAGAATTACATTTCCCATGTGGAAATCACTGTCGCCGAGAAGGTCGGCATCGAAGGCCGCTGGGGCTATTTTGACAAGGCCGGCCAACTGCGCGACATGATCCAGAATCACCTGTTGCAGTTGCTCTGCCTGATTGCCATGGACCCGCCGGCCGACCTGTCCGCCGACAGCATCCGTGACGAAAAGGTCAAAGTGCTCAAGGCCCTGGCGCCCATCAGCCCGGAAGGCCTGACCACTCAAGTGGTGCGCGGCCAGTACATCGCCGGCCACAGCGAGGGCAAGTCGGTGCCAGGTTACCTGGAAGAGCCCAACTCCAACACCCAGAGCGATACCGAAACCTTCGTGGCCCTGCGCGCCGACATTCGCAACTGGCGCTGGGCCGGGGTTCCGTTTTATCTGCGCACCGGCAAGCGCATGCCGCAGAAGCTGTCGCAGATCGTCATTCACTTCAAGGAACCGTCCCACTACATCTTCGCCCCCGAGCAGCGCTTGCAGATCAGCAACAAACTGATCATCCGCCTGCAACCGGACGAAGGGATTTCCTTGCGGGTGATGACCAAGGAGCAAGGCCTGGACAAGGGCATGCAATTGCGCAGCGGTCCGTTGCAACTCAACTTTTCCGACACCTATCGCAGCGCGCGGATTCCCGATGCCTACGAGCGGTTGTTGCTGGAAGTCATGAACGGCAATCAGAACCTGTTTGTCCGTAAAGATGAAATTGAAGCCGCGTGGACGTGGTGTGACCAGTTGATTGCCGGATGGAAGAAATCCGGCGATGCGCCCAAGCCGTATGCGGCCGGGTCCTGGGGGCCGATGAGCTCCATTGCACTGATCACGCGGGATGGGAGGTCATGGTATGGCGATATCTGAAGTGAAACTGCCGCAGGGCGTCAGCGCCCACGAATTCAAAAGCCCGATGCTGTTGGCCGAGGGCTTGGCGTTGAAGGTGGCTGAGCAATTACGCACGGCCATCGAGGCGCGCGGCACGGCGACCCTGGTGGTCTCCGGCGGTCGTAGCCCCGTGGCGTTTTTCCAGAGCCTGGCCAAACAGCCGCTGGACTGGTCGAACGTGGTGGTGAGTCTGGCCGACGAGCGCTGGGTGCCGGTTGAGCACGCTGACAGCAACGCCGGTCTGCTCAAGCGTTACCTGCTCCAAGGTGCGGCGGCCAAGGCCCAGTTCCTGAGCCTCTACAGCGCCAGCGCCGACCTGGAAGCCGCAGCCGAGCAGGCCGATCGTTTGCTGGCCGAGCTGCCGCCCATCGATGTACTGGTGTTGGGCATGGGCGATGACGGGCACACCGCCTCGTTGTTTCCCGCCAGCCCGAACCTGGCTCAAGCCTTGGATGCCAATGGCGTTCGCCGCTGCTGGCCGATGCTGGCGCCCACCGTGCCACACCAACGCCTGACCATGAGCCGCGCCCTGCTGGCCTCGGCCAAGCACAAAGTGCTGTCGATTTCCGGTCAGTCGAAATTGACCACCCTGAACGCTGCGGTGGCCGGTGACAATGTTGCCGAAATGCCGGTTCGCGCGTTTTTGCAACCTACGTTAGAGATTTACTGGTGCCCATGAACCAAGGATCAGCCGCTATGAAAAACCCATCCCCGACCGTTTCCATGGCGGACAAAGTTACCCTGATCGACAGCCTTTGCGCCAAGGCGCGGATCCTGCCGGTGATCACCATCGCCCGTGAGCAGGACATTCTGCCGCTGGCCGATGCCCTGGCTGCTGGCGGCCTGACGGCGCTGGAAGTGACCTTGCGTTCCCAGTACGGCCTCAAGGCTATCCAGGTGCTGCGCGAGCAACGTCCGGAACTGGTGACGGGCGCCGGCACGGTGCTCGATCGCCACATGCTGGCCGCCGCCGAGGCCGCCGGTTCTCAGTTCATCGTTACCCCAGGCATCACCCGTGATTTGCTGGAGGCCAGCGTTGACAGCCCGATCCCGTTGCTGCCGGGCATCAGCAACGCCTCCGGCATCATGGAAGGCTATGGCCTGGGTTATCGCCGCTTCAAACTGTTCCCGGCAGAAGTCAGCGGCGGTGTCGCGGCCATCAAGGCCCTGGGCGGCCCGTTCGGTGAAGTGAAATTCTGCCCGACCGGCGGCGTAAGCCCGGCCAATATCAAGAGCTACATGGCGTTGAAAAACGTGATGTGCGTGGGCGGTAGCTGGATGCTTGATCCTGAGTGGATCAAGAACGGCGACTGGGCCCGTATTCAGGAATGCACCGCTGAGGCGCTGGCGCTGCTGGACTGATTGTCTTACCGAACCTTCGTTGGGTGTTCTACGGTTTTACGGTGCGCTTGGTCGGCGCGCCGTTTTTTTTTGCCTGGTTTTTATCGTACCGCGCTGGATGAACGCTGGATTTGTGGCGAGGGGATTTATCCCCGTTGGGGCGCGCAGCGGCCCCGAAACCTGACATCTCGGTGCGTCAGATAGGTTAAGTCCCACCTTGCTGGGCTGCTGCGCAGCCCTGCGGGGATAAATCCCCTCGCCACAACTACATTCGGCTCAGGTTAATCAGCGCCGCAGTCAACCGCTCAATGTCACTCGCCAACGTAATCAACCCAGGCGTAATGCGGATACACGGCCCGACACTGGTGTTACGCACCACCGTGAAGATCCCATAGTCATTGAGCAGTCGATCAGCCATCGCCTGTTGATCGGGGTGCGCGGTGAAGCGCATCGACGTGATGCCGCAGTACAGGCGCGGATCGTCCGGCGTCATGATTTCGATCCCCGGCACATCACGCACGGCGTTCACCCAGAGGTCGCGCAGATAACTGAGCCGCGCGCCCTTGGCCGATGCGCCCCCCAATGCACGGTGCTCCTCTAGTACCAGAGGCAGCGTGAGCAAGGCCGGGATATTGGGCGTGCTGTGGGGCGTTCGCGAGCGCACATCAGTGGCAGGACAATGATCTTCGTCCATGTCCGGGTCGATGTCGGCCAGCCGTTGCGGTGCGATGTATAAAAAGCCCAGGGCCAGTGGCCCGCCGATCCACTTCTGCAGGTTGAACCCGGCGAATTCGATACCGAGCTTTTTCAGGTCGAAATCGATCTGGCCCAAGGCGTGGGCACCGTCGAGAATGATATCGACGCCAAACTCACGAGCGGTCTCGGCAATGGCCTGGACCGGCATCACCAGCCCGGTGAGGTGGTTGACGTAAGTCAGCGCCATAAGCTTGAGGCGCGGATAGCGAATGAACGCTTGGCGATAAGTGCCCACCAGGCTTTCGAAACTGGCGGGGTAGGGGTGGACGAGTTCAATGACCTGCACGCCCCGCTGCCGGGCCAGCCAGCGCATCGCGCTTTTGACCGACGCGTATTCCAGATCACAGATCAATACCTGATCGCCAGGCTTGAGGCCGTTGTAGTTTCGAATCAGCGTTTGCAGAGCGTCTACAGCGCTGTTGGCCAGCGCTACGCTAGCGGGGGATGCGTGGATCAGCTGTGCCACTTGCTGGCGAATCGCTTCGCCATGGTCCCGGTCGAAATGCTGGCGCACGTACACCGAGTTACCGCGGTTGACGAACTCGATGTTGCGTTGGTACTCCTCGACCACGGTCCGGGACATGCGGCCGAAGTAGCCGTTTTCCAGATTGAGCGGTGCATGAGGGTCGACATCGTAGCGGCCCACGAAAGTCTCCCAGAAGCTTTCATCGTGGGCGCGCAGGGTGTTCTCGGGCATGGCGGGGCTCAATCAATGTTGGGGCTTGGGTTTGCCATGTTTGGCGCGCAGTGGGTTAAGCAGATCCGACAGACCGTTGTGGTCGATCTCCTGCATCAGCGCTAGCAAAGCGCCCAGTTCCCCGTGAGGAAAACCCTCGCGAGCGAACCAGTTCAGGTATTGCCCGGGAAGGTCGGCCAGGATTCGGCCTTTGTATTTGCCGAAAGGCATCTGGCGCGTGACCAGCAGTTCGAGCTTTTGCGGATTCATGGTCTGGGTCTTGATTCAGTCAACCTGGAAAATACAGGCATTCTGCATGCAGGCCAAATGACAGATCATGCAAATAACGCGGATACAGTTTTTCCGTTTTTAACTAACTTATTGATTGTTAAGTGTTTTGTTGGTGGTCTTGGGCTGGCACGGCCGATGCAATATTCCTTGTAGGTTTTTATTCACCAAGCAAAGGAATTGAAAAATGACCGACATCAACAAAGAATCCATCTCCGTCCTGAACGACCTGATCGAAACCAGCAAAGACGGTCAGGAAGGTTTCAAGACTTGCGCTGAAGACATCAAGCATCCACAACTCAAGGCCTTGTTCGTCCAGCGCGCCGCAGACTGCGCCACTGCGGCGGCTGAGCTGCAAGCTGCCGTACGTGCGCTCGGCGGCGACCCGGAAACCTCGACCAGCGTGGCCGGTGACCTGCACCGCCGTTGGGTCGACGTGAAAGCTGTGTTCACTGGCAAGGATGAAGAAGCGGTGCTCAACGAAGCCGAGCGCGGCGAAGACCATGCTCTGAAGGCTTACAAGGAAGCCATGGAGAAAATCAGCAAGCACAACCTGGTAGGCATTCGCGACCTGGTTGAGCGTCAGTACCATGGCGTGCAGCGTAACCATGATCAGGTAAAAGCCCTGCGTAACGAAGCGCGTGCCCATTCTTAAACTAAACGCGCCCTGAGCTAAAAAAACGCCAGCCTGTCTGGCGTTTTTTTATGTCGATCATGTAACTGTGGCGCTGGACTCCAATAGATAGCTAGCTAATAATTGCACCCTCCATCACCCTTTTATTGCATCTATCGTTACTGCGTTCCCAGAAGAGTTTTTCGCGTGCCCATTACTTTCCAGGCCTTGTTCGCTCCCGACCGCCTCGCTGTGCAATTCGCCATCAAGACTGTTCTTGGTGGCGGACTGGCGCTTTGGCTGGCCTTGCGCTGGGGGCTGGAGCAGCCTTCATGGGCGTTGATGACCGCGATCATCGTGGCGCAACCGCTGTCCGGGATGGTGGTGCAAAAAGGCTTGGCGCGGCTGCTCGGAACGTTGGTGGGCACCGTCATGTCCGTGGTGTTCATGGGGCTGTTTGGCCAGGCACCGTGGTTGTTCCTGCTGGCGCTGGCCCTGTGGTTGGGCGTGTGCACGGCCTGTTCCACACTGTTGCGCAGCGCCTGGTCCTATTCGTTTGTGCTGGCCGGGTACACGGTGGCAATCATTGCCTTGCCGGCGATTTCCCATCCGCTGGGGGTGTTCGATCAGGCGGTGGCGCGCTGCACGGAGATCAGCCTGGGCATTGTCTGCGCCACGGCGGCCAGCGCGTTGCTCTGGCCGTTGCGGGTCGAGCGGCAATTGGCCGATCAGGCCCGTGCCGCCTGGCAGAGCGGCATGCACGCGGCACGGGCGACACTGACGGGGGATGCCCAGGCCCGGAAGGGGCTGCTGGAAATTCTCGGCAAGATCGTCGCCGTGGACGCCCAGCGCGAGCACGCCTGGTTCGAAGGCAGCCTGGGGCGGCAGCGGGCCCGAGCCATCAGCGCTCTGAGCCAGAAACTGTTGATGCTGCTGCGCATCTCCCGCTCGGTACGGCGGCAATGGAAACAACTCGACCCTGAGGAAGCCGAGGCTCTCAAGCCTTGGATGAGCGAGGTGCAACAAGCCCTCGACGCCGACAGCGCGACCCTGCAAGCCCTGCGACCACGGGTGTTGGATGCATCTCACGATCCACTGATCAGCTCGGCGCAAAGTTATTGCCTGGCCCGCTTCGCCTTGTTGCTCGATACCGCCCTGGCCGCCTGCGCAGCCTTGAGGGCGGTGCAAGAGGGCAGGGAGGCGGTGGATCCGCCGCGTACCCTGGCGCCCCATCGTGACCTGCCCCTGGCCATGGTATTCGGTGCGCGCAGCGCCCTGGCGTTTCTGGCGGTCGCCTGTTTTTGGCTGGCCACTGCCTGGCCCGCCGCCTCAGGCGCGCTGGTGCTCACCTGTGTGGTGTGCAGTCTGTTCGCCAGTCGTGAAAACGGCGCGCAGATCGGTATGAGTTTTCTTCGGGGGATTCTGTTGGCGGTGCCGACGGCGTTTGTGATCGGCGAGATTTTGCTGCCGCAATGGAGCAGTTTTGCGATGTTGTGCATGGCCATGGGCGTGCCGCTGTTCCTGGGGGCGCTGGGCATGGCCAAGCCGCAGATTTTCGCCACGGCCACCTCGTTCTGTCTGCATTTCGTGGTGCTGATATCGCCGCTCAACGCCATGAAATATGACGTGGCGGCGTTCTTCAACAATGCGCAAGCGATGATGATCGGTGTGGGCGCGGCGGTGTTGGCATTCAACCTGCTGATTCTGCGCGATCCAGCCTGGCATAGCCGTCGTCTGCTGGCTGCCACGCTTGATGATCTGGTGCGCCTGACGCGTCGTAACCTGCGGGGCGCCGAGAGCTGGTTCGGCGGGCGCATGGCTGATCGGCTGCTGCAACTGGCGCGGCATTATCCCGAACTGCCGGTGCCGGCGCGTAGCCGTTGGGATGACGGATTGCTGGGCCTGGACATGGGGGACGAGTTGCTGCATCTGCGCTTGAGTCTGGCCGTCGCCCAAATGCCCGACAACCGTGCCCAGCGCCGTTACTTCGAAGCGCTGGAGCAGGTGCTTGAGCGCGGTCCGGCAGTTGATCAGGCCGAAGCACTGGGCCCGGCGAGCGACGAGTTCCTGAACGTGTTGTCGACGCAACCGCCCGGCGATGCGCTGAAACTGGCCCAGGGCGCGGTGGTGCAATTGCAGAACAGCTGGCGCGCCTGGTGCCGTCAGCATGAACCTGAACAACGGGAGCACAGCCATGGGCTTGCGTGAGTGGTCGATAGGCGGGGTATTGCTCAGCCCGTTTTTGATTTATGTGGTGCTGGCCTTGCTGGTGACCGGTGGGCTACGCCTGTTGCTCAGCCTCGTGCCGGTCGGGCGCTGGATCTGGCATGAAGCCTTGTTCGACTGCGCCCTGTATGTCTGTGTCCTGACTGTTATTACCGTGGTCCTCGGACCGCTATAAGGAGTTGAACATGCGTACCTCCGTACGTGTTGCCGTCACGCTGAGCGTGGTGGCCGTGGCGATCTTCGCCGGGTTTCATCTGTGGCAGTACTACATGCTCACGCCCTGGACCCGGGATGCGCGGATTCGCGCCGACGTGGTAGTGATCGCCCCCGACGTGTCGGGTTGGGTGCGCGAACTCAAGGCGGTGGATAACCAGCAGGTCAAGGCAGGCGATTTGTTGCTGAGCATCGACCGCGAACGTTTTGAGGCCGCGCTGGAGAAAGCCCGGGCGGTGGTTCAGACCCGCCAGCAGCAACTGAGTTTGCGTGAACACGAAGCCAGTCGACGCGCCGCCCTGGGGCCTCAGGCTATCAGCGCCGAGTTGCGCGAGAACGCCCAGATCAACGCCGGCATCGCCCGGGGCGAACTGCGCGAGGCCCAGGCCGAGGCCAAGGTCGCCGAGCTCAATCTGGCCCGCAGCCAGGTGCTGGCCCCACGGGGCGGCCATATCACCAACCTGCGTCTGGCCGAGGGCAACTACGTGAATGCCGGGCAACCGGTCATGGCGCTGATCGACGATTCAACGTTTTACGTGCAGGCCTATTTCGAAGAAACCAAACTGCCCAGGATCCACGTGGGTGATCCGGTCAAGGTCTGGCTAATGAGCGCCGACCATGTCCTGCAAGGTCACGTCGAAAGCATCAGCCGCGGTATTACCGACCGTAATACCAATCCCGATGCGCAACTGCTGGCCGAGGTCGAACCGACGTTCAACTGGGTACGCCTGGCCCAGCGGATTCCGGTGCGGATCAAGCTGGACAAGGTGCCCGAAGGGGTGAACCTGAGCGCGGGGATGACGGCGAGCGTGCAGGTGCGTGAAGACCCGCAATAACTTTGTGGCGAGGGGATTTATCCCCGCTGGGGCGCGAAGCGGCCCCAACACCTTTATATCACTGCGGTGTCAGCGCCGAGCGCAGGGGGGCTGCCTCGCAGCCCAACGGGGATAAATCCCCTCGCCACAAGTCATCCACCGTAAATGCGGGTGGATCAACCGACCGTAATCGCCGGCAGCGTCGGCAAGGTCACGGTCTGTTGCTTGCGCGGCGCGAGGATTTCAGCTTCGCCGTCCACCACCAGTTCATCGCGCTGATTGAACACGCGAGTGGCGATGCGTACGCGGAATTTCGGCAGTTTTTCAAGAATTTCCAGGCGCACGGTCAGGGTGTCGCCGATTTTCACCGGCTTCTGGAAGCTCATCTGCTGGCCGATATAAATGGTGCCCGGCCCAGGCAGCTCGCAGGCCACCGCCGCACTGATCAGCGCACCGCTGAACATGCCATGGGCGATGCGCTCCTTGAACATACTCGCCGCGGCGAATTCGGCATCCAGGTGCACCGGGTTGTGATCGCCCGACATGGCGGCGAACAGCTGGATGTCGCGCTCTTCGACGGTCTTGCTGTAGCTGGCGGTCTGGCCGACTTCGAGGGCTTCGTAGGGGATGTTGGTAACCTGGGTCATCTATCAAATCCTGTGACGAGTAAAGGAAAACGCTGCAAACCTATTCGCTGCGTGGCGGTCGCTTGTGACTCAGGGCCTGAGCAATCCAGGCCAGCACGTCGGCCGTCACTTCATCGCGGTTGGTTTCATTGAACAGTTCGTGCCGGGCTTGCGGGTAGATCGTCAATTGCAAGTGCTGGCTACCGGTGCCGCGCAGGGCGTCGGCCAGATCCTTGAGACGCTTGCCTTCACTCACCGGATCACATTCGCCGCCGATCACCAGCAGGGGCAGGCCCGGATCGATCTGGGCGAGATTGGACGCTTTACTGATCTGCTGCAACCCGCCGAGCAGGTCGACCCACAACTGATTGGTGCAACGAAAGCCGCACAGCGGGTCGTGGAGGTACTTGTCGACCTCGGCCGGGTCGCGACTGAGCCAGTCGAAGGGGGTACGCGTGGGTTTGAATTTCTTATTGAAACTGCCGAAGGACAGCCACTCGATCAAGGCGCTGCGGCCCTTGGGACCCTGGCGCTTGCGCTCGAAACAGGCGATCAGGCGCGCGGCACGATAGAGCGCCACGGGCTGGAAATTCGAGCCGCTGAGAATCGCCCCGTGCAGACTGGCGCTGTGATGCAACAGGTAAGCCTGGGCGATGTAGCTGCCCATGCTGTGACCCAGCAGCACAATGGGAACCTCGGGGTGTTGCTGGCCAATGTGTTGATTGAGGCTGGCCAGGTCGCCGACTACCTTGGCCCAGCCATCCTCGTCTGCAAAATGGCCGAGCGTCGCCGCTTCGCCGGTCTTGCCATGACCGCGCAGGTCCGGCGCATAGACGCCATAGCCTGCATCGCACAGCGCCTGGGCCAGACGCGCGTAGCGGCCGCTGTGTTCGGCCATGCCGTGAGCCAGCATGATCACCGCTTCAGGGGCGGTTTCAGGCAGCCACTGATTGACGAACAGGCGGGTGTGGTCGGTGGCGGTGAGCATGAACGTTTGGTGGATCATGGGCATTCCTTTACTCACGGGCATACACAAGGGCAAACACAGCGTCGCTGCATTGTATAGCGCATCCGTTGCGTCTCGCCTGATCAGGTCACGTTACGTTACGTCGTGGCAGGTAGATTCACACTATCTATGAAGCAGGTTGCCATATTTGCCTGATTGGCCATAGCTGCTAGTGTCCCAAGAGCACCGCCTGTGCAAGAGCCACAGAAGCGGCCCGGACACGTTCAGGTAAAGAGGATAAAAACAATGCAGCCTGATTTCTGGAATGACAAACGCCCGGCCGGCGTGCCCCTGGACATTGACTTGGGGGCCTACAAATCGGTGATCGAGGTGTTCGAGCGTTCCTGCAAGAAATTCGCCGACCGTCCGGCGTTCAGCAACATGGGGGTGACCCTGACCTATGCCGAACTCGAGCGCTACAGCGCTGCCTTCGCCGGTTACCTGCAAGCCCATACCGACCTGGCGCCTGGCGATCGTATCGCGGTGCAGATGCCCAATGTCCTGCAATACCCCATTGCCGTGTTCGGTGCCTTGCGCGCCGGGTTGATTGTGGTCAACACCAACCCGTTGTATACCCCGCGGGAAATGCGTCACCAATTCAAGGACTCCGGCGCCCGGGCGCTGGTGTACATGAACCTGTTCGGGCAGAAAGTCCAGGAGGTGCTGCCTGACACCGATCTGCAGTACCTCATCGAGGCGAAGATGGGCGACCTGATGCCAGCCGCCAAAGGTTGGCTGGTCAATACGCTGGTGAGCAAGGTCAAGAAGATGGTTCCTGACTATTCGCTGCCCCAGGCTGTTTCCTTCAAGAGCACGCTGCGCCTGGGGCGGGGCCATGACATCAAACCGCTGCAAGTCAGCCTTGAGGACATCGCGGTGCTGCAATACACCGGCGGCACCACCGGCCTTGCCAAGGGGGCGATGCTGACCCATGGCAACCTGGTAGCGAACATGCAACAGGCCCGGGCCTGCCTGGGCCAGTTCGGCGATGACGGCCAACCGCTGCTGCGCGAAGGCCAGGAGGTGATGATTGCGCCGCTGCCGCTGTACCACATCTATGCCTTCACGGCGAATTGCATGTGCATGATGGTCACCGGCAACCACAACGTGCTGATCACCAACCCGCGGGACATCGGTGGCTTTATCAAGGAGCTTAAGAACTGGCGTTTTTCGGCGTTGCTGGGGCTCAACACGCTGTTCGTGGCGTTGATGGACCATCCGGATTTCAAGACCCTGGATTTCTCCAGCCTCAAGCTCACCAACTCCGGTGGCACTGCGCTGGTCAAGGCCACCGCCGAGCGTTGGGAACAGCTCACCGGCTGCCGTATCACTGAAGGCTATGGCCTGACCGAAACCTCGCCGGTGGCCTGTACCAACCCTTATGGCACGAAGTCCCGGCTGGGCACGGTGGGGCTGCCAGTGCCGGGCACGCTCATGAAAGTGGTCAGCGACGACGGCGCCGAACAGCCATTGGGCGAGCGCGGCGAACTGTGCATCAAGGGCCCGCAAATCATGAAAGGTTACTGGAACAAGCCCGAAGCCACCGCCGAGGTGCTGGATGGCGAGGGCTGGTTCAAATCCGGTGACATCGCGGTGATCGACCCGGACGGTTTCGTGCGCATCGTCGATCGCAAGAAAGACATGATCATCGTCTCGGGTTTCAACGTGTACCCCAACGAAATCGAAGACGTGGTGATGGCCCATCCGAAAGTTGCCAACTGCGCGGTGATCGGCGTGCCGGACGAGCGCTCGGGGGAGGCGGTGAAACTGTTCGTGGTGCCGCGCGAGACGGGCGTCAGCCTTGAAGAGCTCAAGGCTTACTGCAAGGAGAACTTCACCGGTTACAAGATTCCCAAGCACATCGTGCTGCGAGAATCGTTGCCGATGACGCCAGTGGGCAAGATCTTGCGGCGGGAATTGCGCGATATCGCCTGATTATTCCGGCAGCATCAAAGAAAAGATCGCAGCCTTCGGCAGCCCCTACAGGGAATCGGATTTCCTGTAGGAGCTGCCGAAGGCTGTGATCTTTTACAGATAAGACCCATTAATCCAAGGGGGTAGAATTTTTACTCTAAAAATGACCACTGCATATTCTTGAGTCAGATTTATGACTGTAGGGGCCACTTTTGGCTCTAGGCGACCTTTGGCAAAGCTGCTACTCTCGGCGCGCTTTTGTGACTTCTCGGCGTTGAACTAGGCCAGATTCACCAATAAACACACACCAATAATAATCGCATCAAATGCGGTGAGAATTCGCGTTGCTGAGGAGTGGGCTTCCATGATCGAAGACTTTTGGAAGGATAAGTACCCAGCTGGGATTGCTGCCGACATCAATCCAGACGAGTATCCGAATATTCAGGCGGTGTTGAAGCAGTCCTGCCAACGCTTCGCCGACAAGCCGGCATTCAGCAACCTGGGCAAGACAATTTCCTACGGTGAACTGTATGAATTGTCCGGTGCCTTTGCTGCGTATCTGCAACAGCATACCGATTTGCAGCCAGGCGATCGAATCGCCGTGCAACTGCCCAACGTTCTCCAGTACCCGGTTGCCGTGTTCGGTGCGATTCGCGCCGGTCTGATCGTGGTCAACACCAACCCGCTGTACACCGCGCGGGAAATGGAACATCAGTTCAATGACTCCGGTGCCAAGGCGCTGGTGTGCCTGGCGAACATGGCGCACCTGGCCGAGGCTGTGGTGCCCAAGACGGGCGTCAAGCACGTGATCGTCACCGAAGTCGCCGATCTGCTGCCGCCCCTCAAGCGTTTGCTGATCAACAGCGTGATCAAGTACGTCAAGAAGATGGTCCCCGCTTATCACTTGCCCAAGGCCATCAAGTTCAACGAGGTGCTGAGCAAGGGCCACGGCCAGCCAGTGACCGAAGCCAACCCGACCAGCGACGAGGTGGCCGTGTTGCAATACACCGGCGGCACCACTGGCGTGGCCAAGGGGGCGATGCTCACCCACCGCAACCTGGTGGCGAACATGTTGCAGTGCAAGGCGCTGATGGGGTCCAACCTCAATGAAGGTTGCGAAGTCCTGATCACGCCGCTGCCGCTGTACCACATCTACGCGTTCACCTTCCATTGCATGGCGATGATGCTGATCGGCAACCACAACATCCTGATCAGCAACCCACGTGACCTCCCGGCGATGGTCAAGGAACTGTCGAAGTGGAAGTTCAGCGGTTTTGTCGGCCTCAATACGTTGTTCGTGGCCCTGTGCAACAACGAAGCCTTCCGCAACCTGGATTTCTCAGCATTGAAGGTGACCTTGTCCGGTGGCATGGCCCTGCAACTGGCCGCGGCCGAACGTTGGAAAGCGGTTACCGGCTGCCCTATCTGCGAAGGTTATGGCATGACCGAAACCAGCCCGGTCGCCACCGTCAACCCGATTCAGAAAATCCACGTGGGCACCATCGGCATTCCTGTTCCGTCGACGCTGTGCAAGATTATCAATGACGCGGGTGACGAACTGCCATTGGGCGAAATCGGCGAATTGTGCGTGAAAGGTCCACAGGTCATGAAGGGCTACTGGCAGCGCCAGGACGCCACCGATGAGATCCTCGACAGCGAAGGCTGGCTCAAGACCGGCGATATCGCGCTGATCCAGCCGGACGGGTACATGCGCATCGTCGATCGCAAGAAAGACATGATCCTGATCTCCGGTTTCAACGTGTACCCCAACGAGCTGGAGGACGTGCTGGCGACCCTGCCGGGCGTCCTGCAGTGCGCAGCTATCGGCGTACCGGACGAAAAATCCGGTGAGGCGATCAAGATTTTCATTGTGCCCCGCCCAGGTGTCACGCTGACCAAGGAGCAGGTGATGGAACACATGCGCGCCAACGTCACGGGCTACAAAGTGCCCAAGGCGGTGGAGTTCCGCGATGCGTTGCCGACCACCAACGTGGGCAAGATCCTGCGGCGCGAGTTGCGCGATGAAGAGCTGAAGAGGCTGGGTCTGAAGAAGTAAGGCCGCTATAAACAAAAAGCCCCGCGATTGCGGGGCTTTTTGTTTGGGATTGTCCCGGCAGGCACCAAAAACCTGTGGCGAGGGGATTTATCCCCGCTGGGTTGCGCAGCAACCCCCTGCGTCTTGTATGACAGATTGGTGTGGCTCATGAAAGCGTGGGGCTGCTTCACAGCCCAGCGGGGATAAATCCCCTCGCCACAGGAAGCCCGGCAGCTATACGGATTGGTTACAACCGAAACTGCGCAAAATCCAGGTTGGTGCCACCCGGCCGCATGTCTTGCAGGTACGAATCCTTGTCGGCACTCAGCTCCAGGCTCAGGGCCGCCTTGCGCTTGCCCTGGTTGCGCACTTCCAGGCCTTCGAGTTTCTCGCGCAGGAACACCGTCGGCACTTTCAGGTGCAGCAATTCATCGGTGGCCGGTGTGTGCAGTAGCAGGTGAATCCATTCGTACTGACCGATGGCCAAGCGTGCCACCGGGATATCGAACCAGAAAATGTTGCGGTTACGGTTCAATTCGCTGAAATGGCAGTTATTGACGCCCAGTACGGCGCCGCCCAGTTCCTGGTTCCTGCGGGCAATGGCCTGCTTTTTATCAAGTTTCATAACGTTCCTACGGGATTGGAGCCTCAGGCCGCAGCCTGAATACGTGGGGCATTCTCGGGGGTGGATCGGCAAACATAAAGCGCAACCTGCATTCGACGATGAAATGTGCCGTTGAAAAAATGAAACTCCCCGCAAATGGCCTCGGTCAACCCCTATGTAATGACTTTTCCCACAGCTGTTCACAGGAGAGACATCATGGGTAGCACGAGCGATAAAGTGAAGGGCGTTGCCAACGAAGCGGTCGGTAACATCAAGCAGGGCGTCGGCAAGGCCACCGACAATGACCGCATGCGCGCCGAGGGCGTGGTCCAGGAGAAAAAAGGCGAGGCCCAGCAATCTGTGGGCAAGGCCAAGGACGCCGTCAAGAAAGGCGTCGACGAGGCATAACCGGCCTGTTGAAAAGCGCTTGGAACGGCCATCTGCGGATGGCCGTTTTCATGTCGGCTCGAACTTGCAGCGTGGAAATCGTTCCAAAAGTCGCCAAACAGGTTACTTTTGTCTTGGATAACAATCCCATGAGTCGCCAAGCGACCTACCTTTATGCGGCGAAAGGAGACGCACATGATGTTCCCGGCCTTGAAAGGCTTGCCCTTGCATCGTGTGATGATGCGCACCGTGACCGAGTTCGTCGACGACGAGATGTCGACCTACGCCTCGGCGTTGGCTTACCAGATGCTGTTTTCGCTGTTCCCCTTCATTCTGTTCCTGATCGCCCTGATCGGTTTCCTGCACTTGCCGGACTTCTTCTCCTGGCTGCGCCTGCAATCGGAACTGGTGTTGCCACCCCAGGCCCTGGAGCAGGTCAACCCGGTGATCGACCAGCTTCAGCAATCCAAGGGCGGCTTGTTGTCGGTGGGTATCGTCATTGCGTTGTGGACGGCCTCCGCCGGTGTCCGGTTGATGATGAGCGCGATGAACGCCGCCTATGATGTGGTGGAGGGTCGTCCAGTCTGGAAGCGCTTTCCGCTGTCGATTTTCTACACCATTGGCATCGCCGGCATGCTGCTGGCTGCTGCGGCGCTGATGGTGCTCGGGCCGCAGGTGATGGGCTGGATCGCGGCCCAGGTCGGGCTGGAGGATTTCATCGTTACGCTCTGGACCGTCGTACGCTGGCCGGTGATCGTGTTTTTGCTGATGGTGGCCGTGGCGTTGATCTATTACGTGATGCCCGACGTCAAACAGGAGTTTCGCTTTATCACGCCAGGGTCGGTGCTGGCGGTGGTGGTGTGGATCATCGCGTCCCTGGGTTTTGCGTTTTACGTCAAGACCTTTGCCAACTACAACGCCATGTACGGCAGTATCGGCGCGATCATTGTGCTATTGCTGTACTTCTATATTTCTTCGGCGGTGCTGTTGCTCGGTGCTGAGATGAACGCGGTGATCGAGCACATGTCTGCCGAGGGCAAGGACCGTGGCGAAAAGAGCCCGGGCGAACACGAAAAGCAGCATGTGTCGGGCCTGGGCCGTGACCATTCCATTCCTCACCCCCACACTGACGAAACCTGACCATGATTCGTGAAATCCTGAAAATGGGCGATGAACGCCTGCTGCGTATTGCCCCGCCGGTGCCGCCGGAAATGTTCGACAGCCCCGCGTTGTGGCAGTTGATCGACGACATGTTCCAGACCATGGAAAGCGTGGGTGGCGTCGGCCTGGCGGCGCCGCAGATCGGTATCGACCTGCAACTGGTGATCTTTGGCTTCGAGCACAGCGAGCGTTACCCGGATGCCGAGGCGGTGCCCCAGACGATCCTGATCAACCCGCTGATTACGCCATTGGGCCCACTGATGGAAGAGGGGTTCGAGGGCTGCTTGTCGGTGCCGGGCCTGCGCGGCGCGGTTGATCGCTATCAGCACATTCGTTACGAAGGCTTTGATCCCAAAGGTGAGCCGATTGTGCGGGTGGCCTCGGGCTTTCATGCGCGGGTGGTCCAGCATGAGTGCGACCACCTGATCGGGCGGCTGTACCCCTCGCGCATCACCGATTTCAGTAAGTTCGGCTTTACCGAGGTCATGTTTCCGGACCTGGACCCTGCGGCGGACGACTAGCCTACGCAAACCCTCTGTGGGAGCGAGCCTGCTCGCGATAGCGGTGAGTCAGCTATGAAGCTGTTGACTGACACGGCGCTATCGCGAGCAGGCTCGCTCCCACATTGGATTGTGATGCGCTTCAGGAGAGTGTTTTAGGCTCCATCCCCATCGCAATCATCGGCTTGCTGCGCGCATAGCGACTCAGGCGCTCGGCCATCGCATAAGGCAGCACGGGGTCGAAGCTGAACCCCTGCTGCTCATAGAAACCGCGCAAATCCGGGTGACAGAACAACCAGACCGGTCCTTCCACGCCTTTCACCGCTTTGTCGATCAAGCGCGCCGCGATCCCCTGCATGCGATACGCCGGCTCGACAAACAACCCCGTCAGCCAATGTCCCCCCGACACCGGTCGCAAACACAGGGCCGCGATGATTTCATCCCGCCGCGCCACCCACAACTGCGCTTCACGCACGGCTTTCATTGAGGATTGGTGGGCGCGATAGAACTTGTTCATCAGCGGCCACAAGGGTTCATCGAGCAGCGTGTAGTGGATCTGGGACATGGCAACGTCAGGGGCGGTG
This sequence comes from Pseudomonas sp. NFACC45, assembly GCF_900113505.1. Classification (NCBI taxonomy): domain Bacteria; kingdom Pseudomonadati; phylum Pseudomonadota; class Gammaproteobacteria; order Pseudomonadales; family Pseudomonadaceae; genus Pseudomonas; species Pseudomonas sp. NFACC45. The sequence continues at coordinate 435,060 of NZ_FOPO01000003.1, forward strand.
AAGGGGAGGGTGATTATAAAAGAACATGTCTGCGGCGATAGGTGTATACCTGACTTCACATCCCGTATGAGTGGAGTAGGTATCATGGCCAAAGGCATGGATTCAAAAAAAGCGGCAAAGAAAAAACCGGCGAAAACCGCCGATGAAAAACGCGCTGACAAAAAGACCAAGAAGGTGAATCTGTTCGGTCATTGAATCGGCACACATCGCGTAAAAAGCCGGGTCTTTAACCCGGCTTTTTACCGCCCACTGCATCACCGTCGTGGAACAGGCTCAGGTGCTTTCGCGAACCTTGAGCTCAAACCCCATGTCCACCACCGGTTGGGCGATGCGGTTGCCGGCCATCAACGTGAGCATCTGTTCGGCGGCGCGACGGCCGATGGCTTCCCGTGGCGTACTGATGCTGCTCAGGCGCGGCACCATGTAGGCCGAGGCGGGCAGGTCATTGAAGCCCAGGACCGCAACCTGTTCGGGGATCTTGATGCCACAGCGCAGGGCTTCCAACAGCGCGCCGTGGGCCAGGTCGTCGTTGCCGAAGAAGATTGCATCGACGTCCGGATGGCTGGCAAGCAGCTGCAAAAACAACTCGCCACCCAGTCCGACCGAGGATGGCCGTGGCGTCAGCAGTTCCAGATCCGGGTCGTACAGGCCGGCTTTCTGTAGAGCACGGCGAAAACCTTCGCCGCGCAGCAACGTGCGCTGGTCCAGTTGCGCGCCGACATAGGCCAGACGCTTGCGCCCCCGGGCGATCAGGTGTTCGGCTGCCGTCTCACCGGCCTTGAGCTGAGAAAAGCCGACGCAGTTAAGGCCCGCACCGGGGTCCAGCTCCATCATGTACACGCAGGGAATGTTGCTGGCCTCGATCATGCGCCGGGCGCTTTCGGTACGGTCGAATCCGGTCAGCAACAGACCGCGTGGCTGGTAGGCCATGTAGTTGCGCAGCAGGTCTTCTTCTTCGTCGCGGGAATAGTGATAGTTGCCGATCACCACTTCGAAGCCTTTGGGCCTGAGCACACGATGAATGGCTTCCAGGGTGTCGATGAACAACAGGTTGGACAACGACGGCACCAGCACCACCACCGAATGGCTCTGGGCCGAAGCCAGGGCGCGGGCGGCGGGGTTGACCACGTAGTTCAGGTCGCGGGCCGCCTGGCGGACTTTTTCCACCAGGCTTTCGGCAACGGTGCTGACGCCGCGCAGGGCACGGGAAGCGGTGATAGGACTGACACCGGCCAGGCGTGCGACTTCGTTGAGCGTGGGGCGGCCGGTGGTGCGGGTATTCTTATCGTTTTTAGTGACGGTCATCAGGGCGGCTTGCCAAACAAAAATCAAGGCACTAAGGTAGCGCTGTCTCGACGCGGCTGCAAATGCGTGAGCGGGGTTTGCCTGAGCCCTGACCGTTAGCGTTGTGAACGAACATGCTGCAACCACAAAAATGACAAGAAGGCGTCGGCAACTTCTGCTTTTGCTCTGGTGTCACAACTTGCAAAGGTAGCGCTGTCTGCGCGCTGAGGTGTTACATGAATAATCCCATCACCGCCCTGGTCATCATGGGCGTTGCCGGTTGCGGCAAGACTTGCGTCAGCCAGGCCCTGTGCCAGTTGAGCGGCGCCACCGCCATTGAAGGCGACACTTTCCACCCTGCGGCCAACATCCAGAAGATGAGCGCCGGTATCCCCTTGAACGACGACGACCGTGCCGGCTGGCTTGATAGCCTGTGCGACGAGTTGCGCCGTGTCGATGCGATGGGCGAGCGTCCGGTGCTGACCTGTTCGGCCCTCAAGCACAGTTATCGCGAACGTCTGCGCAGCGCCTTGCCGGGCCTGGGCTTCGTGTTTCTTGAGTTGACCCCTGAAGTGGCCGCCGACCGCGTGTCCCATCGTCCGGGGCACTTCATGCCGTCGACTCTGATCGACAGCCAGTTTGCCACCCTTCAATCCCCTGTTGGCGAGCCCCTGACCCTGGCTCTGGACGCGTCCAGCCACAGCGTCGATGAACTGGCTCATCAGGCTTACGTCTGGTGGGTGGATCACGGTTTAAAGCTGGCCAGTTGAGTTGCAAAAATTTTGCGCCAGAAAGATAGCGCTGTCCCGACGGCTTATAAATAACCGCTTCAATAACAACAACAAATCAGGAGACACCTCCCATGTTCGGCATGTCCCACGAGACGTTTCTGCTGCTTGATGCAGTGGTTACGGTGATCGGACTTATCGTCCTCATCACCAAGTTCAAACTCCACCCGTTTATTGCACTGACCATCGCGGCCGCTTTTCTGGGCCTGACCTCGGGCATGCCGATCGGCACCATCATCAAGGCGTTCCAGGACGGCTTCGGTGGCGTGCTGGGCTTTGTCGGCATCATTCTGGCGTTGGGCACAATGCTCGGCAAAATGATGGCCGAATCGGGCGGGGCCGATCAGATCGCCCAAACCCTGATCCGTGCCTTCGGTAAGGATAAAGTTCAGTGGGCCATGATGTTCGCCGCCTTCCTGGTGGGCATTCCGCTGTTCTTCGAAATCGGTTTCGTGCTGCTGATCCCGCTGGTGTTCATCGTGGCGCGTCGCACCGGTGTCTCGATCATCAAGATTGGTATCCCGCTGCTGGCCGGTCTTTCCGCGGTCCACGGCCTGGTGCCACCGCACCCGGGCCCGCTGCTGGCGATTGGCGTATTTGGTGCCGACATCGGTAAAACCATTCTCTATGGCCTGATCGTGGCGTTGCCAACGGCCATTATTGCCGGGCCGATTTTCGGTACATTCATTGCCAAGCACATCCCCGGCCATCCGAATCAGGAGCTGGTGGATCAACTGGCCCGTGAGACCGATTCTGCCGATCTGCCGAGCTTCAACATCACGCTGATCACCGTGCTGTCGCCGGTGTTCCTGATGCTGCTCAAGACTTTTGCCGATGTGGTGCTGCCTGAAGGCAATTTCTTCCGCACGTTCATGGACCTGATCGGGCATCCGATTTCTGCACTGCTGTTGGCGTTGCTGCTATCGCTGTACACCTTCGGCTACAAGCAGGGCATCGGTTCCAGCCAGATACTCAAGTGGCTGGACGCGAGTCTGGCACCGACTGCGGCGATCATTCTGATCATCGGTGCAGGCGGCGGCTTCAAGCAGATGCTGGTCACCAGCGGTGTGGGTGATGTGATCGGTCACATGGCGGTGAGTGCGCAGATTTCACCGATCCTGTTGGCCTGGCTGGTGGCGGCGGTGATTCGCATCGCCACAGGCTCGGCGACCGTGGCAACCATCACGGGTGCCGGGATCGTGGTACCAGTGGTCGGGATGATTCCGGGTGTGAACCGTGAGCTGCTGGTCCTGGCGACCGGTGCCGGTTCGCTGATCCTGTCTCACGTTAACGATGCCGGTTTCTGGCTGGTCAAGCAGTACTTCAACATGACCGTGGCCGAAACCTTCAAGACCTGGACGGCGATGGAAACCATCCTGTCCGTGGTAGCGCTGATCTTCATCTTGTTGCTGTCGCTGGTGATCTAAGAACACCTGGACTGTCTGTGGCGAGGGAGCTTGCTCCCGCTGGGCCTTGTAGGAGCTGTCGAGTGCAACGAGGCTGCGATCTTTCCCTAGACGCTTGAATCCCAAGCGAAAGATCAAAAGATCGCAGGCTTCGCCAGCTCCTACAGAGTCGAGCGCGAGCAAGCCCGCTCCCACACTGGGTTTTGTGTCAGGCGTTAGGTTTGCTTACCAACCCATCCGCCCGGAACATCCCGCGAATGCCGCGCACGGCCTGGCGAATCCGGTCCTGGTTTTCGATCAGTGCAAAGCGCACGTGATCATCGCCATATTCCCCGAACCCCACCCCCGGCGAGACGCAGACCTTGGCTTCGGCCAACAGTTTCTTGGCAAACTCCAGCGAACCCAGGTGAGCATAAGCCTCGGGGATCTTGGCCCAGACGTACATCGACGCCTTGGGGTTCTCCACCATCCAGCCCAGTTCATGCAGGCCCTTGACCAGCACATTGCGGCGCTGGCGGTACTGTTCGGCGATATCACGCACGCACTGCTGATCGCCTTCAAGCGCGGCGATGGCCGCCACCTGCAGCGGTGTGAAGGTGCCGTAGTCGTGATAGCTCTTGATCCGCGCCAGGGCGTTGACCAGCTCCGCATTGCCCACCATGAAGCCGATACGCCAGCCAGCCATGTTGTAGCTCTTGGACAGGGTGAAGAATTCCACGGCAATGTCTTTCGCACCGGGCACCTGCATGATCGACGGGGCTTTCCAGCCGTCGTAGACGATGTCGGCGTAGGCCAGGTCGTGGATCACCAGCACGTCGTACTGTTTGGCCAGGGCGATGACCCGCTCGAAGAAGTCCAGCTCCACGCATTGCGCGGTCGGGTTGGACGGAAAGCCCAGGATCATCATTTTCGGCTTGGGAATCGAGCCGCGAATGGCGCGCTCCAGCTCATCGAAAAAATCCACGCCCGGCACCAGGGGCACCGAACGCACCTGGGCGCCGGCGATCACCGCGCCGTAGATGTGGATCGGATAACTGGGATTGGGCACCAGCACGGTGTCGCCCTGGTCCAGGGTCGCCAGCATCAGATGCGCCAGGCCTTCCTTGGAACCGATGGTGACGATGGCTTCGGTTTCCGGGTCGATGTCCACCTCGTAGCGGTCCTTGTACCAGCGCGAAATGGCGCGGCGCAGGCGCGGTATGCCTTTGGAGGTGGAATAACCGTGGGTGTCTTCACGCTGAGCGACGGTGACCAGCTTTTCCACGATGTGTGCAGGTGTGGCGCCGTCGGGGTTACCCATGCTCAAGTCAATGATGTCTTCGCCGCGCCGACGCGCAGCCATCTTCAGCTCGGCAGTGATATTGAATACATACGGGGGGAGTCGATCGATGCGCGCAAAGCGGCGCGGCGAACCTGGGTTGGCCATTGTTGCCTCGAGATACGTGAGCGCCCGGAACCGTCCGAGCGACGTTGGCCACTGCGGTGGCCTGCGGCGCAAGATAAAGGGGCAGATGGCCAATTGTCCAGTAGCGGCGCGCAACTATTTTCGACGACACTGTCGATCCGGTCGTGGAGCTTTGAGTCACGCCTGCAGGCTGCACGACTCGCCTTCTTCAAAAAAACGAATGGACTGAATGATGGAATTTTCCAGCGGTTTCCTGCTGAGCCTTTCTTTGTGCCTGGACATTGGCGTGGCCAATATCGCCATGATTACCTTGGCCATGCAGCGTGGCTATTTCCAGGGTTTTGCCCTGGGCTTGGGCACATGTGTGGGGGACTTGGTCTACGCGGTCCTGGCCTTGGCCGGCATGACGGTGCTGCTGCAATACGAAACGGTGCGCTGGGTGCTGTGGATCGGCGGCTCGGTGGTGTTGCTGTATTTCGCCGCGAAGATGATTCATTCGGCGATCTATCACGCTGCGGTGTTGGCCGAGGCTGGTGAGGTGCGGGGTAATTCTTCCGGGCAGGAGTTTTTTCGCGGGATTTTCCTGGCGATGTCCTCGCCCAGTGCCATTCTCTGGTTCGCGGCGGTGGGCGGCACATTGATTGCTCGTTCGGGCGGCGGAACGATCCTCAGTTCGGCGCTGTTCCTGAGTGGGTTTCTCTGTGCCGGACTGCTCTGGTGTGCCGGCCTGTGCCTGGCGGCAACCCAGGGTGGCAAGCTGTTGGGCGATAAACTGTTGCGCTATTGCTATTGGGCATCGGCAGCCATCTTCTGCTATTTCGCGGTGTACGTGATTGTTTCTGGCTACAACGAGTTTATCGGCAAGCTCGCGCCGGCCGTTGTGCCTGGACTCTGACAAGCGAAACGGACCTGGCAATCTCCATTTGGCTTCTATACTGCAAAACCCGACCTCACGTTTCTGGAGTGTTGATGCATGGAAAAGCACGAATCCGATAACATCGCCGAACCACGCTTCGAACACGGACGCTTTCAGCTCATCGCCGGTTTTGGTGGCCGTTTTACTCAGGACTCCGCCCAGGATATCCCGCTGCTCTGGGAAAAGTTTTTGCCCTGGCTCGGTAAAGTGCCAGGGCAGAAAGATGAGGTCACCTATGGCGTGTGTTGCAACCCGGACGGGGAGGGAGGGTTTGAATACATTGCCGGAGTGGAAGTCAGCCGGCTCGATGACCTGCCCGAACAGTTGCGCTGGATCGAAATTCAGCCTGGGCACTACGCCGTATTCGAACACAAAGGACCGTTGAAAGACCTGCCGCAGACGTTCCACTACATCTGGAAAGAGTGGCTGCCGCGATCCGGCCACACTGCTGCCGACGCACCGGAGTTCGAACGCTACAGCGAAGACTTCAATCCCAGGACCGGTGAGGGCACTCTAGAGATCTGGATTCCTCTCAAACCGAGCTGATTGCCATCCTCTGGGCAATGCGAAACCTGTGGGAGCGAGCCTGCTCGCGATAGCGGTAAAACCGTCAGCGACGATGCTGATGTGAGGGTCTATCGCGAGCAAGTTCGCACAGTTGGGTCAAAACACCAGCCCCATCCGCCGCTCGTAACCGATGCGGCCCTTGTACGCCTCGCCACTGTCGACCCAGCCCAACCGCGTGTACAGGCCGATGGCCAAGACATTATCGGCGTCGACCGAGAGCTCCAGCCCTCTGATTTGCGGCCATGCCGCCCGAGCCACGGCAGGAAGCGCTTGCAGGCAGGCCTTACCGTAACCTTTGCCCTGGGCCCGATAATCGACTTGCAGGGCGTGCAGGGTGGCGCTGTGTTCGTTGGCCCAGGCTGGCAGCACTGGCGGGCGCTTGAGTAACAGGAACGCTACTGGCACCTCGCCTGCCAGCAACGCAAACCCTTTGACGCCGGGGCCGGGCCTGGACAACAGCGTGTGCAGTGCGCCGTGGATATCGCCGGCGAACTTGATCTGTTCGGGGTGGATTTCGATGGCTTCGATCTGCGTGCGCTGCAGCTCGGTGAGGTCTTCGTAGGGGACGAGCTGAGCGGTCACAGAAGCATCCGTTGTTTGCCGACAGAATGGGCCTGGGATTCTAGCGAATTTTCTTCTTTGAATTATTTTTGTTTGGGTTGTCGATTCGCAGTTTCTCTAAACGACAAAGGGTGTCTTCAACAAAAAACCTGCGGAGAATTACCATGAATAGCCAAACCACCGAAACCGAAATCAAGGCCCTGATCGAGACTTATCGCCAGGCCGTCATGGAAAAGAATGTTGAAAAAGTCATGGCGCTCTATGACGACAACATCGTTTCGTTCGATGCCATCCAGGCCCTGCAATTCAAGGGCAAAGTCGCTTACCGGGCCCATTGGCAGGCGTGCATGGAGATGTGCCCCGGACCGCACAAGTTCGACTTCCATCAAGTCGAGATTACCTCGGCCGACGCTATCGCCTTCGCTCACTGGCTGGCCTATTGCGGCGGTACCAACGACAAAGGTGAAGAGCAGGCGTGCTGGATGCGCACCACGGCTTGCTATCAGCGTGTGGCGGGGCAATGGAAGATCGTCCATGAGCATTGGTCCGCGCCGTTTGATCCGATGGCCGGCACAGCCCTGTTCGACCTGCAGCCCTGATCGTCGGGTTTTTCGCCGAGTGTCTTTCAGCGGTCCATAGTTGATCAGTTCGATCACGGAGCTTTCCATGAAGTATTTATGCCTGGTCTATAGCAACGAGCATGCGCTGCACAACTCACCCGACAGCCCGCAGGACGCTGAATGCATGGCCTATGCCGAGTCGATCCAGGGCAGCGGTCGGATGATTGCCGCCGAGGCCCTGGAGTCGGTGCAAACCGCTACCACGGTGCGCATGCGCGGCGGCAAGTTGTCGATTACGGACGGTCCGTTTGCCGAAACCAAGGAGCAACTGGCGGGCTTCTACCTGATCGACGCCAAAGACCTGAACGAAGCCCTCCAGGTCGCCGGCAACATTCCGGCGGCCCGGGTCGGCTGCGTCGAGGTCCGACCGGTACGTCAACTGAATCCCTGAACAACAATCACAAACAGGATTTCATTCATGAACCTCAAACCTGCCTCGTTCGAGTTGTCCATCAGCCGGGTGATCGACGCCCCGCGCCGGAAGATCTTCCGCGCCTGGACCGAGCCGGCCCTGCTTGTCCAATGGTGGGGGCCCCACGGCATGACGACGCCGGAGTGCGAAATGGACCTGTGGGTCGGTGGTCAGTTTCGCACCCTGATGCGTGCCCCGGACGGCAGTGAGTATCCGACCATGGGCGTGTTTCTGGAGATCATCGCCCCGCAGCGGTTGGTGTTCACCGATGCGTTTGTGCCCGGCTGGATCCCCTCCGGCAAAGCCTTCATGACCGGCGAAGTGTTGCTTGAGGAGGTGGGCGATAAAACCCGTTACACCGCCCGCGCCCTGCACTGGAACGAAGAAGACCGCCAGGCCCACGAAGCCATGGGCTTTCATGACGGCTGGGGCCAGAGCCTTGACCGGCTCGAGGCGCTGGTGACCCAGGGCATGCCCGACTGATGTCGGCCGAAGAAGTCAGCGCACGGGTCGAGCAGGTTTATCGGCAAGACTCGCGGCGCATCCTGGCGACGCTGATTCGCCTACTGGGGGATTTCGACCTTGCTGAAGAGGCCTTGCACGAGGCCTTCTTCATCGCGGTCGAGCGCTGGCAGCGTGACGGTGTGCCGGATAACCCTCGGGCCTGGCTGGTGTCGGCCGGGCGCTTCAAGGCCATCGACAGTTTGCGCAGGCGCGCTCGCTTCGCGGCGTCCCGGCCGATGCTGATTGCCCAGCTCGAAGAACTGGAGCAGAGCGACTGGAGTGATGAGGACGTGGAAGACGATCGCCTGCGGCTGATCTTCACCTGTTGCCACCCGGCCCTGGCGGCTGATGCCCAGGTGCCACTGACGTTGCGGGAAGTGTGCGACCTGACCACCGAAGAGATTGCCCGGGCTTTTCTCGCCGCCCCGGCGGCTATCGCCCAGCGCATCGTGCGGGCCAAGGCAAAAATTCGCGATGCGAAGATCCCCTATCAGGTGCCGTCCCGCTCGGAACTGCCCGAGCGGCTGGACAGCGTGTTGCGAGTGATCTATCTGGTATTCAACGAAGGCTATTCGGCCTCGATGGGGGCCGAGGTCACGCGTGAAGATTTGACCCGCGAAGCCATCCGCCTGGCCCGCCTGTTGATGGAGCTGTTGCCTGAAGCCGAAGTCATGGGGCTGTTGGCGTTGATGCTGCTGCACGAGTCGCGGCGGCGAGCACGAACCTCTCCCAGCGGTGAACTGATCCTGCTGGATGAGCAGGACCGCTCTTTGTGGGACGTCGACATGATCGCCGAAGGCTGCGCCTTGGTGGAAGCCGCGCTCAATACCCGACGATTCGGGCCTTATTGCCTGCAAGCCGCGATTGCGGCAGTGCATGCCGAAGCCCCCACGGCGCAGGAGACCGACTGGCCGCAGATCGTCGGCCTCTATGATGTGCTGTTGCGTGCAGTGCCTTCGCCGGTGATCGAACTCAACCGCGCCGCGGCCCTGGCCAAGCGTGATGGACCGCAAGTGGGCTTGCAGCGGATCGACGCGATTCTGGACCGGGGCGAGTTGCTCGATTATCACCTGGCCCACTCGGCGCGGGCAGAACTCTGCCGGCAGTTGGGACGCGTGGAGGAGGCGAGGGCGGCGTATCGACGCGCGCTTGAATTGACGCAGCAATTGCCGGAGAGGCGGTTTATCGAGGGGCGGCTTGCGGAGTTGTAGTGATGACCACAAACGATGAAATTTTCTGTGGGAGTTGCGGTGTGCATCGTATTTATGAACACCCGAAACCACTGTGGTAGCGGGCTTGCTCGCGAAAGCGCCGGCACAGTCAACATCGCTGTTGCTTGACCCACCGCCTT
>NZ_FOPO01000003.1:445413-525310 GCF_900113505.1 Pseudomonas sp. NFACC45
TTTATGAACACCCAAAACCACTGTGGGAGCGAGCCTGCTCGCGATAGCGGTATGTCAGTCACATTGCTGTCGGCTGATACATCGCTATCGCGGGCAAGCCCGCTCCCACAGGGCTTTTCGGCTTGGCTGACGGGCATAACCCGTCAGTCAGCCAGCATTGATCAGAACTCGTGATCAGCGCTGTCCGGGTTCAGGTCGCTGATGCCCAGTTTGCCCGCGGCCTGTTCGATCGCGCCGGTCTGCTTGACCAGTGCGGCGATGGCGTCGCGCACGACCTGATTGCCAGCGGTGTTGCCCGCAGCGATCAGTTGGTCGTAGTGCTCACCCTTGTTGGCGTGATCGACCATGACCTGGATCTTGGCTTCGGTGTCGGCCAGGTCGGCCTTGAGGGCGCTGTCAGCGGCCGGGTCAGCCTTGGCCACCAGGGACGACAGGCTGGCGCCGGTCATCTTGGTGCCGTCGACGCGGGTGTATTCGCCCAGGTAAACGTTGCGCACACCTTTGGCATCGTAGAAGTGCGAGTTGTGGGTGTTGTCGCTGAAGCAGTCCTGCTCGTCTTCTGGCGAGTTGGCTTCCAGGGACACCTTCATGCGCTCGCCCGCCAGTTCACCCAGGGACAGGCTGCCCATGCCGAACAGCATCTTACGCAGGCCGGTTTCGGCAGGCTCGGCTTCCAGGGTGGCGCGGTAGTTGTCAGCCACGTTTGGCTTCCAATTGCCGACCATTTCTTCCAGATCGCTGACCAGCAGTTGGGTCACGGCCTTGAGGTAGGCGCGACGACGGTCGTTATGGCCGCCAGTAGCACCGGCGCCTTCCAGGTAGTCGGAGGCCGGACGCTTGCCAGCACCAGGGCCGGTGCCGTTGAGGTCCTGGCCCCACAGCAGGAATTCGATGGCGTGGTAGCCGGTGGCAACGTTGGCCTCGGAACCGCCCAGCTCGTTCAGGCTGGCGAGTTTCTCCGGGGTGATGTCTTTCACGTCGACCTTGTCTTCACCCACCTGGACTTCGGTATTGGCGATGATATTGGCGGTGGCGCCCGGGTTACCCAAAGCGTGCGCGTAGGAGGTGTCGACGTAGTCGATCAGGCCTTCATCCAGCGGCCAGGCGTTCAACTGGCCTTCCCAGTCGTCGATGATGGTGTTGCCGAAACGGAACACTTCGCTTTGCAGGTAAGGGACGCGCGCAGCGACCCAGGCGGCCTTGGCGGCGTTGAGGGTCTCGTCGTTCGGTTTGGCCAGGAACGCATCGATCGCGGTTTGCAGGGTTTTCGCGGTGGATTCGGCATCGCTGTAGACCGCATGGACGATGTCGGCGTAGTGCGCGACAACGGCCTTGGCAGCGGCTTCGTCGATTTTGCCGGCTGCAGCTGGGGCGGCGGTGCTGGCGGCGGGCGTTGGCGCTTGCGGCGCGGCGGCCTTGTCTTTGCCTTCGCCGCAACCGGCGAGGGAAATTGCGATAGCCAGCAAACTGGCGGTAGCCAGAGGCATACGAATCATGGCGAACATCCTGCTTCGGTGATGGATGGGACAGGCGCGAGGTGCGCAAAACTGCGACATAATGCGAAAGATTTGCATTATGTGTAAAGGGTTGTAGCTGTAAATATTTCTTATTTGCTCACCCACGACCCCAGACTCTGCAGCGTCCGTAGGAGCTGTCGAGTGCAATGAGGCTGCGATCTTCTTTCCCCTGACGCTTGAATCTCAAGGCAAAGATCAAGATCAAAAGATCGCAGGCTTCGCCAGCGCCTACAGAGGCATGACAACAAAGGAAGAATCAGATGATGGAGACTTTGCTGCGCTGCGCCTGCTTGAGATAGATGCCCAACTCCCGTGCCGGCAGAGGTTTGCTGTAGTAGTACCCCTGACCTTCATGGCAGCCCTCGGAGATGATGTAGGCCTCCTGTTCGACCGTCTCCACCCCCTCGGCGATTACCTGCATCCCCAGGCTCTTGCCCAACTGGATGATGGCCCGGACGATGGTCGCGTCATCCTCGTCATCGAGCAGGTCCTGGACGAAGCTCTTGTCGATCTTGATCTTGTCCAGGGGCAGGCTCTTGAGATAACTCAGGGACGAATAGCCGGTCCCAAAGTCATCGATGGCAATCAGCGCGCCGGAGCGGCGCAGGCTGAGCAAGTGCTGGGCGGCTGTCGTGATGTCTTCCATCAGGCCGGTTTCCGTGACCTCCAGCTCCAGGCTGCGCGGCGGCAGGCGGTACATCTGCAGCAAGTTGTTCACCACCCGCGGCAGTTCGGCGTGGTGCAATTGTACGGTGGACAGGTTGACCGCCATGCGCAGGTCCACGAAACCCTGGTCATGCCATTCGCGCAACTGTTTGCAAGCTTGATCCAGTACCCATTCGCCAATGGCGATGATGGTGCCGTTCTGTTCGGCCAGGGGAATGAACAGGTCCGGCGGCACGAGGCCGTGTTCGGGGTGATGCCAGCGAATCAGGGCCTCGGTACCGACTACTCGCAGGTCGCGATAGCTGATCTGCGGCTGGTACACCAGGCTGAACTGCTCAAGCAACAGAGCCTCGCGCAGGTCTTTTTCCAATTCGCGCCGGCGGCGCATTTCACTGTCGACGCTGGCGATGTAGAACTGATAGCGATTGCGCGACCGGGCCTTGGCCAGGGTCATGGTCTGCTCGGCTTTCTGCAACAGCTTCTCGGTGCTGTCCCCGTCCTCGGGAAAGAGGGTGATGCCGATGGTCGCCCGCAGGCGGATTTGCCGATCGTCGAGGACGAACGGCGCCTCCAGGTCATCGAGGATGCTCTGGGCCAACTCGGCGGCTTCGTAAGGTTGTTCGATATCGGCCTGGACCAGGGCGAACTGGTCGCCCCCCAGTCGCGCCAGCGCGCCAAGGCGTCCGCTGTGGGCTCGCAGTCGATCAGCCAGGGCCAGCAGCAACTGGTCGCCGGTTTGATAGCTGAACTGTTCGTTGATGCCCTTGAAGTCATCCAGCCCCACACACAGTACGGCCACCCGACGTTGCAAGCGCCCGGCATCCACCAGGATCTTGTCCAGTTGCTGTTGAAGCTGTTGACGATTGGGCAGGCCGGTGAGGAAGTCATACTGGGCCATGCGCAGCAGGCTGTTTTCCGCCTCATGGCGCAGGTGCGTATTGCGCTCGATGGAGGCGAGCAATTGGTTGGCGGTGTTGATCCAGAGCCCCAGCTCGTTTTGTTCGTGGCCGCGTAGCTGCGGGATCTTGTGTTCACTCGGCCGGTCGGGGTTGATTTCGGTCAGGTGTTCGATGATCCGTGACAGTGGCTTGGTCAAGAGCCAGTGATAGACCAGGTACAAGACCAGGCCCATCGCCAGGGCTCGCAACATGCCCGATATGAAAATGATCACAGAGTTGACGATGAAACTCTGGCCGTAGGTGGCCGTATCGAGGGTAATGCTCAGGTCGCCGTAATATTCACTGTAAGGCCCGCGCCCCACCAGTTGCGTGGTGAACGTGCGTTCCTGGCCAAGAATCAGGTCGGTCAGCCAGCGACTTCCCGACTGCTGCAGCGGCCGGGTTTTTTCGGCCAGCATGGTCTCGTGAGGATGACCGATAGAGGCCATGCGCACGGCTTCGTCCTGAAACAGTCCCTCGATCACTTGCATGCCCATCTCCCGATCAAGGCTGTAGACGGCCTGGGTCGAAGGGTCCCGGAACATATCAAGAATTCGCTGGGCGTCGCTGGCGACTGCATGATCGGTTTTGTAGGCGTCGTACACGATCTGGGCGCAGCTCAATACCACGCCGACGATCAATGCCGAGAGGAGCACGACCCGCAGTAACTTCACAGACAAGCTGTTCTTGAGTTCCAGCTTCAAAGAGGGGGTTCCTTGTTCCGTGCGGGTAGCGTCAAGTTGCCATGAGTATTGGCAATCCTGTGATGTCAGTCAAAGGGACAATCAAACACAGGGGTCTTCGCCTGAGACCTGGCCGTTATACGGCGTTTTCAGAGCTATTGCTCTACGACCATTGTGTCGGATGGAAGGGGGCGCAACTTGAGGCCTGGGTTCTATTTTTGTTGGATTTCAGACACGAGGTATTGGTCCAGAAAGGGTCCGGGACTTTGTGCCGGCTAAAAAAAACCCGGCAACACGCCGGGTTTTTTTGTCTGGCATCACGAATCAAGCGGTGAAGGTCTTGCCTTCGAACTGCTCGGCCACGAACTTCCAGTTGACCAGATTCCAGAACGCTTCGACGTACTTCGGACGAAGGTTACGGTAGTCGATGTAGTAGGCGTGTTCCCAAACGTCGCAAGTCAGCAGCGGGGTGTCGCCGCTGGTCAGCGGGTTGCCGGCGCCGATGGTGCTGGCCAGGGCCAGGGAACCGTCAGCCTTTTTCACCAGCCAGCCCCAACCGGAGCCGAAGGTGCCAACGGAAGTCTTGGTGAACTCTTCCTTGAACTTGTCGAACGAGCCGAACGCACTGTTGATGGCGTCGGCCAGCGCGCCGGTAGGTTGACCGCCGGCATTTGGAGCCAGGCAGTTCCAGTAGAAGGTGTGGTTCCAGACCTGAGCGGCGTTGTTGAAGATACCGCCCGAGGAAGTCTTGACGATTTCTTCCAGGGTCTTGCCTTCGAACTCGGTGCCAGGTACCAGGTTGTTCAGATTCACGACGTAGGTGTTGTGGTGCTTGTCGTGGTGGTATTCCAGAGTCTCTTTGGAGATGTGCGGCTGCAGTGCATCGTGTGGGTAAGGCAGCGGCGGCAATTCGAAAGCCATGGTGATTCTCCTAATCAGGTCAGTTGCGGTGAGCGCAAGGCCGATCACGGGCGGCCAGACTAGCGCCGGGGAGTTTGTACTCATTGCGGCGCAGGAGTCGGATCATAGCACCGGGGGAACGGCATAACCACGCAACAACTGTGTGGGATAGAGGTTCCAGAGCGGTTTGGAATAATCAGCCGGAGACGATCAACTGTATTGCCACGCTGAACATCATCGTCGCCACCAGCACGTCCAGTACCCGCCAGGTACTCGGCCGGGCCAGCCACGGTGCCAGCCATGCCGCACCGATTGCCAGTGTGAAGAACCACAGCAACGAGGCACTGGCCGCCCCCACGACATAGGCGCCGGGCATGCTTTGCTGGGCCCCGAGGGAACCGATCAGCAACACGGTATCGAGATAGACGTGGGGGTTGAGCAGGGTCACCGCCAACGCACTGAGCAGCACCGCCCGTAACGAGCGCACGACCTGTTTTTCATCTTGTTGCAGGCTTTGTTTCGAACAGGCCCGACGCAACGCCAGGCTGCCATACCAGAGCAGGAACCCGGCGCCGCCCCAGCGGGCTATTGAAAGCAGTAACGGGCTTTGGGCCAGCAGTGTCGCCAGGCCGAACACCCCGGCGGCCACCAGCAACGCATCGCACGTTACGCACAGGGCAGCGACCGGCAAGTGATGTTCGCGGCGCAGGCTTTGGGCCAGCACAAAGGCGTTCTGAGCGCCGATGGCCATGATCAGCCCGAGGGCCACCAATAGTCCGTTCATGTAGCTTTGCCACATAGAATTACTCCCCGAGTAGGTTTGAATGCTGGCCATTCTCCGGTGCAAAGCTGTATAAGAAAAACCAATATTGCTGATTGCTCATTAGGAAAACTGATGTTCGATTACAAACTGCTTTCCGCTCTGGCCGCTGTGGTCGAACAGGCCGGATTCGAACGTGCCGCCCAAGTGCTGGGTTTGTCGCAGTCGGCGATTTCCCAGCGGATCAAACTGTTGGAGGCGCGGGTCGGCCAGCCCGTGCTGGTGCGCGTCACGCCGCCGGCACCGACCGAAATCGGTCGCCGCTTGCTCAACCATGTGCAGCAGGTGCGGCTGTTGGAGCGCGACCTGCAAAGCCTAGTGCCCGCGCTGGATGAGGAGGGGCTGCCTGAGCGCCTGCGGATCGCCTTGAATGCCGACAGCCTGGCCACTTGGTGGGCGGTGGCCGTTGGGGATTTCTGCGCCGAACATCATCTGTTGCTCGACTTGGTGGTGGAAGACCAGAACGTCGGCCTCAAACGCATGCGGGCCGGTGAGGTGGCGGCGTGCGTCTGCGCCAGTGAACGTCCGGTGGCCGGTGCTCGTAGCGTGTTGTTGGGGGCCATGCGCTACCGGGCGTTGGCCAGCCCGGCGTTCATCGCCAGGCATTTCCCCGATGGGGTGCGCGCCGATCAACTGGCACGTACGCCGGCGCTGGTGTTCGGCCCGGATGATTTCCTGCAGCATCGCTACCTTGCTTCCCTGGGGGTCGAAGGCGGTTTCGAACATCATCTCTGCCCGTCGTCCGAAGGTTTCATTCGGCTCGCCGAAGCGGGGCTTGGCTGGGGACTGGTGCCGGAGTTGCAAATGCGTGAGCAACTGGAGCGCGGCGAGTTGGTGGAATTGCTCGCAGATAAACCGATCGATGTGCCGTTGTACTGGCATCATTGGCGCAATGGTGGGCAGTTACTGGGTTTGTTGACTGAGCGATTGATCAAGGCGGCAAGCAGCAAGCTACAAGCGGTCAGTTGAAAGCGGTTGGCTTGAAGCTTGTAGCTCGAATCTGATTTTAGGAGTCTTCATGAAAATTCTGGTTACCGGCGCAAGCGGCTTCATTGGCGGGCGCTTTGCGCGTTTCGCTCTGGAGCAAGGCCTGGATGTGCGGGTCAACGGTCGCCGGGCCGAGAGCGTTGAGCACCTGGTGCGTCGCGGGGCGCAGTTCATCCAGGGGGATCTGAGTGACCCGTTGCTGGCTCGAGATCTGTGCCTTGATGTTGACAGTGTCGTGCATTGCGCCGGTTCCGTGGGGCTTTGGGGGCGCTATCAGGATTTTCACCAGGGCAACGTCCAGGTCACGGAAAATATTGTCGAGGCCTGCCTCAAGCAGAAGGTCAGGCGCCTGGTTCATCTGTCATCGCCGTCGATTTACTTCGATGGCCGGGACCATCTGGACCTGACCGAAGAGCAAGTGCCCAAGCGCTTCAAACATCCCTACGCGGCCACCAAATACCTGGCTGAACAGAAGGTTTTCGGGGCCCAGGAGTTCGGTCTCGAAGTCCTGGCTCTGCGCCCGCGCTTTGTCACCGGCGCCGGCGACATGAGCATTTTCCCCCGGCTGTTGAAAATGCAACGCAAGGGCCGCTTGGCCATTGTCGGTAACGGGTTGAACAAGGTGGACTTCACCAGCGTGCAGAATCTCAACGAAGCGCTGCTCAGCAGTCTGTTGGCTGGCGAATCGGCCCTTGGCAAGGCTTACAACATCAGTAACGGCACGCCGGTGCCGTTGTGGGATGTGGTCAATTATGTGATGCGACAGATGGAAGTCCCACAGGTCCGGCGTTATCGTTCCTACGGGCTGGCCTACAGCATCGCCGCCCTGAATGAAGGTTTTTGCACATTATGGCCGGGCCGTCCCGAACCGACGTTGTCGCGCCTGGGCATGCAGGTCATGAACAAGCATTTCACCCTGGACATCAGCCGGGCCCGGCATTATCTGGATTACGATCCACAGGTCAGCTTGTGGACCGCTCTTGATGAGTTCTGCGCCTGGTGGAAAGCCCAGGATGCCCGCTGATCGCCCCGTCATGAACCGAGTGCCAGGTTCGGGGTCAATCGGTGCGGCGGGCGAGGGGGTTATACTCGCTGCATCGAGCCAACACCGGTTTCCCAAAGGTTGAACCCAATGCCCATGCGTAACGATTCCAACGACGACTTCGATGATATACCGAGCTTGCGGATGCGGGCCGACATTCCCGATGACGATGACTTTCTGCCTGAGCGCGAACGCCCGCCCCACGTGCAAGCGCGCCCGGCACCTGTTGCGGCGGCCAAGGTCAAGGGGGCCAGTACCGGGCCACTGTGGGCACTGGTCGGTGCGCTGTTGTGTGCGCTTGCTTTCCTGGCGTGGTGGAGCTTCCAGCAGATTTCCTTGATGGAACAGCAACTGGTGGCCACCCAGGAAAGCTTTGCGCGCATCAGTGAGGATGCGGCGGGGCGCTTGCAGGACATTTCCGGCAAAGTTGTAGCCGGTCAGTCCAATGTCATGAGCGACAGTGAAGCCTTGAAGTTGCAGATCAAACAGCTGGAAAACAAGCTTCAGGAGCAGAGCAAGCAATTCGATAACAAGCTGCAGGAGCAGTACAAACAACAACTGGTCGCGTTCGGGCCGTCCGCCGATCTGGGCAAGGAACTGGCCCAGATCATGGCCCAGACCACTGAACAGCAGAACGCCAACACTCAGCTGCAAGCTTCCAACAAGGAGCTCCAAGCCCAGGTCCAGGCGCTGGCGGCTGAAGTTTCCGCCCTGAAAAACCAGGGCGAAGACGGTGCCCTCGATGCCCGGCTCAAGAGCATCGGTGCCGACATCACCGCTTTGAAAAGAGCCACTTCCAACTCTGCCATCGAACGCCTGGAACAGGACGTGATCGTGCTCAAGAGCCAGCAGGACAACGGTGGCACCAACACTGCCGAGTTCGACGCCTTCCGCGGCCAGGTCACCCGCAATATCAACACATTGCAGGCGCAGATCCGCAACCTGCAACAGCAACTCGGCAGCCGGGCTCAATAACAAAGCTGTAGTCGCGAGCGATGGACCAGTTTGCGTGTGCCACTGCCATCGCGAGCAGGCTCGCTCCCACATTGTGAGCCGAGGCGCTCGCAAAATTTTTCGGCCGCTGCAAATTCCTGTGGGAGCGAGCCTGCTCGCGATGACGGCCTGACAGTCAATCCAACACCCAGTGAAGCAACGCTCTCCACCCAGCCGTCTACGCTCTTGAAACACCAACAAGAACGAGGACGCGCGTATGGGTTTTTTTCACAAGATTGCCTGGCTAGGCGCAATGCTGATGCTCGGGGTGGCACAGGTGCAGGCGGCTACCCCGGATGACGGCCAGGCGGCCCGAGCACTGCTGGAAAAGGCCCTGGCCTATTACCACGACAAGGGTGACAAGGCGTTTGCCGCGTTCAGTCGTCAAGGGGAGTTTGTTGACAAGGATCGCTACGTCTTCGTGGTGGATACCCAAGGTGTGATGCTCGCCAGCGGCGGTCCTTCTTCGGCGCTGATCGGGCGAGACGTTTCCGAGGTCCTGGGACCGGACTTGCGCAAAGCCTTCAAGGACGCCTTGAAAACCCCCGAAGCCAGTGGCATCCAGCAAGCCGAGTATCGCTGGCAGAACTGGGCTGACGGCAAGGTCGAGCGCAAGCATGTGTATTTCCAGCGGGTCGGCGAGCGAATCCTGGCCGTCGGCTACTACCTGCCACGGGCTTCCGCCGAGCAGGCCCGCGCATTGCTGGACAAGGCTTCTAGCGACCTGATGCAAAACGAAAAACCCACGCTGATGGCGATCAACTCCCTCAAGGGCGGTTACCTGCAGGATGACCTGTATGTCTTTGTCGTCGACCTCAATACCCGGCGCTATGTCGGCCACGGCACCAACCTGCGGTTGATCAATACCGATTTCGCCAAGGTCAAGGACCCGGATGGCAAACCGGTGGGCGAGCCGATACTGGCGCTGATCGAGAAACAGGACGAGGGAGAGTACGAATACCGCTGGAAGAACCCGGTGACCGACAAGGTCGAGGACAAGCACGCGTACCTGAAGAAGGTCGGGCATTTCCTGGTGGCGGTGGGGTATTACAGTCCTTGAAGCGAGGAGTTGGACATCGTGGCGAGGGAGCAAGCTCCCTCGCCACGGTTGAATCCAAACAGCCTTCAGTTAGTGGCAATCAGCCCGCCACCAACACTCGAATGGCCTCCAGGCGCAGTGCCGCTTTCTCAAGCATCGCCAAACCTTGCTCACGCTGTTGGCGCAGAGCCACCAGTTCGCTGTCGCGTACCGTCGGGTTGACCGCTTGCAGGGCGGTCAGGCGCGCCAGTTCTTCGTCGGTATCGGCTGCCAGGCGACGCTGGGCTTCGGCCACGCGTTCGGCGTGACGCGGGGCGATCTTCTCTTCACCGGCGTTGATCCGTGGCGAGAGCTGGTCACGCTGGGCCTGGATGAACTTGTTGGCGCTGGCCCGGGGCACGCTTTCCAATTGATCGTTCAACGTCTCGAACGAGACTCGGGCGGCGAGGTCGTTGCCATTGGCGTCCAGCAGGCAGCGCAGGGCGGCCGGCGGCAGGTAACGGCCCAATTGCAGGGAGCGCGGGGCAACCACTTCACTGACATAGAGCAGTTCCAGCAACACGGTGCCGGGTTTGAGGGCTTTGTTCTTGATCAGCGCTACGGCGGTATTGCCCATGGAGCCGGACAGCACCAGGTCCATGCCGCCTTGCACCATCGGGTGCTCCCAGGTAATGAACTGCATGTCTTCACGAGACAGCGCCTGGTTGCGATCGTAGGTGATGGTCACGCCTTCGTCGTCGCCCAGCGGGAAGCTGGCGTCGAGCATTTTTTCGCTCGGCTTGAGGATCAGCGCGTTGTCCGAATGGTCCTCGCTGTCGATGCCGAACGCATCGAACAGCGTTTCCATGTAGATCGGCAGGGCGAACTGGTCGTCTTGTTCGAGAATGGCTTCCACCAGCGCATCGCCTTCACCCGCGCCGCCGGAGTTGAGCTCCAGCAGACGGTCGCGGCCGGTGTGCAACTCGGCCTCCAGGCGTTCGCGTTCGGCGCGGGCTTCGTCGATCAAGGCTTGCCACTGGCCGTCATCGGCTTCCTCCAGCAAGGGCAGCAGGCGCGGGCCGAACTGATGCTGCAAGGCGTTGCCGGTCGGGCAGGTATTGAGGAACGCGTTCAGAGCCTCGTGATACCACTGGAACAGCCGCGCTTGCGGACTGGTTTCCAGGTACGGCGCATGCAGCTCGATGGTATGTTTCTGGCCGATCCGGTCCAGACGGCCAATACGCTGCTCCAGCAGGTCCGGGTGCGACGGCAGGTCGAACAACACCAAATGGTGGGCGAACTGGAAGTTGCGGCCTTCGCTGCCGATTTCCGAGCAGATCAGCACCTGGGCACCGAACTCTTCGTCGGCGAAGTAAGCCGCCGCGCGGTCGCGCTCCAGGATGTTCATGCCTTCATGGAATACCGTTGCCGGGATGCCGGAACGCACGCGCAGGGCATCTTCCAGGTCCATGGCGGTCTCGGCGTGGGCGCAGATCACCAGCACTTTGGTGCGCTTGAGCATCTTCAGCGTGTCGATTAGCCACTCGACCCGTGGGTCGAAACGCCACCAGCGCTGTTCTTCGTTGGCGTCCGGCTGAGCCTGGAAGCTGACTTCCGGGTACAGCTCGGCGTGATCGCCCAAGGGCAGTTCGAGGTACTCATCCGGGCATGGCAGTGGATAGGCGTGCAGCTTGCGCTCCGGGAAGCCCTGCACGGCGGCGCGCGTATTGCGAAACAGCACGCGGCCGGTGCCATGACGGTCCAGCAGCTCACGGACCAGACGGGCGCTGGCTTCGACATCGCCATCATTGACGGCGGTCAGGAGCGCTTCGCCTTCGTTCCCCAGGAAACCGTGAATGGTCTTGTGCGCCTCGGGCGAGAGACGGCCCTTGTCCAGCAGTTCCTGCACGGCCTCGGCCACCGGGCGATAGTTTTCGCTCTCGGCGCGAAAGGCCTTGAGGTCATGGAAGCGGTTCGGGTCCAGCAGGCGCAGACGGGCGAAGTGGCTGTCCTGGCCCAACTGTTCCGGGGTCGCGGTCAGCAGCAGTACGCCGGGAATCGTCTCGGCAAGCTGTTCGACCAGGGCGTAATGCGGGCTGACCTGATCTTCGTGCCAGACCAGGTGGTGGGCTTCGTCGACCACCATCAGGTCCCAGCCGGCGGCAAACAGCGCGTCCTGGGCCTTCTCATCGTCCACCAGCCACTCCAGCGCCACCAGGGCCAGTTGGGTGTCTTCGAACGGGTTGCTGGCATCGCTTTCGATGAAGCGTTCTTCGTCGAACAAAGCGACCTGCAGGTTGAAGCGCCGACGCATCTCCACCAGCCACTGGTGCTGAAGGTTTTCCGGTACCAGGATCAGCACGCGGCTGGCGCGGCCGGAGAGCAGTTGACGGTGGATGATCAGACCGGCTTCGATGGTCTTGCCCAGGCCCACTTCGTCTGCCAGCAATACCCGTGGCGCAATGCGGTCGGCCACTTCACGGGCGATGTGCAATTGGTGGGCGATGGGCTGGGCACGTACGCCGCCCAGGCCCCAGAGCGGGGATTGCAACTGGCGGCTGGTGTGTTCCAGGGTGTGGTAGCGCAGGGAAAACCACGCCAGCGGGTCGATCTGGCCGGCGAACAGACGGTCGCTGGCCAGGCGGAACTGGATAAAGTTCGACAGCTGGGTTTCCGGCAGAGTGACAACCTCGTTCTGCCCATTGAGGCCGTGGTAGACCAGCAGCCCGTCGACATCGTCGACTTCACGCACGGTCATTTTCCAGCCTTCGAAGTGAGTGATCACATCGCCCGGCGAAAACCGCACGCGGGTGAGGGGCGCATTCCGTAGCGCGTACTGGCGAGTGTCGCCAGTGGCCGGATAGAGCACGGTCAACAAGCGGCCGTCCTGTGCCAGAACGGTGCCTAAACCCAGCTCGGCTTCGCTGTCACTGATCCAGCGTTGCCCCGGTTGATACTGCTGCGCCATGCTGCCTGACTCCCGCCTTGAAAAAGCCGGTTATCTTAACGGAATGATCCCTCAGACCAAAGGATTTACGTAGACATCGGGTCGCCATGGGCATGGATTACTTACCGGCGGTGCGGAACTTAAGTGTGCTAAGTGATCAAACAAGCTCGGCCCGGCCTATTATGATAATGCCAACCGGGTCACAAGTTTCAGACCAGCGGTTCAAGCTGTTCCTCGCTCAGCCGACAACCTGAAGACAGGAGACCTTTATGTTGCCACCCATGCTCCCTTTGAGCGCCGTACCCATCACCGCTCAACAGGATCCGGTCCGCCAGCGACCGGACATACCGCCCGTGGTCCCGGTGCAGCAAAGCTCCAATGAAAGCACCATCGACCTGAAAAATCGCGACCCGGAGGAGGCTGCGCTGTTGCTGCGCGAGGAGCAACAGCGCCAGCAGGAACGCCACAAGCGCCGCCGCGAAGCCGACGAAGATCCTGAAGCGCACCTGGCCGTACCGGGTACTGAACTGAACGCCGATAACACCGTGCCTGTGGTGCCGCTGATAGAGGGAGAGGAGCGTCAGGGTTTGTGGGTCGATATTCAGGTCTGAATCCAGGCTTTGCCGACACCTGCAGGCTGGTCAACACCGCCAACAGCCGCCATCATGGGCGCATCCGCCAGTTACCGCACGATGCCGACACGCCATGAGCCAAGACGACAAACTGATCGACCTCAGCGCTGAGCGCGCCAAACGCGTTCACGACCTCAACGAAAAGCGCCTTAACGAAGTCCGCCAGGCTTTCGAGCAAGCCATGCCGTTGGGCAAAACCCAGAAAAAAACCAAGAAAAAACCAAAAAAGCGCTGACCGCCCCCCTCCATTCATTGATACAGATCAGTTATTTCCCCTCCTTTTCGCCGCGTCGCGAGCGTTATTGACTCCGGTCAATTTTCATCCAGGCCTGATTGGTTAACTTGAACCCATCGCAACAGGGGCAAGACCAGGAGGCCAGTCATGTTTTTCGATAATGTGGTGTTTGCCGGAGTGTTGACCGTCGGCCTCATGTTCGTGTTTTTCGCCGGCTTTGGATTATTCATCTGGAAAGATGCACACAAGCGCAAAAAGCCGTAGGTCTTTCCAGCGACAACGAGCACGCAAGGCATTTTGGGCGACTTCGGTCGCCCTTTTTTTTGGGTTTTTTCAGGCCTGCACCACTTTCCTTGTGGGAGCGGGCTTGCTCGCGAAAGCGGTGTGTCAGCCACTGTATAGGTAACTGACCCGACGCCTTCGCGAGCAAGCCCGCTCCCACAAAGTGGTGGTTCTGGGCATAAAAAAAGGTGCGATCCGCAAGGATCGCACCTTCTTTTTGAGCCGCTGGTATCAGCTGCCGAGGGCCTTGGACGCCAGCCAGAACAGCGCGGCCGAGAGGGCCACCGTGGCCGGCAAGGTCAGTACCCAGGCCAGCAGGATGGTCCGTACCGTGCCGCTTTGCAGACCGCTCTTGTTGGCGACCATGGTGCCCGCCACGCCGGACGACAGTACGTGGGTGGTGGAAACCGGCAGGCTGAAGATGTTCGCCGCACCGATCATGCACGCTGTGGTGATTTGCGCCGACATACCTTGAGCGTAGGTCATGCCTTGTTTGCCGATCTTCTCACCGATGGTCAGCACCACACGCTTCCAGCCGACCATGGTGCCCAGGCCCAGGGCCAGGGCGACTGCCAGAATCACCCAGAACGGGGCATATTCTGTAGTGGCGGTCAGGTCCTTGCGCAGCTTGTTCAGGTCGTCTTTCTCACGGGCCGCCAGGCCAGGCAACTTACCAACCTTCTTCGCCGTGTCGTCCAGGCAGAGCAGGTAGCGACGCACTTCGATGCGGCTTTCCGATGGCAGCGAGTGATAGTCCGCCACGCCTTTGAGCCTCTCGAGCAGGGCTGCGATGGTGGGTTCGGTCTGTTGCGGGTTGCAGCTGAATTTCTCTGGCAGATCGCCCTTCACACTTTTGCCAAGCGCCAGGTATTCACCCAACGATTCGCTGTTGCGCTGGTAGAACTGACTCAGGTGCAACGTCGCGTCGCGGGTGCGCTCGATCTGGTAGGTGGTGCTGTTCAGGTCAAGCACGAACTGCGCCGGTACGATACCGATCAGCACCAGCATGATCAGGCCGATGCCTTTCTGGCCATCGTTGGAGCCGTGGACAAAGCTCACGGCCATGGCCGAAATCACCAGCACCAGGCGATTCCAGAACGGCGGGTGTTTCTTGTCGTCGATCTTGCGGCGCTGTTCCGGCGTTTTGTGCATCTTTGACAGCGGACGCCACCACTTCAGGCCAATCAATACCAGGGCGGCAATCAGGAAACCTGCCATGGGCGAGAACACCAGGGAGGCACCGATATCGATTGCTTTCTGCCAGTTCACCCCGTCGGCCAACGGGATATCGTTGATCAGCGCGTTGGCCAGGCCCACGCCGAGGATCGAACCGATCAGCGTGTGGGAGCTGGAGGCCGGGATACCGAAGTACCAGGTGCCCAGGTTCCAGGTGATGGCCGCTGCGAGCAGCGAAAACACCATGGCCAGCCCGTGTCCAGTGTTCACATTGATCAGCAGCTCTACCGGCAGCAGGTGAACGATGGCATACGCCACGCCCACACCGCCCAGCAGCACGCCGAGGAAGTTGAACACACCGGAAAAGAACACCGCCAGATGAGGCGGCATCGCTTTGGTGTAGATAACGGTGGCCACCGCGTTTGCGGTGTCATGAAAGCCGTTGATGAACTCGAAGGCGAGGACAAAGGCCAGGGCGAGCAAGAGGCTCACAAGCACCCAAGCATCCAGTCCGCTAAATAAATCGATCATGAAGGTTTTCTGACCCGGTCGTAAGGGGGCGCGATTATGCCAGAAAACCTCGGTAATCGATGCATTGCCTGCTCATCGGTAACATTCTTCAACGAAATAATTTGCAGGCCCCCCTTCGAACCCTGGCGTTTAGCGGGTTGCGCAACCCATTGATTCGGGAGCGGAAAGCGCGCCAGGCAAGGGGCCGCTCGTCGTTGAACGAGCCTCAAGCGGTTGTGCGAAAAATCTGAAAAGAAGGTAAGCCATGGCCATTCCTCGACCGTTGTCGGGGAAATGGCGGCCCGCTCATGGCGGGCGTCCGGCACGGGCCGGCCAGGGTGTCGGCCGGATACCGCTTCACAAGAACATCAAGCGCTGAGCATTACCGCTCTTCCGCTTTGAGTTCCTGTTCCATTTTCTGAAGTTCCTGGGTAAAGGCCTGGTCCTGAACGGTGGCGCGTTTACGCCAGGGTTTGCGTTCCGGTTCAGGTTGCGCGGCGTAGGTGGTGATTTCCCCGCCGTAAACTTCCTTGTAACGTTGTTCCTGGCGCTCAAGTTCCGCGCGCAGTTCGTCTTTCGTCACAGTATTACCTAATGGATTGAATGGGTCTGGTGATACGCACTGCATGTAGACATGCAGACGGCCACGGCACCAGAGCTGACAGCTGACGTAGCATCAGGAGTTTCGTATAACGCCGATACGGGGGAAGCGCCATCCGGGTGCTTCGGGCACCGGCTGCCGGCACCACGCAGGATAGAAACCTGCAATGCCTGCGGACGGGAGCGGTCGATTGCCGCACCGTCACTGAGGGGCATTATAGCGGCCTGTCCGAAGAACACTATCGGGAAAAGTTAAAAGAATCTGTTGTTGTGTGAATCAATATTTGTATGTGCAACTTGTGGCAATTAGGTTTCAGGCAACGCCAGACAATGTCGTTATCCACTCTCCTGGCGCGCACTGCGTTCAATACTCGTGGCGTCATTACTTATTTATCAACCCTTCACACAAAAGCAAGGCGGGTGGGGGGAGCTGTGATTGCGATTATCGGTTGATGGTTCGATAATCGAACGGTGCTGACAGCCCGCCCCTTGTCTGTTCATCGGGCAGCCGCTTGTAATAGCCGCCATTCCCCGGGAAGGACCAGATATGAACGACCAATTGCGCAACGCCTTCGCTTCTGTAGCGCCACCCATCGTTGCTTCGCCGGCCAAGCGCATCCAGGCCCTGACCGGTGACCCGGACTTCATGACGTCCCTGGCCCGTGGGTTGGCCGTGGTCCAGGCGTTTCAGGAGCGCAAACGGCACCTGACCATCGCTCAGATCAGCCACCGCACGGAAATTCCCCGCGCCGCCGTCAGACGTTGCCTGCATACCTTGATCAAACTCGGCTACGCCACCACCGACGGACGGACCTATTCGCTGCTGCCCAAAGTATTGACCCTGGGTCATGCCTATCTGTCATCGACGCCTCTGGCCGTGTCCGCGCAGCCGTATCTGGACCGAATGAGCGAACAGCTGCATGAGGCCTGTAACATGGCGACGCTTGAAGGCGACGACATTCTTTATATCGCCCGTTCGGCCACCACCCAGCGGCTGATATCCGTGGACCTGTCTGTCGGCGGACGCCTGCCGGCCTATTGCACCTCGATGGGCAGAATTCTTCTGGCGGCACTGGACGACGCCTCCCTGCGAGATTACCTCGATCATGCCGACCTGCAGGCCAAGACCAGCCGGACCCTGCACACTCCCCAGGCTTTGCTGGAGTGTTTGCAAGAAGTGCGGCAGCAGGGATGGTGCATCGTCGACCAGGAACTGGAGCAGGGGCTGCGCTCGATTGCCGTGCCTGTCTACGACGCCTCCGGCCAGGTGGTGGCGGCGCTGAATGTCAGTACCCATGCCGGGCGGGTCAGCCGCAATGAACTGGAACAGCGCTTCCTACCGGGCCTGTTGGGCGCCAGCCGCGACTTGAGCGCGCAACTGTTCACTTAAGCTGTTCGATAAACGCACAGAGTCGCCTCTGACGAATTGACGGTATTTGCCTCGGATCATTAATGTCGCGGCAGCGTCATCCGACGTGATCGAGCCTGCCTCGACCGATGGATGGCGGCCCAATAATAATGAGAGGCACACCTGCCATGCATACCTCCTGCGGCCTTCAACTTGACGATCGACCGGCCTGTTTGCCCCAGATCGCCCGCTAACCAACATTTTTTGCAGCCTTGCGGTTTATTTGCCGGGCCTCTGTTCGCCTGCGTTTTCTTGCGTGGAATAAAAACAAGATGAACCAACCCCAGACCTCTGTAGGCAATTGCCTCGACGTGCAGTCCTTCATCAACGCTCAACCCATCTCGCGCTATCAGTGGCGGGTGGTGATTCTGTGCTTCCTGATTGTTTTTCTCGACGGCCTCGACACGGCGGCCATGGGCTTCATCGCCCCGGCGCTCTCCCAGGACTGGGGCATTGATCGGGCCAGCCTGGGCCCGGTCATGAGTGCGGCGCTGATCGGCATGGTGTTCGGAGCTCTCGGCTCCGGTCCGTTGGCAGACCGTTTCGGCCGAAAAGTTGTGCTGGTAGGCGCGGTCGTGCTGTTCGGCGCGTTCAGCCTGGCATCGGCCTACAGCACCAATATCGACCAATTGTTGGTGCTGCGCTTTCTGACCGGTCTGGGGTTGGGCGCCGGCATGCCGAACGCCACCACCTTACTGTCGGAATACACCCCGGAGCGTAAAAAATCGTTGCTGGTGACCAGCATGTTCTGCGGCTTCAACCTGGGCATGGCCGGTGGTGGGTTTATCTCGGCCAAATTGATACCGGCGTTCGGTTGGCACAGCCTGCTGCTGATCGGCGGGATCCTGCCGTTGATCCTGGCGGTGGTGCTGGTGTTCTGGTTGCCGGAGTCGGCACGTTATCTGGTGGTGCGCAATCGCGGCACGGACAAGGTGCGCAAGACCCTGGCCCCGATCGATCCGCACACCGTCGCCCAGGCAGCGAGTTTCAGTGTGCCAGAACAAAAAACCGTGAAAACCCGCAACGTACTGGCGGTGATTTTCTCCGGCACCTACAGCGCCGGAACCTTATTGTTGTGGCTGACCTACTTCATGGGGCTGGTGATTGTTTACCTGCTGACCAGTTGGTTGCCGACGCTGATGCGCGACAGCGGCGCGAGCATGGAGCAGGCGGCGTTTATCGGAGCGTTGTTTCAGTTCGGCGGCGTATTGAGCGCGGTTGGGGTGGGGTGGGCGATGGACCGGTTCAATCCGCACAAGGTCATCGGCATTTTCTACTTGATGGCCGGGATATTTGCCTACGCGGTGGGGCAGAGTCTGGGCAACATTACCTTGCTCGCCACGTTGGTGCTGGTGGCCGGCATGTGCGTCAACGGCGCGCAATCGGCGATGCCGTCGCTGGCGGCGCGGTTCTATCCGACCCAAGGCCGGGCCACCGGTGTCTCGTGGATGCTGGGCATCGGCCGGTTCGGCGCGATCCTCGGCGCCTGGATGGGCGCGACTTTGTTGGGCCTGGGCTGGAACTTCGAACAGGTCCTGACCGCCCTGGTCATTCCAGCGGCCCTGGCGACTGCGGCGGTGGTGATCAAGGGCATGGTCAGTCATGCGGATGCGACGTGAGCCAATGATCTGAACCTTGCGGCAGACCTGTGGGAGCGAGCCTGCTCGCGATAGCGGTGTGTCAACTTGCATAAGTGTTGGCTGACCCACCTCAATCGCGAGCAGGCTCGCTCCCACAGGATCAGGGTGTTTGGGAAATCGTTAGCCAAACAACAATCTGTTCGATAAGCGAACACTCAGTCGATTATCGGATTGTTTGGCTATCACCCTCAGCTTAATCTTCAGTCACTCCGGCGCTTAACCTCGCGCCTTTTTCTTCATCTTGATCTACTGAAAAACGGGAGCCTGCCCCATGGCTGAAATCCTTTCGCTGCACGACGCAGTGAAGCAATTCGTCAATGACGGCGATACCGTCGCGCTCGAAGGCTTCACTCACCTGATTCCGACGGCGGCGGGTCATGAAATCATTCGCCAGGGCAAGAAAGACCTGACGCTGGTGCGGATGACGCCTGACCTGATCTACGACCAGTTGATCGGCGCCGGTTGTGCGCGCAAGCTGATTTTCTCCTGGGGTGGCAATCCTGGGGTGGGCTCCCTGCACCGGCTGCGCGATGCCGTGGAAAAGCAGTGGCCGCAGCCGCTGGAGATCGAAGAGCACAGCCACGCCGACCTGGCCAATGCCTACGTCGCCGGGGCCTCCGGCCTGCCATTCGCGGTGCTGCGGGCCTACGCCGGCTCCGACCTGCCCAAGGTCAATCCGCTGATCAAAAGCGTAACCTGCCCCTTCACCGGGGAAGTGCTGGCCGCCGTGCCATCCGTGCGCCCGGACATTACAGTGATCCACGCTCAAAAAGCCGACCGCAAGGGCAATGTCCTGTTGTGGGGCATTCTCGGCGTGCAGAAAGAAGCCGCCTTGGCCGCCAAGCGCTGCATCGTCACCGTGGAAGAAATCGTCGATGACCTCAACGCACCAATGAACGCCTGCGTGTTGCCAACCTGGGCGCTGAGCGCGGTGTGCCACGTCCCGGGTGGCGCCCATCCGTCCTACGCCCACGGCTACACCGAACGTGACAACCGTTTCTACCAGGCGTGGGATCCGATCGCCCGGGATCGCGAGACGTTTACTGCCTGGATCAACGAATACATCCACGGCACCCGGGATTTCAGCGAATTCAGAACCCGACTGGCTGCTGCTTCGGAGGCGAAATAATGACGTACTCCACCAATGAAATGATGACCGTTGCCGCGGCCCGTCGATTGCAAAACAATGCTGTGTGCTTCGTGGGCATCGGCCTGCCATCGAAGGCGGCCAACCTGGCGCGGCTGACCTCGTCGCCGGATGTGGTCCTGATCTACGAGTCCGGTCCAATCGGAGCCAAACCCAGCGTATTGCCGCTGTCCATCGGTGATGGTGAGCTGGCTGAGACCGCGGACACTGTCGTGCCGACCGGTGAGATTTTTCGCTACTGGTTGCAGGGCGGACGCATCGACGTCGGCTTTCTCGGTGCAGCCCAGGTCGATCGGTTCGGCAACATCAACACCACGGTGGTGGGCGACTACCATCAACCGAAAGTCCGCTTGCCGGGCGCCGGTGGTGCTCCGGAAATCGCCGGTTCGGCCAAGAGCGTGCTGATCATCCTCAAGCAGTCGGCGCGCTCGTTTGTCGACAAGCTGGATTTCATCACCTCGGTCGGTCACGGCGAGGGCGGTGACTCCCGTAAACGCCTGGGCCTGCCGGGCGCCGGTCCGGTAGGTATCATCACCGACTTGTGCATCATGGAGCCGGAAGCCGGCAGCCATGAGTTTGTGGTCACGGCGCTGCACCCCGGCGTAACCCGAGAGCAAGTCGTTGCCGCCACCGGTTGGGCGATTCGTTTTGCCGACCAGGTGCAAACCACTGCCGAGCCGACCGAAACAGAGCTGCGCGCCCTGCGCGATCTCGAAGCACGTACTGCCGCGGCCCACGGCCAGGCACCGGGAGAAGCGTGATGCGCGACGTTTATATCTGTGATGCGATTCGAACCCCCATCGGTCGCTTCGGTGGCGGTTTGTCCGCGGTGCGCGCCGATGACCTGGCCGCCGTGCCGATCAAGGCGCTGATGGAGCGCAACCCATCGGTGGATTGGAATGCCGTGGACGAAGTGTTTCTCGGCTGCGCCAACCAGGCCGGCGAAGACAACCGCAACGTGGCGCGCATGGCGCTGCTGCTGGCTGGCCTGCCGCAGAGCATTCCCGGCGTAACCCTCAACCGCCTTTGCGCCTCGGGCATGGACGCCGTCGGCACAGCCTTCCGCGCCATCGCCAGCGGCGAAATGGAATTGGCCATCGCCGGCGGTGTGGAGTCGATGTCCCGCGCACCGTTCGTGATGGGCAAGGCCGATGCCGCGTTCTCGCGCAACATGAAGCTGGAGGACACCACCATCGGCTGGCGCTTTATCAATCCGTTGATGAAAAGCCAATACGGCGTGGACGCGATGCCCCAGACCGCCGATAACGTGGCCGATGATTACGCGGTGTCCCGCGCTGACCAGGATGCTTTCGCCTTGCGTAGTCAGCAGCGCACGGCGGTCGCCCAGGCCGCAGGGTATTTCGCCGAAGAAATCGTCCCGGTGCGCGTCGCCCACAAGAAAGGCGAAACCGTGGTCGAGCAGGACGAACATCCCCGCGCCGACACGACGCTGGAGACCTTGAGCAAACTCAAGCCGGTCAACGGTCCAGACAAAACCGTCACCGCCGGCAACGCCTCGGGCGTGAACGATGGCGCGGCGGCTATGATCCTGGCGTCGGCCGAAGCGGTGAAGAAACACGGGCTGACGCCGCGGGGCAAAGTGTTAGGCATGGCCAGTGCCGGTGTGGCGCCTCGGGTGATGGGCATCGGCCCGGTGCCCGCGGTGCGTAAGCTTACTGAGCGCCTGGGCCTGGCGGTCGCCGACTTTGACGTGATCGAGCTTAACGAAGCCTTCGCCAGCCAGGGGTTGGCGGTGCTGCGTGAGCTGGGGCTGGCGGACGACGCGCCGCAGGTGAACCCCAATGGCGGCGCCATCGCCCTCGGTCATCCGCTGGGCATGAGCGGAGCGCGGCTGGTGCTGACGGCGTTGCATCATCTGGAAAAGACCGGCGGCAAGAAGGGCCTGGCGACCATGTGTGTTGGCGTCGGCCAGGGGCTGGCGTTGGCAATCGAACGCGTCTGACGCGTCGTTCTACTAATAAGAACCGAGGAATGCTTCATGACTGACAAGCCTGGTTATCGTCGCCCCCAAGCGGGCACCCAGCCGGAGTACCTGCACCCGCCGTACCAGTCCACCAATCTGCGCTCGCCGTCCAAGCCGTTGGTGTTCCTGCCGCATTCGCTGTCGGAAATCACCGGCCCGACTGTCGGTGCCGACCGTGTGCAGGAGAAGGATAACGACCTGACTGCCCAGCATGCCGGCGAGCCACTGGGGGAGCGGATCATCATTCACGGGCGCGTGCTGGATGAGCATGGCCAGCCTGTGCCGGGCATCCTGGTGGAGATCTGGCAGGCCAACGCCGCCGGGCGTTACAACCATGACCGCGACAACCATGACGCGCCGCTGGACCCGAACTTCACCGGCACCGGTCGCACCGTCACCGACGCTGACGGTGGGTATCAGTTCCAGACCATCAAGCCCGGCGCTTACCCGTGGGGCAACCATCACAATGCCTGGCGCCCGGCGCATATCCATTTCTCACTGTTCGGGCCGAGCATTCTGACGCGGCTGGTGACGCAGATGTATTTCCCCGGCGACCCGCTGCTGGCCTACGACCCGATCTACAACTGTGTGCCGGACACCAGCGCCAAGGAACGTCTGATCGCCCGTTTCGACCTGGAAAAAACCATTCCTCACTACGCCCTCGGTTATCGTTGGGACATCGTATTGCGCGGCCGCGATGCCACGCCGATGGAGAAATAAGATGACGCTCACCGCCACCACGTCTCACACCGTTGGCCCTTACTACCACATCGGCCTGACCTGGCTGAACCGCGAAGACCTGACTGTCGCCCAAACCCTCGGCCAGCGCGTGGCGATCACCGGGCAGGTGATCGACGGCAACGGCGAGTTCGTCAATGACGCCATGCTGGAAGTCTGGCAGGCCAACGCCGCCGGAAAATACGCGCACCCGGAAGATGACCAGGACAAACCCCTGGACCCGAATTTCGAAGGCTTTGGCCGGGTGCCGGTGGATGCCGAAGGGCGTTTTCGTTTCACCACCATCAAGCCGGGCTCCGTGCCGGGTCTTGGCGGCACGACCCAGGCGCCGCACCTTGTAGTGCTGGTGTTTGCCCGCGGTCTGGTCAAGCATTTGCTGACGCGAATCTACTTCGATGGCGAGCCGGCCAACGAAACCGATCCGCTGCTGGCCTGCGTGCCCGAAGAGCGTCGCGCCACGTTGATCACCCAGCCTGATGCGTCGGGCGTGTATCAGTGGAACGTGGTTTTGCAGGGGACGGATGCCGAGACGGTGTTCTTCGATTACTGAGTCCGCTTCGGTCCATTGCGGGCAAACCTTGCCCCCACAAGCGCTGCACAATACCTTGCAAGCAAGGTTTGCCCGAGTATCGATCAGTGACCGACAGCGCGATGCTGTCCGATCTGCACACCCAAGGACTTTTTATGAGCGAACGACCGGGTAATCAGCTCTTTGATGCCTACTTCACCGCCCGCCACATGCGCGAGGTGTTTTGTGATGCGGGCCGGGTGCAGGCCATGCTCGATGTCGAGGCGGCGCTGGCCCGGGCTGAAGCGAAGGTGGGCTTGATCCCTGTCAGCGCAGTGGCTCCGATCGAGAAGGCCTGTGACGCGCAGTTGTACGATTTTTCGGCGTTGAGCGAGGCGATTGCCACGGCGGGCAATTCGGCGATTCCTCTGGTCAAGGCCCTCGGTAAGCGCATTGCCGCTGAAGACGCCGAGGCTGAGCGCTACGTGCACCTGGGGGCCACCAGTCAGGATGTGATGGACAGTGGGCTGGTGCTGCAACTGCGCCAGGCATTGGGTTTGATTGAAGGCGAACTGGCGCAACTGGCCACGATTCTCGCCCGCCAAGCCGAACGCTACGCCGCCACGCCATTGGCCGGACGCACTTGGTTGCAACATGCAACACCGGTGACCCTGGGCATGAAGATCGCCGGGTGGCTGGGGGCGATCACCCGTAGCCGCCAACGCTTGAATGAGCTCAAGCCGCGCTTGCTGGTGTTGCAGTTCGGGGGTGCCTCCGGAACGCTTGCCGCGCTGGGTGAACAGGCCTTGCCCATCGCCGAAGCGCTGGCCGCCGAACTGCAATTGAGCTTGCCGGAACAACCTTGGCACACCCAGCGCGATCGCCTGGTTGAGTTCGGTTCGGTACTGGGCTTGATCACCGGCAGCCTTGGCAAACTGGGCCGCGACATCAGCTTGTTGATGCAGACCGAGGCCGGTGAAGCGTTCGAACCCTCGGCGCCAGGCAAGGGCGGTTCGTCCACCATGCCGCACAAGCGCAACCCGGTGGGTGCTGCCGTACTGATTGGCGCCGCGACCCGAGTCCCAGGCCTGTTGTCGACGCTGTTCAGCGCCATGCCCCAGGAGCACGAACGCAGCCTGGGCCTGTGGCACGCCGAATGGGAAACCCTGCCGGAGATTTGCTGCCTGGTGTCCGGCGCCCTGCAACAGGCGCGGCTGCTGGCCGAAGGTCTGGAAGTGGACGCGGCGCGCATGGCTCGCAATCTGGAACTGACCCAAGGGCTGGTGCTGGCCGAAGCAGTAAGCATCGTCTTGGCCCAGCGGGTCGGCCGCGACACCGCGCACCATTTGTTGGAGCAATGCTGCAAACGCGCCGTGGCTGAGCAACGTCATTTGCGGGACGTATTGGGGGACGAACCTCAGGTCACTGCGCAGTTGTCCGCCACCGAGCTGGATGATTTGCTCGACCCCGCTCACTACCTCGGCCAAGCCCAGACCTGGGTCGCCCGCGCCGTAGCTGAACACCTTGCCTTGAACGCCTGAAAGGAGACTGTTGTGGGATTCGTCAAACTCGCCGAAGGCGAACTGAACTATTGCTTCGATGGGCCGCAAGACGCCCCGGTGCTGGTGCTCTCCAACTCCCTGGGCACCGATCTGCACATGTGGGACGAGCAGGTCGCGGCCTTCAGCGAACACTTTCGCGTGCTGCGTTTCGACACGCGTGGCCACGGTCAGTCGTTGGTGACTGAAGGGCCGTACAGCATCGAACAACTGGGTCGCGACGTGCTGGCGATGCTCGATCAGTTGAACATCGACAAGGTGCATTTTTGCGGGTTGTCCATGGGCGGATTGATCGGCCAATGGCTCGGGATCAATGCCGGCGAGCGGCTGCACAAACTGGTGGTGTGCAACACTGCCGCCAAGATCGGCGACCCTTCAGTGTGGAATCCGCGCATTGAAACTGTGTTGCGGGACGGCAAGGCGGCCATGGTCGCGCTGCGGGATGCTTCGATTGCCCGCTGGTTTACCGCGGATTTTGCCGAGGCCCAACCTGCGAAGGTGAAGAAAATCACCGACATGCTCGCCGCCACTTCGCCCCAAGGCTACGCAGCTAACTGCGCGGCAGTGCGCGATGCCGACTTCCGTGAGCAGCTGTCGTCGATCCGCGTACCGCTGTTGGTGGTCGCCGGCACCGAGGATGCCGTGACCCCACCGTCGGGCGGGCACTTTATCCAGGAGCGGGTCAACGGCGCCGAATATGCCGAATTCCATGCCGCGCACCTGTCCAACGTCCAGGCCGGCGCTGCGTTCAGCGAACGGGTGCTGGCTTTCCTGCTGGGCTCCAGTGGTTCTTGAGGGTTTTTTTTGTGGACGAGAAACAGCGTTACGACGAAGGCATGCAAGTACGCCGCGCGGTGCTGGGCGATGCCCACGTCGACCGTAGCCTGAATGCCTTGACCGAGTTCAACAGTGAGTTCCAGGAGATGATCACCCGTCATGCCTGGGGCGACATCTGGACCCGCCCAGGCCTGCCGCGCCACACCCGCAGCCTGATCACCATCGCCATGCTGATCGGCATGAACCGCAACGAAGAACTCAAACTGCACCTGCGCGCCGCTGCCAATAATGGTGTGAGCCGCAGCGAGATCAAGGAAGTGATCATGCAGAGTGCTATCTATTGCGGCATCCCGGCGGCCAACGCCACCTTCCACCTGGCTGAGTCGGTGTGGGATGAGCTGGGCGTCGAATCACGGGCTTGAGAACCACCGCTAGTCCTTTGTGGGAGCGGTCACCGGATCTGCATCCACCTCAAATCCCCTGTGGGAGCGGGCTTGCTCGCGAAAGCGGAGGGTCAGCTTGCGACGATGTTGAATGTGCGGCCGCCTTCGCGAGCAAGCCCGCTCCCACACTGATTTTTAGCGGTCACCGGATCTGCATCCACCTCAAATCCCCTGTGGGAGCGGGCTTGCCCGCGAAAGCGGTGGGTCAGCTTGCATCGATCTTGAATGAGATGACGCCATCGCGAGCAAGCTCCCCACCTACACTGGTACGGCCTCCACCCATGCTGGCTCTTACAGCAAGCTGATCGGGTAGCTGACGATCAGCCGGTTTTCATCGAACTCATTGGTGCTGTAATCCCGGCGCATCGTCGAGTTCCGCCATTTCACGTTAAGGCTTTTCAACGCACCGCTCTGTACGGTGTAGGCCAGTTCGCTTTCACGGCCCCATTCCTTGCCGTCGTCGACGGTGGCGGTGTGTACGTTGTCGCCGCTGATGTAGCGGTTCATCAGGGTCAGACCCGGCACGCCAACGGCGGCGAAGTTGAAGTCGTGGCGCACTTGCCAGGATTTTTCCTGGGCGTTGTCGTAGCTGGAGTTGTAGCTGTCGTTGGCCAGGGTGCCGCCGCTGGTGCCGTTGACGCGCATCCAGCCATCGTCGCCGCTGAGTTTTTGCAGGCCGACGTAGAAGGTGTTGCCACCGTATTTGGCCGAGAGCATGGCGAAGGCGGTTTTGTTGTCCAGGTCGCCCGCCAGGGCACTGCCTTCTTCCTTGCCGATGAAGTAGCCGAGGTTGGCGCCCAGGGTCCAGTCACCGATGGGCTGGCTGTGGGTCAGGTTGAAATATTTTTGCTGGTAGATGTCCGACAGTTCGGCGTACCAGACGCCGACTTGAGTGCGCTTGTCGTTGAAGGCGTATTCGCCGCCGCCGAAGTTGAAGCGATCGGAGAGGAACGCACCACGACCGTTCATGGACATGTCTTCCATGCTCGCGTCGTTGCGCATGCTGTTGGCGCGGAACTGGCCGCCGTAGAGGCTCAAGCCGTTGATCTCGGTGGAGGTGACCTGACCGCCGCGGAAGGTCTGCGGCAGGGAGCGGCCGTCGTCAGCGCGCAGGATCGGCAGCACCGGCATCCATTCGCCGACCTTCAGTTCGGTTTTCGACACTTTGGCCTTGAGCGCGACGCCCAGGCGACCGAAGTCATCGGCCGGGTGACCGCCATCGTGGACCGGCAGCAAACCGGTATTGGCAGTGCCACGGCCGCCATCGAGCTTGACCGAGTACATGCCCAGCACGTCCATGCCGAAACCCACCGTGCCCTGGGTGAACCCGGACTTGGCGTCGAGAATGAAACTCTGGGTCCATTCCTCGGCTTTGCCTTGAGCGTTGTTCGGGTTGGTGAAGTTGCGGTTGATGTAGAAGTTGCGCAGGTTGAGATTGACCTTGGCATCCTCGACAAACCCCGATTCCGCGGCCAGAACGGGCAGGGCGGTACTGGTCAGGGCGACGGCAATGAGGCTGGGGAAAAAGTGCTGTGTCGGTTTCATGGGCATGTCTCTATTTTTTTGTGGACGAAGCGGGTCGTTGCCGCAACCTTGGTTGCAGACGGTACGGTGGAACCAGCGGCGTGAAGGCTGTCGAGGATCAGCCGGGTGAGGCGGGGCGTGTGGGCATGGCATCGAACCTGTTGTTATTGGTTTTGTGCGAGCGATGGTGATGGGCGGCCCGGGATCGGTTCAATTGCCGTTTGCGGGTTTTGGGCGATTATCGAACGGCAAAAATTGATTGTATGGATGTAATCCCTGTGGGAGCGGGTACATATCCATTGCTGCGGTAACGGCCACTTAGGGTTCCGCCCTTACGGCGGGTCACTTTCGAAAAGCGCGAAAGTAACCAAAGCGCTCATGCCCCACCACTCGGTGCCTCGCTAGGGCTCGGCATGCCCTCACTCCGGCATTGCTCCGTGGGCCCGCCGCGAAGGGCCATCCATGGCCCAGCGCGGCTAACCCGGCATCCATGCCGGGTTGCCCACTCCACAATACCTGCGTTCGGCCAGCGTGGTTAACGGGGCGCCGAGATCAACGTCCGCCGCGAGGCGGCCTGACAGCCGGCCTGGCTCTCTCGGTCATACACCCGTCAGATCTGTGGGAGCACAGCTTGCTCGCGAGGCGGCCTGACAGCCGGCCTGGCTCTCTCGGTCATGCACCCGTCAGATCTGTGGGAGCACAGCTTGCTCGCGAGGCGGCCTGACAGCCGGCCTGGCTCTCTCGGTCATGCACCCGTCAGATCTGTGGGAGCAAAGCTTGCTCGCGAGGCGGCCTGACAGCCGACCTGTCTCTCCGGCCATGCCCGTGCCAATTGTGGGAGCGAGCCTGCTCGCGAAGACGTCGGCACATCCAACGCTGATGCAGGCTGAACCACCGCCATCGCGAGCAGGCTCGCTCCCACAGGAGGAACGCGATCACCA
This sequence comes from Pseudomonas sp. NFACC45, assembly GCF_900113505.1. NCBI lineage: Bacteria > Pseudomonadati > Pseudomonadota > Gammaproteobacteria > Pseudomonadales > Pseudomonadaceae > Pseudomonas > Pseudomonas sp. NFACC45. The sequence continues at coordinate 474,029 of NZ_FOPO01000003.1, forward strand.
AAAAATCAGGCCGGCTGTCAGGCCGCCTCGCGAAGGACGTTGATCTCGGCGCCCCGTTAACCACGCTGGCCGAACGCAGGCGTTGCGCAGTGGGCATCCCGGCATGGATGCCGGGATAGCCGCGCTGGGCCATGGATGGCCCTTCGCGGCGGGCCCACGGAGCAATGCCGGAGTGAGGGCACACCGAGCCTAAGCGAGGTGCCTAGTGGTGGGGCAGAAGCGTTTTGCTTACTTTTCGCCGGGCCGCGCAGGCTTCTCAAAAGTGAGCCGCCGTCAGGGCGGAACCCTAAGCCGCCGTTACCGCAGCAATGGATATGTACACAATCAACAAACCCCTGGCCGGCTGTCAGGCCGCCATCGCGGGCAAGCCTTGCTCCCACAGAATCCGTGGCCGGTCTGACAGACGCTGCGATTTTTCCGACGAGGTTTTAAGGTTGCCGCTCGGAAGCCGGACTTCTAGCCTGTTCAGGTCGCTGCCAACTCAGCGACCGGGACTGCAAGCCCGCCGAATTCGTTAGGCGCCAGCGCCCAGACCCATGTCTCGGGCTCCAATTGATGCAGGAGCGCCGTTATGAAAAAACATCATCCTTCTTCGCCATCAGAGAGCACCTTCCCCTACAACGACCCTGATCCAGAAAAGCTCCAAGAGGCCGCAGACCGAGCACTCGATTACCATCTGGGTACCCACCCTGATCCCAAACCCAAAACCTCAACTCAAGTTTTCACCGTCATCGATACCCTAGACACCGAATGCCTACTGGCCAATCTCAGCGAAACCCTGGCCTCGGCCAGTGCCATGGTCAGCGACCTGGCGTTCGACCTGGAAGGCTCGCGGCGCCATGTCGCGCTCGGCGTGGCACAGATGATTGAGTTGAGTGAGTTGTTGGCTAATCGAGCGCTTGATATCGTCGACCCGCGTTAGCCAGTCGGGCCCTATTGTGGCGAGGGGATTTATCCCCGCTGGGCTGCGGAGCAGCCCCAAAAAAGGCTCGATGCGAAAAAATCTAGTAAACCGAGCTGGCAGGGATATGAGGGGGTTGCTGCGCAACCCAGCGGGGATAAATCCCCTCGCCACAGATTTGTGTATTGAACTCGGAAGCGATTAAAAACAAAAAAGCCCACCTTTCGGTGGGCTTCGTGTTTCAGCGTTCAGGCATCAAGTCAGAACAATTTCAGCGGCGGCGCTTTCTCTGCCACCGGTTCGTTCCTGCCGGTCTCGGCATTCCAGCCACCACCTAACGCCTTGTACAGATTGACCTCACTGGTCAATTGCGCGAGGCGGTCGGTGATCAGCGATTGTTGGGCGCTGAACAACTGACGTTGGGCGTCGAGGAAGGTCAGGTTGCTGTCGACACCAATGCGATAGCGACGCTCGGCCAGGCGGTAGTAGTCCTGGTTCGCGGCGACGAAGTCGGTTTGGGCCTGCAACTGCTCGTTGTAGGTCTGGCGCGCCGCCAGGCCGTCGGAGACTTCCTGGAACGCCGTCTGAATCGACTTCTCATATTGCGCGACATTGATGTCTTTCTGGATTTTGGCGTAATCCAGGCTCGCCCGCAGGCTGCCGGCGTTGAAGATCGGCAGGTTGATTTGCGGGGCGAAGGTCCAGGTGCCCGAGCCGCCCTTGAACAGGCCGGACAGGTCCGGGCTCAGGGTGCCGGCGTTGGCCGTCAGGCTGATGCTGGGGAAGAACGCGGCCCGTGCGGCGCCGATGTTGGCGTTGGCGGCCAGCAGGTTGCGTTCGGCCTGGAGGATGTCCGGGCGACGTTGCAACAGGTCTGACGGCAACCCTGCCGGCACCTCGCTGAGCAGGTCATCGCTCAGCGGTTGGGTGTTCAGGTTGGAGGGCAGACCGGTGCCCAGCAGCAGGGTCAGGCTGTTTTCGTCCTGGGCCACCTGGCGGGTATAGCGCGCCAGTTGTACGCGGGCGTTTTCCACTGCCGTGCGTGCCTGGCTCAGGTCCAGGGCCGAGGCCACGCCGACTTCGGCGCTGCGCGAGGTCAGCTTGAGGCTTTGCTCGTAGGTGCCCAGGGTTTCCTGGGTCAGCTTGAGCAGTTCCTTGTCGGCCTGCCAGGTCAGATAAGCGTTGGCGACGTTGGCCACCAGGCTGATCTGGGTGCTGCGACGGGCCTCTTCGGTAGCGAAGTAGCTTTGCAGCGCTTGCTCGCTCAGGCTGCGCACCCGGCCGAACAGGTCCAGTTCATAAGCACTGATGCCCAGGGTGGCTGAGTATGAGCTGCTGATGGCCGCCTCACCGGTTTGCGAAGCGCGTGCCGGCACTCGCTGACGGCTGCCGGCACCGGTGGCCGAGACCGCCGGGAACAGGTCCGCCCGCTGAATGCGGTATTGCGCGGCGTAGGCATCGATATTCAGCGCCGCGACGCGCAGGTCGCGGTTGTTTTCCAGGGCTACCTGGATCAGTTGCTGCAGCGCCGGGTCATGGAAAAACTGTTTCCAGCCCTGTTCGGCGGCGGCCTGGCCGGCCGCCTTGGCCGGCTCGTAGGCCGGACCTTGCGGGTATTGCGTGGCGACCGGTGCGTCGGGCCGCTGATAATCGGGGATCAGCGAGCAGCCGCTGAGCACGACGGCAGCGATGGTCAGAGAGAGGAGCGACTTGCTCATTGGCCAGCCTCTTTAGAAGTTTCAGGAGCGTCGTCCTGGTCGGCATTTTTGCGACGGCCTATCGACGACACGGTCACGAAGAACAACGGTACCCAGAAAATTGCCAGGACAGTGGCGGTGATCATACCGCCGATCACGCCCGTACCGATGGCGTGCTGGCTGCCTGAACCGGCGCCGGTGGAAATCGCCAGCGGGACCACGCCGAGCACGAACGCCAGGGACGTCATGATAATCGGCCGCAGACGCATCCTACAGGCTTCGATAGCGGCTTCCACCAGCGTTCGACCCTGTTCGTGGAGTTCCTTGGCAAATTCCACGATCAGAATGGCGTTTTTCGCCGCCAGGCCGATGGTGGTCAACAGGCCCACCTGGAAGTAAACGTCGTTGGACAGCCCACGCAGGCTGGTCGCCATCAGCGCACCGATGATCCCCAGTGGCACCACAAGCATGACTGCGATCGGAATCGACCAGCTTTCATACAGCGCTGCCAGGCAAAGGAATACCATCAGCAGCGACAAGGCGTACAACGCAGGCGCCTGGGAGCCGGACAGACGTTCCTCGTAGGACAGGCCCGTCCAGGAAATACCGACGCCGGCCGGCAGTTTCTGGGCGATGGCCTCGACTTCGGCCATGGCTTCACCGGTGGAGTAACCCGGGGCTGGGGACCCCAGGATTTCCATCGCTTCCACGCCGTTGTAACGGGCCAGTTTCGGCGAGCCGTAAACCCACTCGCCCTTGGCGAAGGCGCTGAACGGCACCATGGTCCCGGCGCTGTTACGCACGTACCACTTCTGCAGGTCTTCGGGGCTCATGCGAGCATTTGGCTGGCCCTGAACGTAGACCCGCTTCACCCGACCACGGTCGATGAAGTCGTTCACATAGCTGCTGCCAAAGGCAATCGACAGGGTGCTGTTGATTTCCGAGAGGGTAATGCCCAGCGCGCTGGCCTTCTCGTCATCGATTTCCAACTGGTATTGCGGCTCGTCGTTCAGACCGTTCGGACGCACCTGAGCCAGAACCTTGCTCTCGGACGCCATGCCCAGGAACTGGTTTCGGGCTTCCATCAGCTTTTCGTGGCCGATGCCGGCGCGGTCTTGCAGGAACACGTCGAAACCGGTGGCGTTACCCAGTTCCATCACCGCCGGCGGAGCGAAGGCAAACACCATTGCGTCACGGAAGGTGAAGAAATGTTGCTGGGCGCGGCCGGCGATCTTGAACACGGTGTTGTCAGCGTTACGTTCTTCCCATGGCTTAAGCATGATGAACGCCAGGCCGGAGCTTTGGCCGCGACCGGCGAAGTTGAAGCCGGTCACGGTGAACACCGAGGCCACGCCATCGCCTTCACCGCCGTCCTTGCTTGGACGCAGCAGGAACTCGCGCATATTGTCCACCACCACCTGGGTGCGCTCGGCGCTGGAGCCGGCCGGTGTCTGTACCTGGGCAAACAGCACGCCCTGGTCTTCTTCCGGCAGGAACGCCGTCGGGATGCGGGTGAACAGCCAGATCATGCCGACCACGATGATCACGTAGGCCAGCAGATAGGGGGCCTTGTGCTTGAGCATGTTGCCCACGCCGCGCTCGTAGCTTCTCACGCTACGGTCGAAGGTGCGGTTGAACCAGCCGAAGAAGCCGCGTTTGGGCGTGCCGTGCTCACCCTTGGGGATGGGTTTGAGCATGGTGGCGCACAGGGCAGGGGTGAAGATCAGGGCCACCAATACCGACAAGGCCATGGCCGAGACGATGGTGATGGAGAACTGTTTGTAGATCACACCGGTGGAGCCGCCGAAAAACGCCATCGGCAACAGTACTGCCGACAGCACCAGGGCGATACCTACCAGGGCACCCTGGATCTGGCCCATGGATTTCTTGGTGGCTTCCTTGGGCGACAGGCCTTCTTCGCTCATCACCCGCTCGACGTTCTCCACCACGACGATGGCATCGTCCACCAGCAATCCGATGGCCAGCACCATGCCGAACATGGTCAGGGTGTTGATGCTGAAGCCGAACGCCGCGAGGATCCCGAAAGTACCCAGCAATACCACCGGCACCGTCATCGTGGTGATGATGGTTGCACGGAAGTTCTGCAGGAACAGGAACATCACCAGGAACACCAGGGCGACCGCTTCGATCAGGGTTTCAACCACACCCTTGATCGACTCGCTCACCACGGGCGTCGTGTCGTAAGGGAACACCACTTCCAGGCCTTGCGGGAAGAATGGTTTGAGATTGTCGACGGTCTGGCGCAAGGCCTTGGCCGTGTCGAGGGCGTTGGCGCCGGTGGCCAGTCTCACCGCCAGGCCGGAGGCCGGGGCGCCGTTGAACTGGGCATTAATAGCGTAGCTCTCGCCGCCCAAGGCAACATCCGCCACGTCGCCGACGCGCACTTGTGAGCCGTCTGGATTGACCCTGAGCAAGATGGCCTTGAACTGCTCGGCGGTTTGCAGGCGGGTCTTGCCGATCACGGTGGCGTTCAGTTGTTGGCCGGGACGGGCGGGCAGGCCGCCGAGCTGGCCGGACGCGATCTGGACGTTCTGCGCGGTAATGGCGGTGGTCACATCCGCCGGGGTCAGGTTGTAGTTATTCAGCTTGGCCGGGTCGAGCCAGATCCGCATGGCGTACTGGGCACCGAAGACCTGGAAGTCACCGACACCAGCGGTGCGCGAGATCGGGTCCTGCATGTTGGACACGATGTAGTTGGACAGGTCCTCACGGGTCATGCTGCCATCGCGCGACACCACGCCGATCACCATCAGGAAGTTTCTCACTGACTTGGTGACGCGAATACCCTGCTGCTGCACTTCTTGCGGCAGCAGTGGGGTGGCCAGGTTCAACTTGTTCTGGACCTGGACCTGTGCGGTATCGGAGTTGGTGCCTTGCTCGAAGGTCGCCGTAATGGTCATGCTGCCGTCGGAGTTACTTTCCGAGGAGACATAACGCAGGTTGTCGATACCGTTGAGCTGTTGCTCGATGACCTGCACCACCGTGTCCTGCACGGTTTGCGCGGACGCGCCTGGGTAGGTCACCTGGATCGCAATGGCCGGCGGCGCGATGCTCGGGTACTGGTTGATGGGCAATTTGAGGATCGATAAAGCCCCGACCAGCATGATCACCAGGGCGATCACCCAGGCGAAAATCGGACGGTCGATAAAAAATTTCGACATGGTTTACTCCCCTTTGCCGCCAGCGGCTTTGTCAGCTGCCTGTGCGGGGGCCGGGTTCTTTTCGCCAACGTTGGTGGCCTCAGTGGCTTTGACTTCCACCCCTGGCCGTACGTATTGCAACCCTTCGGTGATCAGGCGATCGCCAGCCTTGAGCCCGTCTTCGATCAGCCACTGGCTACCGACAGTACGGCTGGCCTTGAGTTGACGCAGTTCGACCTTGTTGTCCGGACCTACCACCAGGGCGGTCGGCGCGCCTTTAAGGTCACGGGTCACGCCTTGTTGCGGTGCCAGGATGGCCGCGCTGTTCACACCGGCCTGCAATTGCGCGTGGACGAACATGCCCGGCAGCAGGGTATGGTCAGGGTTAGGGAACACCGCGCGCAGGGTGACCGAACCGGTGGTTTGGTCGACCGACACTTCGGAGAACTCCAGCTTGCCCTCATGGGCATATTGGCTGCCGTCTTCCAGGGTCAGTTTGACCATGGCGGCGTTGTCGCCAGCCTTCTGCAGGCGGCCGCTTTCCAGTTCACGGCGCAGTTGCAGCAGTTCTACAGAACTCTGCGTCACGTCGACGTAAATCGGGTCCAATTGCTGAATGGTTGCCAGGGCATCGGCCTGGCCGTTGCTGACCAGCGCACCCTCGGTCACCGAGGAGCGACCGATGCGGCCGGAAATCGGCGCGTAAACCTTGGTGTAGCGCACGTTGATCCGGGCGGTTTGCAGACTGGCTTCCGACTCCAGGCGGTTGGCCACGGCGGTGTCGTATTCCTGACGGCTGACGGCCTGTTCGTCCACCAATTGTTTATAGCGATCGGAAATGGACTTGGTTGAGCGCAGGTTCGCTTCTGCGCTTTTGAGGGTCGCTTCATACATCGCCGGGTCAATCTGATACAGCTGCTGGCCGGCCTTGACGTCGGCACCTTCCTTGAACAGACGCTTGAGGATGATGCCGTTGACTTGTGGACGAACTTCCGCGATGCGGAACGCGCTGGTGCGGCCCGGAAGCTCGGACGTCAGGGTGAACGGCTGGGTCTTGAGGGTTACGACGCCGACCTGAGGAGCCGGTGCGGCAGGTGCCGCCTCTTCCTTTTTACATCCGCTGAGCAGCGATGCCAGGGCGATGGCGGTAACCAGAGCGGTAACAGCTGGCTTGAATTGCATGGAAATCCTCGGGTCCAGGCGCGTAAGAGGCGCACAAGAAAGTGGAAGGTAAAAAAGAGCGGAATAAACAATTAGTAGGATGCTAAGAAATATACTTACGTACACGGTTGTTTGTAAACACCCAAATTGCGTACCATCAGTCTTTACAAAAGCCTGACAAAAGGCCTGCGCAGGTCGCAGACGCGTTGCGAAAAAACGCCGCCTCACATTTTGTTCAGTTGATCCTTACGCATTGCTTACGCATCCTGATTGAGGTGTTTACTGCCATGGTCCGTCGTACCAAAGAGGAAGCCCTGGAGACTCGCAGCCAGATACTCGAAGCGGCCGAAAAAGCCTTTTTCGAGCGCGGTGTGGCCCGCACGACACTGGCTGACATCGCGACGCTGGCCGGTGTAACGCGCGGTGCCATCTACTGGCATTTCAGTAATAAGGCGGACTTGCTCCAGGCCATGCTCGATACGTTGCACGAGCCGCTCGATGACTTGGCCCGCGCCAGTGAAAGTGAAGAGGAGCTTGACCCCTTGGGGTGTGTTCGCAAGCTGCTGGTGCGGTTGTTCCAGCAGGTGGCTCTGGACCCGAAAACCCGACGCATTAATGAGATTTTGTTTCATAAGTGCGAATTCACCGATGAAATGTGCGATTTGCGCCAGCAGCGGCGCCAGGTCAGTCTCGACTGCAATGTGCGTATCGCGTTGTCGTTGCGCAATGCGATGAATCGTGGCCAGTTGCCGGACAATCTGGATCCCGAACGGGCTGCAGTCGCCATTCACGCCTACATCGACGGCATTTTGTACCAGTGGCTACTGGCTCCCGACAGCTTCGCACTGGCGGGTGAGGCCGAGCGCTGGGTGGAGATCGGGCTGGATATGCTGCACCTGAGCCCCCACCTGCGCAAATAAAACAAAATGCTCAATTTCATCAGTTTGTGTCAATAGCTGAACGGCGAGGACCCCGCCGGGCCTTGATCCTGGCGGAGTCATTTATAGACGAACTGCAGACACGTTGATCGCTCGCGAGTCGCTATCGTGCAGGAGAGTGATGGCATGTTCGTGTACAGGCGCCATTGAGGCGCCTGTACCTGTCGTGTCGGCCTGTTACCGACCCTCTGGTTTATTCAACAATGAGGCGCACGGAATAGTTGAAAGGGGGTTCGAGCATCTTCTGGAAGATCTCTGAGCGACAGGTGTATTCGCCATTGCCGGTATATGCGGTTCTGCTTTTCCTGTTTGGCCGGTAACTGGGTTCCAGGACACCAAAACCGATGGGGGCTTCAAACCGGGTTTGCATTTGGCAGCCGAAGTTGAAGGTGCTCATCTGGTAGGAGAGCACGAGTTCAATCGGTTTGATCTTTCTCAGCGTCGGCTGCCAGCCAGCAGCGGGATAAGTGAACTTCCTGTTATGGACGAAATAGAATTCGCGGGTCGCTTTGGCGGGCACGTCATAAGCACTCAAGGATATGTCCGGGTGCGTGGGTAGCTCACTTAGAATGTTTGTCATTTCCAAGGCGTGGGAGGTCTTGTTTACCAGCTCCACAGTGATGCCGGTGTTGGCCAGACTGGTGGTGGCGGCTAGCGGTCCCAGTAGCAGGCCGAGGATTAAATTTTTCATCATGTTCATGGTCATGTTGTCTCTCATATAATGCAAGGCGTAATAAAGCCTGCACAAGATAAATGTGTGCAATTAAAGTTGCTTTGTTTAGTGGTTTTTTTTACAAGGTGTTAATTGGTTTTTTTAAAATGTTAAGTGTCGGTTTGATCCATAGAGTTAGTGGGTTGTTGTTCGGACTTATTATTAGCGCTGTCGCGTGTGTTAATCCACAGTGAGTCAGTGTGGTGTTGTTATTTGATGTTTCGATGTCATCAAGTTTTGATGGCTCGGAAGTTGATGGATGTAAAAAAGCCCCGGCTCTTTCGAGTCGGGGCTTTTATGTAAGGGCCGGTTATTGTATTTACATCACGGGATAATCGATGTAACCCACCGGGCCTTTCCCATAGAACGTTTCCGGATGCGGCTCGTTCAGCGGTGCGTCAGCTTTCAAGCGCGCCGGCAGGTCCGGGTTGGCAATGAACGGGACACCGAAGGCCACCGCATCCGCTTTGCCCTCGGCCAGCCAGGCGTTGGCGCTGTTCTTGGTGAAGCGTTCATTGGCAATGTACGGGCCGCCAAAGGCTTGCTTGAGCTGCGGGCCGATGCTGTCTTCGCCTTCCTTTTCACGGGAGCAGATAAAGGCGATGCCACGCTTGCCCAGCTCGCGGGCCACGTAGCTGAAGGTTTCCAGGCGGTTCTCGTCGCCCATGTCATGGGAGTCGGCGCGTGGCGCCAGGTGCATGCCAACCCGGCCGGCGCCCCATACTTCGATGACGGCGTCGGTCACTTCCAGCAGCAGGCGGGCGCGGTTTTCCAGGGAGCCGCCATAGTTGTCGGTGCGCTGGTTGGTGCTGCTTTGCAGGAACTGGTCGAGCAGGTAGCCGTTGGCGCCATGGATTTCCACGCCGTCGAAACCGGCGGCCTTGGCGTTCTCGGCGCCTACGCGGTAGGCGTCGATGATGTCGGCGATCTCAGCGGTTTCCAGTGCGCGTGGCGTTGGGTAGTCGGCCAGCGGACGTACCAGGCTCACATGGCCCTTGGGCTGGATGGCGCTGGGCGCCACCGGCAATTCGCCGTTCAGGTACGACGGATGGGAGATCCGGCCCACGTGCCACAGTTGCAGGAAAATCTTGCCGCCGGCGCCATGGATGGCTTTGGTCACGTTGCTCCAGCCGCGCACCTGGTCGTTGGACCAGATGCCGGGGGTGTCCGGGTAGCCCACGCCCATGGGGGTGACAGAGGTGGCTTCGCTGAGGATCAGGCCGGCGGAGGCTCGTTGCACGTAGTACTCGGCCATCAGCGCGTTAGGCACACGGCCCGCGTCGGCGCGGCAGCGGGTGAGCGGCGCCATGATGATGCGGTTTTTCAGCTCGATGTCGCCGAGTTTGATCGGATCGAAAATTGTCGCCATGAACTACAACCTCATAAGTGAAGGGGAAAAGTCAGTGAGTTGCGGGAGCCAGGTCGGTATGACCGCCTTGGCGGAAAGTGATCAGGGTGACCAGCAGCGCCAGCACGGCCAGAGCTCCGGCGGCCAGGGGCACGCTGGTCAGGCCCAGGCCGTGGTCGATGACACTGCCGCCGACCCAGGCGCCCAAGGCGTTACCGATGTTGAAGGCGCCGATGTTCAGGGTGGAAACCAGGTTTGGCGCGGCTTTGCCGAAGGTCACCACGTTGACTTGCAGGGCCGGCACGGCGGCGAAGCAGGCGGTGGCCCAGAGGAACAGGGTGATTTCAGTGGGGATCAGCGCGACGCTGGTCCAGCTCAAGACGGTGGACACCACGGCCATGGTGGTGAAAACCCCCATCAGCGTGTTCGCCAGGCTCTTGTCCGCCAGCTTGCCGCCGATGATGTTGCCCAGGGTCAGGCCCAGGCCGATCAGCACCAGGGTCCAGGTCACGCCGCGGGGCGATACGCCAGTGACTTCCCCCAGTAGCGGGGCGACGTAAGTGAACAGGGTGAACACCGAGGCGGAAAACAGCGCAGTCATGCTCAGGGACAGCCACAGGCCTGCGCCCTTGAGGGCGACGAGCTCCGAGCGCATGTCGAGTTTTTCTTCATCGCGCTTGGCCGGCAGAAAGCGGATCAGGCCGATCAGGGCAATCACGCCGATGACGGTCACGGCCCAGAAGGTTGAGCGCCAGCCGGCTTCCTGGCCCAGCGCGGTGCCCAGCGGTACGCCGAGCACGTTGGCCAGGGTCAGGCCGGTGAACATCAGGGCCACGGCCGAGGCGCGCTTGTTCGGTGCCACCAGGCCGGCGGCCACCACCGAACCGATGCCGAAGAACGCACCATGACACAGGGCAGTGACGACCCTGGCGAACATCAGCACGTTGTAGTCACTGGCGATGGCGCAGAGCAGGTTGCCGATGATGAAAATCCCCATCAGCGCCACCAGGGCTGCCTTGCGTGGCAACCGCGCGGTGGCCAGGGCCATGAACGGTGCCCCGATGGCCACGCCCAGGGCATAGCCGGTCACCAGCCAGCCGGCACCGGGAATCGATACACCCAAGTCGGCCGCCACCTCAGGCAACAGGCCCATGATGACGAACTCGGTGGTGCCGATGGCGAAGGCGCTCAGGGCCAGGATGAGAAGTGAGAGGGGCATGGTGGATCCTTGTCGGGTCAGAGCTCTTGGCTCATTTGCTTGAGGAACTGCTGGATCACGTCCTCGTTGCGCTTGAAGAAATGCCATTGACCGACCTTCTGGCTGGTGATCAGCCCCGCCCGTTGCAACACCGCCAGATGGGCCGACACGGTGGACTGCGACAGGCCGCAACGCTGGTCGATCTGTCCGGCGCAAATGCCGAATTCGTGGTTGTGCAACTGTTCGGGGAACTGGACCTTGGGGTCTTTGAGCCAGTTGAGGATGTCTCGCCGTACTGGGTGTGCCAGGGCTTTTATTATTTCGTCGAGGTCGAGGGTCATGGTTGGCTGCTCGGGATGAGTAAAACGCTATATCGCGATGAGGCGAACCTTAAATCGTTATTTGACGATATACAAATATGGATTTGATCTGAACATCGAATAAATCGCTATATCGGGTTATAACGATATGGGGGCGGTGATGCTAAGCTTCGCGCCATGAACTATCTCGCACACCTGCACCTCGGCGGCCCCGGCCGGGAACGTTTGCTCGGCAGCCTCTACGGCGACTTCGTCAAAGGGCCGCTGCAAGGGCTGTACGATCCGCAGATCGAAGCGGCGATTGCCCTGCATCGGCGCATCGACATGTACACCGATCGTCACCCCGTGGTGGATGTCGCCTTGTCGCGCTTTTCCACCGTACGGCGGCGCTATGCCGGCATCGTGCTCGACGTGTTTTTCGATCATTGCCTGGCCCGGGACTGGACGGTGTATGGCGAAGGGCCGTTGCTGGACTTCACCTCCCAGGTCTATCGGGTGCTCGCCGCCGAGCCGCAGTTGCCTGGGCGCTTGGCGCAAATCGCGCCTTACATGGCGGCGGATGACTGGCTGGGGTCTTACCGGGAGTTCGAGGTGCTTGGGCAGGTGCTACGAGGCATTTCCCGGCGCCTGTCCCGGCCCGAGGAACTGGCCGGGGCCATGGAGGAGTTGGTCAGACTCTATGAGCCGTTGAGCGAGGATTTCCGGCTGTTCTACCCGCAGTTGCAGGACTTTGCGTTGAGCCAGACAACCACAAAACTAATTGTGGGAGCGGGCACTGGCTGTCACTGAAGATCAAATGTGGGAGCGAGCCTGCTCGCGATGAGGGCCTGACAGTCAAGAATCAGGTGACTGACAGACCGCTATCGCGAGCAGGCTCGCTCCCACAAGGGATCCTTTGGCACAAAGGACCCGGTTCAAGCTGCAATGGCAGGCCGCATCGGCACTTGTTGCTTCTGTGGAATTTCGCCAAACAACGCCTTATGCACCGCCTGTTGCGCCTGGAACGCCAGGGCTGCGCGTTCCTGGCCGTGGCAGGCAATGGGTGGCAGCAGATGGATATGCACGTCGCCCCGGTCATTGGCAAACAAGCGCATCAGATGGGACAACAGATCATCATCGCCAATGAACGGTGCCAGCGAATCAGGCTCGCCGTTGCGCAGGTAACGGATCGCCACCGGTTGCAGTGCCACGTCAGCATCGATGGCCGCCGACAATAGACGACCGTGGAAAGTGCGCAGGGAGCGGCCATCGGTGGTGGTGCCTTCGGGGAACATCAGCAGCGGATGGGCCTGTTCCAGGTGTCGGCCCATCTGCTTGCGGATCAACTGGCTGTCGCCCGAGCCGCGCCGGATAAACAGGCTGCCCGCTTTGGCCGCCAGCCATCCGGCCACGGGCCAGGTGCGTACTTCGGCCTTGGACAGGAAGGACATTGGCGTGAGCATGCCCAGCAGTGGGATATCGGTCCAGGACACATGGTTGCTGACCCACAGCATGGGCTGTTGCGGCATCTGGCCGTGCACCGTCACGTGGAAGGGCAGGGCATGGCTCAGGCGCGCCATGAAAAAACGCGACCAGCGCTGGCGACGTACCATGGAGTTGGCCACACCCAACCGTTCAAACAGCCCGAACACGCTGGCCATGCTCAGGCCCAGCGCCACCACCAGCAACACTCGCGCGATTCGCGCGTACACCCGCAACCGACTCATCACACCGCTGCCTTGAAGTGGCGGGCGTAGCGTGGGCACAGTTCGTCGCGCTTGAGCAGGATGAACACGTCGGCCACCTGGAAATCCTCATCCCAGCACGGCTCACCACAGATCTTCGCGCCCAGGCGCATGTAAGCCTTGAGCAGAGGTGGCATTTCGGCGATGACGTTGGACGGCACGTCCAGGGCCGGCAACGGTTTTTTCGGCACTGCGCGCAGGTGTTCGGTGCACAGATAACGTTCGCGCAGGCGCTGCATGATCGCCTGGGCCTGGACGCCGCCGTCCTGCATCGGGATGCTCGCGCAGCCCATGAGATAGCTGTAGCCGCCCTCGTTCAGCACCTCGGCCAGTTCGCCCCAGAGTACCGCGATGGTGCCGCCGTTGCGGTAGGCCGGGTCGACGCAGGTGCGGCCGATTTCCAGGATCGGGCCCTTGAGATGGACCAGGCCGTGAAGGCTGAACTCTTCTTCACTGTAGAACCGGCCCAGGCTGCTGGCGGCGTGGTGATCAAGCAGGCGCGTCGTCGCCACGAGGCGGCCGGTGTTCAGGTCGCGTACGCCGATGTGGGCGCAGTGAACATCATAGTCGTCCATGTCCAGACCCATTTCCGCGCCTTTGAGCTTGGCGTTGAATTCGCCGCTGAAGACGTTGAAGCGCAGGGCCTGGGCTTCTTGCAGAGCGTTGGCGCCAATCAGGCGTTCGGCTTGCAGGCGGCGTTCATTGCCAGTGTCGCTGATGCGGGCGATCTGAGTCATAGCGAATCTCCGTGCGGGCTGTTCAGTTGCAGCCGATCGACTTTCTTTATGCAGCCATGTTGTGCAAAGTCAGGCTATGTAGCCCCGGTGTCATCGCCATGAAGCTTTGGTGATGCTTATATGACAGCCCATTGAGGAGCCTCCCATGCCCTGGCAAAACCTGATCGAACGCGGCGAACGACTGCCCGCCCATCCGGACCTGGCCGAGGGTTATGCGTCCTTGCTGCAACGCCTGGGGCCGGTTACGCCGTTCGAACTGGCCGTACTGGGGGCGCGATTGATGGCAACGCCGGGGTTGGCTTTTCTGGTGGGCTATCAGGCGGCGCTCCGGGTACTTTGGCCCAGCGCGCCTCAGAGCCTGGGCGCCTTGTGCGCCACGGAGCAGCGCAGCCTGCGCCCGGCGGACATGCAGACTCGCGTCACCGATCTGCGTTTGAGCGGGCGCAAGGATTTCGTTACCGCGGGCGATGCCGCCGAGTGGCTGCTGATCGCCGCTCGCAGCGAAGCACCCGGCGAGCCGCCGCGGTTGAATCTTGCGGTGGTTTATCCCGGAGAGCCGGGCGTGACCCTGGAAAAACTTCCGGCCATCGCCCTGATGCCAGACATCAGCCATGGCCGGGTGGTGCTGGATGGCGCGCTGTGCGAGTTGTTGGCCGGGGACGGCTGGGACGCCTACGTCAAACCGTTCCGCACCCTGGAAGACCTTTACGTGCTCAGTGCCATGGCCGCCTGGTTGTATGGCGTGGGGCAGGAGTGCGCTTGGCCCCAGGCCCTGCAATTGCGCCTGCTGGGGTTGCTGGCAGGTTGCGCTGAAGTGAGCCGTCACAACCCGTCCAGCGCGGCGGGGCATGTGCTGTTGGGTGGGTTGTTCGCCCAGTTCAACGGGCTCGATGAAGAACTGAGCGACGCCCTGGCCGCCGGCCCGGCGTTGTGGCGCGAGATGTGGACGCGAGATAAAGCCGTGATGGAGATGGCGGCGGGGGCGCGGGCCAAGCGGTTGGCCAAGGCAATGGGGTAGCCCTTCAAGCGCAGACCCCTTGTGGGAGCGAGCCTGCTCGCGATGGCGCTGGACCAGCAACATCGATGTCGGCTGACACTGCGCTATCGCGAGCAGGCTCGCTCCCACAGGAAAATGCCACAAATATCTAATCTGTCATCCAGTTTGATTAGGCTCAGCAGGTTCAATCCTGCGAGCCCCAAGCATGTTCAAAGGCTGGTTACTGATTCTCCTGCTGATGTTCAACCTGCACGCCCACGCCGAAAACTGGCCTGGCGAGCAATGGTCAATCGGCCCGCCCCCCACCGGGCCGGCCATCGAAGCCCTGGCGCAATACGCCTTCCCACCCCGCGACGATGCCACTCGCCAGGGTATCCGCACCGATGCGCTACTGGTGATCCAGGACGGGCGGCTGGTCTACGAACGTTATGCCGGGTCCACCCGTGCCGACACTGCGCACCTGACCTGGTCGATCAGCAAAAGCCTGATGGCGACGGTGTTCGGCGTGGCCTATGGGCAAAAGCTGTTCAGTCTGCAGGATCCGGCCGCCCGGTATTACCCAGCGTTGGGCAAGCACCCGGACATGACCCTGGCCGATCTTTTTCACTGGGCCTCGGGGCTGGATTGGCAGGAAGATTACGAATACGCACCGCTCAAGTCCTCGGTGGTGGCGATGCTCTACACCCGGGGGCGGCAGGACATGGCGGCGTTCACCGCGCAGCATGAAAGCTTCAGCCCGCCGGGACAGGCGTTCCGTTATTCCAGCGGTGACAGCAACCTGTTGGCCGCGGCATTGAAAAATATCGTCGGCCCGGAGCGCTATCCCGATTATCCCTGGACGGCCCTGTTCGAGCCGCTGGGTATCCGCCACGCCACTTGGGAAACCGACGCCGCCGGCACGTTTGTCGGGTCCTCCTACGCCTACCTCACGGCGCGGGACCTGGCGCGTGTGGGGCTGTTGATGCAACGGCAGGGACGCTGGGGCCAGCGGCAGCTGATCCCGCAAGCCTGGGTGGCGTTCAATCGCGAGCCCTTCGCCCGCTTCCGGGCTGGCCAGGACGAAGCGGTGCCCGGTGGGCATTGGTGGCTCAACCGCGCTGCCGACCCGGCCATCCGCCCGTGGCCCGATGCGCCGCCGGATACGTTTGCCGCGCTGGGCCATTGGGGGCAGGCGTTGTACGTGATCCCCAGCGCCGGGCTGGTGATCGTGCGCTACGGTGATGACCGCGACGGCAGCTACCGCCACAACGAATTGCTCAAGCGAGCCATGGCGGCGTTCGCCGGGACGGTGCAGCCATGAGACGCAGACCGCTGCTCACGCTGATGTCGGTGCTTGTTGTGGTGCTGCTCGGCTGGATCTGGCTCGAGCGAGTGGCGCTGCGGGCCTTTCCCGACATCATCAGCGCCTACACCGCCAAGGAGTATTGCTCGTGTCGCTACGTGATGGAGCAACCGGCTGACTACTGCCATGGTTATGTAAAGCAGTCGGTGCCCATCAGCGATTTTTTCGAGAGCCCTGAAGCGAAACGCATCACCGTCGCCGGGCTGGGGCGAAGCAATAGCGCGCGCTGGATGGGCGAGCGGCAGGGGTGTCGGTTGGAGCCGTGACCGGATCTGTGGGAGCAGAGCTTGCCCGCGATGCAGGCGCCGTGTTTCAGCAGGCAAACCCAGTGATCGTTCATCGCGAGCAAGCTTTGCTCCCACAAATGTTGAATCCCCCTTGTCAAAGGCCCTGTGTGTTCCCGAAGGGGGATTGAAACAGAAGGTTTGCAAGTGCCCTCGGCCCGGTTAAGGTTCGCCACAGGTTTATCTACCCTCCGAGTGTGTATGTTCAAGCGGTCTTTTTCTCATGCTGTCGCGACCTTGCTGCTGGCCTGCGCCACGCTGCCGGCCCAGGCCAATTGGTACCTGGACGGCGAATCGTCGCGGCTGTCGTTTATCAGTAGCAAAAATGGCAATGTTTCTGAGGTCCAGCGCTTCCTGGTGTTGCATGGTCAGGTCCAGCCCAAGGGGATGGTCCGGCTGGAAGTGGAGCTGGAGTCGGTCAACAGCGGTATCCCCCTGCGTGACGAGCGCATGCGTGCCGAGTTGTTTGAGATCAAGCAATTTGCCGACGCCTCCATCACCGCGCAGCTCGACCTGTTACCGATCCAGGACCTGGCCAACGGCGCCCAACTGGAACTGCGCTTGCCGCTGACCGTGGACCTGCACGGCAAGCAACAGGTGTATCAGGCCGAACTGCTGGCAACGCGCCTGGATGAACGACGCTTCCAGGTCGTGACCCTGGAGCCGGTGGTGCTCAATGCGGCGGATTTCGACCTGGCGCCGGGATTGGAGACGCTGCGCAAACAGGCCGGGCTGTCGGCCATCAGCCTCGCAGTGCCGGTGAATGCGGTGCTGATTTTTACGGCGCGCTGACATGAGCGGCCCGGTATTTCCGTGGCGCGAGGGCAATCGTTTCGAACTGTTGATCGATGGCCCACAGTTTTTCCCGCGCATGCTGGTGGAAATCGCCCGCGCCCAGGAACAGGTCGAGCTGGAGTTGTACCTGGTGGAAGCGGGGACTTGCGCCGAGGCGATGGTTCAGGCGCTCGTCCAGGCTGCCGAGCGCGGTGTTCGGGTGCGTTGCCTGTTCGATGACTACGGCAGCCTGGCGTTTACCCAAGACCTGCGCCACCGCCTGATCGAGGCGGGCGTGGAGTTGCGTTTCTACAATCGCCTGAGTTGGCGCCGCTGGGTACGGAATTTATATCGGGACCACCGCAAGCTGCTGTTGGTGGACCAGCGCCTGGCGGTGGTGGGCGGCACCGGGGTCACCGATGAGTTCTGGAGCCCGCTGGATGACCGCTGCGAATGGCACGAGGTGATGGTGGAAATCGTCGGCCCCTTGGTGCTGGACTGGCAGTTGCTGTTTGACCGTCAATGGCTCGCCAACCGTCATCGCCGTGCCTGGAAGCCGGCGTCCAACTTCGGCTTGCCGCGCTTGCCCCGGGTTCCGCCGATGGGCGAGGGCATGGGGCGGGTGGCGTATGCCGATGCCCGCCAGAATCGCGACATTCTGCAATCGTTGTCCCGGGCCCTGAACAGCGGTCAAAAGCGGATCTGGATGGCGACCCCGTATTTTTTGCCCACCTGGAACGTGCGCCGCTCCTTGCGCAAGGCTGCCGCCCGCGGCCTTGATGTGCGCCTGTTGCTCACCGGTCCGCGCACCGATCACCCGTCCGTGCGCTACGCCGGGCACCGTTATTACCCGCGTCTGCTCAAGGCTGGGGTGAAAATCTTCGAATACCAGCCGTGTTTCCTGCACCTGAAGATGGTGCTGGTGGACGACTGGGTCAGCATCGGCTCCTGTAATTTCGATCACTGGAACCTGCGCTTCAATCTGGAAGCCAACCTCGAAGCCCTCGACTCCGCACTCAGCACTGCGGTGGCGGCGAGTTTCGAGCGAGACTTCGCCCAGAGCCTGGAGGTCAGTCTCGACGCCTGGAAGCATCGGCCGCTGTGGAAACGGGTCAAGCAACGGGTATGGGGGTTGGTGGATCGGGTGGTGGTGAACCTGCTGGGGCGGCGGGGCTAAGAAGATCGCAGCCTTCGGCAGCTCCTACAGGTGATCACCTTTCCCTGTAGGAGCTGACGAGTGCAATGAGGCTGCGATCTGTTGAGGGTCAGAGCAACTCAAAACTCTGTTGCTTCACATCCTGGGAATCCAGGCCGATCTGTACGTTGAACTTGCCCGGTTCAGCGGCGTACTTGAGCTGGGCGTTGTAGAACTTCAGATCGTCTTCGGTGATGGTGAAGTGAATGACTTTCTTCTCGCCAGCCTTGAGCATCACCTTGCGGAAGTCCTTCAGCTCCTTCACGGGGCGGATGATCGAGCCGGTCACGTCCTGGATATAGAGTTGCACCACGGTTTCGCCGTCACGCTCGCCGGTGTTTTCCAGGGTCACGCTGGCATCGAGCTTGCCGGTCTTGTTCAGCGTGGTAGACGACAGGGCCATGTCCGTCAGGCTGAATTCGGAGTAGCTCAGGCCGTAGCCGAACGGGTAGAGCGGGCCTGTGGTGTCGTCGAAGTATTGCGAGGTGTAGTTGCCCGGCTTGCCCGGCGTGAATGGCCGGCCGACGCTCAGGTGGTTGTAGTAGGTCGGAATCTGGCCCACCGAGCGCGGGAAGGAGATCGGCAGCTTGCCCGAGGGGTTGTAGTCGCCGAACAACACGTCGGCGATGGCGTTGCCGCCTTCGGTGCCGCTGAACCAGGTTTCCAGGATCGCATCGGCCTGTTGTTTTTCATCCGCCAGCGACAGCGGGCGGCCGTTCATCAGCACCAGCACCAGGGGTTTGCCGGTGGCCTTCAGCGCCTTGATCAGCTCGCGTTGGCTGGCGGGGATGCTCAGTTCCGTGCGGCTCGAGGATTCGTGGGACATACCGCGGGACTCGCCCACGGCGGCCACCACCACATCGGCTTGCTGGGCGGCCTTCACGGCTTCGTCGATCAGCACCTGGGCAGGGCGCGGGTCATCGACCACTTCCGGGGCGTCGAAGTTGAGGAAGTTCAGGTAGTCGAGGACTTTCTTGTCGCCGGTGATGTTGGCGCCACGGGCGTAGATCAGCTTCGATTCTGCACCCAGGGCGCGGGTCATGCCGTCGAACAAGGTCACCGACTGCGCCGGGCGACCGGCTGCGGCCCAACTGCCCATCATGTCGATCGGTGCCTTGGCCAGCGGGCCGACCAGAGCGATTTTGGCGGTCTTCTTCAGGGGCAGGGTCTGGTTGCGGTTTTCCAGCAGGACCATGCTGCGGCGGGCCACGTCACGGGCATCGGCACGGTGCAGGCGGCTTTCGGCGTAGGTGTCGGCCGGGTCGTCCTCGGCCTTGCCGATGCGCAGGTACGGATCCTTGAACAGGCCCATGTCGTATTTGGCGGCGAGGACTTCGCGCACCGCATTGTCGATGTCGCTCTGCTCGATTTCACCGGCCTTGAGCAGCCCAGGCAGCTCCTTGCCGTACAGCGAGTCGTTCATGCTCATGTCGATGCCGGCCTTGATCGCCAGCTTCGCCGCTTCGCGACCGTCGCGGGCCACGCCATGTTTGATCAGTTCGAAGATGGCGCCGTGGTCACTCACCGCAAGACCCTTGAACCCCCATTCCTTGCGCAACAGGTCGTGCATCAGCCAGGTGTTGGCGGTGGCGGGCACACCGTTGATGGAGTTCAGCGCGACCATCACCCCGCCGGCACCCGCATCGATGGCGGCACGGTAGGGTGGCAGGTAGTCCTGATACATTTTCACCGGGCTCATGTCCACGATGTTGTAGTCCCGGCCACCTTCCACTGCGCCGTACAGGGCGAAGTGCTTGACGCTGGCCATGATGCTGTCGGCCGCGTTGGCGCCGCTGCCCTGAAAGGCTTTGACCATCACCCCGGCGATGCGCGACACCAGGTAGGTGTCCTCGCCAAAGCCTTCGGAGGTCCGGCCCCAGCGTGGGTCGCGGGAAATATCCACCATCGGCGCGAAGGTGATGTCCAGGCTGTCAGCCGCCGCTTCCCGGGCGGCAACACGGCCGGAGCGGTAGATGGCGTCCATGTCCCAACTCGAGGCCAGGGCCAGGGGGATCGGGAAAATGGTACGGTGGCCGTGGATCACGTCATAGGCGAAGAACATCGGGATCTTCAGCCGGCTGCGCATGGCCGCGTCCTGCATCGGGCGGTTTTCCGCACGGGTGATGGAGTTGAACGTACCGCCGATGTTGCCGGCGGCGATTTCCTTGCGAATCATCTCCCGAGGCATCTCGGGGCCGATGCTGATCAGGCGCAACTGGCCGATCTTCTCCTCAAGGGTCATCTGCTTCATCAGGTGGCTGATGAAGGCATCCTTGTTTTCCATCGGGGTTGGCAGGTTGTCGGCTACTACGGATTGACTGGCCAGTGTGACAAAAAGGCCCAGCAAACACAGCTTCTTCATGAATGGTTTCTCGCAAGCCTAAGGGCGGTCATCAGTACACGCCGTCAGCAAAATGTGAGGAGCGGCTATTGTTGTTCGAGTATTGTCTGACTTAAGAGCAGCACTGTTTTCGAACGCACGCGGATGAACTTAGTTTCGTGCAGGGCATCTTTTAGCCCACCGACCCTGATTCAATCCCGTGGCGGCGGCAGATTATGCCCCAGTCACCGGAGAGATAGGTGACTGTGTTTTTTCAATGGAATGTAGAGGGGAGCTTCAACCGATGAATCAACGACTCAATCACCTTCGCCACCTGCAAATGCTGGCGCTGATGCTGTTCACCACACTGTTGGCCGGTTGCGGCATCAACAACATTCCAACCCTGGACGAACAGGCCAAGGCTGCCTGGGGACAGGTGCAGAACCAGTACCAGCGCCGAGCCGACCTGATCCCCAACCTGGTGGAGACCGTCAAGGGCTATGCGCAGCACGAACAGGAAACCCTGACGGCGGTGGTCGAGGCGCGGGCCAAGGCCACGTCTATCCAGGTCGATGCCGGGACGCTGGACAACCCGGAAAAACTCAAACAGTTCCAACAGGCCCAGGATCAGTTGAGTGGTGCGTTGAGCCGGCTGATGGTGGTGGTCGAGCGTTATCCGGACCTCAAGGCCAACCAGAATTTCCTGGCCTTGCAATCACAACTTGAAGGCACCGAGAACCGCATCGCCGTGGCTCGTCGCGACTTCATCCTCGCGGTGCAGCAATACAACACCGAAATCCGCACCTTCCCCGGCCGCCTATGGCACAGCGTGTTGTACAGCGATCTGCCGATCCGCGAAACCTTCGAAGCCACCAGCCCCAACGCGGAAAAAGCCCCTGAAGTGAAGTTCTGAAAAAACTGTGGGAGCGAGCCTGTGGGAGCAAAGCTTGCTCGCGATGAACGATAACGCGGTCACTAGAAAGACCAAGGTGCCTTCATCGCGAGCAAGCTCAGCTCCCACACCCGCTCGCTCCCACACAGGAGTTACGATGCGAGTGTTGAAATTTGGCCTGGTGCTGTTGCTCTGGGTCTTTGCCATCACGGCCCAGGCCGAGTTGAGTTTTCCGGCACTGACCGGGCGGGTGGTGGACACTGCCCAGATGCTTGAGCCTTCGGTGCGCACGCAACTGGATGCACAGCTCAAGGCCCATGAACAGGCCACCGGTGAACAGGTGGTCGTGGTCACGCTGGCGGACCTGCAAGGCACCAGCATCGAAGACTTCGGTTATCAACTGGGGCGTCACTGGGGTATCGGGCAGAAGGATAAAAACAACGGCGCGCTGCTGATCGTGGCCCGGGATGACCGTAAACTGCGGATCGAAGTGGGCTACGGACTGGAAGACCGCCTGACCGACGCCCAGAGTTCGGTGATCATCAACCAGGTGATCACCCCGGCGTTCAAGGCCGGCAATTTCAGCAAAGGTATCAGCGACGGCGTAGCGGCGATGTTGAGGGTGCTGGGCGGCAATGCGCTGGATGAGCCGGCTGCGGCGTACGGTGCCGATGGCCAGGAGGCGGGCGATTTCGTCGGGCGCCATCCGGGGTTGTTCGTGTTGTTGGTGCTGCTGTTCATCGTAACGGTGTTCGTGTGCCAGATGCTCGGTATCCTGCCGGCCGGACGCGGTGGTTCCGGGGGCGGCTATGGCGGTGGTGGCGGTGGTTTTGGCGGTGGTGGCGGTGGCTTCAGCGGCGGTGGGGGCAGTTTCGGGGGCGGCGGTTCGTCGGGCGGCTGGTGACAATAATAATGAGCAGGCACTTTTAACCATGGCATTACTGACTGAACACGAACAACGCAAGGTCGCCGAGGCCATCGCCCAGGTGGAGCGCGACACCGACGCCGAGCTGGTCACCGTGCTCGCTGCCCGCGCCGACGACTATGCCTACATCCCGCTGCTATGGGCCAGCCTGCTGGCCTTGGTGGTGCCCGGCATGGTGCATTACCTCACGGGCTGGCTGACCATGCACAGTCTGCTGCTGGTGCAGTGGGGCCTGTTTATCGTGCTGTGCCTGGCGTTTCGCATTCCTGCAATCACCACTCACCTGATCCCCTGTTCCGTGCGCCACTGGCGGGCCTCCAATCTGGCGCGCCGGCAGTTTCTCGAGCAGAACCTGCACCACACCGTCGGCGGCACAGGCATGTTGATTTTCGTTTGCGAAGCCGAGCGGTACGTGGAAATCCTGGTGGACGAAGGCATTTCCACACGTCTCGATAACAAACACTGGGAAACCATTGTCGCCGCCTTCACCCAGCAGGTCCGCCAGGGCCAGACGTTGCAGGGCTTTGTCACCTGCATCGAGGCCTGCGGCCAATTGCTCAAGGAGCATGTGCCGGTGACTCACGCGCGCAATGAGCTGCCGAATCGGTTGGTGGTGCTGGGCTGAAAAATGGCTGCCAGCACAAGCCTGTGGGAGCAAAGCTTGCTCCCACAGAGGCTACTGCTCGCCACACGAACTTTTCCGTGCCCTCGCTGCCCATCCCCCCTAAAATAACCGCCATTCCCGATCCGCCCGCCCCGAGGCCGCTTTTCCCATGTCAGTTACCGCTACCCCCGCCCGTCCTGCGCCGGATCACCATGCCCAGTTCATCGAGCTGCTGCAAAGCAGCCTTGAGCAGAACGCCTTCATCAAACTGGTGCTGGCCAAGTACGTCGGTGAGGAAGCGGACCTGCAGCGGCTGATCATCAAGCAGTTGACGGTCAAGGATCAGCCCTGCCTGTCCTTCGTTTACCGCTACAAAACCCGCGACATCACCAAGAATTTCCCGCTGGCCGAAGGCGTGACGACCATCGCCGCGCTGTTGCCGGTGTCGTTCAAGAACGCGCATCTGCTGGCTGTTACCGACGAAGCGCAGCTGGAATACAGCAAGAAGGGCAAGAGTTCGCTGTTCAAGAGCAAACCCCAGCAACTGCGAGAAGTGCCATCGGCCGAGCACAATCGGGAGAAAAACCGCTTTCTGGACCTGAACCGCCCGTTCCTGGCGGATCTGGGCGTGACCAACCACAAGCACGAACTGATCCCGGCGATGTCGCGCAAGTGGAAGCAGATCAACAAGTTCATCGAAGTCTTCAGCCATGCGCTGACATCGTCGCCGCTGGCCCTGGATCAACCGGTGCGGGTGTCGGATTTCGGCTCGGGCAAGGGTTACCTGACGTTCGCCATCCATGACTACCTGCGCAACACCTTGCAGGCTGAAGGGATCGTGACCGGCGTCGAACTGCGAGAGGACATGGTCAAACTGTGCAACGAAGCTGCCGCGCGGCTGGAGCACCCGGGGCTGAGCTTTGAGCACGGCGATGTGCGCAGCGTGGCGCCGGCTGCGGTGGATGTGATGATTGCCTTGCATGCCTGTGATATCGCCACCGATTACGCGATCCACATGGGCATTCGCTCGGGCGCTTCGATCATCATGTGCTCGCCGTGCTGCCACAAGCAGATCCGCTTGCAAATCCAGAGTCCGGCGTTGCTTAAACCGATGCTGCAATATGGCCTGCACCTGGGCCAGCAGGCAGAAATGGTCACTGACAGCCTGCGGGCGCTGTTTCTGGAGGCATGTGGTTACGAAACCAAGGTGTTCGAGTTCATTTCCCTGGACCACACCAACAAGAACAAGATGATCCTGGCGGTCAAACGCGCCGAACCGGTGGACCCGGCCGAGCTGCTGGCGAAGATCCAGGAACTCAAGGCGTTCTACCACATCACCGAGCACTGCCTCGAAACCCTGCTGCGCGCTGACGGTTATCTCGCCTGAGCATCTGGCACATTACCCTGTGGGAGCGAGCCTGCTCGCGATTGAACGATGACGCGGTGTACCTGAAAAATCGCGCCGCCTGAATCGCGAGCAGGCTCGCTCCCACACGTTGCATGCAGCATCCAGCGATGTGCAGCCCGTCAGGTAATCAGCGCTTATCCCTCATCTACCGACGTACCGGACTACCTTTAATGCGTTCACTACCTACGCATTCCTCAAGGAGTCCTTCCCATGGCCGCAAAGAAAATCCTGATGCTGGTTGGCGATTACGTCGAAGACTATGAAGTGATGGTGCCATTTCAGGCCTTGCAGATGATCGGTCACACCGTTCATGCCGTGTGCCCGGACAAAACCGCCGGGCAGACCGTGCGCACGGCGATCCACGACTTCGAGGGCGACCAGACCTATAGCGAAAAACCGGGGCATCTGTTCGCGCTCAATCATGATTTCGTCAGTGTCGAGGCCGCTGATTACGATGCGTTGCTGGTGCCGGGCGGACGTGCGCCGGAATATCTGCGCCTGAATGAGAAAGTCCTGCAACTGGTGCGTGACTTTGACCAGGCGGGCAAGCCGATTGCGGCGGTATGCCACGGTGCGCAATTGCTGGCAGCGGCGGGCATCCTGGAAGGGCGCGAATGCAGCGCTTATCCCGCCTGCGCTCCGGAGGTGCGTCTGGCCGGAGGGACCTTTATCGAGTGCGCGGTCACCGAAGGCCACGTTCAAGGCAATCTGGCGACCGCCCCGGCCTGGCCGGCGCACCCGAACTGGCTGGCGGGGTTCCTGACGCTGCTGGGCACGGCCATCACCTTGTAAGGCACTGGCAGAACAAGCGCAGCGGGTCTTTACTCTTGGGGATGCCTCAACCGCCCAGGAGAAAGAACATGTCCGGATGGTACGAAGTCAGCAAAAGCAGCAACGGCCAGTTTAAGTTTGTGCTCAAGGCGGCCAACGCCGAAACGATTTTGACCAGCGAGCTGTATACGACCCGCAGCGGTGCCGACGGTGGCATCGCTTCGGTGCAGAAGAACAGTCCACTGGCCGAACGTTATGAACTCAAGAGCACCAAGGACGGCCACCCTTACTTCAACCTCAAGGCTGGCAATCACGAAGTGATCGGCAGCAGCGAAAGCTATTCCTCTGACGCCGCCCGGGACAAGGGCATTGCCAGCGTCATGGCCAACGGACCGACCACGGTGATTAAGGACAAGACGCTGGCGGCGTTTTGACCGCATCGCCAGGCTCGCCCTTGTGGGAGCGAGCCTGCTCGCGATGACGGCTACACGGCCGGCAAACTCTTCAGACCGCTTCGCAGCCGAGCGGGAGCAAGCTCCCTCGCCACGGTACTGCGCTGACTGGGAGGCTAAACCTCCACCGGCACCGACAGCTTCGGGTTGCCCAGCGGATGAGTCTTGGCATCGAAGAACCGCAGTTCAACCGCCAACCCCTGGAACACCTTGGCGTAATGGCGCTTCTGGTGCTGGATGAACGCCTGGCTGCGGGGGTAGATCGAGATCGCCACGGTTTTCGGCGCGGCCTGGCGCAGGGCATGGACGATGTGACTGTCCTGTTCGCCCAAGGCATGGCCGAACAGGCACAGGTTGTCGCGGTGGTGCAGCAACTGGTCGTAGCAGAACGATAGGTAATCGGAGCTGCGGATGGTCTTGAGCTTGTCCTGGCTCGGGCCTTCGTTGACGAACAGCGGCACGTCGTCAAGGGTCTTGATCGTATTGTTGATGGCGAAACTACCCAGCAGCGTGCCTTCGGTGGCGGTCAGTTTGCGTGCCGTGCCGTCCTGGTTGCGCACCAGGTGCAGGCCACCGTGCAGGTACAACAGACGGGGTTTGTCCGTGCCGGCCTGGCTCAGATCAAAGCTGTGATCGTTGCCCAGGAACAGGTCGGTGACGGTCTCGGGCGCATGCTGGATCGCCCAGTAGTTGAGCAGATCGTAGTTGGTGGTGAACACCGTGCGATAGCGGCCCAGCTCCTGATTCAGCGTCGCCAGGGTCGCAGGTTCCACCAGTCGCCACGGGATATGCACCGCGTGCACGGTGTTGATCAGTGCTTCCTTGATTGCGTAGTAGCGGTTGCGCGGTGCCGCGGAGCTCACGGCCAGGGCCTTGTTGACCCGGCTGGTGGTTTTCAGCGCGCCGAGTACCTGTTCGAAACTGCGGGTCTGCATCGCGTCGAACACACTCATTTCCGACGGGCTCAAGGGTTTTTCTTCGACGGTGCGAGCGTTTTCGAACAGCGAGTCATAGCCGAAATCGTCCCAAACGGCGCGGCTGGCGCCGTTACCCAGCAGCAAGCCACTGAAAGCGGTGCTGGCGCGCAAGGCTTCCCAGTCTTCGAGCTGGGCGTCGTATTGCTGGAAGTCGGTCATTGCGAAAGTGATCTCAAAACGTGGTTAAGGCAGGGCGCGACTTTATCACGACCCAGTCTTGAGCCAGATCAAGATGCGCCGTGACCAGTCGGTCATTCTGGTAGCCCTGCCAATCCCGGCCTCTTCCAGGAGCATCTCCCATGAGCAGCACTTTTTTCATTCCCGCCGTGAACGTCATGGGGCTGGGTTGCCTCGACGAGGCCATGACCGCCATCCGCAACTACGGCTTTCACAAGGCCCTGATCGTCACTGACGCAGGGTTGGCCAAGGCCGGCGTCGCCAGCAAGGTGGCCGAACTGCTGGCGCTGCAGGACATCGATTCGGTAATTTTCGACGGTGCCAAGCCCAATCCCAGCATCGCCAATGTCGAGCGCGGGCTGGGGTTGTTGAAGGAGAGCCAGTGCGATTTCGTGGTGTCGCTGGGTGGCGGTTCGCCCCACGATTGCGCCAAGGGCATCGCCTTGTGCGCCACCAACGGCGGGGAAATCCGTGACTACGAGGGCGTTGACCGCTCGAGTAAACCGCAGTTGCCACTGATCGCCATCAACACCACGGCAGGTACGGCCAGCGAAATGACTCGTTTTTGCATCATCACTGACGAGACTCGCCACGTGAAAATGGCCATTGTCGACCGCAACGTGACGCCGCTCATGTCGGTCAACGATCCGGCATTGATGGTGGCGATGCCCAAAGGGCTGACGGCCGCCACCGGCATGGATGCGCTGACTCATGCGATCGAAGCGTACGTATCCACGGCTGCCAATCCGATCACCGATGCCTGCGCGCTGAAAGCGGTCACTTTGATCAGCAATAATCTGCGTCAGGCCGTGGGCGACGGTAACGATCTGACGGCACGGGAGAACATGGCCTACGCGCAGTTTCTCGCGGGGATGGCGTTCAATAATGCCTCGTTGGGTTTCGTGCATGCCATGGCCCATCAACTGGGCGGTTTTTATGACTTGCCCCACGGCGTGTGTAATGCAGTGCTGTTGCCCCACGTACAAAGTTTCAACGCCTCGGTATGTGCCGCTCGGCTGACCGACGTGGCCAATGCCATGGGTGCCGATACGCACGGTCTCAGTCCGGAGGAAGGCGCACGGGTTGCCATTGCGGCGATCCGCAGCCTGGCCCGGGACGTAGACATTCCGGCCGGCCTGCGTGATTTGGGCGTGCGCCTCAACGACGTGCCGGTACTGGCTGCCAACGCATTGAAGGACGCTTGTGGCCTGACCAACCCGCGGGCAGGGGATCAACGGCAGATTGAGGAGATTTTCCGCAGCGCCTTTTAAGCGACCCGTGCTGGCATAAACCGCCCGCACAGCAGCGCCGTCACGGCCAACAGCGTGCACAACGCCGCCAGCGGCCAGGCCTGTTGGCTCAACAACAGGCTGGCCGTGGCGCCGATGAGTGAGGCCATCAACTGATGCAGAAAACCGCTCAACGCCATGGCATAAGCGCCGGCCACCGGTGAACCCTCGTTGGCCAGGGACAGGCTGATGGGGTAATTCAACGATTGACCGAATACCGCGAAGCAGTACGGCAACCAGAACAGCAGCGCGACACTGCTCAGCGCGACGCTCCCCAGCAGCATGGTCGCACTGCCGCCCAGCACCAGCGCAAGGCCCCAGCTCATCAATCGTCGTTGGCCGGTGCGTAGCACCAAGGCGTTGACCGCCAGCGCGCCGAACAGGTACGCCGCACTGATCGGCCAGCCCAGCAGGCCGTACTCAATCGCTGACCAATGAAAGCTTTCCTGCAGGATCAGTGGCGCGGCGGTGTTGAACGCGACAATCACGCCGTAACCCAGGCCGCCGGCCAATGCTGGCAATAAAAACCCTCGGGATCTGAGTATCCTGCCGTACACGCGCCACGCCGATTGCCCGTTGCTGCCTTCTGTCAGCACTGCAAACCCGACCCGGGACACTGCGACCGCCATGGCCAGGCTGACCGCACCCAACCCGTAGAAGATCGCTTCCCAGCCGAAGGCAACCTGGATCAAAGAGCCCAGATATTGACCGATGCCAAGGGCAATCACGAAGGCTATAGAGATCCATGAGAGGGCCTTGGCCAGCAGATCGCCGCTGAAACTGTCACGGATCAATACCCTGGCCATCACCGATATACCGCTGGCGCCGATGCCCTGAATCAACCTGAGCGTCAAAAACGCCTCCACTGTTGTACCCAGCGGTAGGGCCAGGTTGCTCAGGCCGTACAACCCCAATGCCGCCAGCAATACCGGTTTGCGTCCCAGACGCTGGCTCACGCTGCCCCACAGCAACATCGGCAGCGCCATGCCGATCAGGTAAACCGACAAGCCCCAGGAAACCCGGGACGCATCGGCCCCCAGATCCCGAGCAATGTCGGGCAGGGCCGGCAAGTAGATGCTCATGCCCAGTTGTGCCAGGAAGACGGTGGTGCAGGTGATGATCAGGGTCGTACGGTTCTTCATCAAGGCGCTCGTTCAAGGACGGATGTCACGCCCGTGTGCCTGCAGCAGATCGGTGATCCGTTCGCAGAACGAGCGAATCACGTCCGTCTCCATGTCGGCGCGCAGGGTGATGCGGATTGCGGCCTTGTCTTGCGGCACAACGGGGAAAAAGACCGCTGAAGTGAAATACCCCAGGTCGGCCAGTTCGACTGCCAGCCTGTTGGCCAGGGCTGCTGCACCGCAGGTCACCAGGCGGATCGCCATGGTATTGCCGAGCTGCTCGGTGCGGATAAGGCTATCGAAGAGGCGGATATTAGCCTGCAAACGCTCCTGCAAGGCGCTGAATTCTCGACTGCGATGCAGGCGGATCGAGGCCATGCCGGCGCCAATGGCCGCCGCGTTCAGGCTCTGGGACCAATTGCTCGGCCCGCCGTAGCGCTGCACCAGTGTTTTGTGCCGTTCACTGCCAAACATCGCCAGGCCGCCACTGGCCCCGAATGATTTGGCCAGCGAGGCGACAATCAGCGTGCGCTCGTCCACGGCGTGGAAGCGTGAACGGACCAGGCCCGCTCCGCATTGCCCTATGGCCGACAGCGCGTGGGAGTCATCCAGATAGAGAAACAGGCCATAGCGCTGTTTGAGGTACAGCAGGCTGTCCATATCGGTCACCCCACCCATGCTGTAGGCTCCATCGGCCACATACGCCACGTTGCGCTGGCGTTTGCACACGTCTTCGAGAAAGTCCATGTCGTTGTGGGGGCCGGTGATGACCTGGGTTTCATCGGCGCAGGCGGCCTTGAGGTGGTTCATCGAGTAATGGGCATGTTTGTCAAACACCATGACAGGCGGCCGATTGTCAGTGAACGCGCCGCTGGCCAGCAACGGCAGGATCCCGGCGCTCGCTGCGCTGCATGACAGGGCACTGAGGCAACTGGCGCCAAACAACTCCGACAATTGGGTTTCGTATCGGTCCAGGATCGCCAGCTTGCAGCGGTTTTTCGAGTTGGCGACGCGCAAGGTGCCGGTTTCCCACAGGGCCGTCATGGCCCCGTCCAGCAACGCGGGATGGTGGTCCAGACCCAGGTAGGACGTGGTACAGAAGTGGTGAAAGGTTCGGCCGTACTGGTCGACCAGGACGTTGGGTGTCTTGACCTCGACATTCAGCCCTGAGATTTTTCCGACTTCGGCGCTCCGCCAATCCTGGTCCGCCAGGGAAATGACTTTACGGTAGTTGGTGTAGCGATGGGTCGGCTGTGCTGTCTGGC
The DNA here is from genome assembly GCF_900113505.1 of Pseudomonas sp. NFACC45. NCBI lineage: Bacteria > Pseudomonadati > Pseudomonadota > Gammaproteobacteria > Pseudomonadales > Pseudomonadaceae > Pseudomonas > Pseudomonas sp. NFACC45. The sequence goes on from NZ_FOPO01000003.1 coordinate 504,719, forward strand.
TCATGGTGCGATTACATTCCTTGGTTGAGTGGTGCTGTCCGTGGGGGCTGTTTCTGTGTGTTTCCAGACTTTACAGATCATGATGCGGGGCTTTGAATCGGCCGTTTCCGGCGTGTTTGAGTGTTACCGGAGACTTCTGTGTAGGATCTTGCCTAAGGGGTTGGGCGGGGAATCCATTTGCGCTGTCGGAGCTGGGCAACGCCATGCTTTCACCCTTGAGCCCACGGCACGTGACTCATCCGTTTCTTTTCCAAAGGTTGCTCGTCGATGCTCTCAGGTTTCAATCATCTGACACTGGCTGTCACCGAGCTGGACCCCAGTGTGGTTTTTTATAGCGAGCTCTTGCAGCTTCGTCTTGAGGCCCGGTGGGACACAGGGGCCTATTTGTCGCTGGCCGGATTATGGTTGTGCCTGTCTGTTGACCCGTTGCGCAAGAAGACGCCTGCGGCGGACTACACCCATTACGCATTCAGTATCGGTGCCCAGGACTTTCCGGTACTGGTGGCGCGGCTCAAGGCGGCTCAAGTGGTGTCGTGGCGCGACAACCGCAGCGAAGGTGACTCGTTTTACTTTCTCGACCCGGACGGGCACAAACTTGAAATCCATGTGGGAGATCTGCCTTCCCGGCTACAGGCCTGTCGACAGGCGCCTTATGCCGGCATGGAGTTTTTTTCGGCTTCGTGATCCTGCGTGCAGAGCCAGATAAACTGCACCACGCCGATATCCGACAGGACCGCCCGTCATGACCCCCTCGCTGCTGTTCACTATCCTTGCCAGCGGCTTCATCTATGGCATCACGCCAGGGCCTGGAGTGCTGGCGGTGTTCGGCATTGGCGCCGCACGAGGGCGGCGGGCCGGGGCTGGGTTTCTCTGCGGGCACCTTTTGGGAGATGTGATCTGGTGTGGCACCGCGCTGGTAGCGATTGTCGGTGCACGGGAAATAGGCAGCGTAGCGTTCGATGTATTGGGCGTGATCAGCGGGCTTTATCTGTTCTGGTTGGGCCTGCGGGCCGTTCGTGCCCGCGCAGGCAGCGCCGGTGCGCCACAAGGCCCGGCGCGTCAGCCGTTCTGGCACGGTGTGATATTCGGCCTGACCAATCCCAAGGCCTACCCGGTGGCGGTGGCGACCTTCACGGCTTTGCTGTCCAGCCGTGCCGAGCTGCTGCACTGGTCGATGTTGCCTTGGCTGATCGCACTCAGTTTTCTGGGCGGCCTGATCGCTTACGCTATCCTCATTGGTATTGTTGGCGCGAGTCGGGTCCGCGTGCTGTATCAGCGTCACGAACTGACAATCACCCGGTTGTGTGGCGTGATGTTCATTGGTTTTGCCATCAACGCCTTGTGGCATGCAGTGCCAGGCTTGTTGGCCAGCAAGGCGTAAGGCTGACGTACCGGCTGCGCACGTAAGGCTTTCTTCAACGTTGCATTATCGGAAGATCACCAGCCCCATGGACACTCGCAATTCCGCGCCGCTGGCCAGCTACATTGATCTTTTGATGGACGCCGTGTGCGCCGTCGACGGTCAGGGGCGTTTTGTGTTTGTCAGCGCCGCTTGTGAGCGCATTTTTGGTTACACCCCGCAGGAATTGATCGGTCAGCCGATGATCGACCTGGTGCACCCTGCCGACCGCCAGCGCACTCTGGAGGCGGCGCGGGAGATCATGGACGGCGAACCCAAGCTCAATTTCGAGAACCGCTATCTGCGCAAGGACGGGCGGGTGGTACATATTTTGTGGTCGGCGCGTTGGTCGCCGGCCGACGGGTTGCGGATCGCCGTGGCCCGGGATATCACCGAACGCAAGCAGGCCGAGTCCCGGCAAGCAGCGTTGTATGCGATTTCCGAGGCCGCCCATGCCGCAGCGGACTTGCTGGCGTTGTTCAAGCGCATTCACCTGATCATTGGCGAATGGCTGCCAGCGCTGAACTTTTCGGTGGCGCTGTATGACGAGCAGTGCGAGCAGTTGACCTTTGCCTATCACGTCGATGACCTGGAGCGACAGCCCGATGTGCCGGGCTCGGTCACCAAGCGCCTGTGCGCCGAAGTGATTCGCAGTGGCCAGCCGATCCTGCTGACGCCCGGTTGCGGTCAGTTGCCATTGGGGTTTGGTGACCTGGTGGCGCAACCGAGCGCCCCCTGCTGGCTGGGCGTGCCACTGATCTCGCAGAGCGGTACGATCGGTGCGTTGATCGTCAAGAGCGCGCAAGACAACCAGCGCTACACCGAGCAAGACAAGGAGTTGCTGCAATACGTCTGTGCGCAGCTCACCATCGCCATTGAGCGTCAGCAATTGCACGCCCGGTTGCAGCGCATGGCTCAGTACGATCAGTTGACCCAGATACCCAACCGCGAATTGCTGCGCGAACGCTTCAAGGCCGCACTGGCCACCGCCCGGGCGGCGTCTGGGCGCATGGCGCTGCTGTATATCGACCTGGATCGCTTCAAGCAGATCAACGATACCTACGGCCACGCAGTGGGCGACATGTTATTGCAGGCAGTGGCCAGCCGGCTCCAGGGCTGTGTGCGCGACACCGATACCGTGGCGCGTATTGGCGGCGATGAGTTCGTCGTCCTGCTCCATAGTGTCCAGACTTTGGAAGATGCCCACCGTGTGCAAGAAAAGATCCGTCATGCACTGAGCCAGCCGCTGCGCCTGGACGGGCACTGCCTGAGCATCGAACCGAGCATCGGCGTGGCCTGTTTCCCCGAACATGGCAGCGAAGATGTTGCGCTGTTCCGCCACGCTGACGAGGCGATGTACGCCGCCAAACGCCAGAATCACCAAACGTTCGGTATTTGACTGCGCGCCGCCGTTCGTCGTGCCGCAGGACGTTTTTTCAAACCTTTCAGTCCCCGATCCTTTCGAATGTCCTGAGAGCCCCGCTCGCCGGAAACATTGTCCCCGATCGAACGAAGGCGTCTGGAGCGGGTCGCAGATGTGGGAGAACCACCACCATGACCCTCGATATGCGCCTGTCGAAAGCCGACATCGGCTGCAATCGGGAAGGCATCTTGTTAAAGCGTCACAGGTGGTTCTGATTCAGTGGTGGGAAGACCCGCCGCAACTTCTATCAGAGGAGGGCGTGACCATGAGCCGGATGGCCACCTTATTACGCACCACCAGTCTCGTCGTGCTGATGGGCCTGGGGGCTAGCAGTGCTTGGGCACAATCGCCTGCCGAATTTATCAATGATGCTTCGGCCAAAGGCATGGCTGACATTGAGGCCAGCCGTATGGCCCACGGCAAAGCCGAGTCCAGGGAAGTCAAGGATTACACCATCATGGTGATCAATGACCGCACCACCGCCAACCAGCATCTGGCCAAGATTGCGAAAAAGCTCGACCTGCCTGTCCCACCACCGGAAGAAGTGGCTGACAAGGCCAAGAGCCTGATACCGCCCGTACCGCAAGTGCCCGAAGGCGAGTCGTTCGATGCTGCCTATGCCGCCAGCCAGGTCAAGGCCACCGAGGAAGCCATCGCGCAGATCGAGGAGCAGGCCAAGACCACCGAGGTGCCGGAAATCAAGGCGTTCGCCGACGAAACCCTGCCCAAGTTGCAGACCCATCTCGAAATGGCCAGGGCGCTCCAGGCCAGTCGCTGATTCGCCGCACTTTTTAGTATTCCGGGCCAGGGCGCTTGCGTCCCGGCTCACTTTGCCCGCCGAAAAGGAGAAGTTCGATGTCTACACGCCGAGAACCCAACCAATACGCGATGCAGAACCCCTTGACTCAATATCCCCGTCCGCCGTTTCCCGACCAGCCGCAGTCGCCACCGGGTATCGATCAGGACATGGTGCCCAAGCCCGATCACGGTGAAAAAAGTTATCAGGGGTTCGGGCGCCTGGAAGGGCGCAAGGCTTTGGTGACCGGTGGCGACTCGGGCATCGGTCGCGCCGCCGCCATTGCTTACGCCCGGGAAGGCGCAGATGTGGCGATCAACTATCTGCCCAGCGAGGAGCGCGACGCCCGGCAAGTCATTGAGCTGATTGAGGCCGAAGGTCGCAAGGCGATTGCAATCCCCGGCGATCTGAAGGATGAAAAATTCTGCGGCCAACTGGTGAGAAGCGCCCATGAGCAACTGGGCGGCCTGGATATTCTGGTGAATGTCGCGGGTAAACAGGAAGCGCAGAAGGACATTGCCGATATCACCACCGCGCAATTTGATGACACCATGAAAACCAACATCTATGCGATGTTCTGGATCTGCAAGGCAGCCGTACCGCTGATGCCGGCGGGGGCGACGGTGATCAATACGGCGTCGATCCAATCCTACGATCCGTCTGCCACGTTGCTGGACTACGCCACCACCAAAGCGGCCATCGTCGCATTCACCAAGGCGCTGGCGGGGCAGGTGATCAGCAAGGGCATACGGGTCAATGCTGTGGCGCCGGGCCCGATCTGGACCGTGCTGCAACCCAGCGGCGGACAACCCCAGGAGAAAATTCCCACCTTTGGTTCTCAGGTTCCAATGAAGCGCCCCGGCCAACCGGCCGAATGTGCACCACTTTATGTGCTGCTGGCGTCACAGGAATCGAGCTACATCACCGGGGAAGTGTTTGGCGTGACGGGTGGTAATCCGCTGCCTTGATGCTAAGCCGCGCGAGTGGGCAATCCCCACTCGCGCCGTCTGCTCAGCACTGATTCAGATCGATCTTGTTTTTTTGCTCCAGGCCTTGTTCGGCGCCAAGGTTTTTGGCTTCCTCCTCACCCATCGCCTGGTAGTGTTTTCGCATCGCTTCCAATTGCTTGAGGTCCAGGGACTCCAGGCCGAGCATCGCGTTGTGTGCATGCTTGGTCGCCCGTATCAGCTCGTCCACCTTCAGATGCAAGATGTCGGTATCGCGGTTCTGTGTGTTCTGAATCAGGAACACCATCAGGAATGTGATGATCGTGGTGGAGGTGTTGATGATCAGTTGCCAGGTATCGTTGAACTGGAAAAGCGGCCCGCTGGCGGCCCAGAGCACCAACAACACCAGCGCCCCCAAAAATGTCTTGGGGCTACCCGCCCACAGGGCCAGTTTTTGTGCGATTTTTGCGAAATTCATTGCTGCGTTTCCTTCTGGGATGCACCTGTCTGGTGTGACAGCAACGAAGCGATGAAAATTCTACCGACATGGGCGGCGCGGCCTTAAGTTCATTGACCCGCAAGGTCGTCGCAACCATTTGCCGTATCCGGAGGTCACTGCTTAAAGCCCTCAATCGGAGTACACCATGAATCTTGCGCGTACCTTTTGCTTGACCTGTTGCCTGTTCGCTCTGCAAGGCTGCTTTGACAACTCGGACAACGAGACCAAGGACAACACCGATGGCACCAAGTCGTCGGTGCAGATGCAGGAGTCCGGTTCGGAGAAAAAATAACCGGCCTGTTGCAAAGAGCTGGATGTGTGAGCGAGCCTGCTCGCGATGGCGTCGGATCAGCGGGATTGATGTTGCTGACAGGGTGCTATCGCGAGCAGGCTCGCTCCCACAGGGTGTGGGGCAGGCCTGCTTTCAACGTCCTTGCTGTAACACCTTCAGCGCCGCCGATGCGAGAAAACCGGAGCGGCTTTTTTCTTCAGGATGGTGCAGCACGTAATCGTCGATACGGTTCAGCAGATAGCCGGGCAAGGTGATGTTGAGCTTCTGCGCCTTACCCAGATATTTGGTCACATCAATATCCACCAGCGCCCAGGTGCAGCCTGCGTATTTCGCATTGGCCGCATGCAAGGTGACTGTATTGGCCGATGGAATCGGCGAGCCGTCCTCCGCCAGAATCTCGAAGTGCCCCTCAATAGCCTCGCGGGCCATTGCCATGGCTTCGTCCAGGTCATCGCCAGCAGAAAAACAACCGGGAATATCCGGTACTTCAACGCCCCAAGCGTGCTTCTCATCGCCCATGGAAATTGCAATCGGGTAAAGCATGTCAATCGTTCTCCGGGAGTGCATCACCTCCGCGTGGTGTGCGTGGTAGGTACTATACCCACCTTGCTCTGATGATCAACACTATAACCACCGAGTGTAAGCAAGCGCCGTCATCGCAACCCAGTCTAGAAGCCGCGTTGGGGTTATTTCTGGATGTGAAGCACAACGAAATGCATCCGCACTACGACTGCTGCACAAACGTCAGCCGCACAGCAAACCCAATCAAAAGACTCCCAAACAACCACTGCTGCATACGCTGGGCCGAAGGAGAGCGCTGGAGCCAGCGACCGAGCGCCACGCCCACCAGCGCATAGGCGCTGTCAAACAGCAAGCCGACGCTGACCAACACCACGCCGAGGGTTGCAAACTGCCCAAGCACTGGCCCGCCCTGTGGGTCGATGAACTGCGGCAACAACACCGAGCAAAACAGCAGCGCTTTGGGATTGAGCAGGTTGGTCAACAATCCGCGTCGAATCGACTGGTGCCACTGTCGGCTTCCTGCCTCAACGCCGGCCCCTTCAAAGCTTGGCAACAACGAAGTGCGCAGGCATTGAAAACCAATCCATAGCAAGTACGCGGCACCGGCCAGGCGCACCACGTCAAAGGTCCAGGGCGCGGTCTTGAACAACGCCGAAAGCCCCAACGCTGCCAGCGCGACATGACACCCCCGAGCGATCCCCAGACCCACGGCTGTCGCCAGCGCCGCGCCTTTACCCTGACGAGCGCCGGTTTGCAGCAGCAGGATCATGTCCGGGCCGGGCAACAGGTACACCACCACTAACGCCATCAAAAACAACCAGAGCTCTGCCACACCACACCTCCTGCATATCGACGATTTCGGTAGTGTCAGTCTAGGGTTGAGGGGCAGGGCAGGTGGTTGCGAAGTCAGCTTCTAACACCGCTTAAATTGGCATAACCTGCTACATATTCACTTGGATCAATCGGAAAATGCCAATTCATGAAACTGGATGCCTTCGACCGCAAAATCCTCGCCGCGCTGCAACGCGACGGCCGCCTCAGCAACGTGCAACTGGCCGAAGAAATCGGCCTGTCCGCCTCACCGTGCCTGCGCCGCGTGCGGATGCTGGAAGAGGCCGGCGTGATTCGCGGCTACCAGGCCGTCCTCGATCGCGACGAAGTGGGCCTGGGGCTGACAATCTTTGTCGGCGTCAAGGTTGAACGGCACAACGACGAACAGGCCGAAGCGTTTCGCCAAGCGGTCACGGCGTTGCCGGAGGTGATCTCTGCGTTTCTGGTGTCAGGCGAATCGGACTTTCTGTTGCAAGTGGTGGTGCCCGACTTGCGGGCCTACGACCGTTTTCTCACTGGGCGACTGCTGAAGTTGCCGGGGGTGAGTGACATCCGGAGTAATTTTGCGATTCATACGGTGAAGACGCCGGGGGCGCTGCCGTTGGGGCATTTGCCGGGGGGCGGTTGATATTTTCGCAACTGGGCGTACTCAATGACGATCGTAGACCCGAACGGACCCTATCACGTGTTTTTTGAGATACGTCGGGCTGCCAAGAATAAGCCTCAGGACCTGAACCTTGTCGTTGAAAGCGCTTATCACCAAACCGACAAACCGCCTCGATTACTGGGCAGGATGGGCTTTATATTGCTGTGCGGTAAGATCCACATGCGGCAGCCAACATCGACCAAGCGTTAGAGACAGAAACGAAAAAAGACGCCGCAGGCGTCTTTTTCGTATTCGGTAAAGCAGATCCAGACACCACTTACGAACCGCCTTGCGCGGTTACGACTTTCGTCGCTGGGAAGCGCTCAATCTCATCTGGTCAGTCGCTTCGATGGGGATGAATCTAGAGAGAATTGCCACGTTCGTCAACCCGTTTTCTGCTTGTTAGCGGAGGGCTGATGCGAGTGGGGCATTGCATCTCACTTTACCGGTTTTGAATTCAGACTCACACTCTAGAGACAGTGTTCTATGCTGCTATCAAGCCCCGCGTAGTGATAGTGACCGTAAACGACCGTTCACTGCGGCTCTGTATCCGGCCTTTACCCTTGCCAACGGACGGCGCCTGATATGAACCTGTTGACCAGTTATACCGACACCAACGACCCGTTGAATCAACGCATCTTGAACAACCTGGAAGCGGGGCGGCCTGGCGGTCTGAAAGTAGATCTTTATCTGGGTGACCAACCTGCGCTGGATCTGACCACGAATAACCTGACGCTTTTATCGAGCCAGCAATACCCTTACACAGCCCTCGGAACGATAGGCATACGAAAGTTGCTGGATCCGCCCGAGAGTAGCGTGGTCAGCCAGATTGTGAACCGTCACGCTGTACTGCCGAGCAATTCCAGCGCCGACCAACTCGTTCTACTCGACGTGCAGGGCCAAACTGAAATCTCACAGGCACTGAGGCGGGATGCGCGTCATACCCAAGGTAGCGCCTATAGTCATCCGCTGTTCGACTCAACTAATCAGCATGTGCAGTGGATTCGGACACATCGTGCGCAGATGTTGCTGGCATTCGAGGATATACGGCAGCAAGGGATCGTGCGTCGGCAGGCAAAAGAAGCGTGGGATCACTACGACGCCGTTTCCAGGCTCGACGCCACGACCAGGGAAGCGGTGAACACCTGGCTTCAGGGGGAGGATCACAGCCTCGGCTGGGACCGGTTCAAAAGAAACGATGTCAAATCTGGAAATCGCTTGAGCACCCACTACACGAACCTTCGTGGAGATCTGAAGACCTCGCAGTCCATAACGTCGGCCCGCGGGGAATATGCAGCAAGCAAACTCCTGATCACCGCGTATGGCACGGACTACCAGATGAAAATGGGGAAGTCCGCAAACGGGATGCGCCCCAATGGAATAGACCAGATCTGGGTCAAACGCGACATGCGCACAGGCAACGTAATTGAGTACCTGATTGTTGAAGCGAAAGGAAGCGTCAACGCGACACTGGGTCATCCCAGTACCGGCCAGCAAATGTCACCCAAATGGTTGTTCTGGTGCCTTATCAATATGGCAAACAAAAACGCATCGTACATAGGGCCTGAAACGAAGACGGATTTACCTGTAAAAATCCTCAACGCATTAATCAACCCAGGGGGGATTCCCGTTCGAGGCATTGTCTTTCACTCGCTCCACGGATCGAAGAATGAAAGCAAGGTCGTGCAGATGAACGATATCGGACTCTACCAATTCGCGTCTGCATTCGAGAACGCATCGAAGGGGGACGGACTGTTCACCAACGCGCCTACACAACAGTACATCGCGTTTAAGTGACGAGGGGCGGCTCACTTTCGGCTGCCCCTCACCCATTCAACGACATCGGCCTATGGCCCCCCGATGGCAGGCGCCAATATTGTTTTCGTGTAGCGGCCGCCACCTGTTTGGATCTAAACCTGCGAGCGGGCAGAGGCCTGGTCGCGGGTTTTCCAAAGCGATAGCAGCACACCGCCCAGCAACAAAGCCAGGGTCACGCTCAGGGAAATCACCGCCGGAATCTTGCCGATGATGCCGACCAGGAAAATCTTGCCGCCGATAAACACCAGCACCAGCGCCAGGGCGTACTTGAGATAGGCGAAGCGGTGAATCATCGCCGCCAGAGCGAAATACAACGCACGCAGGCCAAGGATGGCGAAGATGTTCGAGGTGTAGACGATGAAAGGATCCTGGGTGATGGCAAAGATCGCCGGCACGCTGTCCACAGCGAACACCAAGTCGGCGCACTCAATCAGCACCAGGGCCAGGAACAACGGCGTCGCCCAGAGCACGGACTTACCACGGGTATCCACCTGGCGGACGAAGAAGCGCCCTTCATGCAAGTAATCGGTCACCCGCATGTGCTTGCGCAGGAACTTCACCAGCAGGTTTTCGCTCAGGTCCGGGTGGTCATCGATCTTGCTGAACAGCATCTTGACCCCGGTCAACAGCAGGAAGATGCCGAACACATAGAGAATCCAGCTGAACTCGGCGATCAGCGCCGCACCTAGGCCAATCATGATCGCGCGCAGCACGATCACACCGAGAATGCCCCAGAACAGCACCTCGTGCTGATACTTACGCGGGATTGAGAGAAAGCTGAAGATCATCGCCATCAGGAATACGTTGTCCATCGACAACGATTTCTCGATCAGAAAGCCGGTGTAGAAATCCATCCCGGCGTCACCGCCCTTGACCTGCCAGACCCAGAGCCCAAACAGCAAACTGGCCGTGATATAGCCAGCAGACAGCAGCAGGCTTTCACGCACGCCTATTTCTCGATGCTCACGGTGTAACACCCCGAGGTCGAAGACCAACAGGCTGATAACGATGCTGATAAAAACGAGCCACAACCACGTGGCGGTGCCGAGAAAGTCGGCAAAAAAGAACGGTTCTAGGGCAGTCATAAGCCCCTCCTCTCAGTGTCGAAGTTGTACAAACTGCAACTCCGACATGGCAGCGATTCGCTGTCAGAGGGGCCCGGCGTTGTGGGAAAAAATTTAGAGAGGCGTGGGGGATTTCTCAATCAGGTAAGGGTTGCAAGGTGTTTCGGTGGGGGAGGGTGTGGCTGAGGTTGGAGTGTTGATTGATGGAAATTGAGTAAACCCTGCTTTCCTGGAGAGGTTCAAAGAGAGGTACGCTTTGGCTGATGGCTGACTGTTATGACCGGTAGAAAATGGCCGGTTCTGCCTTTCTTCAAGGGCAGCTTTCGGCCAAAAGCGGTCTCTCACAACCTGCTGCACGGTGCTTTGGTGTACATTGAAAATCATGCCCTGAGGGCCCGGATTCTTGCAGTTAATTCCGCCTCAAGTTGCGCTATCCTTTGGTCATTTCCGAGATACCTTATGTGGCGGAGGTGTGCAATATTGAATGGTATGTCAGCGGGGTCTAGGGCATTCAGAGATGTCTGGGATCTGGAGTGAGGACTTCCATCGCAGCTATCACGGCATAAATGCCCTCGTAGCCCACAAGTGGCTTCAGATGTGCCGGGGTCAATCACTCGCAGCCCGCATTGATGGCATATGGCTCGCTACCGAGCCCATGGGTATGATTGGGCGCTCAAACGCATCGGTGAAGTATCTAATCGCCCAATCAACCTGCCAGGTCTTATATGCAAAACTCCATCGCGTCAGTGCTTAGAATGTGGCCATACAGCGCCGGGAAAGCCGAGATTTTCGTCACTGCTTTTCTTTCGTATATTGGGTATCCTAGGTTGGAGAATGTGGCACCGTTGGGTGGGCGAGATGGTGGGCGAGACCTTCAAAGCCTAGATGGAACCTTGAGAGTCGCTTGCTATTTTCCTATTAAAGAATTTAAGCCCTATGACGAAATCGAGGCCAAATTCCTAAGTGACATGGAAAAGGCACGAAAGGGTGGAGCCGAAAGCTTCACCTTTGTCACCGGGCAGATGTTACAGCTCGCTGAGAAATTGAAGCTAAAAAAATTGAGCTTCACGAAAGACACGACCATTTACGACTGCAATGACATTCTGAACGTGGTTAGCGCGCCTGAGGCAGGCTTTCTGCGAGCTGAGCTGGGTTTTCCTGAAATAAAAAAATCACACGATCAGGATTTTTTCGAAACTTTATTCTCGACCGTGAGCTTCAGTCAACTCATCCATCTGTTTAGCGAGTCATCAGAGCCCAAGATATTTCCCGGCGGCTTTTTTGAACTTTTTGACAACCTGGACATATTCAGGCGAACCGCCCAGCCTGGCTTGCTGAGTGAAGATCTGAAAAATGCATATTTGAGCTGGGGGAACGCTGTTGATAGCTTCCACCAGCAACTGCTCGGTCTTGAACAGTTTGATTACAGATATGAAAACCAGACATTTGTGATGAAACCCGTCCCCTATGCGGAGTTTAAAAGCATTTCCGATGCGGTCAGTACTACATTCTCTGATTTGGCGGAATGCACGATGGAGCTTGCCAAGCTTGTCGAGGGAGAACTGCGCCTAGCGATTCGTTGAATGAGGCTTAACGCAATCATCGCGGGCATTAGTGGTTGATGCGGTATAGGGGGGAAACGATCAAGCGTTTTGTTTCGCTTGATCGGCTGGCCTGCATGCCCGCAGTGCGCAAGCTACCAACGAGTTAGGTGTTTCTAGGCACTGTACGAAAAATAATGTCGTAGGCACCGCCGCCAGCAAGCCAGCGTGACCATCCTACCAACGCTGGGCTATCTGCAAACCTCGCTCCTGTACGAGATCTGGACGTTTGCAAGCGCTTCCAGATCTGGCGGTAAGTTGCGATCCCTTGGTCATGCTCGAATCTGAAAATACGAACGTACTCAATGCGCTTGCAGGCTATGCAAGTGGCGGGGCGGTGACGGGCAAACCCATATCCTCAGCACGCCTTGCCTTGCCCTTCAACCTTAGACGTTGAACCGTGCCGCTGAATCAAGTCCGTCAATGTCGCCTTCTTCAATTTTTAGATCTAGCATCTGGATAACTAGGTCAGCCATGTCGTCTTTAAAATTACGTTCCCCGTCATGGTTAAGAATTCGACCTATCGCTCCCGCGATCACATCTGACAATTGGATCAGAGCACTATTTTTTGATGAGGCGGTCTGCAATGAGGTCAGTTGCAGCTTATCCTCATACCGTTTTTTGAAAGTTTCCTCTACACGGTCTCTCAGGTCAGAAATAACAAAGGAGTCCAGCGATTGCTCTTCATCCACAGTTACCTCCATCTCTCTCGGCAGATCTATCCTTCCGCTTTCCAGCTCATGAGCAGCACCACGCGCAAGCATCAGCTCATGCAGCTTGAGAATTGTTTCTTCAATCGGACGATTGGTTTTCGCCCGCTCGACTGCTATGTATTTAAATCCTAGATACTCACGATTTTCTAAAATCACTCCAAGGTATGATTTCAGGGTTTCGTAATCGCTTTTACCAAACTTTGTAAAATGAACTTCTCTGTTTTTCCAGGCAGATTTCGCTTTCCATTCGCTTATGGCTTTGCTGGTGGCGAATACTGCTCTGCCATTGAGAACCCACACAGATGCGACCATTACGAATTTGTGCGTTTTCCCTGTTTCATCTGAAAATATATGCACCTTCTTGACGGGTGGGGAGTCATCAATGACTGCACCTTCCATTTTCTCTTCATTTCTTCTGCGGTTTTTTTTGATTTCAGTATCCGCTAAAAATAGCTCGTACTCGTTTTGTATTTTAGCGCGGGCACGGACTATGTAATGAAGCCTTTCCAGCTTGAATAGGTCTTTCGGTTGAATTCCGCTTTCTTTGTAAAGATCTGGTTGGAATATTTCCCAGTATTTCAATGAAAGCGAAATGTCACTGTTTCGAGTATGAGGATAAAGGTTTAAGACGTATGCTACTCTAGGCTTCAAGGAAGAAAAGTCAGCGGCAGCTACTGAAGATAGAAGCTCTTTTTTCTCCTTCTCAATTTTTTCATCCTTGGTTAAAACCTTCTTCTCCGGTTTTTTCTCGTCTTCATCAGGTGCCAGCGGAATAGCATCTTCAATGGGGTAAACCTTGTTCATTACACATTCCTTGTTTTCAAGCGGTACAGGGTTGCGTTGAGTGCTTTCAGGCGCAGCATTCCTAGATGATAGCCTATGGCTTGCATTCCGTAAGGAGGGCTTTTCAGATAGCCCGTAGCTAACGGCTGCCGGTAGGATAGAACCCCCCTCAATAACAAAGGAAGATTCCATTGATCAAGCAGTGTGCAGCAGGAATGGTTGCAGTAGTGATGTGTGGCTCGGTATGGGCAGCAAGCAATAAGGATGAAGCCGCTGCACTGGCAAGCCTCACTGAGGTCCAGAAGATGTACGAGAATCGCCCTCCAGGCACTCCTAATCAGGCGGGCACGCGAACCTTGTCGAAGAAAGACATCAATGATTGCGTGACACAGATGACTGGGGCGAAGAACAAGCTCGATGCTGTGAAGCAGCAGTACGGCTCGACCAAAGCCTATCAGTCGAAGCAGACACATATGCTGACTGGTCAGGTCCGTGGTCGGTTGGGAACCTGTAAGCAGACCAAGGACACGCTGGGCTACTGACTCGCGCTCAATGCAAGGCAGATTATTGGTGACGTTCTGCCTTTCGTAGGGGATTATCTGGCAAGATTTCAGAATCTTGTATTGTCATTGTCTAGTAGGCTTGAGCTATTTTCCCGCGCGTTATGGAATGCTTCGAGACATTCGGTGAAATCATTCCTGAATTCTAAAGAGCTACGATCGTTTATCCAATAGCTGCGGATTTCATTTGCTTCGGCTTCTAGCCCTTTTAGATTTTCAGAAATCGTATCGATTTCGTCTAGGATAATTTTCTGTGCCATGGAAAACTTTCGGAGTTCCACGTATCTCCAAAACTTACCCGCTTCAATGTTTGTAACTCTTTGGCCGTAATTTAAAAAAAGTCGTAGTCCCTGTTTTTTCTAGCCGCGCGTAGAATTTAAGTTGGTTGATGAAAATAGTAAAAATATTCCCAGTCGTTATCTGAGTTTGCGGTTCGTTTTTCATGAAGGCGTCGATAAGTGGAAAGTTATCGTCGCGCTCTACATTGAACCATGAAAAGGACGTTCTGAACGAAGGCGTTGTCGTAGTTATTTTTTCATATTCTTTGAAGTGTTCATGTGCGCCGATAAGAATGCTTTTCTGTTTTTCGACCAGGTTCTCAAATTCCTGGTCGAGAATTTTAAACTTCCTTTCTATTTCAGATATTGGCATCGTTTGTTGCGTGTTATCAAAATTTCTTGAAGCTCGATAAACATAGTCGGCAAGAAAATCAGAATATTCTAGTTCTCCCTTGAGTGCCAGCTCCTGTGCCAGTGCATGGAGTTCCGCTTTGGCACCAACAAAGTCGCAATCATCTATTTTGGCAAAGATTGATTGCAGTTCCTCATGCTTCACGTTCGAATCTTTCTATGTTGTGGTAGGCAAGCGCATTGCCTGCGTGTGGGTGCGGCACCTTAATACAGGTTCTGTGCTCGCCCTCTCGCAGGAGGAATTTTATAAGCCTGCCACGCTTTGAAACCTCCGTCGAGCACTGGTATGGTCCGATCTAGAGCTTTTCATGGTAAGGGAGAGGCATGAAGATTTGGGCGTGTGCGAAGGGTGCTAATGGCTTCATCAACCGGGAGGATGGTAGGTACAAGCTGTTCTTCATTTGGCAAGTCCTCAAGATGCGCCGCCTGAACCCTGCCGAATTCAGCGCGCTTACCTTCTTCAGTACCCATTCCCGCGTAGAGAAGCGCCGTGAAATGGTCGCCGTCAAGAATGGGTATTTTCGGTACAAGAGCGTCGATGTTCAGGCTACTCGATCTGGTGGTAGCGACGGAGAATCCCTTCCACACGCCTATCTGATAGCCATCCTCTCACAGCTTCAAACGATCAATTTCCAGATTGGTGATGAGGTCGTCCCATTCACGTTCACACGCCTTGTAGCAGAGGAAACCCGTCTGCGATTTGGGAACGGCAATGTCTACGTTCCTGATCTGTATGGCGAGTTCATCTCTGACAACCCCTTCTACAAGAAGTGGGGCGGGAAGCTGGCGATTGAGGTCTGCTACTCCAATCCGTGCAGCATGCAAAAGGTCGTCGATTTCCGTGACCACGGAATCCCCATTATCGAAATCAAGATTGCCAAAAGCACTAATATTGAGACATATATTGATAAAAATGACATTGAGGGAAGTATCGAGCGAGGCTACCGCAAAATTAACGATATCGCTTCAAACCAATTGTTTTGCAGAGTCCTCTCTGACCCAGTGAGTATTGAATTTCATCAGGATTATGTTAGGCAAGCTGAAAAGGATCGAGTGGAGCTGGCAGAGAAAACCAGACAGGACATGCTGGCAATTGTCAGAAAGTACCGTGAGACGGAATCTCTTGCTGCTAATGTTTCCAAGCAACGAGACAGTATCGCTGAAGCGAAAGCTTTGCTGGCAAAGGACAAGTCTGCTTTGGTGGCTTCAAATGATGGTCTGACGCAAACCGTGGCACAACTGAATGTCGAGCTGGGGAAATACAAGACGGCGTATACGAGCAGGGGCAATGAGATCAAAAGCTTGAAGGGCGAATTGGAGAATGCCAAGGCGGGTTTTTGGGCGAAGGTCTGGCGGGCTATCAGCTCTGAAAAGGCATAATCCAAAGCACCTACCCGCGTGACTTCTTCTGGCCGGTTGTTGCCGATAGCCACCGGCAGGCATCGACCCATAGTAGTCATTCGTAATAGACGGGGATTGGCCACAAATTGCGAGCTCTGGATAGCGGCACCTGCGACGACAAGCTTGCGAAATCCTACGCCATGGTCTCGCTGGCTTGCGCCATGCTGTCCTGCGACATCTCTTCCTACTCCTAGCAACGATTGGCCTTGATATCAGCCTCGCTGCAGATGGCAGAAGGGGAGGTCGTTGAGCTTTCCCTGATCCAGACCAAATGGTCGGCAATAAGGGTGTAGACCCCTGGAAACCCTTTCCTGGCACAGCCGAAGCCAAAGCTGACCACCCCCAATTGGATGGTGGTGGTTCCTGTGCGTACGTATAGAGGGCCTCCGCTATCACCCGTGCATGCATCGTGCTTGGCATCGCCTGCGCAAAACGATTTTTCCAAGTCCCGCTCCTTATAGGCCGATTGGCAGCGGGCTTTATCGGTGATCTCGATCTTGGCCTCCATCAGCCGCGCCGAACGCGCCCCTTTTTCGGTGACCCCCCAGCCGGTGATCCAAGTTTGCGTGCCTGTCCTGAAATAGGGCGCAGACAACGATGCGTCTGCGAGCGTCACTATTCGCGTGCCCATAGGTTTGCCCAGCTTGACCAGCGCTACATCGTTGCGCAGGGTCTTGCAGTCCCAACCGGGGGCAAAAAGGATGTCCGTCGCTGTCTCAAGCTTAATGCTGTTGTCGAGCGTTACGCTGCCATGGGCCACATAGAAATGTTTGGGCTCGAGGGCGCGCTCGCAGGTCTTCGGATCATGGAAGCAATGAGCTGCGGTCAACAGCCATTTGGCGTCGATGAAAGTAGCCCCGCAAAACAGACCATCGACGCGAGGCAGCGAGCTGTAGACCAGCGCCGCCTGCCAGAGGTTGCTTTGCTCGTCGGCCTTGCGGCCATTGATGATGTCCGGCATTGCGGTGCTCAATGGACTGGGGCCATGTGGGGCCGCACTCGCCGCGTGTGCTGTCAGTAGCAGCAAGAGCCATACAAGCAAACAATATCGGAGCGTAGACCTGATCAATCGGGCCTTCATTATCCGAGCTCCGGGTAGGGAAGCGGCAAACCTGCCGTTCGGTAGGCATCGTTGGCAGCGATCTTTGCCTTGATCACCGAAGCTCGCGCTGTGGTTAGGCTGGAGGCTGATGGGCTGCCAGACGCCTGAATCTCCGCCAGTTCCTGCTCCGACTGGGTCACGGCGAGATCGGCCAATATGACCTCGCGATGGGCGGAGCGATCCGCTGCATCCTTGGTCTCCTGCACAGCTTTTTTCTGCTCGGGAATGACTTGCTGGGCGATGGCTTTGGTGAGGTCCGCCTTGGCTGAGCCGATGGCATTGCCCAAGAACGCCGCGAACTTGTTTCCCTGCCTCGCTTCGACGACGGATACATCCACGACCATGTGGCCGAACCTTGCGTTGGGTTTCACGGGCGGTACATAGCTTGCTTGGCACTTCAGCAACTCACCTGTGCCGGTTGCCTTGGGGCATACGCCTCTTGCCCAGCTTTCAAGGGCATCCGGGCTTTGTGCGTTCAGCAATGCCTTGTCGACCTCGGCTTTTACCAGCGCTATTTCACGGCTGCATTTGGGGTCGCTGATGGGGGACTTAGGAAAGTCCTTATTGTAGCTTTTGACTTTTGCGCAAAAATCATCCGTCTTCGCCACGACGTCGTTCGCTGCCAGCGGGTTAGGTGGCTGCGCAGCCTGTGGAATGCTTGCGGTGGTTTTGGCGATGAGCGTGGATTCGGCCAGCACATAAGGCGCGATGAAGGCTTCCTGTTTAGCTTGGGCTTTCTTGCCACTTTCCGGAAGCGGCGGTAGTGCCAATAGCGGGCTTGTCTTACGCATAGCAGCCTGGTTGGAAGGATTCCAGTCAGTGTTTCTCTGGATATCTTCGAACGTGAACACCGTCGAGGCGAAGGGGCTGCCGCTGCCAGGCAGGGTCATGGAAATGGCGACGCTGAGTTCGCGCTTGTTGGGTGACCAGAGCGAGGTACCTTCGAAGGTTCCAACTCTCAGCCTGTAAGGCGCAAGTTGGAAGTAGGGTGCGCCACTGAGGTGTTGCACCGTTGCTTCGAAGGTGAATACACGCTCTTGAACGTCGACGAGGCTTTGCAGAGTGCCTTCTTCCGAAGCAATGGGTGCGGGGAATCGCCCCCTGCTGACGATGAGGCAACGATGTTCGTCGGACATCTGCAGGTCTGAGTCTGCGGTCACCATATAGGGACGGGATATTGCCCTGCCGGAGGATTGCGCCAGTTCGGCACGTTCTCCGGCTTTCTTTAGGGCCATGGCGGCGGCGTCCACCGCACCTTCGATCAGCTTTGGCGCAAGGGCTACGGCGATTGGACCTAGGAACGCGGCGCGGGCATCTGTGGCGGGTTGGTCCTGGAAGCAGGTGGAGCTCCAAGCTACCCGTGTTTCCAGTTGTTGTTTCGCGCAGCCTTGGATCATGAAAACGCTGAGCATCATGACAAGCAGGCTGAATCTGTTCACCTTCGTCTCCCAGGTATCGGATACTCCGCTTTTGCACCCTCAGGTAATACGCCTTCTTCGGCTCCTAGGGCGATTGTGCTCTCAGAGTAGTAGCACTTTGCTAGATTTCAAATTGGGGAGGTTGGGGGGCTATCAACCGAGAGGATTCGGCAAGCTGGCCCGCGCCAACGTCGTGTCGGCTGGAGTCTGGGTCAACATCAAGTGTTTCTGGGCGACCTTCAGTCCTGCGCCAGTTTCAGGCTGCTTGAACGCCAGAAATCAGCCTGAAGCGAGGTACCCGTTGAACTTTCCAGAAGTCTGCTTTTGGCCGATAGCTATCGGTTGGGAACGCCAGCTTTCGATCCTTTGCAGTCATTTATATAGTCCCCTCGAAGCGGTTATCTGGCGAGAACTCTCGCCTAATTGGGAGTCGGGTTTCTTCAGACCAGTAGCGGTCGCTTGTGAGCGTCCGCTAATGGCCGATTTCTGCCTGTCGTGAGGGGCTGTAAACGACCCAAAACTGACGGTCGGCTTGGTTCATATCCAGATTCAGCAAGCCGGTCGCTCGCCCAACCGCTCTACCAACCTTACGAGATAACCGTCGGCATCCTGGACAATGAATTCTCTCTGGCCTACTTCTACATTTTCAGCCCGATACCAGGTGTCTTTGCATTCTCGATAGAGTGAAAATCCAGCCTGATCAAGTTTTTGGATGATTGGGGCGACAGCCTCAACATCAATCTGTAGGTTGATGCCTCTTCCAAACGGCTTAGTCAACGGTGCCGTCAGCCATTGACCCGCGTCCGAATCAATCTGCTCAAGCATTACTTGAGCCCCATTCAAATTAAGGTATGCAAATCCATCTTCCGGGCGTTGATAAGCTACTTTGAATCCCAGGCAAGAAACCCAAAAAGCTAAGCTGCTCTCCAGGCTGGTTACCATTAACTCCGGAACCAGTTTGTTACGTTCAAACATAAGATGACTTCCATTTCACAAGGCTCATTTGTGCAGGCGGGCAGGTTCTGCATTTATGACTTCGATGCCTCGACGGGGTCGTGGCGAGCATGATGATGCACGGTCGGGCGGGAATGATCGAGTCGCTTTTTGAGTGGCAGCTTACGCGCCGAACATCCATCCTCGAACAAGCTACATAGCCAGAAGGAAATCGGCAAACCGTCCGCTCGCCATGCTGCCGCTCACCAGCCTATCGACGCTCTGAGGTGCCTGCCGTGCGCAACGAGCACGATTCAAAGCCCAACCAGCGAGGCCAAAGGTGATAGCCAGCGTCCAGTCTCCCCGTCCCGAATCTAACGCAGTGCTGCCGGCAATTCAGTCCCAAAAAACATCAACAAAACTCTCGATGTTTATTGATCATAAACACATCCCAAGGCGCATGTTTAAAGACATCCGGCGTTACGTCCTAAAGGCTACGACATCTTGCGTCCTTACTTACGCGTGCGTCAGAATCCGCTGGCTTGTGCGCTGTGCCCCTCGGCTTCTATCGTTTACCTGCCACTGCCCATCAGTGGTCGGGTTTAGTCGCCCGGTCGGTTTTAGCAAGGTGCATGAGCGCCATTCAGTCAGGTCATTCTATTCCTGTACTTGATGGTGGTTGTGCGCAGGGCGCCCTTGGGCGCGCCGGGTTTGCTAATTCCACCGGTCGACTAACCTGCGTACAGCCGCCACCCTCTTTTAGTCGAGAGCGGTTGCGGCCCCAACTCTGGAATTAGACATATGTTCAAGGTTACCCCCAACCCCCCGGATATCGATCCAGTACCCTACGACGCCTCTCTCGATCCTAAGAAGCTAAAAGAGGCGGCAGACCGCGCACTCAGCTACTACCTCAATCCTGGGGCGCCGAAAACGCAGATACCGCCCCGCAAGTCCGGCAACATCTTCCTCATCGACCCAACGGTGGATGACGAAACGCTGCTTGTCCACGCCTGCGAATCGCTGGCGTCGGCCAGCGATATGGCCAGTGATATCGCCGGCGCAATGGAAGGCTCGCAGCGCAACACGATGATGGTGCTGCAACAGGTGATCATGTTGAGTGAGTTAGCGGTGAATCGCGTACTGGATAATCAGCAG